>NZ_JBIAIP010000017.1:0-165433 GCF_042871485.1 Streptomyces sp. NPDC005791
ACCGCAGCCAACTCCTCACTCAGCACACCCGGTCAACGACACGACTGATCAAGAAGACACGCCATCACAGACCGCACATGACCAAGCCCTACTAGGTGCTCCGCGGGCAGGTCCGCGCCCGCCAGCTTGGCCGAGAAGGCGGCTCCCGCCTTGCTGAGGGCGACCGCGCCGACGACGACGGGGCCGAGCGCAAAACCGAGATCGCGGAGCATGTTGGTTGTCGCGCTCGCCATGCCCGCCTGCTGCGGGGGCACGCTGTTCAGCGCTACGGCCGTCACCGAGCTGACAGTCAGTGCGAAACCGATGCCGATCAGCAGGGCGGGTGCGACGAACGGGCCGAGGCTCGGGTCGGTGACGTCCAGCCGGGTGCACAGCAGGCAGCCGACGGCCATCAGGGCGAAGCCGGAGGTCAGCAGCCAGGCTGCGGCGACCCGGTGGAGGAGCCGCGAGACGACGGGGATGAGCAGGAAGGCGGGCCCCTGGAGGAGCAGGAAGGGAATCGCCACGTGGATCGGGTCCTGGTGCTGCAGGGGGCCCAGCCACATGCTCGTCGCGAAGCAGGCGCCGAGGAAGGCGATCATGCCGATGACCGCGACGACGGACGACACGGTGAAGGCCCGGTTGCGGAACAGCGCCAGGTCGAAGATCGGGGACGGTGCCCCCAGCTCCACCACGACGAATCCGGCGAGGAAGCACGCGCCGAGCATGAAGGCGAGCATGACCGGGAGGGTGGTCCAGCCCGACTCGGGCCCCTCGACGGCACCGTAGAGCACCAGGATGAGACCGGCGGCGAAGGTGATCTGGCCGGGGATATCGAGCTTACGGCCCGCCGGCGCCTTGGATTCGGTGGCCAGAAGCTGCGTCAGTACCGCGCTTATCAAAGCAAGTCCGACGAGCACCCAGAACGAGCCACGCCACGACCCGATCTTGGCGAACATGCCGCCGAGCAGTGGCGAGACGGCGGCGCCGACGGACAGGAAGCCGCTCCAGACGGCCACCGCGTGCGCCCGTTGCCGTGAGGTGCGGGTGACGGCGGTGATCGCGGTGAGCGAGCCGGGGAACATGGCGCCGGCGCCCAGTCCGTTGAGGGCGGCGCCGATCCACAGCACCTGCACGGTGGGCGCGAGCGCGGCCACGGTGCTGCCTGCGGCGACCAGGAGCGTGCCGCCCACCACCAGCTTCCGCCGGCCGAAGAGGTCGCCGAGGACACCGAAGGTGAACTCGAAGCAGACGACGGCGATCATGAACGCGGCTGTGATCCACGTGAGTTGGGATCCGTGGGTGCTCAGGTCCTGCTGGAGGAGCCCGTTCAGTGAGGCCGGGAGCGCGTTCGCGACCTGTGCCACGAAGACCGCGCCGCAGGCGGCGGTCAGCGTTCCCGCGTAGCCCGGTGTCCGGGTGGCCCCCACAGTTGAACCCGGGGACGTCGCCGGCCCATTGTCGTGCGTCATGGCTTGTCTCTAGGGGGTCGGTGTCGCACGATAGTGCCGGGTTCACCGCTGCTCGGCCAGGTCCTTCTCGAGGGCGTGCGCAGCGGCCGTCAGAGTGGCCACCAGCGGCTGGAGACGGTGCGGGTTGTAGCGCACGCTGGGCATGGACACGGACAGACCGGCCAGCGCGGTGCCGTCCTGGTCGCGCACCGGTACCCCGACGGCGACGAGGCCGCGCTCGGACCGCTCCCGGTTGACGGCGAACCCGTTGCGGCGCAGACGCCGCAACTCGGTCCGCAACCTGGAGAGGTCGGGGCGGTCGCCGGGGCGGTCGCGGTGCCGCTCGGGAGCGTAGACCTCGTCCAGTTCCTCGTCGGGGAGGTCGGCGAGCAGTAGCAGTCCCGCCGTCGTGCGATGGGCCGGGAAGACCATGCCCTCCCGGGAGCCGACCCGCAGCGTCTGCCGGCACTCGACACTGGCGATGAAGCGCGCCGTGTCCCCTGTGCGCACGGTGAGGTTCGCGGTCTCGTCCAGAAGATCGACGACTCGGTGCAGATGGGGCAGGGCCGCCGCACGCAGCCGCGACACGAGGGACTGGGAGTGCGCGGCGAGTTCCAGCACGGGCCCCGCGCGGTAGACGCGGTCCTCACCCTGTACGGCGAAGTCCCGGTAGACGAGCATCGCCAGAAGCCGGTGGGCGGTGGACCGGGCGACCCCCAGGCGTTCGGCGATCTGCGACACGGTGGCCTCGCCCTCCATCTGCAGCATCGCCGCCGCCCGGAGCGCGTGGTCCACGCTGGCGACGGGGTACGGCGGTGGCGTCTTGAGCGGCTTGTCCACGAGAGTCTCCCGGTACGGCCCGCGGTCCGGAGCCCGGTCCGTCACCGTCCCGGACCGACCGGCGGTTATTCTGCTGTGCAGAATCTACATGTTCTGCACAGGGACGCGGCGCACGCTGAGTCCGTGACTCAGACGTCCTCCACCCAAGCCATAGCCACAGGCTCGCCCGTCCGGCTGCAGGCCGTTGCCGGAGCAGGCCGGCCCGAGGTCACCCCGGCGCTCGAAGAGCTGTACCGGGGCTTCGAGCAGGCACTTCTCGTCCCGCTGTGGACTGAGATCGGTGATCTGATGCCCACGCACCCGCGCTCTCGTGCGGTCTCGCACGTGTGGCGCTGGGAACAGCTGCGAGCGCTCGCCGCGCAGGCCGGCGAACTCGTCCCCGTCGGCCGCGGCGGTGAACGCCGCGCCATCGCGCTGGCCAATCCCTCGCTCGGCGGCCGGCCGTTCGCCACGCCCACCCTGTGGGCCGCCATCCAGTACCTCATGCCGGGGGAGGACGCCCCTGAGCACCGGCACACCCAGCACGCGTTCCGGTTCGTCGTCGAGGGCGAGGGCGTGTGGACGATCGTCGGCAAAGACCCGGTCGCCATGCGCCGCGGAGACTTCCTCCCGCAGGCGGGCTGGAACCTGCACGCGCACCACAACGCCACCGCCGAGCCGATGGCCTGGATCGACGGTCTCGACATTCCGTTCCAGTACGCGGGCGAGACGCAGTTCTTCGAGTTCGGCCGCGACGAGATCAGCGACGCCGAGCGCATCACGCCCAGCCGCTCGCGCGCCGAGCGGCTGTGGGGACATCCCGGCCTGCGCCCGGTGTCGGCAGGCGTGACCGCCCCCGGCTCGCCCCTGCTGGCGTACCGCTGGGAGCACACCGAACGTGCCCTGGCCGACCAGCTCGCCCTCGAGGCGGAGGGGTACAGCGGCACCGTCGAGCCCGGCCACGCAGCCGTCCGGTTCAGCGACCCGTCGACCGGCGCCGACGTCCTGCCGACCATCCGGGCCGAGATGCACCGTGTCGCACGCGGTGCCGAGACGGCGCCGGTCCGCGAGACCGGCTCGTCGGTCTACCAGGTCTTCGACGGTTCCGGCACCGTCACCGTGGGGGAGAAGTCCTGGTCCGTGACGCGCGGCGACCTGTTCGTCGTCCCGTCCTGGCAGCCGCTGTCCATGCGGTCCGAGGCCGGCACCACCGACTCCGACTCCGGCGCCCTGGACCTGTTCCGCTTCAGCGACTCCCCGATCTTCGAGGCCCTCCGGCTCGACCGCACCCACGTGGAAGGAACCACCCCATGAAGCTCGCCACCCTCCGCACCGGCGGCACCACCCGGGCCGTCCGGCTCGACGGTGACGTCCTGGTCGATCTCGGGGCACCGGACGTCGGCGCCCTGCTCGGCCGGGACGACTGGGCCGAGCGCGCCGCCGCGGCCGGCGGACAGACGTACGCCGTGGACGGCGCCGACTTCGCGCCGGTGGTCCCGCAGCCCTCGAAGGTGGTGTGCGTCGGGCTCAACTACCGTAACCACATCCAGGAGATGGGCCGGGACCTGCCCAAGCACCCGACCCTGTTCGCGAAGTTCGCCGACGCCCTGATCGGCGCCGGCGACGACATCGTCCGGCCGGAGGAGACCGAGCAGTTCGACTGGGAGGTCGAGCTCGCGGTGGTCGTCGGCAAGCGGGTGCGCCGCGCCCGGGGCGAGGAGGCCGAGCAGGCGATCGCCGGCTTCACCGTGCTGAACGACGTCACCTGCCGCGACTGGCAGTTCCGCACCCGTGAATGGCTCCAGGGCAAGATATGGGATTCCAGCACCCCGGTCGGCCCCTACCTGGTCACCCCGGACGAGCTGCCCGGCGGCGTACGCCCCGCCCTCGACGTCCGGCTCACCGTCGACGGCGAGGTCATGCAGTCCGACACCACCGCCGACCTGCTCTTTGACCCGGTCGCCCTCGTCGAGTACGTCTCGACGATCGTGCGTCTGAACCCCGGCGACATCATCGCCACCGGCACCCCTGGAGGCGTCGGGCACGCCCGCAAGCCAGGGCGCTACCTGCTGGGCGGCGAAACGGTCGTCGCCGAGATCGACCGCATCGGCTGCCTGGAGAACCGGGTCGCGAAGGAGAGGTCGCTCTGATGTCCCGCACGTTCGACGACGCGTGCCGCTGGGCGCAGCTCGCCACCGACCATTTCGTCCGGGCGGCGGACCTCGACGACGCCGGACTCGACGCGCCGAGCACGCTGCCCGGCTGGACCCGTAAGCACCTGGTCGCCCACGTCGCCGCCAACGCCGACGCGCTGGGCAACCTCGTCCACTGGGCCGCCACCGGCGAGCGCACACCGATGTACTCCTCGCCCGAGGAGCGTGCCGCCGGTATCGAACGGGGCGCCGGGATGCCGGCCGCCGAGCTGACCGGGTGGCTGCGCCGCTCCGCCGAAAAGCTCGCCGCGTCGACGGCCGCCCTCGGCGAAGCGCAGTGGCAGTCCCCGGTCGTGACGGCGCAGGGCCGTACCGTGCCCGCCACCGAACTGCCCTGGATGCGCTCCCGCGAGGTGGGCGTCCACGCCGTCGACCTGGGCACCGGTCCGACCTTCGCCGACCTGCCGGGCGACTTCCTCACCGCCCTCTGCGACGACGTGGTCGGCAAGCGCGCCAAGGAGACCGGCTCCGCGCTGCTCCTGGAGGCCACCGACACGGGTGCGTCCTGGCAGCTGCCCGGGGAGGACGAGCCGAACCTGGTCGTCGGCCCGCTTCGAGAGATCACCGCGTACCTCACCGGGCGTGAACACGCCCTCACGGCTCCCGGCGGCCGGTCCGTGCCCGCCCTGGCTCGCTGGCTCTGACCGCTGGGACCGAACCGGGACCGGCTGCTTGGGCTCCGTCGGCCGGTCCAGGTGTTGCGAGGCGGACCAGAGGGCTGTCCGGCCCCGAACCGGCGCGCAGGCCCCACCACTCGACGACCTTTCCGGCTTATGAGGAAGAGAAGATGAACGCTGTGACCCCGCCCACCGGCGACAAGCCTGACGTGATCATCGTCGGAGGAGGCATCGGCGGTCTCAGTACCGCGTTCGCCCTCGCCCGGGAGGGGCTGCGCGTGCGCGTCCTCGAACGGGCCCCGGAGTTCGGCGAGGTCGGCGCCGGTATCCAGATCGCGCCCAACTGCACCCGCATCCTCGACGAATACGGCCTGCTCGACGAGGCCAAGGAACTGGGTGTGCTCCCGGAGAACATGGTGATGCGCGACGCCCTCGACTCCCGTGAGCTGACCCGGCTCGATCTGCGGGACCTCGAGCGGCGCTACGGCTTCCCGTACATGGTGATCCACCGCAGCGACCTGCACGGCCTCTTCCTGCGGGCGTGCGAGCGGGCCGGTGTGGAACTGGTGACCGACCGGGCGGTCGTCGACTACGAGCACACCGACGGCGGCGCCCGCATCCGCCTGGCGGACGGCCGGACCGAGGAGGCGCCGGTGATCATCGCCGCCGACGGCCTGCACTCGGTGGCCCGCCGCAAGCTGGTGGGCGACGACGTGGTCTCCTCCGACTACGTCGCCTACCGCGCGGCCGTCCCGATGGAGACGGTCCAGGGCAACGACGTCGCGGAGAAGGACGTCACCGTCCACGTCGGCCCCCGCTGCCACTTCGTGCAGTACGCGCTGCGCGGCGGCGACATGTTCAACCAGGTTGCCGTCTTCGAGTCGCCGAAGGCTCTGGCAGGGAAGGGTAACTGGGGCACGCCGGACGAGCTGGACGCGGCCTTCGCCGCCACCTGCGACACCGTCCGCAAGGGCATTCCGCTGATGTGGCGGGACCGCTGGTGGCAGATGCTCGACCGGGACCCGATCGAGACGTGGGTACACGGCCGGATCGCCCTGCTGGGCGACGCCGCCCACCCCCCGCTGCAGTACATGGCGCAGGGAGCGATCATGGCGATCGAGGACGGCTGGGTCCTCGCCCGGCACGCCGCCCGCCAGTTCGACCGGAGCACAGGGACACCGGACTGGGACGCCGTACTCGCCTCCTACGAGGCCGTCCGCGTCGAGCACTGCCGCCGGGTGCAGTCCACCGCCCGTGCGTGGGGCAAGCTGTGGCACCTGGACGGAGAGCAGCGGCTGCGGCGCAACGCGATCATGCGCGCACTGGACCCTTCCGGCTATGCCTTCACCGACTGGGTGTACGGCCCCACGGCGCTGACCCCGGACGAGGAATCGGCGATGTTCACGCCGATCCCGCTGGCCTCGGCACGGCTGGAGGACACAGCCGCCGAAGCCGTGCTCGCACCGGCCCCAGAAGGCGCGGACGCCACCGCGCTCGAGGAAGGCGTGGCCCGGTGAGTGAGGCCTTCCTGTACGCGGCGGCCAGGACACCGTTCGGCCGTTTCAACGGTGCGCTGGCCGGCGCCCGCCCGACGACCTGGCGGCCGCCGCGCTGACGGGCGTCCTGGCCAAGGCTCCGGGGCTCGACCCGTCCGCGATCCGTGACGTGGTGTGGGGCAACGCCAACGGCGCCGGCGAGGACAACCGGAACGTCGGCCGGATGGCGGTGCTGCTGGCCGGACTCCCGGTGAGCGTGCCCGCCACCACCGTGAACCGGCTTTGCCCGGGACGGAGCCCCCAAGCTCGTCCCCGCGTGCACGTACCCGCTCACCGGCCCGGCCTGCGTCAGCCTCGTCTGCAGCGACCACGGCGTCTTCGCCCCCGGCCCGGAGGGGGTCCGCGTTCTGGAGACGTACGGCGTCACGGTCGCCGGTCTGCGGGAACGGCTCTCCATGGACCTGCTCCTCTAAGTCTTTACGCTCCGTTAGGGCTATATCTGATGCGTTAGCTGAAGAGTCGGCGTGTGCGTTCCGTATGCAGAGGCCGCGCTAGGATCTCGCGCATGGCGAATCTTCGTGAGGCGCAGAAGCAGATGACGCGCCGTCTGCTGCTCGAAAGCGGACTCGAGCTGTTCAAGACGAAGGGATACGCCGCCACCACGGTCGACGACATCGCGACCGCGGCGGGCACCACCCGCGTGACCTTCTACGCGTACTTCCCGTCCCGCAGCGAACTGATGAAGGCGCTCATCGACGAGCAGCTCAACGAAGCGCTGCAGCGCGTCCGCTCGCCCGAACACGGTTCCACGGCGCAGGACCTCGTGGCCACCGTCACCGAGGGGACGCCCGAGGCGATCACGGCGTGGCTGCGGCGGACCGCCGACATCTGGCCGGCCATCCGGCCGATCATCCGCATCGGCCGCGATGCCTCGGTCGTCGATCCGGAACTCCCCGACCTGGTCGAGCGATGGCTGGAGGAAGCCGTCGGCGATGTCGAGGACGGACTGACGGCGGCCGGACGCCTCGAGCCCCACCAGCGTCACTTCCGGGGCGTTCTCGCGATCGCCGAGCTCGACTACGTCGCCCAGCACTGGCACCGTGCCGACTGGAAGCTGGACCGTGACCAGATGCTCGACGAGCTCGCCGCCAGCTGGGTACGGCTCCTCAACTGACCGCGTCCGTGACCGGATTCGGTATCAGAGCGGTGTCGCGGCGTCGAAGAGCAGCGTCCGAAGCCATGCGACGAAGTCCTGATCACCCAGCCGGGGATTGAAGACCACGTCGATCCCGAGCCCCGGAAGCGAGAACGGGAACTCCTCGATCCGCAGGTCGGTCAGGGTCCGCATGGCGGCGGCGACCCGGTGGCGCAGGAGGGCGACGCCGCCCGCGCGCGCGACCAGGTAGGGCACCAGCAGGAAGTCGGAGCTCAACTGGCCGACGCGGTAGGGGATGCCCTTCTCCTCCAGTACCCCGTAGGGAAAGACCCGGCGGTCGGAGTCGACGACGACGTGAGGCTGCGTGGTCAGGAGGTCGAGCGCGCTCGCCTCCGGTGGCGTGTCCGGGGAGGCCGCCACCACACAGCGGTCGTCGTACAGCCGCTCGCGCGGATGCGGCGAGAAGTGTCCCTCGGAGACCAGCACGACGTCGACGCCCTGGTCGGTGTAGGTGGCCTCGGTCGGCACCGTGATCGTCCGCAGACGAAGCGTGGTGTGAGGGGCGCGCTCGGCCGTGAGCCGCGCCAGTCGGGGGCCGATGACGAACGCCGTGCTGGTCGTCATGGCGACCGTGACGACCCGCTGATCGGTGGCCGGGTCGAAGCCGGGCAGGTCCACGACGCGTGCCGTCTGCCGAAGGGCGCTGCGCAGCGGCGCGATCAGCTGCAGGGCCCGTGGGGTCAGCGTGACACCCGTCCCCTGCCGCACGACAAGTTCGTCACCGAGCAGACGCCGCATCCTCGTGAGGGCGTGGCTCATCGCCGGCTGCGACAGGCCGACCCGTTCCGCGGCCCTGGTCACCGAGCCCTCCTCGAGGAGCGCGAGGAGGGGCACCAGCAGGTTGAGGTTGACCGATGCCAGCCGGTCCAACCCCGAACCCGTGGTGCCCTCTTTCGCTGCCCTCATGCGGCGAACCCTACGCGGCCGCCCGGGTCATACGACGCAGCAGGGGGACCGGGATCCGGTAGTTGAGCGCCACGGCGTCGCCGGTGCCGTCCTCGCGCGACCAGCGCATCAACGCCGGCCCGCCGCCCGCCACTCCGTCGACGTACGCCGGTTCCCCTTCCAGGGGAAGGTTGCCCACGGCCTTGAGGCTCAGCCCGAACTGCTCTGTCCAGAAGTACGGCTGATACCGGAGCGGGGGCGCCTCGTCACCGCGGATCAGTGCCCACGCGGCGACCTTCGCCTGTTCGATGGCGCTGCTCCACAGGGGAACGCGCCGCAGGCCGTGCGGCGTCGGGAAGGCCGCGAGGTCACCGACGGCCGCCACGTCGGGACGCACCAGCCCGCGGGTGTCGACCGGGACGGCGCCTTTCGAGGCGAGGCCGGTGTCCGCGAGCCATTCGGTGTTGGGCACGTCGCCGGCGGCGGTCAGGATCACGTCCGCCTCCAGAACCGCGCCCTCGTCGAGAACGACCCGGGCATGTCCGTCGCGTCCTAGCAGCCGTGCCGCCGCAGTCTCGACGACGGTGAGGCCCCGGTCCAGCGCGGCCTTGACGAAGACGTCCGCGAGGTAGGGACCGAGCTGGACGATCAGCGGCACACCCTGGGAGACCACGGTGACCCGGCAGCCGGCGGCCAGGCACCCGGAGGCGATCTCCATGCCGAGCGGGCCACCGCCCACGATGACGACCGACGGCCTGGACGCCAGCCGGCTGCGCAGGGCGAGCGCGTCGTCGAGCCCGCGCAGGGTGAACTCCTCGGGCAGGTCCGACAACCGCCGGGCACGGGAGCCGGTCGCCAGCACGACGCGGTCGTACGGCAGAGCCGTACCGTCGTCGAGCGTGACGCGTCGGCGGTCCAGGTCGAGCCCGGTCGCATGCACACCGAGCAGTTCCCTCGCCGCGTGGCCGGCCGGCGGCAGCTCGTGCGACGACATGCCGTCGCCCTCGAGCAGCAGCGCCTTGGACAGGGCCGGGCGGCTGTAGGCCGGGTGCGTCTCGTTGCCGACGATGGTCAGTTCACCGTCGAAGCCTGCCTGGCGGAGCGTGTCGGCGGCGGTGAGCCCGGCGATGCCGTTGCCGACGACGACGACGCGGTCCAGGGCCCCGGTGCTCATTCGACCCTCAGCGCGGCGACCGGGCACACGCGGGCGGCGGCGTTCGCGAGGGCGGCGCCGGCCTCGTCGACCTCCTCGCGGTCCAGGATCAGCTCGCCTTCGGCGTCGAGGTGCATGAGCTGCGGGGCGGCCTCCTCGCACAGGCCGTGGCCCTCGCAGCGGGGACGGTCGAGAACGATCTTCATACGGGGGCCACCTCCAGGACGGGGAGCTCTTCGATGCTCCGGGTGATGTTGCTGGGGACGCGGACCTCCGGCCCGGCGACGAGGCGCTTGACGCGCCGGGCGAGCGCCTCGATCACGGCGTGCGCCTCCAGGCGGGCGAGCCCTTGGCCCGCGCAGCCGTGCGGGCCGTAGCCGAACGACAGGTGGTCGACCGGGTTGCGCTCGACGAGGAAGGCGTCGGGGTTGTCGTAGTGCCGGGGGTCGCGGTTGCCGGAGCCGAGCAGGACGGCGACCTGCGCGCCCGCCGGAATGAGGGTCCCGTCGACGGTGATGTCCTTGGTGGCGCGCCTGCCCCACGCGTTGATGGGCGGCCAGAAGCGCAGTACCTCGTTGAAGGCTGCCGGTACCAGTGACGGGTTCGCGCGGACCAGGTCGAGCTGGTCGGGGTGCCGGGCGAAGAGGGCGACGATGTTGCCCATCGCCGCGATGGTGGTGTCGAGCCCGGCGCCGAGGTACTGGTGGATGATGTGGCCGGCCGCGCCGGACGGAATGGCCCCGCGTGCCTCGGCGTCGAAGATTCCCCGGCCCACGGACCCTTCGGCCAGGTCGTCGGCCCCCACCTGGGAGCACCAGGCGTAGAGCTCTCCGGCCACGGGAAAGTTCTCGGCCGTGCGCTGGTTCATCGGGCCAATGACCTGCATGGCGGCCTGCCCCCAGCGGAGCATGTTGTCGCGCACATGGCCAGTGAAGCCGATCAGGTCGGCGACGACCTGCAGGGGGAAGGCGCGGGCGAGGGCGTCGATGGCCTCGAAGGAGCCCTTCTTGACGAGTTCGGCGACGAGGGCGTCCGCCTTGGTCTCGATGCCGTCCCTGAGGCCGCGCAGGGCGCGCGGTGAGAGGTTCTCGGTGAGCGCGGCGCGCAGCGCAGTGTGCGCCGGTGGGTCGGACGCGAGCGAGGTGCCGGTGAGTGCCTCGTTCGCCGCCGTATTGAAGGCGATCGAGGTCGAGGAGAACGACTCCCAGTCGGCGAGGGCGTCACGGATGACGTCGTACCGGGTCAGGGCGTACACGTCGTTCTTCCGGAGGTGGACTACGGGGCCCTGCTCCCGCAGATCCGCGTAGACGGGGCAGGGGTCGAGCACGACCTCGTCGGCGAAGAGGTCGACGTCGGAGATGGGCGGCGTGGTCATGCCCTCAGTCAAATGGGCGGCTTCATATCCAACAAGTGAATGATTTACATGAAGTGACATCAGCGTGATGCATGAAGTCGCCCTGGGTCTGACTGTGGCTGCCCTGGGTCTCCCGGCCGTGTCACGGCCGCGCCAGTTACGCAACTCTGCGTCGATAATCTTTTCGTAGCGTTCGTTTTCTTGACGTCATGTAAACCCAATGGTTAACGTGACGGCAGCCACAGGGTGTTTGCGCACCCACACCGGACACGTGAGGCAGCCATGAGCGTGAAGAACACCACCGTGAACACCGTCCTGGGCCCGGTGGCGGCCGATGAGCTGGGCGTCGTCTCGGTCCACGAGGCGCTGCTCTCGGTCGTTCCCGGTGCCGAACACGCCTTCGACATCCGCATCGACCGCGCCGAGATCTTCGAGATCCTCGCCGCGAAGCTGAAGGACTTCCGCGCCCACGGTGGCGGCACGATCGTCGACTGCACCGGCACATTCCACGGCCGGGACGTCCCGCTGTACGAGACCCTCTCCCGCGCGACCGGCGTGCACATCGTCGCCTCGACAGGGCAGGGCCCGGAGGAACTGCTCGGCGGCTACTTCCTCACGCCGCAGACCAACCCGCCGACGCCGTGGCCTGCCGACAAGTTCGCCGACCTCTTCGCCAAGGAGGTCACCGGGGGCATGGTCGTCCCACGTGTGGAGCGCCGCGGCGCCGCCGGACTGGTCGCCGTCACGGCCACCCCCGAGGGCATGACGGCGACCGACGAGAGCCTGTTCCGGGGCGCGGCCCGGGCCGCCGCGAGCACCGGCGTCGCGGTGTCGCTCCGCTACGGGAACGACGCCGCCGGTGACCTCGGCGTCGTCCTGGACGAGAAGCTGGCGGCCGACCGCGTCGCCGTCGGCGGACTCGACCGGCGCGAGGCCGTCGCCGTCGGCGCTCCCCTCGAGACCGTCCGCCGCGGGGCCTACGCCGCGCTCGACCACGTCGGCACGCAGGACGACGCCCACATCACGGACGCCGAGCGTGCCGCCCTGGTCGCCGACCTCGTCCGGGCCGGCTTCGGCGACCGGATCCTGCTCTCCAGCAGCGCCACCGGCGTGGCGAAGGGCCACCCCGCGGCCGACGTGCCGTACAGCTACGTGCTGACCACCTTCGTCCCCCTCCTGAAGGCCCAGGGGCTCAGCGACGAGGAGACGCGGCGGATTCTCGTGGAGAACCCGCGCGACCTACTGTCGGTGCGCTGAGCGCTCCGACGCGAACCCCCATCACGTCCCATACCTCGAAGGTGAGTGCAGTGTCGCGAGTCAACACCGTCCGGGGGCCCGTCCCCGCCGAGGAGCTGGGTCTCGTGGCCGTCCACGAGCACATCGGCTACGGCATGCCCGGCTCCGAGCTGGACACCAAGTGGTGGAAGACGCCCGAGCAGCGGTACGAGGAGACCGTCCCGAAGCTGCGCGCCTTCCACGAGTACGGCGGCGGCACCTTCGTCGACGCCACCGGCATCTGCAACGGCCGCGACGTCGACTACTACAAGTCGCTTTCCGCCAAGACCGGCGTCCACATCGTCGCCTGCACCGGCTTCGTCGGCGGCGACACCGCCCTGCCGCACTTCGCCCGCGCCGACGTGGACTACCTGATGCGGCAGTTCGTCCACGAGATCACCGTCGGCATCGGCGACACCGGCGCTCTCGCCGGAGTCATCAAGGTCGGCGTGAGCCGCGGCGGCCGGATGACGGACCTGGACAAGCGCATCTACCGCGCCGCCGCCCGGGCATCGCTCACCACCGGTGTGCCGATCCTGACCCACCTCGCGATCGACGCCGAGAACGCGCTCGCGATCTTCGACGAAGAGGGCCTTCCCCTGGGCCGCGTCCTGTTCGGGCACGTCGACGACGGTGTGAACGCCGACAGGACGCGCGACGTCTGGATCGCGGAACAAGGCGGCCGCATCGGCTTCGACACCTTCGGCTACGAGACCGAGCTGCCGGACCCGCCCTTCTGGGCCCGCCCCCGCCAGGAGCGCCTCGACCACTTCCTGAGGTTCATCGACGGGGGCCGCCGGCTGAAGCAGGTCCTCGCCTCCGCCGACGCGAACTGCAGCCCGCTGGGCTGGCCCGGTGTGAAGGGCCACACCGTCAACTACCTCTTCGAGGACCTCATCCCGGACCTCCGCGACGCCGGCCTCGACGAGGTCGCGATCAAGACGATTTTCGTCGACAACCCGGCCGACTTCCTCACCATCCAGAAGTAGAGAGAACCACCATGCAACTCTCAGACCTCAAGAACCTCAAAGTCGCCGTCGTCGGGGCGGGATACGGCGGCGCGGCCGCGGCCAAGGCCCTGAGCATGCTCGGCGCGGACGTCAACGTCTACGAGCAGGCCAACCAGATCCGGGAGGTCGGCGCCGGCATCGGTCTGCGTCCTGCCACCATGAACCGGTTCCGCGAGTGGGGGGTCTTCGACGCGATAGCGACGGTCAGCTCGCCGAGCGAGTACTTCGAGATCCTCGACGCCCACGGCGAACCGATCATGAAGGAGTCGTGGCCCGCCGCCGGTGAGCAGACCGCAACCCACCTGATCCACCGCGGAGACTTCATCGAAGCCCTCCTCGGCGTGCTCCCCGAAGGGATGGTGCACCTCGGACACAGGCTGGAGAGCATCCAGGACAAGGGCGACAGCGCCGCACTCGGCTTCGCGAACGGCAGGACCGTCGAGGCCGACCTCGTCGTCGGCGCCGACGGCATCAAGTCGGTGGTGCGCAACCAGCTGTTCGGCGAGCAGAGCCCGGTGTTCGCCGGTGAGCACGCCTACCGCGCGGTCATCTCCGTCGACGCCGCGCACGGCATGGTCACCGACGACAACCTGCGGATGTACATCGGCCGGGGCACGAAGGTCTACCTGCTGCCGCTGCGCCACCGGAACCAGGTGTCGTTCGACATCACCGCCCTGTGCCCGGACGGCGCCTGGACGCCGCAGGTCACCAAGGACGACATGCTGGCGACGGTCGCCGGCTTCGACGAGCGCCTCGTGAGCATCACACGCGACCTCGACATGGAGACCGTCAACATCCGCGCCGTCTACGACATCGACCCGGTCGACACCTGGCACTCGGACTCCGCCGTCCTCGTCGGCGACGCTGCCCACTCGATGCTGCACCACCAGGGCCAGGGCGCCAACTCGGCCATCGAGGACGGCGGCGCGCTCGCCGACGCCCTGCGCCGGGCGGACTCACTGAAAGAAGCGCTGGCCCTGTACCAGGCCACCCGCAAGCCGGTCACCGACGAGCTGCAGCGCATCTCCCGCCAGGGCTGGACCGAGGACGAGATCAACGACGTGTTCCCCGGCCAGAAGCCCGCCGCCACTGCCCCGCAGGAGTGAAGGTCATGCCACTGCATCCCGAGATCGCCCGGTTCCTCACCGGCCTGCCGACCCCGCCCGGGGGCCCACTCGACCCGGTCGCCATGCGCGCCGCGGACGAGGCGCACGTCGCTCCCCTCGACGAGCGCCTGCCGCTCCACGCGGTCCAGGACACGACGGCGAAGACGCCCGCCGGCGACGTACCGGTGCGGATCTACACCCCGGCCGAGGCCGACGGCTACGGCGTGCTGGTCTACTTCCACGGCGGCGCGTTCTTCCTCGGCAGCATGGAGACCCACGACCATGTCGCTCGCTCGCTCGCCAAGGAGACCGGGCTCAAGGTCGTCTCCGTCGGCTATCGACTCGCGCCCGAGGCCGCCTTTCCGGCCGGTCTCGACGACTGCCACGCGGTCGTGCGGTGGGTCGCCGAGCAGGGCGAGAGCCTGGCCTGGGACGGTACGACCCTCGCCGTCGCGGGCGACAGCTCCGGCGGCGCCTTCGCCGCCGCCGTCGCGGCCCGGGCACACGACGAGGGCTTCGACCGGATCACCCACCAGATCCTCTACTACCCCTCGCTGGACCTGGACTTCGACGCCGACCGCTACGCCTCGCTGCGGGAGAACGCCGAGGGTTACGGCCTGGAGACGGCGGGGCTGAAGCCCTTCAACGCCTTCTACCTCGACAGTGGCGCCGACCCGGCAGACCCGCTGGTCTCGCCGCTCAAGCGGGCCGACCTCACCGGGCTGCCGCCCGCCCTCGTCGTCACCGCCCAGTACGACCCGCTGCGTGACGAGGGCGAGTTCTACGGCCTGCGGCTGGCGGAAGCCGGTGTGGAGGCGAAGGTGAGCCGGTACGAGGGAGCCGGGCACGGATTCGTCCAGCACTTCTCCTGGCTCCCGGAGTACCGGCGGGTCTTCGCGGAGACGCGCGACTTCCTCACCCGAGGGAAGTAGTCCATGACGCACCCCATCGCCGTCCATCCCATGGTCTCGCCGTGGGGCCGGTTCGGCCTGTACAGCTTCTTCATCGACGCACCCGAGCCGGCGATCGTCGACACCGGGATCGCCTCCTCGCCCGCCGAGGGGATGGCTCCGGCGCTCGAGGCGATCGGGCGGCGCATCGAGGACGTGCGCTGGATCCTGCTGACCCACGGTCACATCGACCACGTCGGCGGGGCGCACGCCCTGTGGGAACTCACCGGTCGGCGTGCGCAGGTGGTCATCCACGAGGCCGACGCGCCGATGCTCCGCTCGCGGCGTGCCCACGTGGAGGACTACCTCGCGGGACGAGGGCGTTACCTGGGCGATGTCGAGGGCGAGGCGAAGGCGACGGCGGCCGCGAATGCCGTCATATCCAGCGAGATGGAGCCCACCCTGCTGGTCAGGGGAGGTGAGACCCTCTCCCTCGGCGGCGACGTCACCGTCTCGGTGCACGCGATACCTGGCCATACACCTGGATCGGTTGCCTACGTCGTCGAGGGACAGCGCTCGGTGTTCACCGGCGACGCCGTGCAGGTCCACGGGGCCGCCAACGGCTTCCCCGGCTACACGGACCCGGGCTCCTACCGAGACAGCCTGGCGTACCTGCGCGACGAGGTCCGCCCGCGCCACCTGTACCTCGGGCACCCGTACCGCCGCGCCGACGGCACACCGTACGGCGTCGAACTCGACGAGGCGCAGGCGCAGGAGGCCATCTCTCAGAGTCTCGCGGTCGAGGACCGCGTCGCCGCGGCGGCCTGCGGCTGCCTGGAGGCGGGCCTGAAGGAGTCTCACTCGCCGTACTCGCCGTTCGCCCGTGCCGCCGAGGAGCTCGGCTACACCGGCGATCCCACGCTCGAGCCGTCGCCGTTCTTCACCTCGATGCACGGCTACCACACGCAGCACGACCAGACTTCGTAGTACAGGAGCCCCGCACCAATGACCGACTCCCACACCGTCCAGGCGGGTCAGCAGAAGATCACCGTCCACAAGGATCTCCGCGTGCCCATGCGCGACGGCGTCACCCTCGCCGCCGACACCTACAGCGGCACGGACGACACGCCCCGGCCCGCGCTGGTGGCCTTGAGCCCGTATGGCAAGGAGCTCCAGGCCCTTGCCCTGACGACCCCGCCGCAGCGCCGGCCCAGCCCGATGTGGGACGGCTGCATCGAGGCGGGCGACATCGCGCGCGTCGTGGAGGAGGGATACGTCCACGTCATCGGCGACCTGCGCGGCTCCGGCGCATCCGAGGGCGAACACATCGGCAACTACAACGCCGGCGGCGTCTCCCTCGGCCAGGATGCGTACGACTTCATCGAGTGGGTCGCGGCGCAGCCGTGGTGCGACGGCAACGTCGGCATGATCGGCATCTCCTACTTCGGCTCGATGCAGGTGCTGGCGGCGGCCGAGCGGCCGCCGAGCCTCAAGGCGATCTTCGTCAGCGGTGGCCATTACGACTTCTACGAGACCACCTACCACGGCGGCGTCATGTGGTTCATGCCGCGTGCCGCCCGTGAGGGCCGCGGCGGCGACTCCGGTTGGGCGTTCACCGACGGCGTCAAGTCCCGCATGCTTCAGACGTTCTCCCCCGAGGAGGTCAAGAAGCGCGTTGCCGAGCGCCTGAAGGATCCCGACGTGGCGGCCTGGCCGAACCTGGTCCACGTCCTGAACTACCCGAAGAACCACGAGGCGTGGTTCGACATCGTGATGAACGAGGTCGACGGCGACTGGTACGAGGAGCGCAACCCGATCACCCTCGCCCCGAACATCGACATCCCGGTCCGGCTCCAGATCGACCAGGGCCGCGGCTGGACGATGGACGGCACCATCGAACTCTTCGACTCTCTGAAGGGCCCGAAAAAGCTGGACATCGGCCCCTACCCGCCCATGCAGTCGCGCCCCTTCATCGAAGAGCACGACAAGATGTTCCGCTGGTACGAGTACTGGCTCAAGGGCATCGACAACGGTGTGATGGACGAGCCGGTCGTCAGCGTCCACGTCGAGGGCTCGCGCGAAACCGTCACCGGCGCACAGTGGCCGCCGAAGGACGTCGAGTACCGGTCGCTGCACCTCCGCCCGCGCGGCAAGCTCTCCTCCGAGCCCGAGCCCATGGCCGTCGAGTACGCCGCCCCCGACGGCTTCTACCAGGCGCCGCTGACGGTCACCGACAAGGTGGAGATCCTCAGCTGGTCCACCGCCCCGTTCACCGAGCCCACCGAGATGATCGGCCAGGGCGCGGCGCACCTTTTCGTGGAGATCGACCAGCCCGACACCAACTTCATCCTGCGCATGTGGGACGAGGCCCCGGGCGGCAAGCGTCAGCTCATCACCACCGCCTACCTCAAGGCATCGCACCGCGAACTCGACGAGGAGCGCACCACCGAGGGCGACCCGCACCACCCGCACACCCGCGCGGTGCCGGTCGAACCGGAGACGATCGAGGAGTACGTTTTGCGGATCTACCCCTTCGCGGCGACGTTCCTGCAGGGACACAAACTGGTCGCGGAGCTCTCCAACGCCGAGCCGCTGTCCGACGAGCACAACGCGTTGCTGCCGCCGGACGCCTTCCACCTGCCGGTGGGCCGCCCCGTCACCCACAAGATCTACCGCGACGCGGCACACCCCTCGCGCCTGGTGCTGCCGTTCACGACAACGGCACGGGACGCGAGTCGATAGAGCGTGCGGCACGCAGCAGGGAGGCGGCCGGTGCGGAACCCCTCATGCGGTCACCCCGGCAGGCAGCTTCCTCACGGCGTCCGCGAGCGAAGCCGCACACAGGGCCGCGAACGGTTGCCAGCGAGTGTCCATGGGGCTCGACCGTGAAGCTGTGACCGCTGAATGCCCGGGTCCCGGGTTGAGGTAGCGGGGCAGGTCGTCGTACAGGCCCTCGTGCAGGACGGTGCGGTACAGGCCCATGCGCTGGCGTGGCTTGACTCATGTCGTACGAGGTCGTTCCGGAAGGGCTCACCACATCCCGCAGTAAAGCGTAGGGAGCGTTTTCAGCGTTGCCTCTCCAGGGTGAGAACCGCAGCGGCGATGTCCGTCATGCGGTTCGGGCTGCAGCGGCTGCGGCGGAAGATTCGCCAGGACTTCAGGCGGGCGACGCCTCGTTCGACAGGAGCGCGGGCCTGGGCGAGTGCCCGGTTCAGCGTCCGTTCGGTCGGGGACAGGTCGCCCTTGGGCGGGCGGCGCATGGCGGTGGTGACCCAGGAGCCGGCACCGATGTAGGCGCGGTCGGCGACGATCGGGACGCCCTGGCGTTCGCAGATTCGGATGATGCGGTGAGTGCGTGCGGCAGTCAGATTCGTGAGCGCGGCCCGGCAAGGCCGACGAGATCCACAGAAGCTGACCATCGGATCGGTAACGACCTGCACGTTCAAACCGTGACGCCGGTGTTTGTGGGAGTAATCGGCGCGTCCATCGCCCAGGCGGTCGCACTCGCTGAGGGTGCCGTCCAGGAGCACGTAGTCCGGCTTGTGATCGCGCAGGGTCTTGAGCAGGCCCGGGGCCCGGTCGGCGAGGAGCCTCACGACGGCGGTGGTGTAGGCGTGGGCGGTGCCTACGGATATACCGAACCCGGCGGCGATCTGGGTGAGAGTGTCATGCTTGCGTAGGTAGGTAAGAGCGACGAGGGCGCGCTTGTGCGGCGGGAGCTTGCAGCGGCGGTCACCCTCGCGGATGACGATAAGCATCGTGACCCACTCGACCAGTGCATGAGGCACGAGGAGTGCGGCAGGATAGGTAACCAACAGAACTCCTGGACCGGCAGGTTGAGACTTCGAACACCTCACCCAACGGCACGGGAGCCCTGTTCGTTACGGGCACCGAGGTCATGAGCCGATGCTCAGTAGCTGTCATCGGCGGGACCGGCTGAGCTGGCGTTCGGGGCGGGCGAAGCAGCCTGGTCGTCACACACGAGGAATCCGACCTTTCACAGGCTCTCATTCGGCAGCTTTCCGTCACCGGAGAAGATCGTGAGCTTGACGGGACTCCAGCACGGAGTCGAGAGCCCGTGTTGAACGCTCCGTATGTCTGTTGCCGTAAGTGTGTGGCCGGGCGGTGCCCGCCTTGCTCGGCCGATGGTTACAGGGGGTCAAGTACGAACAGCGGAAGCGTGCGCTCCGTCCAGGCTTGCATTGCGCCGTAGTCCGGGTAGGCCGCCATGGCCCGCTGCCACCACTCGGCCCGCTCGGCGCCGTCGGCCTCGTGTGCGAGGAACTTCCTGGCGGCAGTTCCGTCCTGCAGCGAGACCTCGGGGTGCGCCTTGAGGTTGTAGTACCAGGCGGGGTGCCCGGTCGAGGCGCCGTTCGAGCCGACGACGGCGTAGCTTCCCTGGTGTTCGACGCGCATGACGGGCTTGTAGCGCAGTTGGCCGCTGCGGGCGCCGCGCATTGTCAGCAGTACGATCGGCCGGCCCTTGCCCGTGATGCCCTCGGTCGTTCCCTTCTCCAGGATCATCTCTACCTGCTGCCGGGAGAATTCGGCGATGCCGAGCTTGGCGGGGTCGGGTTCCGAGTTCACGCTGTGTCTCCTTGGTGTCGCTTGTGTGCTCGGCTCAGGGGTGCTGCAGCCGCGCGGTCAGCGTGCGAAGGGCGGGCATCTGGACGCCTTCCGCTTCTCCGCGGCCGAGGGCTTCGCGGAGGATTTCGTGGTCCTGGCCGTTGACCTTGCCGCCGTGGTGGTAGGCGTTGAAGGCAGCCAGGTCGAGTGGCAGGGCGTCCTTCTCCATCTGCCGGAAGAATTCCAGTACGCCCTCAGCGGTGGTCTGTTCGCTGGCGGCGCGGCCCGCCGGGCGGTGCGGCCGCACCAGGAAGGTGACGGAGGCGCCGGACAGGCTCAGGTGGTAGCCGGTGACGACGCCCATCGAGCCGGCGGCCGATGATGCAGACGGACGGAGTGACTGATGCAGTCATAGGATGGCTCTTCTTCCGGTGGCGGGGCGCGGCCGCGGAGCCGGTACGGCCTCAGTCGGACGCTCAGTCGAGCAGGGTGACGTTCTCCACGCCCCAGTACGCCATCTGGTCGCAGATCTTCCCGGATGCGTCGAACGTCATGACTTCGATGATGTCGATGCTGATGTTGCGGCCGTCCACCTCCGCCCAGAGCTTGAACGCCATGGCCGCCTGGTTCCCGAGTGAGAAGCTGATCGGAGCGGTCAGCTCGGCCCTCTTGGGAATGAAAGGCACGTCGAGGAGCTGCTTCATCTCCTCCAGCTGGTCCTGCCCGCTGCCGCGGATGGTCATGGGCTTCGTCCCCACAGGGTCCTCGCCCGTGCGCGGCACGGCCAGGTAGGTGGCCGCGTAGTCCGCATCAGGGTTGGTGATGTTGTCGATGTAGCCCTGCACGGCCTTGCGCATGTGCTCTTCGGAGGGCAAGGTCTCAGACCGGCTCAGCGCCGCGCCCGAGGTCAGGTGCTGCATCAGCTTGCCGAAGCTGAATTCCGTGGCCATGTTCTGGGTTCCCTTCGTGATTCGGACGGCGTCGTCGTCCTCGTGGTCGACGGCAGTGACCATCGGACAGCGCCGCTGCTCGGTGTGTCGGTCAGCAGGCACGGGTCCCAATGTGCAACCTTCACACCGTGTCGAGGTCAAGTCGGCTCGCGCGTCAGGCCCCGCCGGGCTCGAGCTAACCTTGACAACATGAGAATGTCGGTGATGCATCCATGAAGATCGGCGAGCTGGCCCAGAGAACAGGCATCTCTGCGCGCATGCTGCGCTACTACGAGGAGCAGGGCCTCATCACACCCCAGCGCGGCGACAACGGCTACCGCGACTACGACGTGGCCCTCGTCGAGCGAGCGGAGAAGATCCGCTGCTTCCTCGACGCAGGTGTCCCGACGCGAGCCATCGCACCCATGCTCCACTGCGTCGAGCACCCGCGTGAGGTGACCTGCGGCACCTCCCCTGAGCTGCGGGCGATGCTCGTGCGCGAGCGCGACCGGATGACCGAGCGCATCAACTCACTCGCACGAAACCGGGCCGCCCTGACCGACCTGATCCACACCATGGACGGTGACGAAGCACAGACGGCGACACGAGCTTGAGAGCTGTTCGGCACCGCTGTTGCGAGTACCGACCGTCAGCCGACATCACCGAGAGGGACCACGACCAGGTCGCGCGGGGCGCGGCACATGCTTTGGACCGGCCACACCGCGGCGGCAGCAGAGAACGGTGCCCCTCTCCATCGGCGGCAACGCCGCCGGTGACAGCCAGCCTGCCTATGTGACAACTACCGTGCATGGGCTCAGGCCATCACCCGATCGGTGGCCACGCTGAAAAGGCTCATGATCAACCTCGGCCTCACCCACACCAACGGCACCTGGCACCTCGCCTCAGCCCGTGCACGACCGCAGGGGCGGCCCGGCGGCCTCGCGGCCGGACCACCCCGCCCCAAGATGCTGAAAACCCTCGGAGCCGACAACATCGCCAAGACCACCCGGGCGATCCGCGACGGACCCAGGCGGGCACTCCCCATCCTGGGCATCACCACCGATCCGGAGACCTACGGAACTTGACCGAGCCCTGCCTCAGACCCGGTCAGCCGCGTCGGTCGCGCGCTCCTCCACGGTGGTCGCGGGCTTTGCCGTGCCGGCGGCTCGGGGCCGGAGCCTGAGAACCACGGCGACGACGGCCAGAGTGAACAGCAATAGGCCCGTCCAGATCACCCACTTGTGGGGCCACGGAACGAGAGCGCCGTCCTTGGGTGACCGGCCGCCGTCCACGCCGGTGACGATGACCGCGACGAGTCCCAGGATCGTGGTCACCACCACGATCCTGCCGAGCAGCCGAGCGCTGATCGGCAGGGCGACGTCGCGACGCCGGGGGCCGCGCAGCCGCAGGCGTTCGCCCGGGCGGGCCGGTGCCATCAGACGGACCAGGAGCAGGACGGCGATCGGGATCTGCAAGGCCCACACCATGGTGCGGAAGGGGCCGTCGAACCACGCCTGGCTGCTGTAGAGCAGGGTGTGCCATGCGCTGAGGATGTAGACGACGATGACGAAGCGGTGCAGGGCCAGCCACGTGCGCGAGCCGGTCCGGTGCCGCAGGTAGAAGGCGAGGCCCAGCGGGACGGCCAGATACATCGCCAGCAGGCCCACCAGAATGGCGACGCGGCCGGTGCCGGTGGCGTATCCACCAGGTACGAAGACATCGACGAACGCGGTCCAGACACTGCGTCCGAGCGACCACTGGTCCTGGTTGGTCCGGATCTGGTCGGTGAAGAAGAAGAACGCGTGCATGAACATCAAGCCGATGGTGGTCAGGCTCGTGGTGCGGTGCCATTTCTCCAGCCGCGCGGCTGGCAGCCAGCCCCAGCGGGGTCTCGGCCCTGAACGCAACAGCCCGAATATCACGGTCCCGTAGGCCCACAACATCGCCGACCAGCCGAACGCCTGGCACATCCAGTACATCCAGAACTCGCCGGCGTTCGCCATGTCCGGCATGAGCTTGACGGTCGCCGACGTCCCGTTCTCCGCGCGGACGTAGAGCAGCCAATAGATGAGCAGGGTGACCATCAGGGCCAGCGAGGCGTCGGGCACCGCTCCTCGCAGATCGGTGCGTAGAGCAGACCAGTCGAAACGAGCACGTTCTCTCGCCTGACGCGACGAAGGCGGCACCGATACCGAGGACTTCGCCATCACTCAACTCCGGTTTCCGTACGGCTTGCCACGGGACACCGATGGTGAACAACCTGCGGCAACGTTGGTCTGTACCACTCTCCCCGCGATGAGAGTAACGACGATTTTCCCGCCACGGAAGAGAGCGATCCCAGGCCTGATCAAGTTCCGTAGGTGTCCGGACCGTTGGTGATGCCCAGGATGGGGAGTGCCCGCCTGGGTCCGTCGCGGATCGCCCGGATGGTCTTGGCGATGTTGTCGGCTCCGAGGGTTTTCAGCACGCCGATGGCGAGGTTGCGGAGGGTCGCCACGGCCCGTGGGCCCCGAAACCCACTACTCCGTGGGCACTGACACCGACACCGACGTCGACCCAGAGGTCAACTGAGCCGCTTGGCCGGGGTCGCCGGTGTGCGGCGGCCCATTCCGCGCGGGCATGGGCAAACCGTCCCGGCCAGTGGCGCCATCCCCTGATGCCGGCCACAAAGGGCAACGGTGATGGCGGGTGATGTGCCTGACCGGTGTCGACTACTTCTCCACCCTTGGCTACCAGCCTGGTATCCGCGGAGGGGTGCCCCGGATGGCGGGATCAAGCAGTAGGCCGGTGGGGGCGGTGGGAAGCGAAAGGACCATCGTGAGTCCGCCGCCGGGAGTGTCCTCGGCGCTGAGCGTGGCGTGGATCGCTTCGGTGAAGCCGCGTGCGACCGCGAGGCCGAGGCCGACTCCGGCACCTCGGGGGGCATCACCGAGACGCTGGAAGGGTTCGAATATCTGCCCCTTCGCGGCATCCGGGACGCCCGGACCACGGTCGACGACGCGTAGTTCCACCCGGTCGCGCAGACCGCTGGCCGAGACGAGGACGGGCCTGCCCTGGGGGCTGTACTTGACCGCATTCTCGACGATGTTGGCCACAACGCGTTCCAACAGGCCGCGATCCACGGCGACCATCGGCAAGGTCTCCGGAATGTCCAGTTCGACGCTGCCCTCAGGAACACCGCCCAGTGCCGTCGGGACGACTTCGTCCAGATCCGTTTCCCGGATCAAAGATACGACGGTGCCCGTGTTGAGGCGGGACATGTCCAGCAGGTTGCCTATCAGCGCGGCCAGCCGGTCGGCGCCTTCCTCGATGCCTTCGAGCAGGAACTCACGGTCGGTCTCGGACCAGTCGACGTCGTCGGCGCGCAGGGAGGGGGGACGGACGCCTTGATGCCGGCCAGTGGGGTCCGGAGGTCGTGGCTGACGGCGGCGAGCAGCGCGGTGCGGAAGCGGTCGCTCTCGGCGAGCTTGCGCGCCTCCTCGGCCTGGCTGACCAGACGTTGCCGGTCCAGTGCCACGACCGCCTGGGCGGCGAAGGCGCCGAGGACCCGGCGGTCCCCGGCGGGCAGTGCCCGGCCGGCAAGGACGAGGGCCAGATTCTCCCCCACAGGTATGTCGACGTCGGCATCTTCAGGGCGGCCGACCGGGTGGACACCGACAGACGCCGCACAGGACCAGGGATCGACGTCGCTCGCCCGCTCCAGGAGCGCGACGGACTCCATGACGAAGGTCTCACGGAGCCGTTCCAACAGTGCGTCCAGGGAATTCTCGCCCCGCAGGATACTGCCGGCCAGGAAGGAGAGGATCTCCGACTCCGCGCGCAGCCGCGCCGCCTGGTGGGTGCGGCGAGCCGCCAGGTCGACGACCGAGGCGACGGATACGGCCACCCCGATGAAGATCACGATGGCGACGATGTTCTTGGGGTCGGAGATCGTCAGCTGGTGCAACGGCGGTGTGAAGAAGTAGTTCAGCAGCAGCGAGCCGAACGCCGCTGACGCGAGGGCCGGCAGCATGCCGCCCAGCAGGGCAGCGGCGACGGTGGCGGTGAGGAACAGCAGCATGTCGTTGGCGAGCCCGAGGTCGGGAACGACGCTGCTGAGCAGCAGGGTGAGGAGGGCGGGCCCTGCGACGCCGGCCAGCCATCCCCAGATGATCCGGGCCCGCCCCAGCCGCGCGCTGCGGGCGATCGGCAGGCCACGTCCCTTGGCTGCCGCGTCGTGGGTGACGATGTGGACGTCCAGGTCCGGACCGGATTCCCGGGCGACGGTGCCGCTGACGCCGGGCCCGAGTACGTACTGCCAGGCTTTGCGGCGGCTGAAGCCGAGGACGATCTGGGTGGCGTTGATCCCACGGGCGAGTTCGAGGAGGGCCGAGGGTACGTCGTCGCCGATGACGTGGTGGAAGGTGCCGCCGAGATCCTCGACCAGGGCGCGCTGTACGGCCAGCTCCTTGGGCGACACGGTCTTGAGCCCGTCGCTCGCGGCGATGTAGACGGCCAAGACCTCACCGCCGGCACCTTTCTCGGCGAGACGGGCGGCACGGCGGATGAGAGTGCGTCCTTCGGGCCCGCCGGTCAATCCCACGACGATGCGCTCGCGGGCCTGCCAGGTAGTGCGTATGTCGTGCTCGCCCCGGTACTGCTGAAGGTATTCGTCGACCCGGTCCGCCACCCAGAGCAGGGCCAACTCGCGCAGGGCGGTGAGATTGCCGGGGCGGAAGTAGTTGGACAGGGCGGCATCCATCTTGTCCGGCTTGTAGATGTTGCCGTGCGCCATCCGTCGGCGCAGCGCCTGGGGCGACATGTCGACCAGCTCGATCTGGTCGGCCCGGCGCACCACTTCGTCGGGGACGGTTTCGCGCTGGCGGACGCCGGTGATGGACTCCACGACGTCGCCCAGCGACTCCAGGTGCTGGATGTTGACCGTCGATACGACGTCGATTCCTGCCTTGAGGAGCTCCTCGACGTCCTGCCAGCGCTTTGCGTTGCGGGAGCCGGGCACATTGGTGTGGGCCAGTTCGTCCACCAGGGCCACCGCCGGGGCACGCGCCAGCACGGCGTCGACGTCCATCTCGGTGAACACCGAGCCCCGGTGTTCCACTTCCCTGCGTGCCACGAGCTCCAGCCCGGCCCCGCTGCTCCAGGCCGGACGGGTACGTGGAGCAGCCCGGCCGGGGCCTGTTCTTCGGGGTCGGGGTCGGCGTCGTACTGGAAGAGGCACATAGGTTCCTCCGAAGGATCCGCGGGTAGCTGTTGCCGACGCGTGACGTCGAAGCTATGCCCGCCCCCGGTTTCAGTGCTTGCTCACCTGACGCGACCTTGACGCCTGTCGTCCGGTTCATACGGATCACTGACGCCCGGAGTTCTCGGACCGCCATTCAATGGAAGTCCGGGAAAGGGCGACCAGGAGGACGTGCGGTGCAGCGGAGAATTGTGGTCGGTGTGAGCGGTTCCCTGGGGAGCCTCACGGCCCTCCACCGGGCCACCGCCGAAGCCCAGGAGCGGAACGCGGAACTGCATGCGGTCCTGGCCTGGCAGCTGCCCGGCGGAGGGCTGGGCAGCCGTATCACGAACGGCACCGCCGTGCTGAGGGAGTACAGGGAAGCGGCGGTGGAAGACCTGCGCACGGTTTTGGACACGGCGTTCGCCGCCGGAAGGCCGGGAGTCACACTGGTCGGGCGCACCGTGCGTGGCGACCCCGGGGCGGTTCTCGTCGATGCTGTTCGCTCGTCCGACGACCTCTTGGTCGTCGGCACAGGCACGCGCGGCAGGTGGCTCCCCGGACTACGGGCGCCGGTGGCCAGGCATTGCCTGGCATACGCACCGTGCCCCGTGCTCGCCGTTCCCCCGAACCCGCTCGAAGCCGAACTCGCCGCAGTACGGCGCAGGACGTGGTCCGTGCCGTACATGACGAGGGAACCAGGGCGATGAGGGGCCCACGATGGCTCGCGTGCGTGGGCCAGGAGCAGGGCCCTTTGCAAGATCATGATCTGTCCGGGTTCATCCGGTGAGGCCGAGGGCGGTCAGGGGCCGGTGGCAGTTGCGGGCGGCGTGACGTAGGGCGGCGGCGATATCTGCCGCTCAGCCGTCGTGGCGGAAGCCGCGGGCCGTCCACGATCCTGGCAAGACCCTCCTGGACGGCGCCCTGGCGGTCGCACTCGGCGGAGACTGCCTCGCGGACGTCGCGATGCTGCGGGCCGAGCCCGCCGTCTTCGGCCCGGTCGCCTCCAACCCGACCGCCTCCCACCTGATCGACACCCTCGCCGCCTCCGGCGAGAAGGCCCTGCGGGCCATCCGGTCCGCACGGTCCGAAATCCGCAGCGTCGTCTGGTCGTTGGCCGGCGAGAACGCCCCGGAAACCAAGGGACAGGTCACGGTTGACCTCGACGGCGTCCTCGTGTCGCGCACTCCGACAAGGAGGACGCGGCCGCGAACTGGAAGAAGACCTACGGCCATCCCCCGCTGACGGCCTTCGTCGACCGGACCGGGCGGTACCGGAGAGCCCGTCGCCGCCCTCCTACGGGCCAGGAAACGCGGGCTCCAACACCGCAGCCGACCACATCGGCACCGCCCAACTCGTCCTGGCCCAACTGCCCCAGCGCTACAGGCGGGGGCGCCAGACCCTGATCCGCACCGACTCTGCGGGTGGCATCCACGACTTCGTGTCCTGGCTCGCGCGGCGAGGACGATGGCTGTCCAACTCGGTCGGCATGACGGTCATCGAAGCGATCCATGAGCGCGTGCTGAGGGTTCCCGCCTCGGCCTGAACCCCGGCGTCGAGGCCAACGGTGAGACCCGGGACGGGGCCTGGGTCGCCGAACTCACCGGCAACCGATTCGCCGTCCCTTCGACAGCACCCCAACGTGGCGGCGATGTCAGCAGGAGGGACGGGCTGTTGGTCACGACGCTCATTTGACGCTCTGGGCGCCCGAAGCCGGCACTGAAGCCGATAATCCGGCCCTGACCTGGGCCTTTCTGTGCCTCGCCCAGGCCGACATCTTTTCGATAACCCATCACGTGTAGTGCCGGGCAATCCGTCCCTCAGTCCCTGAGACCGACAGTCTCCCGGCACGGCCCAAAAGTCCCAGAGAAGTCCCACAGGCGAAGCCGAATCCCGTCCTGGCTCGCATACGTGCAGGTCAGGACGGGTGTAGCGGCTTCAATCTTGACGGCTTTCAGATGTCCCGGAACTCATAGACAAAGCTTCTGACCTGCGCAAATGACCCCTTTTGAAGATCATCTTGCACGGTTGTTGCACAAGCCGCACGGAGCAGGAGTCACGCGGCCCTGGTGTAGGCGCTCCGGACCGCGATGCGGACCTTGGAACCGGCTCCCACGACCCGGTGCACGTATTTACGCAGGGTGAACGCGGGATCGGCGTGTCCGAGTCGGTCCGCGAGCGTGTACACGTCTACACCGCCGCTGATCATCATCGACGCGTACAAGTGTCGGAGCGCGTGCATCATCACGTCGCGGGACTTCTCCCAGCGTCGTCCCTTCGCGTCGGGCTCAAGGGGCTTGATGAGGCCGGCCGATGCCAGGGCGGGCTTCCAGCGGTAGGAGTTGAACCAATTCGACTGAATGGCGGTCTTCTCTCGGGTGTAGAAGATCAGCCGCACCGTGACCGGGTCGCCGCCTTTGCTGCCCCAAGGTCGGGTCACCTCGACCGGCGGGTACTTCTGCATGTGCTCGCGCAGGGGGATGGCCACGTCGTCGGTCAGCTCGACCCACCGGTCCTTCGGGTCCTCGTCGTCTCCGCCCTTGGGGAGGGCGTATACGAGGAACGAGCCGTCGTGGACTACTTGCCGTTGCACGTGCACCATGGCGCCGTCCGGATGCGCCCAGTCGATATCTTCTGGTGACAGGCCGAATATCTCTCCTTGCCGAAGACCCAGGCCGCGACCGCAGTCGACGAGTGCTTTATAGCGGTCAGGAAGTTCGACACGGATCTTCTCGGTGTCCTCCCATGTCAGGGTCAGCTCTGCCCGGCCGCCACCTCCTCGCTTCGGCTTGGCGTCCTGCACCGATTTGGCGAGGCACGGATTTTTGTGTATCAGGCTGTCGTCCACGGCCAGGTCAAAGACAGCCCGAAGGTTGTCGAAGACCAGGCGCAGCGTGGAATTTTCGAGCAGCCTGCGACGGTCGTGCAGCCAGTCCAGCAAAGATGAGGCGTTCACGTCCTTTACGCGCATCTTCCCAACTGCGGTAGGAACGACGTGCAGGAGAATCCGCTCCTTGTGGCGTCGGTAAGTCCGTGGATTCTTGTGTTCGTGCCCCTTTAGCCATGTAAGGGCGAGTTCGCCGACCCTGACCTCACCGGCACGAGGGTTGATGTACGAGCCGTCGTCCACTCCGGACCGCATCTTGGTCTCGTGCCTGCGGGCTTCGACCTCTGTGCGGAACAGCTCCGTCTGCTGGACGTCTTCCCGGTTGCGCCATCGGGCCTGCCACCGCTTCCCCGTCCCGTGATCCCGCGTTGGGACTTTGCAGTGTTCCTTGCAGGTTGACTCCCCGTCTTTCGGGCGCGACTTGTGCCAGCGGTCGTACGGCATCGACTCAACTCCTAGTTTCCAACGGCCCTTTGAGTCTATTTGTGGACTCTCTTCAATCAGGGCCATCGTCGACTGCGAGACCGTGTGTTCGTTCATCGCGCCCTGAGTGAATTGGATGTTGATCCAGGTAAGCCTGAGATGTCAAACGTATTCCTGGGATCTTCGCGACAAAGGGTGCAGATTGGTAGGGAAGATTTCACCTAGACGAACGGTCGCTGAGGGCTCGACGAGGGCTCGCCGAACCCTCGGCGAAGATTCTTTTTTGCTCTTCGAGAGTTCGCGAGAGTCGTAGGCATTTCGTTGAAACGCTCTCTGTTTGGTCCGGCCGGAATTTAATGAGAATGTTCCGTGCATCACCGCAGCGGAATGCCGCTCACATTGTTCTTTCCTGCCCGCTTCGAACCGTTCTGGAGTACCTATGCGTCGAACCACTGCCCGTGCGGAAGAAGCCGCTGGTGGCGCGGGGGGCCGTTGTCCCTTGATGAGCGCGGAGGAGCTGGCCGACTTCCTGGGCGTACCTCTGAACACGGTCTACGTATGGAATCACCGACAGCAGGGGCCACGAGCCCACAAGGTTGGCCGCTATTTGCGCTACCGCTGGCCGGAGGTAGAGGCGTGGCTGGAAGCTCGGGCGGTGGATCGCGCGACCTGATCGGCCAAGATGAGCTGGTGCCCTTGTCCTTGGTCGGGCGACAGAACCCGGCGTACACGCCGACCCCGCTGCGGCACTGACAAGCCGGGCTAGGTGTTCTGTCGGCAGAGGGCGGGTGACGCTCGATCCCGCTCCGCGACCCTGGCGGCCGGCTCCAGCTCTACCTTCAAGGAAGACGCATGTGCGGCTGAAACGGGGAAGCGGCCCGCAATGACCCGAAGGTCCTCGACGACGACGGAGTCTCGAGATGCTCCTGCGTGAGGTCAGCGAGACGTTGCGCTGCAGTACGGCCCACTTCTGCTGGTTGCGCGACCCACCCAAAGCCGGGATGGCAAGCTCGCCGGCACCCCGACACTAACGGTGATCCCTGGGCGCCTTCGCGACTCAAAATTAGATCTGGCGTTCGATTCAAGGTCTGAGCACCCTTGCACGCCTTCCCAGGGTCGGGCACGCTGGGATCCTAGGAGACTGCAGAGACCTCACCTGCAGGGGCGTGATTTGAGGAGGTGCCATGGAGACGATGAGCCCGCAGGGGGCATTGCTGACTCTGTGCATCTCCCGCCTACCGGGAAAGTCACTGCCCAGGCATGCTTGGGCAGCGGAAGTACTCGTCGAACAACTTTGGGCCTGCTCCGTTCAGGCCGGCCTCGAGGAATGGCGACCGCTACTGGCTCCAATGATCGCTCGCGGAACTGCCGATGCACGTCGAGTGCGCAGCGAGGTGTGGGAGCTCGCTCGCTGTGGGGCCCTCGAAGCAGCCGGGACCGGCCGCATGGCACGGTTCACCGCTATGCCGCGGGCGGTCGAAGAATCCAAATCGGTGGTCCCGATCAGCTGCTCCGATTCCGACGTCGTGACTTGCGCAGTCGATCAGTTGACCGCCCGGTTGTTCGCTTGGTCAAAGTAGCTAAGCGCCTTGCCGTCCTGAAGTGAGACAACCACCTCAGAGTCACCGACGCGTCGCCATGGAGCCTTTCTACGACGCCAGAGAGTCAGTTGGAGCCCACCCGCACGGGCGGGAGCCGCAGTAACCCTCCAGGTCTCGTCCTTCTGCAGGTGAGGCGTCTGCCAGACGTTGGGTTCAGCTTCCTGCCAATCGGCTACCTTGATCGCGGCCAGTGCCGTACTCATGTCGCGAGCTGTCGTGAATCGCCGAGCCGGATCCGGGTGGGTGGCCTTGGCCACCAGCTGGCGTAGGCGCCGACAGGCCCAGACGGGCAGGTTGCGGTCCTCGGCCCGCAGCGGCGGGCGGCCTTCCTGGAGCGCATCGACGACGACGGTGCTGCTGTAGGCGGCGTAGTCGAACTGTCCAGCCAGTAGCTCTACCAGCACCACGCCGAGGGAGTAGAGGTCCGACGCAGGGGTGACCCGCGGTCCGATCATGAGCTCCGGCGGTGCGTACAGGTGGGCAACCTTTACAGGTGGCGTGGATCTGGCGGCGTCCATTCGTCCCGCCACTCCGAGATCACCGATCTTGACAAGATCGGCGTCGCCGGTCAGGAACAGGTTGGGGCTCTTGATGTCGCGGTGCAGGATCCCGTGCTGCTCGTGCATCTCCCGCAGCCCGTGGAGCGCAGCTTGGATGATCTTGAGGGACTTCCTGGGCGTGAAGGTTTTGCCAGCCTCCAGCGCGTCAGTGATGCTTCCCGCCTCGTAGTACGGCATGAGGATCTCGACCACGCGCATTGGACGCGGGAAGCCGGGAACTGAGGCCACTGCCCGCACCGGGACAATGTTGTTGTGTTTGATCCTCTCCATAAGCTGCGGCTCGATCAGGTCCTCGTCATCCTGGAACTCGGTGAGGTCAACGCACTTACCGACAAGCCAGTTCTGCAGGTTGCCGTCCCACCAGACGTGCACCTCGTGGACACCGGTCGGCATGCTATGCAGGCACTCATAGTCCAGATTCAGGCGTCGCTTCTGCTCGGTCATTGGTGCGCTCTCCGTCGGTCGGGATGGTTCCCGGGTTACCGGTCGGTCTGTGCCGTTGACTCATACAGTGCCGCCAGAGCTGCGGCGAAGGCGTCGCCTCGGCCCTGGGTCCAGTACACCGGCCGAGTGGTGAGGCCCAGTTGTTCCAGCTCGAAACTGTCGATCGCCTTGGGCGGCACATCGAGGAGCTTGCCGATCTTGTCGGTCTTCCACTCCTCGCACCGGATACCTTCCTCGTGGCAGGCGAGGTGGACCAAGGTTTCCAGGGACGCACGGTCGGCGGCCGGCCGGTAGGGCCACTGCGCGTGCTTGCGGGTGGCCACAAGGATCACCAGGCTGGGCGACATTCCGTGCATGTCCTGCTTGATGCGGCGGTAGGTGTCCGCGACAAGGTCGGTGCCCGTCAGCCCGTTTGCCTTGACGAGGCGCTCGGGGGCACCGGGGATCAGGGACGTGGTGGGGCCGTACTGGAGAGCGCCGTACTGGAGAGCGCCGGCGGCGATGGCTATGCCGAGGACTTTCACGTACCACTACTTTCTGACGGGACAGGGAGGTCGCGGGGAAGGTGCGGCATTGCGGCAGGAACTGGTAGTTCAGCCGCGTACAAGGCGGAGTCCGGGCCTGGCAAGCGGTGAGCTCCGGCCCCCGCCGTCAATTCCGACGGGAACAAGCCCGAACACCTATCCGTCCACCCCTGCATCGCCGCTGTCAGATTCTCCGTCGATCAATGCGATCACAGTCTCCCTTGCGGCTGAGTCGCGTGCTGTGCCATCCGGGACCCGATCACAGCCACCCTTCTGAACACCTCGGTGGCTTCCTTGAGTGTGGTTGAGGGCGGCAGCACGAAGCGGGCGCCGAACTCGACTTCACCGCTGAGCTTGGCCTGCTTCTCGCCGTAGCCAGCGCCGAGGAACGCTGGAGCTCCGAGCGCCTTGAGTCGAGCCACGCCATCCTTCTCCCACTGCAACGTCTTGCGCGGCGGATGGGGTCTCCACGGAATCCAGTCCTCTTGGGTGAGGTACTCCTGCCAGAGCAGCGCCAGGTGATCCCAGTCGTAGGCCTTGGAGGAGGTGACCTGCTGCTGCACGAGGAAGAAGCGGAAGTCGACCCCACGAAGCCCGCTGCTGTCGACGAGCTTGCCAACCTCCTGAGTCGGCGAACTCTCGGTGGCGTCCCAACGGACGGTGTAACCGCTACCCGGAATCGGGGCGTCCACGATCGCGACGTACAGGCCACCGGAGCCGATCTCCCGGATGGACTTCGATGAGCCGCCAGGCAAGGCGACGTTGTCGTACATATAGGAAGCACGAAGCCGGAGGGCAAGGTACAGGTCGATACCGTCGATCTGATTCCAGACGGTGTCGCCATCCACCTCCGGCACCTGGGACTCGATGTGGCTCGTCCAGGCTGTGGCGGTCGTCGCGACCCATGGCACCGAGGACGAGGCGAAGGGAGCGATGAGCTTCTCCCAAGTGAGGTTCTGCCAGTCCTGGGCATGGGCTGTGTTGAGGCGGATGCGCTGAAGCGAGACCGCCACGAACCGGCAGTCGTCTCGGTCCTCCTCGGCGACGTATCTGTAGTACCGCTCCAACTGTTCAATTCCGAGGCCGGCAAGCAGGTTCACTTCGACGACAGCGACAACCTGACCGTCCGCCTCCACCACCAGGTCGGGGCGATCCGATGCCTTCCGGCCTCGCGACTTCGAGACCTCCCGACGGATCTGGAGCGGGCCAACAGCGTCGATGCCGAGGACGAAGCGGGTGATCGCCTGGTCGGCATTCATGAGGGTGGCGAGCAGATCGCTCCACGCGTTCTCGCTGTTGATCGAGAGCAGGAAGCGAAGGTCCGGAAGGCTGCTCACTCGCTGGCCTCTCCCAGCTCCGCGTCGATGTTGAGCACGCGGATCCCGGACTGCGACTGCGCGAGGAGCACCGCAGCGTTCTCGGCAAGGCGACGGGCGGACTTGAGCCGCAGGTCCAGCTCGACATCGTCACCCCAGCGGACTGACGTCGCGATGGCGAATGCAATCGAACCACCGGACTCCAAGTGACCGACGATCTCCTTCTGGATGCGGCGGCTGGTGCGCTGACTAGAGCGATCCGTCTTGGCGTTGCGGTAGTTGCTGGCTCGCCTGGCCAGCTCCACGGACTCCCCGATGTAGAGCACGCGGATGCCGTCATCGTCCACACCGAAATCGTAGCGGTAGAGCCCTGGCGCTCGCGGGAGTCCAGGAAACCTGGGCAGGCCGGCTTCGTCCAGAGCGATCGGGCCGGCGCTCAGCCACGAGAACGCAACGCGGACGTCGAGCGCCTCCAGTTCCTTGAGCTGGGACTCGTCAAAAGCCCCACGACGCGATGCTCCGGTCAGCCGCGGGACTGAGCCGCTCTCGGTAGCCAAGGATCCGGCACTGATCAAGAACCCGAGATTCTGCAGCCACCGCCGAGAGGCCTGCGACTGAAACCTGCTGCGCTTGGCACCTGTCGCAAGGAAGATGACCTGCTTGACCGGCCAACGCACACCATCTACTTCGACCCAGTACTCGCGGATCTCCTCGGGTACGTGACCAGCGAGACGCCTACGAACAAGCGTGGGCGTCAGCTCGAAGGATTCGCCATCGAGGATGAACTGCATGGAACGGAGGTTAGCCTCAATCGTTCATGAGTTCCCATCAGTTCGCTGACGGGGACGCTGTGCGTGTGGGGTGCGGCTTTTGCCCATCAGGCGTGGATGCTGCCGCCGGAGTCGGTGCGGATCAGTTAGCGAGTGCTTCTTCCTCGCAGCTGACAGGACCCTCGGCAAGTCCTATCGTTGCAGTTCAGCGGCACTCTCCACTTATTTGATCAAGGCCCGTACAGGCCCACTTGCGAAAGCGCGAGGTCAGGCGACGAAAAGCGCCTCCGGCAGGACCGAAGTTTCTGAGAAGTACCTGAGAGACCGAGGTTCAGAGCAGGTGCAGGTTGGGTGCCTGCGCGGCGTTCGCGTACTCAGGCAGGGCGACGACAGTGACGCCGGCGTCCTTGAGGGTTTCGGTGCCATCGGCGCCGACGACGAACGTATCGGGTTCGCTCCACGCGGTGACAACGCGGCGGAGGCCCATGTCGCGGATGAGTTGGGCGCAGGGGCGAGGTCGGGATGCCCGTCTGGCGCAGGGCTCCAGGGAGCTGTAGATCGTGGCGGTGGCGAGCCGGGCATCCTCGGCGGGGAGCTTGGCGAGGGCCCCTTCCTCGGCATGGTCGTGGGGATCGTTCTCGCGGGAGTAGCCGCGGGCGAGTTCGGTCCCGTCGGCCGCGACGACGACGGCCCCCACGCTGAAGGCGGTTTCCGAAGGCGGGCAGAGGGCGGCCAGCTCACAGGCGAGGGTGAGCCAGTTCCGGTCTGCGGTGTTGGGCTCGCGGCCGGTGCCGGGGGCGCCGGCTGAAGAGGTGTTGCTCATCGAGGCTCCGTGGAGGTGTCCTTGGGGGCGTACCTCAGGAGTACCACGTCACCGATCTGGCGGATCTCCAGGAGCCGGAGGCGGGCGGCCGGGCCGCCAGGGTAGCTCGCGGGGCCGAGCATCCTTACCGCATCGAACTGGCCGACCAGGAGAGGGGCGATGACGAGTTGGAGTTCGTCGGCAAGAGCGGCTTCGAGGAGCTGTGTGTGAACTGTGCCGCCCCCTTCGACCATGAGCCGCTTGACGGCGTACTCGTCGCCGAGGATGTCGAGCGCGGCCGGCCATACGGCCTCCTCGGGGACGCTTTGGACGGTAGCCAGGTCACCGAGGTTGGCGCGGGCTTTCGTGGTGGCCTCGTGGCCCACGGCGAGGACGAGCTTGTCTCCGCCGTGGTGCCAGAACTTCCAGCTGGGGTCGAGGTCGCCCGTTCCTGTGATGGTGACCTTCAGCGGGTACTCGGGCTCACCGGCGGCGACTCGGGACGCCCTGCGTTCCGCCGAGTTGACGAGGAGGCGGGGGTTGTCGGCGCGGAGTGTGCCGGCGCCGACAAGGATCGCGTCGACACTGGCTCGTACGGAGTCGACGCGTTCGAAGTCCTCCTTGTTGGAGAGCAGGAGCCGGTCCTCGCCCGGGCGGGTGTCGAGGTGACCGTCGATCGATACAGCTGCGGACAACAGGACGTACGGGCGGGGCACGGTATCTCCAGGCGGTGTGCGCGGGTGGGTCAGGCAGGATGCAGAACGATTCGGTCGAGTGAGGCTCGGAACTCGGCGACGCCGTCCTCGCCGGTTGCGGGGGCCAGTGCCTGGTCGAGCCGGTCGAGCTGTCCGAAGATGCGCGCGGATCCGGTCTCGGCGGCGATCCCGACGGCCTGCCCGCCGATTCGGGCAGCGAGGGTTACGTTGCCTGTGCCCGCGTGGGCACGTGCAGCGCGAGCGAGGTAGACACCGCGGTCCCGGCGATATGCGGGCGGGAGCACTGTGAGGGCGCTGTCGAAGCCTGCTGCGGCCTGCTCATACTCGCCGAGCGCGGCGAGGGAGCGGGCCCGGGCGGTGCTGATGTACGCCGTATCGAGCCAGGAGCCCCAGACACCGTCGGAGCCCGCGCGAACGAGAAGAGCGAGCGCGGTGTCGTACGCCCTGTGGGCCTCACCGCCTTCACCGAGTACGGCATGCGCGTGGGCCTCGTGCAGAACGGCGATGACTTCGAGGCGGCTCCCGGGCCGGGCGGTGCGTCGGGCGGCTGCGGCGAGGCCGAGAGCGTCGGCAGGATGACCGGTGTCGACAGCCAGCTGTGCCTTACGGCCGAGGATGTACGCGGTGAGATCGGTGTCGCCGGTGATGTGAGAAGCGTCCAGTGCTTTCGCGGTGTGGCCGTGGGCGGTGCGCTCGTCGCCGATGTCCTGGGCGAACCAGCCTGCCAGCTCTTCGTATCGCGTCTCCAAGGCGAGAAGCTTGGTGGCGTCGGTGCCACGAGCGGATCGACGTCTTGTGGCAAGGGAGACGAGGTGTTGCTGCAGGGCGGGCAACATGTGCCGGGGGCCGATGAGGTTGTCGGTCTGGATCATGACCCGGCGGAGTTGCGCGAAGTGCTCGAAGGGAGACCCCATGTCGGCGAGTTCGGTGGCAGCCGCCGGCGTCGCGGCCGACATGGCTGTCGCAGCCAGGCCGGCGATCCCTGATGCGAGAACAACGCGGCGGGGCACGGGCACGAAGAGGATCCTTCCGTGGATGCGGGCGGGGACGACGACCGTGTCCGTGTCGTCTCCAAGCGAGCCTGCCCGCACGACCGCGTTCATGGCCAGGGTCTCCGGGTCGCTGGCCCCATGACCCCGTGTACTGGCCCCATGAGTCGCTGTCCCGGCTCTGGACACCGGGACAGAGTAATCCTGGGGGGCCTCGCGCTCCGCGCTGTCCCAGCCACGAACCAATGCACCGGCGGCATCGAGGATGTCGTCGAGAGTGATGGCCGCATGTTTCGGGACGGGACGTTCAGCGCGCTCGAAGCGCCCGAGATGTGAACGGTCGATCAACGCCCTGCGAGCCAGAGCCTGCTGCGACAGGAGACGGGCCTCGCGGAACTGGCGTAGCTCGTAACCCCAGCGGTGCCATGGGCCGGCGTCCGGAGTCAGCTCGTTCGGCTGCTGCCCCACGCTTCCTCCTCCACCGTGGACTTTCGTTCACCCGCGGTCGATGTCAACGACAGAGGCGGCTCTCCATGGGGCCTGCGGAGCCAGCGTGTGAGGCTCCATCCAGGGCCTGCCCACCGGGGTTCCGTACCGCTTTCATCGTCGGTACGAGCTGATCACACGGTATCCGAACGGCGCCTGGCACGGACCTGATTCACGTCAGTAGCGAACGTAGTGGTCGGTCGGACCGAACGCATCGCGCAACCGTCGGATGAGCCCTGCGCGGGCTGAGCGCGATCTAGGGGAAGGCGACCATGAAGACACGTAGAAGCCTGGACGACATGATCGCCGTCTCCAGTCCACGGATCAGCCTGATGGGATCCCGGGACCGAACGGACACCGACACTGCTCGAACCCAGGAGTGGCACCGCAAACCCGCCCCGCTGGAGCGTCCGGCGCGCAGCGGCGAGCTCGTCCGGCTCCGTCAGCAGTTCCGTCGTGAGGCGACTGAAAGGTGCGACCGCCGCTCCGGTGATCGCCGTCTCCGGGTGTTGGCGTACAGCTTGGTGCTTAGCAGGAGTGCCAGGCCTGATGAGGACTGGAACACCCTCCAGACCGAGGCTGAGCAGAGTGGCTACGCAATGGGAGCGAGGTTTCACGACGTAGCCGTTCCCGTGACCACGACGTGCCTCCCCGGCTCGGGTGCCGGCTGTGGCGTCTACACGCCGCCCTGGAAGCGCCCTGGCTGGGGGGAGGTCGAGCGACTGATCCGAGGCGGCTTCGCGGACGGCGTGATCGTCCTCGACCGGCACAACATCAGCTCCGATGACGACGAGTATCGCGCTGTGATCAAGGAGCTGGGTGAGCGGTACCAGGCATTCATTCACCTCGTGATCCCCGAGGAGCTGTCCGGTCCGACTTGAAGGCGGCCGTTGCGGTGGATGGATGCGAAGGGCTGGGGCTGGAGACAGGCCAGCGCTCAGGTTCTCCTCGTCGTCACCGTGTTCGCAGTGCTCGTCACCGTCTACCAATCCGCCTGATCGGAGGGCCGTTTTGACGTTCGAGGGATACACCAACAAGGCAACACAATTCCTGCCGCTCCGTGAGGTGGGACTCGACCTTTGCATCGTGCCTGCAGGTGACCCGCAGGGCGCGGCATGACCGCGATTAAAGAGACCTGCGCGTGCAGTGGTCGTCTTACCCGGGTCCCTGCTTCGTTGTCGAGTGGGCGGAGAGAGACCACTCACGCTCGAGGGCGACCGCACTGCCACCTCCCTGGGGCGCTTCTACGGCTACAGCGAAGCAGCCATAGCGGCCTTCATGGGGCGGTGCCACAAGTCCCCCTCTTCGGCCGTGCCCGAACCGTGTTCCCCCACGGCACCGTAGCTGGCCGAAGAGGGCCCAACTTTCCACCCGAGAGGACGAGCACCATGTGTGCGCACAACCCGCCGTGCCCCACGGCCATGGCTCCCGACAGGGAGGCCGCGCGACCCGTCGCGCACCGCCCTGAGCAGGGCTGGAGCCTGCTGTGCAACGGAGTGCTTGTCTTCGAGGACACCGGAGAACTCCTCCCCGACGGCCGTATCGTCGCCCCCCACCGGCCGCTCGCGCTCACGGTCGGAAGCGCGGCATGACGATCACCGCAGCCGACCTGGTCGTTCCGTACATCACCGCCCGTGAAGGCGAAGAGGCGGACTCCCTCCTCAATCTGAACGTACGCATCGGTCCTGACCGGCGCCCGCGGCTCGGGTATAAGGACGAGGCAGGGCCTGACCGAGATCTCCGCGGCGTGCTGTGGGCCCGGTACTCCATGTCACTCGGCTTCGCGGGACAGCCCACCGGGAACCCGAGGTGGCGGCTGGTGCACCCGCTCCGCCAGCGCATCACGATGGCGCTCCTGCGCTGCCAGGTGTGCACGGTCCCGCTGAAGCGTAGCGACGGCATCCTCTTCGTAGAGACGGCCGACGACGGCGACGACTACGCCGGGCCGGTGAAGACCGCGCAGCCGCCGGTGTGTCTGGAGCACGCACGGATGGCGGCCCGGCGGTGCCCCCGACTCAGGAGCCAGGGCCACGTCGCCCTGCTGGCCACGCGGTTCCCGCTCTACGGCGTCATCGGCACCCCGTACCAGTACACCGCCGACGGCATCCAGCCCCTCGCCGCCTCGGACGCTCCCCTGCCCTACGACCACCCCCAGATCGGCTGGTTCCTCGCCTCTCAGCTCGTACGCGAACTGCGGGACTACGAGGTCGTCAGCCTGGACGATCTTGTGCCCGCCGCATAGACGGCTGCTCGACGGTCCTGGGCAAAGGACCGGACCGTCGAGCGGCACCCCAGAGCTTCCCGGCCCGACCATCGGACCGGGATGGCCAGAACCTGAACCCATGGCGTAGCCCCGTCGCTACGCCACGGTCCTCAGTGCGCTGGCAAGCACCACCTGTCCTACACACCAACGAATCACCTGGAGTTGTTATGACGCGAATCGTCACCAAGAGCACCACCCAGGTCCAGGAGCCGACGGCTGGCGGCCAGTCGGACGGGTTCGACCTGAACGTCTCCCTCCTGGAGGTGTCCGACGCGGCCGGGCTGACCGTTCTGACCGACGACGGGTGCGGCAGCTCCTGCGGTGCCTGCGTCACCTTCACCGACTGACCCTGACCGTCTGAACCCGGTCATCAGGTCATGAACCGCGGTCGGTGCTGTCGCGCTACTTGGCGCGTCGGCTCCGACCGCCCCTCCAGACGCACGAAGGGACACGTCACGTGGCTATACCCCCAGCGTTCAAGGCGGGCACGACCGCCCTGGTGCGCGCAGCCGCTCGACCGTCGGTGACCCAGCTTCCCCTACCGGACTTCGACGACCGGTCCTTCCGAGCCGAGGAGTTGGAGGAGGTCATCACCGGACGCCTCGCCTGGATTCGCAGCATCTGGCACGACCCGGGCATCGCACAGGCCCTCCGCCATGCCAGCCCGGTTCTCGCCGCCGAAGTCGAGGTCCTGGAGAGTGCTAACTCCCCTTCTACCCGCGAAGTCCGCCGCGTTGGAGTGTCAGTGGCGCGCTACCTCCTGCGCGCGCTGCACCGGCCCACACCGTTCGGACTGTTCGCCGGAGTCACCACGGCCACCTTCGACGCCGAGCCCCACTCCCGCTGGGGCCAGAACCACGTGGTCGTGGCCCGCGCCGGTGCGGAGTGGGTGGGGAGGCTGATCGAGCAGTTAGAAAGGAGCGGAGAGCTGCTGCCGCTCCTGTCGGTCGTCGTCAATAACACCACCTTCGAGCGCGATGGCGGTCTCGTCGTCCCCTACCAGGACGACGGGCCGACTGGTCAGCGGCGAGCGGTCGAGGCGTCCGTCGAGCTGTCGGCGCCGGTCCGGCTTATCCTCCGCGCGACTGACGCGCCGATCCGGATTGGGGAACTCGCCGAGAAGCTGATGGCCGAGTTCCCGGCCGTGGCCCCGGAGCGCGTCAAGCGGCTCCTCGCGGGCCTGGTGCGGCGGCGCGTGCTGATCACCAACCTCCACGCGCCGGCGACCGAGACCGACGCGCTCGGTTACCTCGTCACCCAGCTCGACGCGGTCCGTGCCGAGGACATTCGTCTCCTGGCACCCGTCGTCCAAGAGCTGCGCGCCGTCCACGCCGGGCTGGAGCAGTGCGGCACCACAGAGGGCCGGGACGCCGTAGCGACCCGGATGCGCGATCTGGTGCCGGGCCTCCGCCGTCACCCGCTCGCCCTGGACCTGTGCCTGGACGCCACCGTGGTGCTCCCCGATCTGGTCGCCCGCGAGGTCGAGCGCGCCGCCACTATCCTCACCCGTCTCTGCGCCCGCCCATACGGTACCGAGCCGTGGAACGAGTACCACCAGCGGTTCTATGAGCGGTTCGGCGTCGGCACCATGGTGCCGCTTATGGATGTTGTCGCAGACAGCGGCGTCGGCTACCCGGACGGGTACCCGGGCAGGCCGACCGGCGAAGGCCGCCGGCGCCTGTCGCCGCGGGACGACGTGCTGCTCCGCCTCGCCCAGGCCGCGGCGCTCGACGGCCGCGGCGAGGTCGTGCTGACCGACGAGATCGTGGCCGCCCTGGACCGAGGCCCGCAGGAGCTGCGGATACCGTGCCACCTGGAGGTGGGCGTGCGGCTGCACGCGGCCACCCTCGCCGAAGTCCGCCGTGGGCGGTTCACTGTGGAGTTGACCAGCGTGTCACGCGGAGCCGGGGTTACCGCCGGACGCTTCCTCAGCGTCCTCCCGGCCACACAACGCGAGTGCCTGCGCGCGGAGTTGGCTGGCCTACCCACGGCTGACGAGGGCACGGTGGCGGCGCAGCTTTCCTTCCCCGCACTGCTGCCCGACACCGCCCACGTCACCCGAACCCCGCGCGTGCTGCCGTTGGTGATCAGCCTGCAAGAGCACCGCGCCCCCGACGCCACAGTGCTCTCGCCGGCGGATCTGGCGGTGGCGTGCGACGGGCGCCGGATGTACCTGGCGGCTCCGGGCCGCGGGCTGCGCGTCGAGGCCGTCGGCATGCATGCACTGAACCTTGCCGAGCACACCCCGCCCCTGGCGCGGTTGATCACCGAGGTGTCCCGGGCGCAGAACGCCCAGGTCACCCGGTTCGACTGGGGCGCCGCCGCAGCAATGCCGTTCCTCCCCCGCCTGCGGTACGGCCGCATCGTGCTGGTCGCGGCCCGCTGGAGGCTGGAGGCCGGCGACCTCCCCGACCGCCACTGCCCCGGCGCGGACTGGGACGCGGCGCTGTCCGGCTGGCGGGAGCGCCGGCGCCTGCCACAGCACGTGCACCTCGTCCAGGACGACCGGCGCCTGCCGCTCGACCTCGATGAGCCCGGCCACCGGAGCCTGCTGCGCCAGCACCTCGACCGCACCGGTACGGCGCTGCTGACGGAAGCCGCTCCTCCCGGGGCGGACGGCTGGAGCGGGGGCCGGGCCCACGAGATCGTGGTACCCCTCAAAGCGGTCCGTCCTCTGGCCTGGCCTGCGCTGCCTACGCCGACCACCGCCCGCACGCTCTCCCCAGCCCAGATCCAGACCCCGGCCACCTCCCCGGTGCTCCTCGTAGCCCTGTACGGCGACCCGCGGCGTCAAGACGCCCTGCTGACTCGGCACGTGCCCGACCTGATGCGGCGCCTCGGCTCTCCTCCCTGGTGGTACGTCCGCTTCCGCGACCCCCAGCAGCACCTTCGCCTGCGGATCGCACTGCCGGACCCGGAGGACTTCGCCGACACCACCCACACGGTCAGCGCCTGGGCCGACGAGCTGCGGACCGCTGGGCTGTTGGCGGACCTGCGTTACCCCACCTCCTACCGCGAGACGGGCCGGTGGGGCTCCGGACCGGCATGGGACGCGGCCGAGGCCGTGTTCCGCGCGGACTCCCTGGCCACGGTGGCGCAGCTCGCCCAGCCTGTCCGGCCCGCGCAGCGCACGCTCGTGGCCGCGCACTTCTTCGCCATTGCCTCCGCCCTCCTCGGCGGCCCGGACGCCGGCGCGCGCTGGCTGATCGACCACATCGAGCCGGCCGCGCCGAACCCGGTACCCCGCTCGCAGTTCACCGACGCCGTGCGGCTGGCAGACCCGCGCGGTGACTGGGCGGCCCTGCGGTCAGCGCCCGGCGGCGCCGCGATCGTGGACGCCTGGGCCGAGCGCACCGCTGCGCTCGCCGCGTACGGGCCGCACCTGTCCGGCCCGCACGCCGACGGCATCGCCGTGGACGGCGTGCTGACCTCCCTGCTGCACGTCCACTTCGTGCGGCATGTCGCGGTGGACTTCCCCGAGGAAGAGGTCTGCCTGTATCTGGCCCGCGCCGCCGCCCTGGCCTTCACCGCCCGCGCCGGGAGGCGACCGTGACCCACACAGCAGCCGCGGTGGCCGCCGCCATCGCCGACCGGCTCGCCCACCCCGACCAGGCGCCGACGGCGGCCACTGACGACGCCAACCGGCAGCACCTCGCCTACGGCCCGACAGGCATCGCCCTGTTGCACATCGAACGCGCCGCGACCGGGCTTGCCCCCTGGCAGCGCGCCCACGACTGGCTGGCCGCCTCGACCCGCGAGTCCTTCACCAGCGGCCCGGACAGCCACCCCTTCTACGGCGCCCCGGCGCTCGCCCATGCCGTGGCGTGCGCCGCCGACGAGCTTCCGGACTCCTACCGGCGCGGCCTCGATGTGCTGGACCGGCAGGTGACGGCAGACGCCCGGCGGCGCCTTGACGCCGCGAACCGCCGGATCGAAGCCGGGCAGCTTCCGGCACTCGCCGAGTTCGACGCCATCCGGGGCTTGAGCGGGTACGGCGCCTACCTGCTGCGCCGCGACCCTGCGGGCCCGGTGACCCGGGCCGTTCTCGACTACTGCGTGCGCCTGACCGACCCGGTCACCGACAGCGGCGAACGCCTGCCGGGCTGGTGGGTACCGACCGGGCCGTCCGGCCGACCGGACGACCGCTTCCCCGGCGGGCACGCCAACCACGGCATGGCGCACGGCGTCGGCGCGGTCCTCGCGCTGCTGGCGCTTGCCGCCCGCCGCGGCACCACCGTCACCGGCCACCCTCAGGCGATGCGCACCATCCTTGCCTGGCTGGAGCAGTGGAAGGCGCCCACCGGGCGCGGCACAGCTTGGCCGTACTGGATCAGCCGCGAGGAACTGCGCAGCGGCCGGCCCGCGGCCGCGGCACCACGGCGGCCGAGCTGGTGCTACGGCACCGCGGGCTTGGCCCGTGCCCAGCAGCTCGCCGCGCTCGCTCTCGGCGACAGCGACCTCCAGGTTGAGGCCGAGGCCGCCCTGCTGGACGCACTGAGCGACCGCGTGCAGCTTCGCGTCACCACGGACAGCGGCCTGTGCCACGGCTTCGCCGGACTCGTCCACATTGCGGCGCGTGCCGCCGCCGACGCCGACCGGGCCACTGCCGGCCAGCTTCGCGCCATCATCCCCGCCCTTCTCACCATGCTGGCCCCGCCTGGCACCGACCCGGACGACGCCGCTGCCCTGCTGCTGAAGGACGCGGCGGGCGCCGGGCTCCTCGACGGTGCCGCCGGAACCGCGCTGGGACTGACCACCGCAGACAGCGCGGAGCCACCCCGCACCGCCTGGGACGCCTGCCTGCTCACCGCCTGAACCCGACCGAAGGACTTCTCGATGTGCCCCGACCGCTGGCAGCAGCACAACATCACCTTCCCCGACCGGGACACCGGGCGACGGGCCATCACACAACGCCTAGCCCCCGTGCTGCTCGCCGCCGAGGCCGACGGGCAGCTCAGCGGCTGGTGGTTCATGAACAAGCAGCCCTGGCGCCTGCGATACGTCGCCGACCAGCCGTCACCGACCGTGCTGACTCTGCTGGACGAGTGGGTGGCCGACGGCACGGCGCAGTCCTGCACGACCGGGATCTACGAGCTGGAGACCGAGGCGTTCGGTGGGGCGGACGCCATGACGGCCGCGCACGCCCTCTTCCACGAGGACAGCCGCCACCTCCTCACCTACCCCGTCCACAACGAGCACGTAGGGCGACACGAGACCGCCATCCTGCTGATGAGCAGCATGATGCGCGCCGCGAACCTCGACTGGTTCGAGCAGGGCGACGTGTGGGCGAAGGTCTCCGCACTGCGCCCTGGTACCGGTACGCCCGGGTCCCCGCGCCTGACCTCGGCAATGCGGACCCTGATGACCACCGAAGCCCGCAGCCTGTGCCGCGAGCACGGGCCGCTGGACGGCCACGCCGACTGGGTCGCCGCCTTCGAGCGCGTCGGCACCACGCTCGCCTACCTCGCCGCCCAAGGCGACCTGACCCGCGGACTGCGCGCCGTCATCGCGCACCACGCCATCTTCCACGCCAACCGTGCCGGTCTGCCGTCCGCCGACCAGCACACCCTGTTCAACATCGCACGAGAGGCAATCATGGGTTCGAGTGAAAACACCGCGTCAGCAACAGAATCAGGCTCCGCGGCCCATAGCGTCAGCACGGTGAACACCGACACACTCACCGCTCCTGAGGCCGACGCCGAACAGCTCCGCCACGCCTTGGTGGACCAGATCAAGGCCGACGGCCACGCCCGCACCCCAGAGGTCGAAGCCGCCCTGCGCGCGGTGCCCCGGCACCTGTTCGTCCCCGACACCCCGCTGGCCGACGCCTACGCCAACCACCCGGTCAACGTGAAGTACGACCCTGAGGGCACCTCGATCTCCTGCGCCTCCCAGCCGGCCGTCGTCGCCCTCATGCTGGACCAACTCGAAGCCCAGCCGGGCGAGCGCATCCTCGAACTCGGCGCCGGCACCGGCTACAACGCCGCCTTGATCGGCCACCTCATCGGCCCGAGCGGACACGTCACCACCATCGACGTCGATGACGACCTGGTCGAAGGCGCCCGAGCCCACCTCGCCGCCGCCGGCGCCACCAACGTCGAGGCACTGACGCGCGACGGCGCCCTCGGCCACGCCGAAGGTGCCCCGTACGACCGGATCATCGCCACCGTCGGCGCGCACGGCATCCCCCACGCCTGGCTCGACCAGCTCGCCGAAGGCGGCCGACTCATCACCCCGCAGCGGCTCACGGGCAGCGTCTCGCGCTCCATCATCTACGTGAAGCGCGACGGCCGGTGGCAGTCGGTCGGCTCGGAGATGAACACCTTCATGCCGCTGCGCCGGGGCATCGCCGACGACGACCGCCGCGCCGTGCCGCTCAGCACGGACGGCGCCGTGCGCCTCCAGGCCTCGGCCGGACTGGCGCTTGACGCCGATGCTCTTGCCGGTGTTCTTGACCAGCCGCGCGTCGAGGAGTGGACGGGGATGACGGTCCGCGCCGGGGAGTCCCCGGAGTGGATGGAGCTGTTCGTCTCCTGCGTCATGCCGTCCGGGCTGCTCCGGATGCTCTTCCCCCAGACCGCCAAGGGCACGGTGCTTACCGAGGACCCCTACCCCTCGGCCACGGCCGCCGTCGAGAAGGGCGCCCTCTCCTACCTCGCGCGGCGTCCCTCGGAGCAGAAGACCCCCGAGGGCGACAAGCTCTGGGAGTTCGGCGTCATTGGCCACGGCCCCGGGAGCGATGAGCTGGCCGCGAAGGTTGCCGACGCGGTCCGCACCTGGGACCGCGGGTACCGCGGCCGGGATGCCGCCTTCGAGATCCTGCCGCTCGACGCGCCCGCGGACGAGCAGCCCGGTGTCTTCGTCCTCGACACCCCGCTGAACCGCGTCCGCGTCACCTGGCAGTAGCTGATCCGCCTGCGTGGTGCCCGCCGACCGGCCGGCGGGCACCACGCGGCCCTTCCCCGCTCCTCGTCGTCTTCACCCCCGGGGGACCTCATGGACCTGAACGGACCCATAGCCCAGCGCTTTCCGCTGATCTACCGATTCCGACCCGCGTGCCTGCCCCTGCCCCGGCGCGTGCACGGCTTGGCCGAACTCGCCGACGCCGCAGCCGCAAAGGCTGACCAGGGCCTCGCCTCGGCCGTCTACAACCAGGCCGCCCTCATCGCCTCCGACCTCGGGCTGCCCGCCCTCGCGCGGAAGATGTGCCACCAGCACGCCGCCGCCTACCTCCACGCCGCCCCCCTGCCCGGCATGAGCGCGATCCGCGCCCTCGAACCCGTGGTGAACCTCGCCCGCCTCCAGATCCGCGCGGGCGCCGCCGACGACGGGCGTCACCGTCTGCTGCACCTCTTTGATGCCGTCACCAACGGCGCCAGGGCTCAGTTCGAGGGGGTCCACGTCCCGGCCGACCTCACCCTCACCGACAGCGACCGTCACGAGGTGCGCACCTGGCTGTGGAAGGTAGTCCTGGCCGACGGCACCCGCACCCTGACCACGGCCAGCCGCTGGGCGGAGGCGCTGGCCCACATCGAGGAACACCGGGGCATCGGGCAGCGCATGCTGGACGGCCGCCAGGTCGCCGTCCTGGCCGCACTCAGCCACACCCCCACCGACGCCGCAGCGCTCATCACCATGACCTCACCCGGAGAACGCTGGGAGAACGCCGTCACCGGCTGCCTCGACGTGATGTGCAGAAAGGCCCTTCGCGGCCCGGCCGTACCCCTCCTCGACACGCTGGTCGAGGACTACGTCGAGCACCAACCCGACCAGGGCATGACCGTCTTCGACACGCGCCTCGGCCTGACGATCCTGGACCTGCTGGAGCCGCACCAGGAAGATGCAGCGCACCGGATGATTGCGGAGCTCCACCGCCGGGCCGCCGCGGCGACCGACGGCTACGCCGCCCGTGAATGTCTGGCTGACCACCGGTTCACCAGTCTCGCCGAGCCGCGCCAGGTCGGGGCGGCCCAACGGCTTGTCCGTGCATGCGCGCTGGGGAGCGGCAGCCTCCCCGAGCCCTGGCTCGCAAGGATGGCAGAGGCGCTGCGGGGCAGCGACGAGGTGATCCGCGCCAGCGTCGGACACTCCCACCCTCAGCAGGAAGGGACTGGCGCACAGGGTTGAGGTGTAACGCTTGGGCAGCCAGAGCAGCCCACCCTGCACGGCGTCGAGCACCAGGGGAGCCAGGGCGCGTGGCGACGCCTATCGTCGGTAGAGGGCTCTCTGAGCACCCAACTGAACAGGTAGGCGAGAGGCCAGACACAGCACGGCCCGGGAGTTGGCTCGCCGATCACCTCAACCTTTCTACGCTGGAGCACCATGAGGAAGGTCGCCATCGTCGGCTGCGGAGGCAGTGGCAAGTCCCACGTGGCCCGCGAGCTGGGCAGGATCCTCGACGCCCCGGTGACGCACCTGGACGCCGCGTTCTACGACGACGAGTGGAACGCGTTGCCCAGGGACAAGTTCACCGACGTGCAGCGCGAGCTGGTCTCGCAGCCGCGGTGGGTGATTGACGGCAACTACAACTCGACGCTGCAGGTACGGCTCGAAGCCTGCGACACGGTGGTCCTGATGGACGTGTCGACCGTGGCTGCCCTGTACGGGATCTTCTCCCGGCAGCTCCGGCACGGGGCCGGGCACAAGGGCCACGGAGTGCACAACCGCATCCACTGGGGCGTGATCAAGTACGTCGCCACGTACCGGCGCAAGATGCGACCCCGCGTGATGGCGAAGATCGAGGAGTTCGGCGCCGGCGCCGACGTGGTACTGCTGGCCAACCGGCGCCAGACGCTCCGCTGGCTTCGGAAGGTGGCCGCCGAGCAGTCCTGACCGGCTTGCGCCCCGGTCAGGGGGTGCGGGATGAACGAGCTCAATCCGTTCCTCTGTCGAGGAAGCGGCCGACCGCTGTTGCGGTCAGATGGGCCGCAGCACCTGATCAGGCTCTGCGGAAGCAGCCGCAGCGTACTCTGCGAAGTCCACGTTGCCGAGCGCCAGGTCCGCCTGGACGCCGTGTACCGCGGCGGGCACGGCTCGAAACTCACGGGGCTCAGGCGACTCGATGAGTTCCTGGTAATAGACGGGGTCGAGGCCACTCACGTCCTCCCAGAGTGTCGACAGAGCCAGCAACGCCCGCGCCGGCGACTTCATCGTGTCGCGGTCAGCGAGGAAGACGACAATCAGGTCCCCATCCACCACGGCGGCAAGAACCTCGTCGGGCGTTGCTCCTGACCAAGCGGGCGCTTCGACCAACTGCACTGTTGCGGCAATCCCACCGCCTGGCCCCCACGGGCGGCGCAACTCCCCAACCACCGCATTCCACGACTCGTCGTCGCTGAAGTCGGTCCTGATGACGAGAGCGTCGAACAAGTCTCGTCCAATCTCAGGCAGCACTCGCGCAGGGCCCTCCGGCATCGTCATGCCCAGCACTCTCACACGCCGCACTGACACCCAGCCCCTGCGGGAGTGATCCAGAGAAACGTCCTAGCTAGTTCAGGACGGGAAGCGAGGTCAGACCGCGTACAAGACGGGCGTGCCGCCACTGAAGCTGGTCGGGCGGTACGGCGAGCCGGAGGCCCGGGAACCGTGTCAGTACCGCGCGCAGCGCGATTTCGGCCTCGGCCTTGGCCAGGGGAGCGCCGACGCAGCGGTGGATGCCGTGCCCGAAGGCAAGGTGGCCGGCAGCGTCCCGGTTCGCATCGAGTTGGTCCGGTGAGGGGAACCGTTCTGGGTCGCGGTTGGCGGCTCCGAGGGCGACCAGGACCGGTGCGCCTGTCGGGATGTCGGTGCCGCCGAGCGTGATGGCCTCCGTGGTGTACCGGAAGGTGGCCGTGCTGACGGGGGAGTCGAATCGAAGCAACTCGTCCAGCACCGTAGGGATGTCGTCCGGGTTTTGGCGGAGGCGGTCGAGTTCGGCCGGGTGCTGGAGCAGGGAGAGGGTCGCGTTGCCGAGGAAGTTGGTGGTGGTCTCGTGGCCGGCCACGAGTAGGAGCACCGCGAGGGAGACCAGTTCCTCCTCACTGAGCCGGTCGTGGCCGTCGCGGGCCGAGATCAGGCGGTCGAGGAGCGATTTGCCGGGGCGTCGGCGCTTGGCGGCGATGAGGTCTGTCATGTAGTCGGCCAGGGAGTGCGAGGCCGCGTCGATGACCTCTGGCTGTCCGGCCGCGAACAGTTCGCCGGACCAGCGCTGGATGTCGGGCTGGTCTTCGTCCGGTACTCCGAGCAGTTCGCAGATCACGATGACGGGTAGCGGGACGGCCAAGCCTGTCACGAAGTCGAAGGGCTCACCGACAGGCCACTGGTCCAGCAGGTCGTCGGTGACCCTGGCGATGAACGGGCGCAGTTCCGCGACCGCCCCGGTCGTGAACGCCTTGGTGACCAGCTTGCGCAGCCGGGTGTGTTCGGGCGGGTCGCTCGACAGCATGTTGTGCGCCACTGCGGGGTGGAGGCGCCGCTTTGATTCCTTGCCCGCGAAGAACGCGGAGGTGTCCTTCGAGAGCCGGGCGTCGGCGAGCGCTTCCCTGGCTTCGGCGTATCCGGTGACCAGGTAGCTGAGGCGCCCGCCGGACCCGCTGGGGACGGCCTGTACGGGGCATGCCGAGCGCATGGCCGCGTAAGTGGGGTAGGGGTTCTGGAGGAAGCCGGGGTCCTGAGTTGGGTCGGTCATTTCTTCAGGTTCCAATCACTCATGGCCGGCCGTCGTCGCCGACACGCTCGACGTAGGCGTCAGCCACCAGGAGGAGCCACTGTGTGTCGGCACGTAGATCCTCGCGGGCGGCGGCGTCTACCGACGGAGGTGCGACTTCGTCCGCGTACCGGCCAGCCTTCGAGTCTGCCAGTGCAGCTCGAACCACAGCCGCCTCCACAGCGGCGGCGCCCTGCTCGGTAGCGGTGTGGAAGTTCGACGCCGCGCTCTCCTGCACCCTGCGCGACCGGTACGGCCGGAGGGCGAGGATGCCGTCGCTGATCTCGATGACGCGCCGCTGCAGACGGAAGTCGGAGTCGTCGGAAATGCCTTCGACGTCCTCGGCCGACGATAGGACGATCTGCGGCATCGCGGCTGACAGGTCTTGCCAGAGGGGGCGGAGCGACTCGAAGGACCGGGTTTCCCAGCGGCGACGGCGGGCTTGGTTGATCGGGTAGAGGACAGCGGGCCACGTGAGGCCGAGGCAGATCAGCAGGACGGCGAGTGCCGGGGAGGTGACGCTGAAGGCGCACGTCGAGGTCACGAGCGATGAGCACTGCGCGTGCGTTTCGTCGCCCAGTCCCAGACCGAGGCCGACGATGCGTGTCAGCTTGTAGACGACGTAGACGAGAGCGAACACGCAGCCTGCTGCGGCTACCCGCAACCCGCCCCGGATGCTGTCGCGCCGAGTCGCCTTCGACTGGCGTACGGCCTGCATCAGGAAGTCGACCACGGAGAACCCGAGGAACGAAATGTAGGGGAGTAGATAGAGCGCGTAGACCTGCGGAGAACGAGCTGTCAGCTGCTCGTAGGCGAACAGCGCGGTCATGGTGACGACCGACGCGGTGAGCAGGGCGAGACGGACCTTGATGCGCCGCCGCGCCTCGGAGGGTTCGAGGTTGAGCTGGAAGGAAACGGCCAGAACCGCTGTGGCGGCACCCAGAGAAGCGCAGTTACTCAGCAGCCGACCGACGTGCGGCACGATCGACTCCGCGACGTTTCTGAACAGCGGCGCATAGGAGGCGAAGGCCATGGCGAAGGAGCCGAGAAGCGCGCCCATGGCCCAGGTACCGGTCGGACGGGGCGTTCCGCGTCCGAGCACCCAGTAGCCAGCTATCGACGCGAGCAACAACGCCATCCCGAGGAAGACAGCATTCGTCATGCGCGGAAGCGGCCTCTCCTGATGGGTTGGGCGAAGAGAGCTTCCCAGCTGTCCGGGCCCCTCTCGGGGCGGTGCGAAGGGGCCTCGCGTTCGCGGTAGATGCGTTGGCGGACGACCGTCGCCATCATCTCCGCCTCGCGTTCGTCAGCAGTCGAGTAACTCGTCCGCCCGGACATACGCATCACCAGCGTCGGGTTGACCCCCAGGGAGCGGGCCGTGTCCGCGTTGACCTCCACGCTTCCCGGATGGTCGCAGTACACATGGCACAGCTCGTGCGTGAGGATGTGCCGCTGGTGGTGGGCGGACGTGCCCTCCTCGTAGAAGAGGAGATCGGCGTCCGGGGTCTCGATTCTCATTCCGCACGGCGCTTCGACCGCGCCGAGCGTGCTCAGCGGCTGCAGGACGATGGGCTTCCCGCGAAGCTCGGCTATGGCCTCGCTCAACTGGCGGGTGGTGAATCGGTGCGGCAGACGTAGGAGGTCGATCTGCTCTTCGCACGATGCGCGCAGTCGACGCGTGTCGACTTCTGGCAAGGACACGGTGCTCCCCTTCGGCCTCGGCGGTGCGTCAACTTGTGGGTGGACGGAAGCCCCGAGGATGCCAAGAGAAGGCAGGAACTCACTCTTCCTGGAAGTGGCAGTTCCGATTACGGATGGTCACTGACGCAGGGGCGAACCTTCCCGGTCGCCAACTCCTCGCCGTTGGCCGAAAACGTAGGAGGCCGGTGATTCGGGCGCGGGGCGGTTCGCACTCTGAGTAGTTGATTACTTGATTATCCGTTATGTCTGACTACGCTGAATGACTGAACCATGATCGACCGGATGGGAGTTTGGGCGCCCTATGGCACATGTCACCCAGTGAGCGCATCCTAGGCTCGCCCTTATGGACGTGCGGGGCGGGCGGGTCGCGGGTGGCGAAGGTGGCGGCGAGTCGCTGCCTGAGCTGCTGCAATCGTGGCGGCGGCGGGTGAATCCTGATGAGATCCCCGGGCTGACCTCTCCGGGCCGTAGGGCAAAGGGCCTGACGCAGCGTGACGTGGCTCGACTGACCGGGGTGAGTGAACGCTGGTACGGGGCGCTGGAGCGGGGCATGGAGGCCAAGTACTCCGCTGACTTTCTCGATCGACTCTCGTCGGTGCTGGGGCTGAGTCGCGCTGAGCGCGATGCCCTGTACCTGATGGCGGTGGGCCATCCGCCGGTGGTCGCCGCGGTTCCGGAGGCCGGTGCGGCGGCGGAAATGGACGAGGTGCTGCAGCGGTTTCTGGACGGCCAGGCCCCCGATCCCGCCTTCGTGACGGACCTCGCCTGGAACGTGATCGGCTACAACGAACCGCTGCTGGACTGGTTTCCGTGGGCGGCTCACCAGGCGAATCAGATGCGGTGGGCGTTCCTGAGTCCGGAGGCCCGCGAGCAGCTCGTGAACTGGGAGCAGGACTGGGCCCGCTCCTACCTAGGGCAGATCCGCTACGAGCGCGCCCGCCATCCGGACCACGAAGCGCTGCAACAGCTGGAGCGCGACATCCTCACGAGTTCCCCGGCCGCACGGCAGATGTGGGACCGCCGCGAGGTGGTCGAACACGCCGACGGAGACCTGCGCAAGCTTCGACTTCCCCACCATCGGGGTCGAGAAGTCGGCGTGCGGATCATGGCCCTGCGGCCCATGCGCAGCGACCTCCTCCGGGTGATCGTGCTGATGGAAACCGACTCTGAACCTGCCGAGACGTGATCGACGGGAGCGGCACGCGCTGCTCTGTGTGCGGCCAAGCCCTTACTTGTCGTCGAGCAGTCCCGACGCTTCCGACTCGTCGGGCATTCCTTCCAGTCTTCGGGCCTGGTCGATCACGGTGTTCACCATGTTCAGGCTCGAAGCGCTGAGACCGTTCGCGCGCAGAGCGACCCGACGCACCCCCTGGTCGCGCATGGCGGCGACCAACTGGATCTCGGCACGCTGGCGCTCCGCCTCCTCCTCGTCGAAGAAATAGCCCGGGTTCACGCCGAAGAAGCCGGCCAAGGCACGGATGGTCTGCATCTTCGGGTTCGAGTTGGTGCCGGTGCGAAGCTGCTGGATGGCGCTCGCGGAGATGGTGACGCCGGAGGTGTCACGGATGCCCTGCGAGACCTCCGCGTAGGTGTAAGGGCCGCGTCCCTTCGGGTGCACCTCTCGGAACAGGTAGTCGAGCAACTCCGAGAAGGTGCGCTCGCGCGATTCGGTCATCTCCAGATCTCCGTCATGGCGGTCATCATATCCACCTCAGTGGTGATCATGGTCGGTCAGGTTCAGCGTCTCGCCATTGCAGTTGACGGAATGGCGTAACTGCAATGTACGTTGTGCATGGAAAGCGTCCATTGCAGTGTTCCGCTGCTGGTGAGGGCTGGTCTGTAGAGGCTGGACTTAGGCCGAGGGTCGCCATATGGTCCTGGTGCCCACAGGCGGAGATCACTGGCTGACGTAACAGTCAGGAGGGGAGGGAGATGAGTGCGCGCGGGTCATGACGACCGCAGGGTGCACAGGGGTGGATGAGACCGGCGCCCGGGAGCTACCAACTCCCGAGCACCGGGCCGACACCCCGAGGGGTACCGATCCACATCTCGCGGGCGGCGGGGCTTTTGCACGAGAACCGCCGCACCGCGTTCCTACGAACAACGGAGTATCACATGCTCGCCACGCCGAGCGTCAACCCGGCCTGCCCGGATACCGAACGACAGCACCGTCTCGCTGCTCAGCTCGCAGAGATGATCCCGGGCGCGGCCACGATTCGAGTCAGCCTCACCGACCCGAGCCGGGCGTGGCCCCACCCGCGTGCCGCTATCCGGGACGAGGGTGGGAAGGCCCTGGAGGTGAGCCGGACGACGGCGACGGTCGCCGCCCGTTGGATCCTGCGGGTCTGGCCGGAGGCGGACTGGACCCGGCCACACACCTTCGACATCCAGCGCGCCGCCCTCACCTGCAGCGACCTGGTCGCCGCCGGTCGGAGCCGCTGACATGGCCCGGATACGCACCATCAAGCCGGAGGCGTTCTTCTCCGAGTCGCTCGCCGAAGTGAGCGTCGAGGCCGAGCGGACCTTCTTCGGCCTCCTCACGCAGGCCGACGACCACGGACGGCACCGCGACAACGCCGCGATCATCGCTGGGCTCCTGTGGCCCCTGCGCGCCGAGCACACCTCGGTCCACGTCGAGGACGGTCTCCACCAGCTCGCGAGCGCAGGCCTGATCTGCCGGTACACCGGCTGCGACGGCCGCCGCTACCTCCACATCGTGACCTGGTCCGAGCACCAGAAGATCGACAAGCCGAGCCAGTCCCGCCTCCCCTCCTGCCCGCAGCACCAGGCTGCCGACCGGTGCGGCCCCTGCAAGGGCAACTGCACCAAGCAGACTGCGGGCTCGCCCACCACTCCCGGAGGACTCGCCGAGACCTCGCCGAACCCTCCCCGACCCCTCGATCTGCCCGCCCAGGCCACCTCGACGTCTCCCGGGCACGCCATAGTGTCCCCGGGAGACCGGCAGGCAGCCACCGATCACCCGGTCGACGTCCCTGGCCGCTCCGGATCGGAAACCCCAGCTCAGCAGGCATTCTCCGAGGGCTCTCCGATCCTTCCCCGAAGCCTGCCCGAAGGCTCGGCGCCTGGATCTAGGATCTTGGATCCTGGATCTTCTCTCCCTACGGGGCGCACAGCGCCCGTAGCCGGCGTCTCTGCCAAGGACCTCGTCGGTGAGTACGTCGCCGGGTGCGACGAGCGCCCCCCGAGCGACGTGGTCGGGCACCTGGGGCGGATCACTAAGAAGCTCTTGGGCGAGGGCATCGCCCCGGATCACATCCGAGCCGGGCTGGCGAACTTCGCGGCCAACCCGAAGCACCCGAGCGTGCTGACCAGCATGGTCAACGAGGCGATGAACGCCCGCACCGGCGGCGACGCGCGGCCGGGAATCCGGCCTAACGTGCCCGCCCACCAGGCGTGGACCAACCCGGCCAACGCTTCCGCCGCCTACGCCGAGGAGCTGTGATGCACACCCGTCACCGCGAACCGCAGCTCCTCGGCAACGAAGCCACCCTGGAGCGCATGGCCCGGATTCTGGCCGCCCGCAACATCGACCCGGCTGACGCCGCGCTGACCGACGACGCCGAGCCGTTCTCCCCGCTGGATGCCCTGCTGGCCGGGATGCCCCCGCGCTACCAGGCGGCTGTCGCCGACCACCCCAAGGTCCTGGAGTGGGTCCGGAAGGTCACCGAGGCGGCCGTCGCACCCAGCCGGGGAGCGCGGCGGCAGGTCGCCACCGGGCCCAGCCTGCTGATGGCCGGGGTCGTCGGCGCGGGTAAGACGCACCAGGCGTACGGCGCGGTGCGAGGGCTGGTGCAGAGCGGGGTCGGTGTTCGCTGGCGCGCGACCACCGCTGCCGACCTCTACGCCGATCTCCGTCCCCGGCCCGGGGTCGACAGCGAGCGGGAGCTGGCGGCGGTCAGTCGCTGCTCGCTGCTGATCATCGACGACCTCGGCGCGGCCAAGGCGAGCGAGTGGGTCGAGGAAGTGACGTACCGGCTGATTAACCGGCGGTACAACTACGAACTCCCCACGCTGATCACGACCAACCTGGCGATCAAGGACCTGCGCTCCTACCTCGGGGATCGCGTCGCCAGCAGGCTCGCGCAGATGACCACCCGAGTCGAGTTCGAGGCCGCCGACCGCAGACGCCACAGCGCCGCCGCCTGACCCTCCACAGGCCACTCCGCCGGACCGCGCCCTCGCAGCGCCGTCCCCCGGGCACCTACCGCCAGCGAACCTCTCCGCCGACGCCCCTGCGCGCGGAGGGCGATCGGAGCACCCCGCATGACCAGCACGATGAACGGCCCCGCCCACCACCGTCAGCTCGGTGACCAGACCTGGCAGGCCGACGCCGTCTGCCAGAGCACCGAGTACAACCCGGTGGATCCCGAAGTCTTCTTCCCCGAACCCGACGAGACCACCAAGATCGCCACGGCCAAGGCCCTGTGCGGCCAGTGCCTGGTCCGCCGCACCTGCCTGGACGCCGCTCTGGAAGGGGGTGACACCGACGGGATCCGTGGCGGCCTGACGGAAGAGGAGCGTGGGCCGCTGCACGACAAACTCGCCAGCCGCCTCGACTACAGCCGCGTCAATGCCACCATCGCCGGGCGCGACGTGCACCTCACCCATGCGGAGCGCCGCGCGGTCGAGCACGCGGCCTACCGCCACGGGGTGAGCGAGCAGCGCTTGGCCTGGCTTCTGAAAGTCACCGAGGAGCACGCCAAAAAGCGATACCGCGAGATCCGCCGGGCCGAGCGCAACCGAACCCTGAACCAGCCCACCACGAACACCCCATCCCCCGAGACCACCGGCGAGCGCCTGATCCGCGACGACTTCGGGACGGCGGCATGAACACCGCAAGCGCGCCGAAGACGGCGCACATATCCGGGTGGGACCGCGCGGCTGTCGTGGCCCTCGGGGGCGCGGGGTGCGCGCTGTCGTACGACGCCCTGCAGCAGATGGCCGTGGCTATCCACATCCGAGGCTTCCTTACCTACTTGTTCCCCCTGGTGATCGACGGGTTCATCGCCTACGGCATCCGAGCCCTCCTGGTCCTGCGCAACGCACCCCTGCGCGCCCGGCTCTACGTCTGGACGCTCTTCGGCACGGCCACCGCCGCCAGCATCTGGGCCAACGCACTCCACGCCGTGCGCATCAACCAAGACACGGTCGCCGGCACCGGCCTCCAACTTGGTGACGCGGTGGTCGCGGTGCTCTCCACCATCGCCCCGCTCGCCCTGGCCGGAGCGGTCCACCTCTACATCCTCATCGCCCGGGGCCCGGTCAAGGACACTGACCGGCAGAACCTCGGTCAGCCCGGTCACCTCGGTCTGACCGATCGGGGCGACGCCATCGAGGTCACCCGGACCGACCGAGCCGGTCAGCAGCAGTCAGCGGCCGGTCAGGTCAAGTCCGGTCAGTCGGTCACCGCGCTGACCGACCGGCTGCCGCTGTCCCCGACCGACGAGGACACCGCCACCCGGTCAGTGACCGGAGACTCGACCCCGGCCACCAGCGGCCAGTCGGTCACCGACCACCGCAACCGGAGCCACGGTGCCCCTGACCTGCCGGGACAGGCGGACAAGGGGCGGACGGTCGCTGACCGCCCCGACAGCGCGGCCCCGGTCGGTGATGGCCAGGGCAGCCCGGCGGCGGTCAGTGCCCCGCCGGTCACCTCGCCGCCGGTCACTGACCGGGCCGCTCGGCCGACTGGTGACCGGCGTCCTGACCCGGACACCGAGGAGCTGCTGAAGATCGCCCGGTCGGCGGTCAGGGCCGAGGACAAACTGACCCGCAAGGTGGTCGCCCAGGCGATACGAGGTCAGCAGATCCCGCTGTCCAGCGACACCCTGACCGCGCTGATGGCCCAGCTGCGCGAGCAGCACCGCCAGCCGGTCACCTCCTCCCGGCCCTGACCGAACCTCCACGGAGTGGGTGACCAAGCCGGTCACCCCGGCCGGTCACCCGCTCCGCATGTCTCCGAGAAACCCCGCCACAGCAGAAGCGGAGAGCACCCGATGCGCACTCACCCGGCCACGCCCGCCGAAGTCGACTCCTGGCTGACCGTCCTGCACCAGCACGGACACCTCCACCGCGCCCAGTCCGGCCCCGACACCACCTGGATCGTTCAACGCGAGCAGCACGACCGGCCCTGGACCCTGCACCACCCCGTCCTGGCCATGGACTGGATCGAGGGACTCGTCCGCGAAATCCAGCAGCAGGACCCGGAGACGAGCCGGTGAACACCAACGACCCGGTGGCCACCCCCGCTGGACAGCAGCGTGACCCCACCACGGCTCCTGGCGGAGCAAGCTATCGCGTACGACGGTCCTACGGCCCGTCGTACGCACTTGCCCCCGCCCGGGAGGGCGGGGGAAGCCCGGCTGGTCCCCGAGCGAGGGCACACGGGGACCAGTCGGGCAACCGGCACCAGGGGGCGCCGGTCATCGGGGGAGAAGCAGATGACCCTGCCGACCGCGAGCAGCCGAGCCCGAGCACGCCCGCCTTCCCCGACCGCACCCCGCGCCGCCGTAGCCGCAACCCGAGCGAGCGCGCCCGCAAGACGACCACCCGCCTCTCCGACACCGAGAAAGCCGAGATCACCGACGCCGCCACCCAGCGCGGCGTCACCGTCGCCCGCTTCCTCGCCACCGCCGGCCTGAGCGCCGCCCGCGGACGTGCCGCCGTGCACAGCAACGACCAGCTCGACACCGCCATCGACGAACTCGCCGCTCTACGCACCGCGCTGGCCCGGATCGGCAACAACATCAACCAGATCGCCTTCGTCCTCAACAGCGGTGGCCAGCCGCGCGCCGGTGAACTCGAACACGCTCTGGGCACGCTGACCGGACTTCTCGCCCGCGTCGATGACGCGGCGAACGACCTGGTGACCCGGCGGCTGTGATGGTTCCCGATATCGGACGCGGCTCCCGCACCCACGGCCTCCTCGTCTACCTGTACGGCCCCGGACGGCGCGAGGAGCACACCGACGCGCACCTCGTCGGCTCCTGGGACGGCTTCGCCCCCGACCCCGGCCGCGACACCGGCCTCGACCCCGACCCGAAGGTCACCCTCGCCCGGCTCACCGCCGCCCTGGACCTGCGGGTCAAGCAGGCCGGCGACCGCGCGCCCGCCAAGCACGTCTGGCACTGCTCGGTCCGCACCGCCCCCGGCGACCGGCGGCTGGACGACGAGGAGTGGAACGCCGTCGCCCAGCGCATCGTCCACGCCACCGGCATCGCCCCGGCCGGAGACCCCGACGGTTGCCGGTGGATCGCCGTCCGCCACGCGGAGGACCACATCCACATCGTCGCCACCCTCATACGCGGCGACCTGCGCAACCCGCGCCTGAACTACGACTTCAACAAGGCCCAGGCCGAATGCCGCCGCATCGAGCAGGAGATGGGCCTGCGGCGCCTGAACGCCGGCGACGGAACCGCAGCGAAGAATCCCAGCAGCGCCGAGAAGTTCAAGGCCGAGCGCACCGGCCGCCCGGAGACCTCGCGCGAGACGCTCCATGAGGCCGTTCGTCGAGCCGTGGCGGGAGCGGATTCGGAGGAGGAGTTCTTCACGCGGCTCCGAGAGGCGGGGGTGCGGGTGAAGCTGCGGCACGCTCCGTCCGGTGACGCGCTCGGCTACAACGTGGCCCTGCCCGGCGACCGCAACCGCGACGGAGACCCGGTCTGGTACCCCGGCTCCAAACTGGCCCCTGACCTCTCCCTTCCGAAGATCCGCCTACGCCTCACCGACGGGGCCGCCGAGCCGAGCGCGTCCGCGGTCGGCGCTGACCGGACGAACTGGTCACTGCCCGCCCGTCAACGACGCAACGCGGTCGTCATCGCCGAGCGCTCGGTCACGCTCCTGGAACGCGATGAGGACGGCGAGGCCGCCGCCCAGCTCGTTGGCGTCGGAGAACTCCTCGACGCGGTGGCCCAGACCTCACCGGCCACCACCCGCGCCGAGCTGGCCGCCGCAGCTCGCGCCTTCGAGCGGGCGACCCGCAGCCATGTCCGCGCCGAACGCGCTGACACCCGGGCTCTCCGCTCAGCCGCCCGGGGCATCGTCCAGGCCGGCGGAGCGCTCGGTCGAGGCGAGGACGGCGGTACCACCGCCATGCTCGTTTCCACCCTCGTCCTGGTCACCCTCGCCGCCGCCCGCTGGCACTCCGCGCGTGGACACGCCCAGCAGGCCCACGCCTCCCGACAAGCCGCCGCGCACCTGCGCACCGCCTACCGGCAGGCCGCCGCCACCCCGATGCGAGTGCTGCACGACCAAGGTCGGGCCCTTCCAGAAGCGCAGCGCCGCACGCACGAAGCCACCCTTCGCGCCGCCCTACCGGAGGAGGTCGTACGGGCAGAGGGCATGGAAGCGAGGACCGACGCCTTGATCGCCACCCTCGCCCAGGCCGAGCGGGCAGGCCACGACTCCGAAGCCCTCCTGCGCCAGGCCATCGACATGCGCGAACTCGACAGCGCCGATGACGTGAGCGACGTCCTGGTCTGGCGCCTGCGGCGCATCGCCCAGCTCCCGGCACACCCGGGTGACGGTGCCCGTCGTCCGCAGGCCGCCACCCGCCAGGCCACCACGCCGAGCGGCCGCACCAGTGAACGAATCGCGACGGCAGCCGCGCCGCTCGGGACTGTTCAAGACCCCAATCGCCGCTCGTCAGGTCGCTGACCTGGTCGAACCGGTAGTTGACCATCGACCGAGAGAACGCTGCGAAATGTATGGACAGCCGGTTCCACCGGCTGTTACGGATGAAGAAAGGACCAACAACCGGGAGATGACGCTCGTGCTCAGAACCACCACCCGCACCACGGAACCGGCACCCGCACTGCCCGTCCTCCCCACTGGTACCGACCCCCTGCTGCAGTTCCAGGCCGAGACGCGGCCGGCCGACGGCCCCGGGGCGATTCGCTGCGTCGGCCACTCACGCGAACTCGCTCTCGGGGGCATCCCCGTGATGTGCTCCGCCTGCCGTGCCCGACGCGACTGGCTGCTCATCAACCACGGGCGCAACGTCTGGGTCCGCTGCCGGTGTGGCAACCAGTGGCTCGAGCCCGAGATCAGCCGCGCCGACTTCGACGCCCTGGTTGGCGGCCCGCACGGGACGATCTACCCGAGTGTCGAGGCGGGCCTGGCCGCACTCGGCTTCGACGGTGTCTTCTCCGGTATCTATCTGGAGTAGGCGAGCTCTGGCAGCGGTGGAATCTGGCTGAAGAACGCGCTGGCCGCCGCCCGACGCGGCTTCCAATGCTTGAAGGCGTCGCGGTCGTAGCTGGTGCGGTCCTCGACCGCCTCGGCGAGCCGGCCGACGACAGCATCGCTGCTGCACGCACCGGAGCGACAGAAGCTGGTCGATTCCACCGAGGCGGCGGGGATCTGGACGATCCAGGCAGGGATCCCCGAGAACACCGCCAGCCTCGCCGTCCACGCACGGGCTGGATTTGATCGGCACCTGGGAGCGGATCGGCCGTTACCACGGTGTGTGGCGGGACGCGGTGCTCGTCGAGCGCCGCAGCCTCACCGTGGTGTGTGCCGGCCCTGCTCCGGAGGCTGGACCCATGGCCGCGTGCCGGAGGAGGGCGGTGGCCTCAGTCCTGGGTGACGGGCGAGCCGTCCTCGGCGGTGTGGTTCCACAGGCTGCGGTAGATGCGCAGGTCTTCCTCAGGCAGCTCCAGATCGCCGTGGACGCGGACGGTGCTGGTGTCCCAGGGCCGCAGCCCGTCGTGGCGGGGGGTTAGCAGTATGCCGAGTGCGGAGGATTCTCCTGCCTTGCCGGTGCGGGAGGTCACCTTGTGGTGGCGCAGCTGTACGTAGGAGGTGAACGCGGTCCGGATGGTGTTGTCGAAGCGGGTGGCGGCGCCGACGATGAGCTGGCGGGTTCCGTCCGCGTCGAGCTGGCGTCTGAAGCGCCATTTCGTGTGTTCGGTGGGGACCTTGGGGACATCGTCGAGCATGTCGAGCAGGAGGCGGCCCCATTCGGTGCGCGCTGCGACGGGGAGCCGATCGAGGTCGCCGAGTATGGTGTGGCGGTTGGCTTCGGTCAGCGGGTCGGCGAGGGGGCTGAGGGCGATGTCCTCGAGCATGAAGCGGATCATGAGGTGGGCGCGGGTGCCGTCGTCTCCGGCGGGCGCCTGGGGCAGCTGCGGAACGGAGTACAGCACGCCGTCTTCTCCGACGAGGTCGGTGTCGATATTGCCGGGCGGGGTGTCGGCGTCGGCCGCAGCGAGTTCGTAGTAGCGGACCGGTTCCTCACCGATGGGGACGGCCGGTTCCTTCGCGGCTCGGAAGAGGTAGTCGAGTACGGCGGTGGTTGAGCGCAGCTGGTTGAACAGGAAGTCCCAGTCGCGTCGGGTCAGGGCGATGGAGGGCATGCCGGTTGGCTGCCACGTTGCGGTGATCCCTTCCGGTACGCCGGGGTGGTCCAGGAGGAACACCGAGACCCACTCGTAGTCGTTGCCATCCACGTGTAGGACGCGGCCTCGTCCGTTGACCATGTCGGCGGGCAGCATGCGCAGTTGCCGCACACTGCCCTTGGCCTGGCTCATCGCCTTGGCCGCGACCTTCTGGATCCAGTTGGCCTCCAGCGCGTCGGCCTTGGGCGCAATCGTGCGGGCCTTGACCTGCACCACCGCACCGCGGTGGCCGGCGATCAGGATCCGGTCGCCCTGCTCACGCGAACCCGAGCCCTTCGCCGCGTTCGCTACCTGCTGGAAGACGAAGTCCGGCAGACCCCACGTGGCCGCCGCGGTGTGGGCGGCTTCCTCGGCGGCCGTACCGTGCTCGATGTGCGCCGGCAGGGGCAGCGCCGGAGGTATGCGCCGCAGGTGGGGGCCGTTCGGCGTTTCGACGATCAGCGTTAACGACGTGGCGTCGTCCTCGATGAGGCGCCACAGGGCCGGTGAGGGCGTTTCGGTCATGGCGCTCATTACACGCCACACCTGGCGGCCGGTGCCAGGCATGTGCCTCGAATTCCGGGGCAGGAGCCGGGAGTTTCGGCGGATTGCTTCGCGGGCCGGGCACGGCCGAAGCCGGTGACGGTGACGAACCCGCGCAGGGCCCGGCACCGCAACCGGGCGGGGTCGGGCACGCATCGCTGAGATGTCGGATGCTCCCCTTGGCCAGCAAAGCGACACGGCACGGCCGCCGAGGGCCGTGCCATCAGGGGGATGAATGACGGTGCGGCGCCGTAGGCTGTGTTCACGGCGCGGGGCCTGACAGAAAAAAATGAGGTGCCATGAGTCATCCCTGCATCCCCGCAGCGCAGTTCATCGGCCGGATACTCCCCGGCCCGTACGAGGCACAGCTCGGCGGCCCGGACCCCGAGGCCCTGCACCATCTCTTGGCCGCCGTCCACGCGGACTTCTGCTGCCCGCCGAGCGGCCACACGGTCTCCTGGCAGGACTGCTACGACGCTGCGCAGCAGCGTCCTCTGCCGCACAAGGCCGGCTTCCTGCTGAATGAGCGCGGCGAGCCGGTACCGGTCCCCGCCCATGTGCGAGACGAGGCCGCCGACCGGGCTCGCGAGGCCCAGGCAGCAGCAGCCTGCATCCACCGGGTAGCTGCGAACATGCCGCTGGGCAACCAGGGCTGAGGAGCGCGTGGCGGGGAGAACCTGTGAGGGAGCCCCAGGCGTGCTGCCCCGCGAGGTTCGCGCGGAGCAGCGATGCGCGCGGCGGTGGGGCGCTGCTGCTGGGCGGGGGGTGAACTTCCTCCGCCAGGCCAGCGACACGTACGCAAGTGGGCGGCGACCTCCGGGCATCCCCAGAGCCTCTGGTCGTCGGCCTTGGTGTCCTCCTTCGTCGGGTCGAGCGTACGCAACGAACGGGTGGACACACGACGAGGCCGCCCCTGACTGAGCGGCGTGGGGCGGCATTCGGTGGTCCTCGTTCAGACCCCGGCGAGCCGGTTGGAGAGGTCGAGGGCGTCGGTCGCAAAGGAGAGGGCGGCGCACAGGCCGGTCACCTCGTACAGGGTCGGGCGGACCAGGCGCGGCCAGTCGTCCGGGGCGGCGGGCCAGGAACCGAGGAGCACCTCGGCAGTGGTCAGCCCAAGGTACGTCGTGACGTCCCAGCCACTGCGCGATGCGGGCTCCCAGCGCAGTCGGATGCGCCCGAGGGGAAGTTGGGGAGTTTCGGCAGCGAGCCAGGTGATGTCGAGGGGGGCATCGGGGCGGGTGGAGATGCGCTGGAGAAGCGCGCTGTGCACGCCTTGCGGCATGGGGCGGGCCGCGACAGTGTGCAGCGCGAGGCGGGGCTCGGGGCGCGAGAGTGACGAGATGGGAAGCCTCCGTGGTGGTGGGGAAGCGATCAGGCCCAGGCGAGGGCGTCGCGCGCCCCCACCGGGAGGTAGTCCTCCTGGCCGTCGTCGGCGATGTACGCCTTGCCATCGCGGACGACGACCTTGGCTCCCACGAAGTGGGCGAAGGGGAAGTCGGGGTTGACGGCGAGACGGACCGGCAAGTTGGGGTCGAGTTCCTGGAGCTGGCGGAGCAGGTGGCCGACGGTCAGATACTGGGGCAAGGAAACCTCCGAGAGCGGTGTGGGATGACGGGCCAGAACGAGAGCAGTGCACGAGGCGGGCCGTCGTCGGCCCGCCCCGTGGTCCGGCGGTCAGCGCGAGGAGTGGGCGACGAGGGCGGCGAGGAATCCGGCGACGGCCTCGGAAGGGGTGTGGACACCGAACTCCTGGACCCACACCTCGCCGTCGGCGGGCAGCACCTGGACGCGCCAGACGATCTCGCGCGCCCGGGCGGAGGGGTCTTCGGGAAGCCAGCCGACGTAGACCCCGCCTTCCGGGCTCGTCATGTGAATGTTGGCTTCCGGGGTCTCGGTGATCGCCCAGTCGAGACCGTCCAGGAGGTCGAGCACTGGAGCGGCGCAGTGGTCGGAGGAGAGCCAGTGGCGGTTTTCCACGGCGGGCCGGACGACGGCTGGCAGGAGGGTGGCAGAGGCGTTCACGGTTGGACGATCCCTTCGTTGACCTGCGGTTTTCCCGACGCCCGTACGTTGGCATGCGGCATGCCGAAGTGCGTAGTCGTTTCCCCATGGATGCCGTCTGCCGTGGGCGAACTGGAGGCCATCAGCGAGCGGTCGGCGGGACGGGAATGGATCGGCGACCGCGGTTGTCGTACCTGGGTTGCGGCGAGGGACGGCACGACGGTGAAGGGGGAGCAGGGGATGGCCGAGGCGAGTAGACACTGGGACGGCGCCGGACTGGAACGCAAGATCCGCGCCGCCGGACGGCCCTGGACCGTGGGCGACATCGCGATGGTCGCCGACGGCCAGTGGGAAGTCGGCGCACAGCTTGATCATTGGCCGGACGAGGAGACGGTGGAGCGTCGGGTCGCCGAAGGCCGGCGAGTGGAGCTGACGATGGAGGAGCTGGCCCGCGCGGTGGGCCTCCGCGCCGAAGAGGGCCACCGCGACGAGAATCAGAGCTATCCGCCAACGGCGGGGGCCCGTTGTGGGCGCCGACGGCCCGACGACAGCCGCCGAGGAGGACGGTTCGGGCATGGCCCCCGGGGCGTGCCGCGTCTGCCCGGAGCGGGCGACAGCGGCCTGTGCCAGCCGAACCGCCGGTGCCTCAACCTCGGGTGCGGCGGCCTCCCGAGCCTCCACCACGCGCCGGATCGCCTGGAGGACGCACGGCTCTCCGCGTGGGCGACGCGGAGGCTGACCGCCGCTTCGGTGATCCGGTCGAGTTCGTAGAAGTCAGGCACGTACCCATGCCGGGACAGGGCGTGGAGACGGTCCTGGTGGACGGTTACCGCGTTGTTCGTGATGGCCAGGGCCGCGCGGATGTGCATGGCGCAGCGCAGGAGCGGGTCCTCGCTGGGGCGGCGGACCCCTAGGACCTCATGAGCTTCGATGGGCTGGCCCCAGGCGCTCTCGATCATGGCCGTGGCCTGGTCGACATGGTGGTGGTGGGCATGGTGGAACTCCTGTTGGGCGGGGACGGTCGCGAGTGGAGTGCGGCCTGGGGTGGGAGTCAGCGTCCGCGCCGGGGCGTCGGCGAGCTGGCCGGCAGCCGGGCAGAGGTCGCGGGCGCGGGGTGTCCCGTCCGTTTCTGCGCCGCCCTCGTGGAGCGGCTCTGCGCGGCCATCACCCGGAGGTCGGTTGCTGTGCGTGGTGCCCGCGCGGCACGGTGTACGGCCTGGGTGACCGCGGTGCGGCGTACGTCCAGCGGAGTTGGAGCGCGCGGGACCTGAGCCTCGGCGATCGGCGTGGCCGAAGCGACAGGGGTCATGGTGACCAAGTGCTGCATACGCCGGTCGACTTGGTGGCGTTCGCGGACCACCGGGGTCGACTTCGCCATCACAGCGGCGGTTGCGGCGATCAAGTGGGACGGGGTGCGGGCCGTGAACGTCGCTTCGGCACGAGTGCCCCAGCCTGGCGGGCCAGCCCACAGCTCGACGGTCCTCCGGTCGGAGCCGTAGCCGCGCCGATCGATAAGGATGCCCGCTTGGTCGTCAGGAGCGATGATCTCGACGGTGCCGAGTTCAGCAGCTCCGTCAAGGTTCCAGCCGGTATCGGTCAGCGGCCGGACGGTGTCCCTCCAGGGGACGGTTGGCCCTGTCAAGAAGCGGCCGAGGGTGTCGGAAGCGATGGCTTCGTCGTAGTCCTGGACCAGTGCGGCGGTGAGGCCGGCGACCATCTCGGCCGGGGTAACGTGGTTGAACGTTGCCGTCCAGCGTGGCGCCGAGAAGGCGTCCTCGGCTGCGCTGATCTTCCACAGTTCGAAGTCGTCGCCGAACCAGCCGATCCGTATCCGTTGGTCGGGAGAGGTTACGAGGAGCTGGCAGGGGCCCTCATCGAGGTACTGATGAGGCCAGTGGGCGACGGGCGCGAAGCCAGCCTCGCCGGTCGCGTTGGAACCAGCCAGATACATAGGGCTGACCAGTACCTCTTGGTACCGGGTCGGGTCATCAGGGGCGTACATGGTCGAGTCTCCGGAAGCGAAGGAGGAGAACGGATCCGCGTGAGCAGCGGTGGGAGCCGCCGGAGCGCACGCGGATGCCGTGGCGGCGGCGAGTGGTCACTGGTTCTCACTCCCGTCACCGGCCCCGGACCGGTATCGACTGAGCGGTCACGGCCGCAGGCACCCGCCGTTGCGGCTGTGGCGCGTGGGTGAACATGACGTTGGACGCGGCGGCGCTCCGCCGTAGGGCCGCCGCGGTCCGGGCGCCGTCGGCCCCCAGCCCCTGCGGAATGCCAACGTGGGTACGCGTTGCTGCCGCTGCCGGACGCGGTGCCGCTGTTCCACCTCGCAGCGCGAAGGGCTGGCTCCAGTGCTCGACACTCGAGTAGACGGCCCCCAACGCCTGGCCGGCATCGGTGAGCACGTAAGCGTCTCCGTGCCGGGAGCCCGTCCGCGTGACCAGGCCATCGGCCTGAAGCCGGACAAGTCGCTGCCGTGCGAGGCCGTAGTCCAGACCGGCCGCCTCGGCGATGTGAACGAACCGCATCTGGCCGTCAGCCGAGTGGAGGGCCTGAATCACGGCAGTCGAGTGCCGAAGATGCAGCGGCGCAGCGCGTCCTCGACACGCTCGGCTTCGGCCATCGGTTCCTGTGTCAGGTGGGTGCGGGACCAGTCCGACACCGTGCGGAGGACGGGGGCCAGAGACGTGCCGAGCGCGCTGAGCCGGTACGGCGCGCCCCGCCGGTCGTCATCGCGGATCACCAGTCCGTCCGCGTGCATCGTGGCCAGCCGTTTGCCGACGAACTGCTCACTGACGAAGGGGAGCTGCGCAACAACGTCGCGGACGCGCACGGGGCCGTTCACCTGCGCCAGGGTCATCGCGGTCCAAGTGGTCCACTTGGGCCCGATCCGGGCGAGAGCCTCCTCGACGCGCTGGGCGTCGATGGAAGCGATGGAGAAGGTGGGAGGCATGCCGGGGGTAGCCATGGTGGGGTCCTTATCGGGATGAGGTCAGCGTGAGCGGGGGGTCGCGAGGGAGGTCCTGGCGACGGGCGTGGCGGCCGAGTCGGAGAGCGCGCCTGACGTGGTCCGCGTGGTGGTGCGGCCGAGGGCGGCGGACACCCGGGAGGTCGTCGCGCGACCATCACGCAGGGCGGCTTCCCCCTGCGCAGTGAGCGAGAGGAGCTGGCCGGGCCGGTACACGTTCTCGGTGATGTCCTGATGCAGTAGCCCGTCGGCGACCAGCCGCTGCACGGTCTGCGGGAAGACCGCCGGGTCCTGCCACTGGGTCTCCTCCCGCGAGATGTACGGGTCCTCGCCGATCGCGTTGCGGCGAAAGCGAACACCTCCGGCCGCAATCGCTTCGAGGGCTACCAGCCCGCGCTCCCCGGCGACGGCCCAGTCGTCGTCCCGGTGGGGCCTCGTCTTCTGGCCCGGCCCGTGGCTCTTGTGGCTCGCGTGTTGATCAGGCTCGGGCGAGGAAAGAAGCCGGCGGTAGGCGGACAGGGACTCGACGAGCTGGCTGTATGCCCGGTCCTGCTGGGCCAGGCCGTCTCCGAGGTCCGGGAGAGCTGTCCGCAGCAGCGCGTACGACACCTGGGCTCGGCCGACTTCACCGCGACCAGTGCCTTCGAGCAGCCGCTGAGCCCGCTGGACCGCGTTGAGCACGCTCTCGTGTCGCTCATCCAGCGCCGCTGCGGCTTCGATGACGCGTGTAGCGGCCTGGTGCAGCGGCTCCTCCGGACCATGTGCGAGGGCGTGCACGCTGACATCCCCGACACCGAGCACTTCGACGACGAGATAAGGCCCAGGGTGTGTGTCTGCGTCGTACGGGTTCACTCCGTCGTCTCCATCCGGGCGAGCAGGGAGCGGACCAGAGCGGGCAGGCTCCCGGGATCGTTGTCGAGCCGAGGGCGGTCGCTCACTTCGCTGAGGAGATCGGCGTCATCGAGCAGGCCGCTGGAGATCTCCATGCAGGCGTCGGTGATCCGGGCGGCGGCGAGCAGCGACTGGGAAAGAACCTCGACGTAGTCGTCCGGCGCGAGGCCGGCGGCCTCGGCTGCGTTGCGGACCGCCTCCAACTCAAGTGCGTTGAAGGCGAAGTCGAACTCGTCGTCCCGCTCAGTACCACCGAGTGCGGCGACGATCGGGGCGCGTGGCTCCGTGGGTATGCCCACGCGGGTACAGATCTCATCGACCGAGGAGGTCAGCTCGGCGAACGACTCGGTGAGCCACCCCAGCGCGGAGGCGTAGGAGGCCAGAGCGAACAGGCCCGCCGACCCAGCTGGGCGTGGCTCTATGGCCACGAAGTCCTCGAACCGGTCGTTCAGCTCGGTGATCACGCGGGGCCCAGCGGCCAGCGGACCCAAGACGGGATGCAGGTAGGAGCGGGCGGCGGCCGTCGGGTACTCGGCGGCAGGGATGCCGCCGACGTTCTGAGCGGCCTCGGTGAGGAGATCCGCCAGCTCTGAACGGGTGAGCGCAGTACGGTCGTTGGTCATCGCTGGGCGACCTTTCGAGAAGCAGTGGCAGAGGGCGGCGCTGGTGACGGGGCAGCCGCGCGGCCCGTTGTCGGCCGTTCGGCGGTGAGCGTCGAGCGAGACCGGGCGGCCTGCACGCGGGCCTCCGTGGCGGAGTCCGGGCCGACCCCTTGCTGGGGCTCGGTCCGTAGGTGGGCCGCGCGGTAGACCGCGTAGTCCTTCCGGCTGCCAGCCGCCACGAGGTAGATCTCGCGCTTGTGGGTCGAGGTCGGTGGCGCTTGGCGGAACTGGATGACCAGCCGGTAAGAGACTTCCGGGTCGACGTACACCTTGTGGAAGCCGGCGAGACGGCCCTTCAACGGCAAGCAGTCGTTGCTTCCGCGGACCAGGTTCTGCAGCTCCAGCAGAGCCAAATCGCGCATCTCGAACGGGAGTTCCCGCAGGTCGGCGATGGCGTCAGGGTGCGCGGCGAAGGCGAAGCGGGCGCGGCTCACAGCAGCCTCCCCTGGACCGCGCGCTGGACCGGTACCGCCGCTGTCGCGCGGGGCGCGTCGAGCCCGGTCTGCGGTGTCGGAGAGGTTCCGGCGGACCGGGAACGGGCGATGCGGGCGATGCGGGCCCGGACGACAGCACCGTTGTGGTCGCTATACTCCGGAGGCTCGGGCAGCGGTTCGCTGCGCTCGTCCAGCCAGGTCTGGGCGACGCCGACGTCGGGGAAGGCGCCTTCGCGCATCGTGTACGTGCCGGCACCGTGGTTCCACTCCTCGTAGAAGAGGCGAACCGGTGCCTGGGTGGCCTGGGAGTCATTGACGAGTGTCCACGCCGCGCTGGGGTTGTCGTCAGAGGTGTAGGTGTCGAGGACCTCGTAGCGGGTGCCCGACTTCTGGATCTGCTGTTCCACCTGGAGGGTGAGGTCGTCGGCGGGCTCGATGTAGTCGCCACCGCGCAGTGCGATCCGTTCGAGCGGGCAGCCGCGTTCTGCCAGCCAGTTCTGTGCGAAGGACGCCGTGGCGTGGTGACTCGTCTCGAACGTGAACGTGGACTGCCGCAAATCCCGAGCGACCGCGATCGCAACGAGCTGTGGCTCGCCGGGTATCCCCCAGGCGACCGATCGGTCGTGGGCGAGGACGAAGCTGTGCGAACCGTTGGGCGTGGTGTGGTGCTGGGACAGCACCGTCAAGTCGCCAGTCCAGAAGGCCTCCATCGCCTCCTCGGAGTCGTCGTGGACCGGCGAGAGATCGTCGAGACCGAAGTCGAGAATGTCGTTCACGCAGCCACCCCCGCCTGCTCGGGCGCCGGGGTGGCCAGCACCCGGTGATTGGGGCGAGTTGCGCTGGTCGTGCAGGCCGCGAACGGTCCGTCGGGCGCACGCAGGTGCGCCAGGGTTTGGTCCAGGTGGTCGCGATGCCAGGTCGAGGGGCCGGACAGGCCGGCCTCCGTGTCGGTGAACTGTTGCCAGGCGAGCCAGAGTGCGTGGAGCCGGGCGACGGCCTCGGGGTGTTCGTGCCAGTGCGCGCACCAGGGACGGCTCGTGCTGACCTCCCGGCCGTACACCGGCAGGAAGAGGTAGTTCACCCAGTCGCTGAGGGCAGCGAGTTCGACGGCGTATTCCTTGCCGCCCAGGGCGAGGATGAACACCGAGGCGGGGCCGTCGGTCTTCTTGCCGTCAGCCGCCTCGGCTTCCGGAGCGCCGTCCGGCGGCTGGATGGCGACGGATTCGGGCTCGGAGCCGAGGCGGTCGAGGATGACGCCGTGCTGCCTGACCTCGGCCATGGTCTTGGCGAGGGTGCTGGCGAGGTCGTCGAGGTCTGCGTCGGGGACGCGGTACGGCTCGGGGCCGGGGGAGGTCGGGCTGGTGTCGGCCATGGGCGTGTGCTCCATCTGTGAGACGGCGACATGCCCGAGAGGATCCGGAGAATCAGCGGTTTGGTCCGGCCGGAAGAACGCGGTAGTGGAGCGCTATCGGTCGGCGCAGCGGGGACAGCGGGGACAGCGGGGACAGCGGAGAAAGGGTGGGTCCAGCAATTGCAAGGCACGCGCAGCCTGTTGTGGGACGACGCCGTTGCCGAGCGCGGTGAGCTGCGCTGGACGGCCGAGCCCCGGAGTCGCGGTGACCCAGCCGGCGTCGAGGCCCTGCATCCACTCCACGAAGTCCGCGCGGAGCCGACCGGCTGCGTCCGTGGGGGCCGGGGCCGGGCGGGTGAGGCTCTCCCATCGGGTGATGGCGGATCCGTACGCTCCCCATCGCCGGTCCGCGCCCCCGCCTCCGGCGTCTCCTCCGCCCAGAGGGGCAGGACCACCGCGGACAAGGGAGGCCGCCATCCCTTCCCGGGGCGGCGGCCCGGGGTGCCCGTGTCGCTGGCCCTCGGGGTCGGCAACAGAGACGCAGCGGCACTGGGCAGGGTCATGTCGCCATTGCCGTGCCGCTGATTCGGCGAACCCTTGATTCCGTCCGACGCCTTCGGGGTCGGCAGCAGCAGCCACTCGACCTCGTCGGCCAGGTTCGGACCGTGCCCCCCGCTCTTCCGCTTCGATGGATGCTGGCTGCCGCCGTTCTTCCCGATGTTGCTGGTCGGCGTCTTCAGCAGGGTGCCCGGCAGGCCATGCGGCGAGGAAGGTCCGCTCGCGGCGGTGCGGGGCCCCGACGTCGGAGGCGCGAAGCACGAGCCACTTCGCGTCGTACCCGAGGTCGGCCAGGGATCCGAGTACGGCACCGAGTGCCCGCAGAGCAGGCTGACCTGCGGTGTCTCCCAGACACCACGGGCAGGGTTCCACGTCGCCAGGGGAACCGGCGGGGGAGGTGAGGAGGCCGCGCACATTTTCGATCACAACCAGGCAGGGTCGGAGGGCTGCGACCGCACGGGCGACGTGCAGCCAGAGCCCGGAGCGGGTCTGGGCGTTGAGTCCGGCCCGGCGGCCGGCGACCGAGACGTCTTTGACAGGGGAAGCCGGCCGTCAGGACGCACACCCGGGGGACGGTGGACCAGTCGACGGCGGTGATATCGCCCAGGTTCGGGACGCCGGGCCAGTGGCGGGCCAGGATGCGTGAGGCGTTCGGGTCGACCTCGGCGTGCCAGGCGAGCGTGCCGCCGAGCGCGGACTGCACGCCCAGGTCGAGGCCGCCGTACCCCGAGCAGAGAGACCCGATCAAGGGGGTGGCGAGGCTCGGGGCCGTGACGCGTAGGTCCGGCGCGGCTGCGGAGATGAGGTAGATCAAGGCGAGTTCCAGAGGCAGAAGAGGCGGTGGAGGAGGGGTCTCACGGGTGGCCGCGCGAGGGTGGTCGGGCTGTCGACAGCGTGGGGAGACGGCTGGCCGGGGCTGGGGGTGACGCGCCTGGGCGTGGTGTGCTGCGGGCGCGGGCGGCCTTCACTCGGTCGGGCGGCGGCTCGGCCGTCGGCGGCGCGGATGCCGTGGCCTTCGGAGCCGGACTGCTGTTCGCGGTGGCCCAGCGGGCACGCACGTCGTCGAGCGGACCGAGCGCGTGCAGGGCGTGGTTGATCAGCCGACCGGGCCCCAGGACCTCGTCCTGGGCCAAGGCCCGGATGGCTCGCGCGGAGGCGGCGGCGGTGCGGGTGAGGGAGGAGCGCATCACCCGCTGCCCGAACCAGTCAGCGCTGCCAGGGACCATGCCTTCGCAGACGGCGGTCAGCTGCTCGCTCGACACAGTGCCGTCGGCCAGCAGACCGCGTCGCTGGGCCTCCCAGAGCAGGGTGATCCGGTCGATGGGTTCGCCCCGGTGGTGCAGCGCGCCCAGGCACCGGTAGAGCTGCCCGTGGGTCGGGTCGGCAAAGTCTCCCGGCCGCAGCCAGGCCACCACCTCCCCCATGGCCCCCGGCTGTTCGGCGAGGACGGCCAGGAGGAACCGCTCGTCCTCGGCGACCTGGCCGCTCTGCGCCGGAAGCGGGATGTCCGTGGCGGCAGAGGGCCCAGCGGTGGGTGGGACTGGACGAGGATCCGTTCCCCAGCGTCGCGCATGGTCGGTGAGTACGCCGGTCAGGACGTCCGCCGTGCGCAACGCTCCCTCGACCTCGCCCTGGACGGCGTCGGCCCGAGCCGCCTGGTGGAGACGGATCGCGTGCTGGGCGACGGTGCGGTGAATCGCCCCCTCCAGCACCATGCGTCCGTACACCGGGGCGTGCTCGGTTCGGGGACACGCCTGGATCAGAGTGTGGGCGTACGCCGCGGTCAACCCGCGCACGTGCTGTCCGGCCTCCTCGACCGCGTCGATCACCCACGACAGCGGCAACGGACCATCGGCCGAGAGCGCGGGATGCCCGTCGTTGCGCAGCTTGCGGAGGGCGGCGAACAGCGCCTGGTGGACGGGCCGATAGAAGTGGTCCGCAGCGAGCCACTCCAGGTGCGTGAGCTGCTCGGGGTCGAGGAGCGCGGCACCGAGGACCGCCTGCTCGGCACTCATCAACGGGTTCACCGCCGGCCTCCGGGATCAACGGAGGACGCCTCGTCCTGCCGGATGAGGAGGTCGGTGACTGCCTGATCGGCAGCGGCCATCGACAGCGCGAAGTCGTCCAGGGCGGCGGTGAAGGCGGGATCGGAGGCGGGAACCGAGCCTGCCCCGCCGTCAAGCCACCACCGGCCACCGCGCAGGACGACCGGAGCGTGGGCCAACCGCCCCTGCTGTGGTGCGGGCGCGCTCATGCCGACAGTCCAAGATCGTCCTGGCCGATGCTCTTCGCGAGGGCACGCTCGGTGATGGCCTTCGTTGCGCGAGCGGAAGCCGGGCCGACCACCTTGGCGGAGGGCTCCTTGTACCAGGGCTTGAGGTTGAGCATGGCGACCCGGATGCCGGTGGCCAGCAGCAGCACCTTGCCCTTGGGCAGGGCGCGGATGGCGTCCGGCGGCAGGATCCGCTCCGTGCGCATGCTCACCGAGGTGGACTTGCCGCCCTCGCTGGTCGACACCGAGGTGGTCTGGACGTCGTGATCGCCGACCTGACGGCTGAGCCGGTCGGCGAAGTCCGCGTCATCGATGCCAGATCCGATGATCTTGATGGTGGCGGCGGAGTACAGGGCGTCCATACCGGCCTCGCCCCAGCACCGCTGGCCCTGACGGTAGGACTGCAGGATCGTCATCGGGATGACGCCTCGGCTGCCCAGGTGGCTGTAGAGATCAGGGAGGTCCGAGATGCGGCAGACATTCGCCGCCTCGTCGAGGACGCACAGGGCGGGCGGGTCGAGTCGCCCGCCGGAGCGCTCGGCCACGATCACGGCCGCGCGCATCACGGCGTCGGCCGCTGCCGCGATGATCGCGGACGCGCTGCCGCCGCCGTCCTTGCTCAGCAGGTACAGGGTGTCGCGGGACATGGCGAAGGCGAACGGCTGGAACTCGGGGAGGTCGTCGTTGGGGGTGACCCAGGCGGCGACGTCCGGGTCGAGCAGGCAGCTCGCGTACTGCCTCGCGGTCTCATAGATGCCGTCGCGCGTTTCGGTCGCGCCGGAGACGGTGCCCTGGAGCTGGGCGGCGACCGCATGGTGGCCCGCGTCGGTGAGCAGGTCCACCGGGGTGCGGTCGGCCGGCATCGCGAGCCAGGCCAGGACGTCGGTGATCGGCCGCCGGTGGGACGCGGCGGCGAGGAAGAGGGCACCGAGGGTGTTGCTCGCGGCGGTGGACCAGAAGTCGGAGCCGCTGGACTCGTCCACGCTCGCGGTCACGAAGTGCCCCGCCAACCTCTTAGCCCCGGCGAGATCGCGGGCGTCAGCGAGGATGTCCCACCACATCTCGCGCGGGTGGTGGGCGATCTGCTGCGGATCGAGGGTCCAGATCGTGCCGACCTCGGCACGGGCGTCCACCGTGGTGGTGAAGGCGTCGTTCGCGGCTTTGTTACTGGTGAGCAGGACCGGGCCCGGTGCCGAGAGGATCGCGGGGATCGCCAGCCCGGACGTCTTTCCGGAACGCGGGGCCATGATCGCGACGATCACGTCCTCCCAGGACGCGCGGACCTCCGCACGACCGGGATCGAGGGTGCCGAGCAGGATGCCGCGGTCAGCGGGCAGGACCTCTTTTACTCTCCCGGCCGCCCAGGCTAGGGCGCAGGCTCTTCGCCTTGGCGACGATCTCCTTGTCCAGCAGCGGCGCCAGGTCCGCCTTGCGGGCGAGGCCGGACTTGGACCCGGCACGCCAGCGCATCCACAGCACCGCAGCGGTGACGACCAGGGCAACGGTGAGCAAGCCGGGGACGACGCGGGCACCGACCATCAGCATGCTGGTGCTCAAGGTCGGCCACAGCACCTCCGGGTGCAGCAGCGCGTCCGTGACGCGGAAGGGGACCCATGTTCCGCTCCCGACGAAGTTATTGGTGAGATTTCCGGTCAGCCAGGCCAGGGAGCCGAAGGCCATGGCGGCGCCGAGGATGCCGAACAGGAGGTAGAGGAGCGCGTCCGACCCGGTGGTGGTCGAGGGCGCGCTGGTGCGCGGGGAAGGCACGGCGGTTCCTTGGGTGTGCGAGCGGGCGGGGGCGGGGCGCGCTCGGCTCTCATGCAGCTCATGGGGGTACTCCTGGACGTCTGAAGCGGAACGTGTTAGCGGGGTCGGCCGGCAGAACGAGGCGCGGGGGAGGTGATGCGGTGGCCGGCGGACTGCCAGTCGACCGCGATGTTCCGGCGCTCGGCGAGGAGGCGCGGGCCGCCCGCTGCCGGTCTGAATCGACGTTCCGGGCAGCGGACGGCACAGGAGCAGCCTCGGCACCGAGGACATCGTCGAGCAACTCCCGGCTGCGCAAGACGTTGACCATCTGGTGGTGCCAAGGGTCCGTGCGCTCTGCGGGACAGGCAGCGAGACCGTCCTCGGCGACTTCCAACTGCTCACGGACGTCTTGGAGCATTCCGTACGCGGCGGCAGTCGTGTCCACGTCTCGAAAGTCGGATGGTGATGCGGGTCGTCGAAGTTGAGACGGGCGCGAGTCCAGTCGGCGGCAGAGGCGACGAGTTCGGTCAGCTCGGGCAGAGCCCCGACCAGTGCGCCGTTGACCTCCTCGATGATGCCCGCCACCTCATCGGGTGAGGCGTCCTCATGGAGGCGAGAGATCATTCCGCGGACCGAGTACGGATCGGCGGAAGCGTTGGGCAGGTGCCTGAGCTGCAGCGGCTTGTCGGAGCCCGGTGCCGTGCTGCGGTGGGCGAGCCGGATGTTGTGCTGCATGGCCGCACCGACGGCCTCGCCGATGCTGGAGTAGTACTCGGGCACGTTTGCCTCTTCCGGTGAGTGGTCCTTGACGGGTGAGTCGAGCGGGGGCGCGCGACGTACTGGAGGCCGACGGCGGAGAGAGCGGCCGGGGTCACCGTCGGGGGGTTGAGGCGCGCGGTGGGTGACCCGTCGCAGAGCAAGGCGCCGGCGTGAAACTGGACGCCGAGGAGACCTTGGCCTGGTTCGCCGCAGGAGAAGTGGCCAGAGCGGCACCACGGTGATCACGGACGGTCCGTGCTGCGGAGTAGCTCGTCGAAGCGGCGCCGACGCGGCGTAGCTCGGCCTCGGAATCGACGAGTTCGGACTGGGCCGAGCTGATGAACTCCGAGGCGAAGCCGAACCGGTCAGCGAGCGCATACGCGTCCTCGTCCAGGTCGTTGACCTGTTCTCCCGCTGCTTCCAGCGCCTCCCGGACACGCTCCAGCGCACCGTGCTCGGGGTGAAGGAGGTGGTCAACTGCCCGCTGAAGGCTGGCTCCGTCTTCGGCCGCACGGATCTGGTCCGTGATGCTGAGAAGTTCGGCTCCGGCGGCGTAGGGCCCCAGCGCATGCACCGGAGGGCTCAGCCGGGCCGTGTCGAGAGACGGCGGGAGGGTGACGTCATAGCGAGCGGCTCGAAGCATCTCGGCCGCATGGCTGGCGATGGCGACCTGGTCGGCGAGCGGAGTGGTGGTGGGCAGGCGATGGCGTCGGCCGTGCCAGTCGTCGATCTGCTTGAAACCGGCGTGACGGAGGAGCTGCGCGGAGAGGTCATCAGTAGCGCCCTTGGCAACGACGCTGCCGCTGAACTCGGACGTGATGGTGATCGAGGTAGGCACGGAAGTCTCCGGGGCAGAGGGAGCGAAGGACCCGTTGGAGGTGGGCCAGTGGGCAGAGCATCCGGCAATTCCGGGGTTTGGTCCGGCCGAGAATCGCTGGTAGAGGCCGCACGGTGGCGGTCAGCTGGGTGTCCCGCCGCAGCAGGGCACCCGGTCGGTCAGAAGAAGGGATTCTCTGTCGGCCGGTCGGCCCCGGTGGCGGCTCGGAGCAGTTCGGTGAGGTCTTCGGGCTCGGACGACCTCTGGTCTATCCACCACCCGGCGCGGGTCACCGTACGAGCGTTCTCCTCGATCTCCGCCCAGTCCGCTTCGCTGGTCGCGCCTTCGGTGACCAGTGCGGTGTAGGCGTTGGTCAGGATCTGGTGACGACAGCGCACGCCCCAGGGAACGGCCCGCTCGGTCCCCTCCAGGGGAGGCATCCGGTACTGCTCGGACCAGGCTTCGGACGCGGTCTGCTCCTCGGCGCGCTTCGCCTTGAGCCAGGCGGCCTTGTCCTGCTCGTCGCCCTCGTTCGAGGCACGCCAGCAGTTGGTGCTTCTCTGCACTTCACTCTTATGGGTGATCAGGGCTATGTGGCTCGTCAATGGGCCGTCGAGATTGATGGGATGGGGTCAGGGGTGGAGACAGCGTCGGCGACTGCCCGGTGAGTTGTCGAGCGTCGGTAAGATCAGCGCTCTCATTGGGGGTGCGATGCGAACATCAGGGCGGGCCGGCGAGGGGCAGAAGTACGCGCTGACCTCGGACAAGGACGACAGTGACTTCTGGGGCTTTACTCACGAGGCCGAGGGGCTCTTCACGTCTCTGCCGGATGAGGGGGGCGCACGCCGAGTGCACCTCGAAGGTTGTTTTCCGCAGGGTGGCCTACTGAAGAGCCTCGATCATGTCGGTAGCCGTCGCGCCATGGCGGGGAACGCATGGCTCGCCCTTCTCGACGGCGACGGTGCCACCATGGGGTCCTACTTCGTCAACGGGGTCACCGTCGTCGACGCCAAACCTTCTGCCCTTGGAACCGGCCTCGTCGACGTCACAGTGATGCTGTGGTGCGAGAACGCCCTACCCGGAGCGGAACGAGCGTGGAACCTGGTCCGCACGGGTCAACTGAACCGCATCGGCATGTGGCACGAACTCGCACCCGAGGATCGGCACGCGTGGCTGTCGGTAGCCCTGTGGTCCTGGGCGTACCAACGCCAGGGGAAGCTCGAAGAGCCTGCAGGCCAGGTGTTCGCCCTGGACGGCCGGCACATGGTCGACGAAGACAGCTTCTACTGTGCAATCGGTGAGGCGATCAACGGACCCGGCGGATACTTCGGCTGGAACCTTGACGCTCTCGACGACTGCCTTTGCGGCGGGTGGGGCGCCACTGCTCCATTCACCTTGCACTGGGATTCCTCGGCCGAGGCTCGGGAAGGGTTGGCAGAGCGCGTGCCCGCCGGTGACCGCGAGCTTGTGCTGTTCGACCTCCTCCTGGAGATCTTCGAGGAACGGGGCGTAAACGTCATCCTTCGGTAACGGCTGGTCGCTTCCAGGCATTGGTCCTGGACTCGGGCGGCCAGTTCGGCGCGCGCCAGCTCGCCTTCCTCCCCGGCGCCGCCCGTCCCGCGGTTCACCCGGTGGTGGGTCGTCAGGTCAAGGGCCGTGGCGCAGCGCACGCAGGCGCCTCCATCGCGGGAGTGCACCAGAGCGCGCACGGTGTCGGTCGGGCCGGTACGGCGTCGGGCCACGGCAGGATCTCCGTCCTGCCCGCGCGCCTGGCCGTACGGCACGGCCACGAGGAAGGCGCGGGCGAGGACGGGACCATGAACGACTGGGCGCGCTTGCGTCGCGTGCCGCTGGTCAGCCGCCGCTGGCCGTCATGAGGAAGCTGCCGACCATCTCGATGAGCTTCTGCGCGGCCTGGTCCTGGCCCGCCTGGAGCAGGCTCTCTCTCATGCCCTCGAGGGTTCGTCGCATGCGGCTGGGTTGCGGCTCCTCCCTCTCCGCTTCGCGCTGCAGCGCCTCAGCGTCCTCCGTGATCCGCTCACGGATCGGCTCAGGGACGTCCATGGTGACGGCGGCGGCGAGGACCTGCTGGGCGAACTGGGCGAGGTCGTCTGGAGGGAACCCGACGTTGTTGTTCTGGGTGTTGTGGTCCCCGATCTGGTTGATGCCGCCGTAGATGGCGACCGGGCGGGCGTCCTTCTGGCTGGTCACGAAATTCCTCACGTTGACGTGTTGGTCCCCGCACTGGATGCCAAGCGGGGTCAGGGCGAGCGCGTACGACGGGTCGAAAGCCTCTCGGGGACGAATGGCGACCGATCGGGAGTACACGGTGGCCAGCTTGCTGTCCACCAGGAAGGCCGTGGCCTTCTCGATCGTTTCCGCGTCGATTCGCTGGCCGAGAAAGACAGCACGGTCGGATTCCGCGAAGTCCTGCACCACGACGTGGAAATCAGGGACCTCGTCCATTGCAGCGACGATCAGACCATTCGCTGCGGCGTCGAACCGATGCAGCTTGTTGCCTCGCAGCTGGAAGAGACGCTCAGCCTCGTGCACCCCCTTGGGGGTCAAAGTGCACCTGGTCGTGAAGCTGTTGCACCCGGCGTTTCGCTGTCCGTAGTGGTTGACGAGACCGCGCTCGGCAAGCCACGCGACCAGTCTGAACACTTCCCCCTTCGCGACCTCGGACCACTCGCACGACCTGTGAGGGTCGACAGAAATGCGGCTATCCGTGCCTGCGGTCTTTTCACGTATCCAGAGCAGGAGCAGGTCCGCTTCGGTCTCAAACGTCACGAGCCGATCGTATGTGTTGGGCTTGCGGCCCGGATGGGTTCCTAGGCATGGGACCTGGCCAGTGGGCCGCTGAAGGACGGCATGGGCCCGGGACCGAGGCCCCGCCAGCGGCCGGGCTGGCTGGGAGCGGGACGGGGCCAGCCAGAGGCCCGGGGCAGTTCGGCCCGGCCCTCCATCAGCTCATGCCGCGGGTCCACATGTCCTCCTCGTCGATCAGCTCGTCCAGCACGCTGGTCAACGAGGGAGGTTGGTGCAGATAACTGAGCACTCCTGCCTGGAGCCATTCGACGAAGCCAGCGCGGCGGTCGGACAAGTCGCGGTCGGCATGGTGACCGCAGGTGTGGTCGATAGGCCAGATCGTCTTCACGGCCATGGAAGGGCCTCCTTGAGGAGTTGGGTCAGCGGTTGCGTGAGTACGCGATGCGGGGGTCAACCGGCCGAACCGCCGCTGTGGTGACGGCGGCGGCGGGGACCGGCGCCCTGCCCGGGATACCGGCACGGGCCGGGCTGGCGGCGAGCGCGGCGGCGCTCAACGGAGACGCGCGAGCGGGACCACGGCCGCGCTCACGGCCGACCGCCGGCGTGGCAGCAGGGCGGGGCCGAGCCGTCACCTCTTGAGCGAGGCGGGGCTGCACTGCGACCTGGAGCCCCGAACGGTGCAGGGCCACCGTGGCGTCGGCGACTTTCCCTAGCGCCTCGACGCGATCGGTGGTCGCGGGGAGCGTGTAGATGTCCAGGCTCGAGTTGTGCCGCCAGCCGTCTTCCACCAGCGCGAGCCCGCTGAGGCCGGAGACACGGTCGTCGAGGGCTGCGACGATGCCGAGCTGAGGGTGATCGGCGAAGGCGACGTCTGGTTCACCGAGCGGACCGCGGTCGCGTACCTGTGCCGTGTCGGGCGCCAGTGCCGGGTCAAGTGCGGCGTCCACATCGACCTGGTAGCCGGCCTTGTGCAGCAGTTCGATGGCCCGGCTCGTACGGCCGTGTCCGTCACGGTTCTGGTCGGCCAGCGCGTACAACGTCGGCTGGTCGGGGACGGGATGGAAGTCGAATCCCCTGAGCATCCAGGTGCTGGCCGCGAGGTTCTTTGGGTTCGCGGCGACGATGCCGTGGACGGGGTGGTGGCCGAAGGCCAGGTCGGGCAACACGTCGTAGTGGCTGGGCATGGCAGATCCATCCGAGGCGGGTGCGGTTGCAGGTGCGGGCGACGGGCGGATCAGTTCTGAGGGTGCGGTGCACGGAGGACTCCTGGATCGCGGTCGGTCAGAGCCGGGGAGCGGATGAGGAACTGGCGGACGGCGGCGCGGCCCGCGCGGAAGACTCCGGCGGCGGACCGGTCGGGAGCACGCGCTGGCCGACCGACGGCGAAGAGGCGAGAGCGACACTCGCCCGGGATGGAGCGGAGTCGGGCGGGAGCACGGTGGCGGCGCGCGCCTTGCCGGAGCGTTCCTGCTCCTGGCGTGGCGGTACGCCAAGCTGGTCCAGGCGGGCGTCGACAGCGGAGAGGAGATCCGGCACGCTGCCGCCGTGGCGCGCATGCGGACCGTCCGGCTCGGAGTCGTAGATCACCTCGTAGACGGCAGGCTCGACGGACCGGTGGCGGGTGACCATCCAGCTTTCCGGGGACTCGGGGTGCTCGGAGGGTGGCTCCTGCGGCGGCGAGATGATCAGTGAACTGCCGTCGGGAAGCTCGGCGTGGACGATGTAGTCGCTGAGGCCGTACTCGACGGTGCCCTCCAGGCCGCGCTGCCCGAGCGCGGAACAGAGGGCAGCCTGAAGGCGACGCGGATCGGACGTGGCGGTCGGGGGCGGGGTTTCGTGGTGCATGGAGTTCTCCGTTGCGAACACCCCGCCGCACGGCGGGAGCCGACGGGGCGTGGAGCTTGAAGGAGTGCGGGGTCCATGAGGATCCGGTGATCGGGCAATTTGGCGCTGCCGTGACTGCGTGCTAGGGATCACCGCGAGCGACCGGGAGCCGGCGGATGCGATGCCAGCGGGACCTGGGGCGAAGCAGGTGATCCGGCACGGGCGTTGTGCGTCGAGCGGGTCAGGGCGACGCGAGCCCGCTCGGTCTGCGCCGGCCGTTCGGTGTCCGCCCGGTGAACTAGGTATTCGCCGACGCGCACCAACGCCGGTCCCTTGGAACCCAGTTCGTGTGAGTAGTGCCAGCCTTCGGTGTTGCGGTGCTCCTCGGCACGCTCCTGGTAGAGGTGGAGCACGCGCGGCTGCGAACCGTCCATAAGCGCCATGACGCCGTCCCATTCGTGCCACAGCTCTTCCGCCCGGAACAGGATGGTGTCGATCCCGCGTATCCGACGGAGGTCGTCACTGATCGGTCCCTCGACGTAGTCGGGGCCGTCGGCGGCGGCGCGGACCCCGGCCAGCACCTCGGGTCCGTGGTCGAGGAACACCTCGGCGTGCTTCCACGCTTCGGCGTCCCGCTTGACCTTCCCGTCCCCGTAGACCTTGTCGTCCAGCGGCCAGCCGTCCGCGTCGCAGAGCGAGTCCGAAACCGCGTCCCAGGCGTCGCACGCCTCGTTGATCCCGGCGGAGGCCGAGGCCAGTGCCGGGAGGTGCCGTCGCCACGCCAAAGGGTCGGTGGCCTGCGACGGCTCGTTGTCACCGGAGGAAGGAGTGGAAGAAGCAGACATGATCGATTTCCGTTGCTGTGCTGGTCGTTGGGCTAGGCGGCCATGCGGGCGTCGGTGTCGAACAGCTCCCGCTCAGCCGGGTGGAGGATGTGCTGGGTGATGAACGAGCGGCCGGCGACCTTCCATAGACCTCGGCCCTTGGTCAGGGCGGACACCGCCTGGGTCTCGACGCCGGTCAGGCCGAGCAGAGATGCAGCGGCGGCGAGCTGGTCGGGCTCCTGGCGGTAGATGATGCGCGTGCTGCAGTCCGCGAGGAGCCCCTCGGCAAGGACCCGGCCGCGTGAGCCGGCGTCGCCCGCCGAGAGCAAATCGCTGAGGCGGTGGATCACCATCAGGTTCGCGATGCCCAGCCCTCGGGAGAGCTTCCACTGGCTCTGCATCCGCTCCAGCAGCCCGACGTGCCGCATCAGCCGCCACGCCTCGTCGTAGATCACCCAGCGCCGACCGCCATCGGGATCACTGAGGGCTGACTCCATCCACGCGCTCGCGCACGTCATCGCGAGTACCAGTGCCGTGTCGTCACCGGAGCCGCCGAGACGGGAGAGATCGATGGACAGCATTGGTGTGGTCGGGTCGAACCACACGGTGCTCGGCGCGTCGAACATGCCGCTCAAGTCGCCGTGCACGAGACGTCGCAAGGCATGGGCGAGGTCCTGGGCGGCTGAGCCGAGGTGCCCCGCCTGGTGGCCGAGGGCCTGGTCGAGGCGTTCGGGGGAGCCGAGTACGTGGGCGATCTCGCCGAGCAGCGGCACCGTGCCCCGGGCGGCGGCGTCAGCGACGACCAGATCCAGGGCCAGGTCGAGGGCGGTGTGCTCCATCGGCAGCAGGTCGCGCTTCAGCACGGTGCGGGCGAGGCTGGCCAGCAGCAGCAGACGGCGCTTGCGAACTTCCGAGAACCAGTCCTCCTCGCTCACGGAGGCGGGGCGGGCCGGGGCGTCCAGCGGGTTCAACCGTCCAGGGAGCCCCGGGCCCAGGGCGATGCTGTAGCCGCCGAGGGCTTGCGAGACAGCGGTCCACTCCCCCTTGGGATCGCAGGGGATGTAGATCCGGTAGCCGTGGGCGATCGACCGGGTGGCGATCGACTTCGCCAGCGCCGACTTGCCCATGCCGATGATGCCGGCCAGGACCGCGTTGGGGTTGGTGAAGCCCTCCACCCTGCCGCTGTTGTAGAGCGAGAACGGGTCGAAGCAGAAAGCCGCTTCCGCGTGCACATCGCGGCCGATGAACACCCCTTCGGCGCCCAGGCCGCCCTCGGCCACGAACGGGTACGCGCCGCTGGCTGTCGCGGTGGTCATCCGGTGGGCGGGCAGGTCGAGCTTGCCGCCGCGGGCGGACGCCGGACCGGGGCGACCGGCGAGCGGATAGGTGGGCCGCAGATCCGGGTCGAGGGTCTGCTCGGCGCGGTGCTTGGACGGGCTTCCGGCGAGGCGTGCCTGGCGGCGGGCCTCGGTGAAACCGGCTCGGGCGGCCCGCTGCTCGGCGCGTGTCGTCTTACGGGGCACGAACAGAGGGGAGGCACTGGCACGGGTACGGGGCATGTCGTTTCTCCAGGTGAGGGGTGGATCAGCGGCGGATGAGGCCGGTGAACGGGGCGTGCAGGTCGGCCGGGGTGGTGCGCCGCCGCACGAGATGAGCGGTGCGCTGGTGGCGCTGGCAGATGGTCAGTTCCGGTGCGCCCTCTGGAAGGCCGGCCTGGCACGCCTCCGGCTCGGGGACCTCGCCGGAATCCGGCCGGGGTGCCGCGTGGTAGGCGGCGTGGAGGTGTTCGGCGGCCTGCCAGATGCGGGTGCGGGCGGTGCGGAGCTGGTCGCCCTCGACCGCCACGAGCTGCCCGGTGCGACTGGCGTGGGCGTCGAGCAGCCCGTACAGCGAGACGAGGTGGGCGTGCAGGGTGTCCAGCTCGGCCCGGGTGGTGACCAGCGGGCCGCCCGGGATGTTGAGTGCCCGGTGGAAGTCGAGCGCGGCGGTGGCGAAGGGCACGAAGTCCTGCGCGGTCGGGCTGGCGGTGCGGGACATGAGGGTGCTCTTTCGAAAGGAAGGGTCAGGCAGCGAGCCCGAGCGGCAGGGCGGCGGCGGTGAATGCCTCGGCCTGTTGCCAGGTCAGGGGCCTCAGATCGAGCTGGGCGCCGACAGCGGCGGTCTCCACGACGGCGCAGGCGGTGCGCAGCTCGTCCTCGGTGTCGGCCGAGACGGTCAGCAGACCGGTCAGGGCGACGTCGGCGTGCCCGGCGATGAGCTGGCGTTCGCGGGACTTGATGTCCTGGTACTCGATCGAGTCCGCCTCGGAGTCGACCTGACCGCGCCGGGCCCGTTCGGCGGCGTCGGCGATCACGCTGGACTTCTTGCGCTGCACGTCGCGCAGGGCGGCGTCGAGGTTCTTCGGCTCATAGGAGAGCGACAGCGTGCGCCGGACGCCGCCTGTGAACAGAAGCTGGTGCAGGAACCCGGCCGACGTCTCGGTGCGCGGCCAGTTCTCCACCCAGTAGGTGGCGTGCACGGCGGAGTCGGTGGCGATGTGGTCCGCCTTCTCGACGACCACGACGGGGCCGGCGGCGGCGGGCTCGGCCTCGGGGCGAACGGCCGTGGACCAGCGGTCGAGTGTCGCCAGCGCCTTCGGGTCGTAGGAGGTGCGCACCACGGCGGCGATCTCGCGGGCGGTGAGCCAGCCCGTCGGGGTGAGACCGGCGGTCCGCGCCGCCTGGTCGAACGTGGAGGTGAGCTGGGCGAGGACGCTGAAGGCACCGGTGAGACCGCCACCGGCCTGGTTGATCAGCCGACGGGCCGCCTTGGTGTCCAAGGACACCGCGACGTACGCCTCGTGCGGGGCGGCTGCGGGGCCGGCGCTCTGGATCAGCTCGTTGTAGATCGCGCCGGCCATCGGGGTGTCGGGTCGGCCGTGCTCTTCCCAGTAGCGGCGCAGCGCGTCGCCGGAGTCGGGGATGGTGCGCTCGATCACCTGGATGCGGGCGATCTGTCCGGTACGGGCGAGGGCCGCCAGCGCGCGTCCCCAGCCGCCGACGTTGGCCTGCTGGGTGCCCGGGTCGAGCAGGGCGTAGGCGCGGGAGGAGACCTTGACCACCGCGGTCAGCGTCCCGGTGTGCGGGTTGTGGACGGCGCCGTACTTGCCATCGGGAGCGGTGGCCACGCGCAGGCTGGCGGCAGTGCCGGGAAGGTGGAGCAGTCCCTCGCGGGTCGGCCGCCGGGAGGGCCGGGTGAGCCAGACGAGCTGGTCTCGCATCCGACGCAGCGCATAGCGGACGACGATCGGGGCCCAGTCCGCCAGCGCGCGACCTCGGTGGCGGACGAAGACGAGCAGGGCGATGACCGCCCACAGCGGTATGAGCTTGAGAGCGCCGACCACGCCTCGGGCCAGGATGACGGCGAGAAGGAGAAGGCCGGTGAGTCCGGCGACGACCAACTGCGGGACGGTCAGGCCGAGCAGGACGCCGCGCCTGCTGCGGTGGGGAAACTTCACGGTGGGCGTGGAGGACTGGTGCTTGCCGGACATGGTGGTTCCAGACGGTGGGAGCGGGCGGAGAACGGGGCGCGCGGCGCTCTTCTGGACCTCATGGCGAAACCTTCCTGCTGGTGGGGAGGCGGGGGCGGGCCGTGGAGTGCGGCCCGCCCCCGGAGATGTGGGTCAGGAACCCGACGGCGGCTGGGTGGGATACACCCAGTTCGTCGGCGTCGCAGACCCGGTGGCCGATGGCCCGGACGCCGGAGTGCCCGAGGCCGAAGGTCCGGGGTCGGCGGGCGGCATGGAGGTCATGTTGGCGCCCGGAGTCGATGCTCCTGTGAGGTGACCGGAGCTGCCCGCGACGCCTTGGGCAGTCGATTCGGCCCCTTCCGATTCGTCCTCGCCGGGCCGGGTGATCAGCGGCGGGATCCCGGGGCGCTGGATCAGGGCACGGCCCTTGTCGCCGGAGGCGTTGGGGTCCTCGCCGTACCGGAAGCGGGTCTGCTGCTTGGGCGGGCCGGCGTCGATGCCCTCCTTGCTGAGGTTGGTGCCCGAGGGGTTGATACCGGAGGCGACGCCATCGGTCCCTGCACCGGGGACCTGGTTCGGCCCCTGCGGAGCGGGGGTGCCGGTGCTGGCCCGCATCGCGAGGCTGCCCGCGGTCTTCGCGGATCCGGCAGCGACTGCCATGCCTGCGACGCCGGTACGGTGCATGTCGTCGTGGCCACCACCGTCGCTGGCCCAGTGCACGAACTTGTACGTCGCGTAGGGGCAGAGCAGCACCAGGACCATCACGACGATGCCGGCCATCGCGTCGGACAGGGCCGCCATTCCGTCGCTGGCGTCGGTCTTGCCCATGGCGGAGACGCCGATCAGGAAGACGATGGTCATCAACAGCTTTGAAACGATGAGGGTGCCGGTGGCCTCGATCCAGCCGCGCCGCCACCGCTTCGCGACCTCCCAGCCGCCGCCGGCACCCGCGAACACCGCGAGCGCGACCATGATCAGGACGCCGACCTTGCGGGCGACCATCACGCCCCAGTAGAGGAAGGCGCCGATCGCGCACCCGAAGGCGACCAACGCGGGCACACCCCAGCCGAGGCCGTACATGGCCCCCATCTGATCGACCTTGATCACACGGCGGATCGCGTCGTCGATCGAGGTGTTGGCGGCTTTGAAGAGGCCGTCGGACAGCGCGTCGACCACGGTGATGGCGACGGTGGTGAAGGCGATGGCGGAGAAGCTGAACAGAACTCCGGTCATGGTGCCGAACGCCGCCTTGGCGAGTGCGCGTTCGTCTCGGCGCCAGGCTGCGGTCATGAGCTGGATGCAGAAGATGCCGACGGTCAGGGCGAGGCCGATGGGCAGCAGCAGCTCGTAGTTGTCGCGGAACCATCCGGCGTTGAGGTCGATCGCAGTCGTCTTGTTGACGGCCTTGGCGGCCAGGTCGGCCGCGCTGGACGCCAGCTCGCCCGCCGACTTCGCGATCCACGCGCCGAGGCCGTCGGTGACGGTGCCGGCGGGGTTGGTGGCGAAGTCGACAGCGCCGCACACCTTGTCCATCAGCGGGAAGTCGCAGACTCCCATGGGTCGTACCTCCGTTCTGGGGCGAGGGTCAGGGCGCGACGGACGGCATGACGCCGACCAGGGCGCAGGGGTGGTTGGGCCGGCACTGGACCGCGAGGGTGGTGGAACGGCTCTCCGCGCCGCCGGCGGCCGAGCCCTTCCAGCGAATCGACTGCTTGCCGGAGACCGTGACGGCGTAGACGTACGCCTGGGTGATCGCCCCGGGCTCGTCCTGGAGGGCCTGGGTGAAGGCGTGCGGGAAGTGCCCCTCGTTGATCTTGGCGGTGGCGACCTGCTTGTTGGCCGCCATCTCCTTCCACAGCACGGCCGAGGGGACCGCCTGGTCGACGGAGGCCCGGTCGGCGTACTTCGACTCCGTGGTCAGCCAGCCGCGCAGCGCCTTGCGCAGCTCGGGCTGCGAGTACGCGCGGGTGTCGTACGACCACAGCGCTGCGGCGGCGGCCTTCCCGTACGTGATCGGGTCGTGGGTCTTCGGCGGAACGGGGAGAGCGCGGGGCCGGGTATGCGGCCCGGACGGTGCCGCGGACGGCGGGGACGCCGTGGGCGAACTCGGCGGTGGCGCCGTAATATCGGAGGGGCTTCGGCCCTCGCGGGTGAGGTAGGCGGCCAGGCCGGCGAGGGCGACGAGGACCGCCAGGACGGCAGTGCCGAGCAGAGCCCGGCGGCGCACGCGAGATGCGCCGCCGGGGTGGGTGGAGTGCTGAGCCATCAGTGGACCTGCGTCCCGAGCGTCGAGAAGAAGGCGACCACGCCGTTGGCCGCACCGAGCAGAAGGGCCGCGCCCGCGCTTACCAGAACGCCCTTCTTCCCGTTCGCCTCGGCCTGGTGACCACCCGAGTGGTGACCCCAGGCCCACACGCCCGCACTGACGGCGAGGGCTCCGACCACGGCAATGAGCCCGAACAAGTTGATCGAGCCCATCACCTGCTTGAGGACGTTGAGGCCAGGGAGCCCGCCCTCGTTGGGCTTGATTCCGGGGTCGTAGGCGAGCTGTATGACCTGTTCAGCGAGATACACGGGAACTCCAGTTCGAATGAGCGTACGTCAAAGCCCGGCGGGGCGAACCAGCGGTGCGAGGGGAGGTGAGGAGGGGGAGGAGCGCCGGTCAGATGAGGCGGCGGGCCGCGAGAATCCGCGATTTCCAGGACGCGACGGTGGTGATCCGTACGACATCACCGGTGTGCGGGGCGTGGACGATCAGGCCCTGCCCGATCGCCATCCCGACGTGTTCCGGTACGGCGGCCGTCCCCTCGGTGAAGAGGAGGTCGCCCGGCTTGAGGGCATCGACCGAGACGGCCTTGCCGTCCTTGACCTGCGTGTACGTGGTCCGCGTCAGGGTGACTCCGGCGGCCTTGTACGCGCCCTGCATCAGGGAGGAGCAGTCGCAGCGGCCCATCGGGTTCTTGCCGTGGGAGTCGGTGCACGTGCCGCCCCACTGATACGGGGTGCCGAGCTGGCCGAGCGCCCACCGGATCGCCGTCTGTACCTTCGGCGGCGCGGAGGCGGGAATCTTGTACTCCTCCGGCAGTGCACCCGCCGGGATGGTGCCGAAGTCCGTCCCGTCGCCGTCCGCCGAACAACCCCCCGCGGAATCGGGAGAGGGGCTGCCGGTGTCGGCAGAGCCGGACGGCGACAGGCTCGGCGATGCGCCGCCGGCCTTCTGCAGCAGGGGCTCGATGGCCTTCTGCAGGGCGGTGGCCAGCGGCTCCCATTTGGCGTACGCCTCCGGGAAGCCCGACTTCTGTACCGCCTGGGCGGCCTGGGTGACAGAGAGGGACTGCCAGCCGGAGACCTTCTTGAGCCCCTCGTAGAACTTCGTCGAGGCGTGCACCGGGTCGAGGATCTGGCTGGCCGTACCCCAGCCCATCGACGGCCGCTGCTGGAAGAGACCCAGCGAATCGCGGTCGCCGTAGGTCAGGTTCCGCAGGCCGCTCTCCTGCAGCGCGGTCGCCAGGGCGACGACCTGCCCTCGGGCGGGGATGTTCATCGCGACGCCAGTGGCCTGGATCGTCTTGGCGTTGGGCACTTGGTCGGCAGGCGCGTCCAGCCCCGGCACGGAGACCGAGCCCTTGTCGCCGCCGTCCAGGATGGCCTTCACCTGCTTGGCGACGGCGGAGGCGTCCACACCTTGTGCACCGTCGGCCGAGCACGAAGCCGAGGCGGTCCCGGCACCGATGCCAAGGATCGGCAGTGCCAGCAGGAGTGGTCCGGTGGCGCACAGACCGACGAGCGCTCCTGTCGTCTTCTTCACGACCGCCGCCGTTCAGCACGACGGCGGTGCGGACCGGTCGAGGGAGGTGGGTCGGGGCGGGGGTGTGTCAGGGCATGCTGCATCGCAGTGGCTCCTCGGTGTTCGAAGGAGACGCGGTGCCGACTTCTCGTGCAAAGCCGTCGGCACCGCGCCGATGTGCATCCGCCTCTCGGCGGGCCCGGGTCAGAGGAGTCGGTAGCTCCCGGACGCCGGTTTCAGGTCACGGCGGCAGCCAGCCGCGCTCGTAATCTCAGGCAGTGCACGTGGGCCTCCTCCTGGCGCTCGCGGGCAGATGGGCAACATGCCTCCGACGCTGCTCGATTGGACGAGACAGCACGGATAAGCACAGCTCAACGGGGGTGAAGCAAGGCTCCTTCCCGGTGGCACGGCGAGACAGTAGACCGGGATTCCGGCCGCACCAAACGACTGCCGTCCGGGGGCTCAAAGCAGGGAGCCACCTCGTTAGGCGCGGCCGAAATTCGCCGTTAACCTCCGCTGCAACCTCGCACCGAATGCGCGCCGTTGAGCGCTGCCCGGAGCAGGTCCAGACTCCGCCGCGCCCGAAAAGAGGCCCTCCCCATGAGCTACACGCTGCACCGAGGCGACGCCCTGACCGTCCTGAAGTCCCTCCCGGACGAGAGCGTCCAGGCGGTGATCACCGACCCGCCGTACAACTCCGGAGGCCGCACCAGCTCCGATCGAACCGGCCGCACCGCCCGTGCCAAGTACGTCACGAGCAACTCGGCGCACGACCTCGCCAACTTCCCGGGAGAGAACCGCGACCAGCGCTCCTACCGCTCCTGGCTCACCGAACTGCTCACCGAGGCGTACCGGGCCTCGACCGAGCACGCGGTCGCGATGGTCTTCACCGACTGGCGACAGGAGCCGACCACCTCCGACGCCCTGCAGATGGCGGGATGGACCTGGAGCGGCACGATTCCGTGGATCAAGCCGTCCAGCCGGCCCCGCAAGGGCGGGCCGAAGCAGGACTCGGAGTTCATCATCTGGGGCGTCAAGGGCTCCCTCGACAACACCCGTGACCTCTACCTGCCGGGGCACTACATCGCCTCCCAGCCCCGCAAGGGCCGGGTTCACATCACCCAGAAGCCGGTCGAGGTCATGCAGCAGCTCGTCCAGGTCTGCCCCGAGGGCGGCACCGTCCTCGACCCGTTCACCGGCAGCGGCTCCACCGGGGTCGCGGCCCTGCGTGAGGGACGTCGGTTCGTGGGCGTCGAGCTGTCCGCGCACTACGCCGACGTCGCCGAGGAGCGGCTGCGGGCCGAACTGACGAAGGCCGACTTCGAGCTGGCCGGACCGGAGGCATGAGCGTGAGAGCGGAGAGGCCGGGGCCGGCGGCCCACAGACGCCAAAGGGGCGGCTGGTGCATCGACTAACTGATGCACCAGCCGCACCTCCTGTTATGTCAGGCCGCCTCGAACGCCCGCCGGATCAGCGGCGCCGCCTTCTCCAAGTCGGCTGCCGAGACGATACGGACCTCCAGGTCGCCGGTCCCGAGGTGTCCGATACCGCGCATGTCCCGGGTGCAGCCCTCCTCCAGCTCGACCGTGTCGGGGTCGAGTCTGAGGTACACCAGGATCGCCTCGTGCTTCGGACGGAAGATCACCGACGCCACGTTCACCAACCGCCGGTAGGCGATGTAGTGCCGCAACGACGCCACCTCCACCTCGCCCCATGCCGTGAGCGCCTCGTCCAGTTCCGCGTGCAAGTGCCGCAGGCACTCCGGCACCGTCCCGACGCTGGCCGGCGAGGAAGTTGCCGGAGCAGTCGGTACGCCGTCGACCGCCGTGACCCGCTCCCGGCCCCGGCGAGACGAGACAGGACTCGGGAAGCCGGTCACGGAATCGACGAGCAACAGCCCCAGAAGGTTGCCGTCGAAGATCCGGTAGCGCACCAGGTCGATCCGCTCAGGCAGCCTCTGCACCGCTACCCGGTCGTGGTGCGAGAAGCTGGCCGCGATGCAGATCATCCGCGGACGACGCCAGTCGACGGACTCAGCTGCCTCCGCCCCCAACACCTTCCGCACGAGCGCCTCGAACTCGTGGTGCGCCGACTCAAGCCAGGACAGCTAGGAGACCGCCTGGGACATCACCCCGCTGTCCGAGCCCTTTTTGAACTCGATCACCACCGGGCTGCCGTTTTCATCGAGCCCCAGGGTGTCGATCCGCCCCCGGGGCCAGGGGCCGGTCTGGTACTCCGATGCCAGGAAACGGACGCCCAGCATCTGCTCCAGGCCGGCCTCGACCCGCCGCTGCAGCTCCACCTCCAGCGCCACCGTCGAGCCGGCCAGCTCGACATCCCGTCCGTCCGCGTCCTGCCGGAACATCATCAGTTCGGCCACCAGCGCCCCCCTCCCGCGATCTCTGCAAGGAGGCCAATCGAACGAACGCTCTGGATATTCCGCGCGTCGTGCTGGGCAGCCGGGCTCCGCCAGTACGACGCGCTGTGCGGTGACAATAACGCCGAAGCACGCGGTGCGGCCCGCATGAGGATCGAGGCACTCCTGCCGCAAGAGGACCGTTGGCTGGGCAAGCTACTCGCTCCCTCTCGCGGGCCGCTCATCACCGCAGACGATGTAAGTAACGTCTTCCTGTCGACGTGACGCCAAAGAGTGCTGCTCGGGCGGTGTCGCAGTCCACGTCACCGCCTCCAACAAGGCCACCAGATGTGGGTGGCCAGAGTCCGACAGGCATGCTCCAGCGTCGTAGATCGCCGTGCGCAGGGCAGCCAGCTGAAATACTCAGTAGCGAGCTAAGCCGCTCAACCGAGGATGCTTCACCTGGCCCGGGCGGTTCAGAGCACGTGTGAACGGACGGCGGGAGGGATTCCCTGGTGGCCACTGGTCTGGTTTAGCGTGGCTCAGACACTCCAGCACACGGTCCCACCCGTCCACGAAGAGGGAGAAGCGACGCACAGTGGCCACATCGGTGCACGACGTTCTCAGAATGATCCGCGACAGCTCCCACACGAATCGTGACCGCGGTACCCGCTTCGAACAGCTCATGGTCCAGTACCTGCGAACCGATCCGCAGTGGACCCAGCAGTTCAGCCAGGTATGGATGTGGTCCGACTGGCCAGGGGCCGAGAGCGACAAGCGGGATGTCGGCATCGATCTCGTGGCTCAGGACCGGGAGACGGGCGGGCTCTGTGCCATCCAGTGCAAGTTCTACGAGCCGCAGCACACGGTGCAGAAGGTTGATATAGATTCCTTCTTTACTGCGTCCGGCAAGGGCAGCTTCACTCGTCGGATGATCATTTCTACGACGGAGAAGTGGGGCCCCAACGCCGAAGCAGCCCTTGAAGGCCAGCAGATCCCCGTCACGCGTATCGGTCTCGCGGAGATCAACGACAGCCCCGTTGACTGGGACATCGTCTGGCCCAAGCCGGGCGAGACTTTCGAGCTCCGCCTCAAGCATAAGAAGGCTCCGCGCCCGCACCAGCGAGAGGCGATCGACGCGGTTTTCGACGGCTTCGCGGACCACGACCGCGGAAAGCTGATCATGGCCTGCGGCACGGGTAAGACCTTCACCGGCTTGCAGATCGTGGAGCGGCTACAGAGGGAGCGAGCCGAGCGTGGCGAGGGCGGACATACTCGCATCCTGTTCTTGGTGCCGTCCATCGCCCTGCTCTCGCAGACTCTGCGCGAGTGGACCGCGCAGGCGCAGGTCCCGATGAACAGTTTCGCAGTCTGTTCTGACACAAAAGTCAGTAAGCAGGCCGCCACGAGTGGCGACCTGCAGGACATGGCTACCTACGATCTTGCGTTTCCCGCCACCACCAACCCTGCAAAGCTCGTCGAGCAGATGGAAAGCGTGGAGGCCGGCCCTGGCCTCACCGTAATCTTCTCCACCTACCAGTCGATCGCTACGGTGTCCCAGGCGCAGCAGGCTGGTGTGGGCGAGTTCGACCTGATCTTGTGTGATGAGGCGCACCGCACCACCGGGGTTTCGCTCACCCCGCAGGACGAGTCCAGCTTCGTGAAGGTCCACAACAACGTCTACGTCAAGGCAGCCCGCCGCCTATACATGACGGCGACCCCGCGCATCTTCAGCGATGACACCAAGACCGACGCCAAGCAGCAAGAAGTCGCTCTGGCCTCCATGGACGACGAGGCTCTCTTCGGACCGGAATTCCACCGCCTCGGCTTCGGCAAGGCCGTCCAGCAGGGCCTGCTTACCGACTACAAGGTGTTGATCCTCACCGTCGATGAGCAGTACGCCGCCGAATCACTGCAGCAGCAACTCGCCGACCAGAACAGCGAACTGTCGAATCTCGACGACGCCGTGAAGATCATCGGTTGCTGGAATGGCTTGGCCAAGCGCACCGGTACCTTCGCCGACGGAAGTGGATTCAAAGCGGGCGAGGCGCCGATGAAACGGGCTGTGGCCTTCGCTAAGAACATCGCCGACTCGAAGAAAATCACTGAACTATTCGCCGACGTCGTCGACGCCTACGACGGCACCGACGACAATATTCTGCAATGCGAGATCCAGCATGTCGACGGCACCTACAACACCCTGCGCCGCAACGTCCTGCTGGACTGGCTCAAGCAGGACCCCGGCGAGAACAAGGCCCGGATCCTCTCAAACGCCCGTTGCCTCTCAGAAGGCGTCGACGTCCCCGATCTAGACGCCGTGCTCTTCCTCCACCCCCGAAACTCCGTGGTGGACGTCGTCCAGTCCGTTGGACGCGTCATGCGCCTGGCCGAGGGTAAGAGCTACGGCTACATCATCCTGCCTGTCGGAATTCCCGCAGGCATGGCCCCCGACAAAGCCCTCTCCGATAATCAGCGGTTCAAGACCGTCTGGCAGGTCCTCAACGCGCTCCGCGCCCACGACGACCGCTTCAACGCGACCGTCAACCAGCTGGAACTGAACAAGAAGCGTCCCGACAACATCATGGTTGGCCATGCCGGCCCGGAGACCGATTCCCTCAGTGACGGCACCGGACATGCGCAGGGCGATGCAGCTGCGGCCCGCTGGGTGCAAAGCGCCTTCGGTGTTGAGGACTGGCGTGAGGCGATCTACGCCAGGATCGTCAACAAGGTTGGCGAGCGGCACTACTGGGAGGACTGGGCCAAGGACATTGCACAGATCGCCGAGAAACACGTCGCCCGCATCAGGGTGTCCCTGAAGCTTCCGCAGAAGAAGAAGGCGTTCGAGACGTTCGTCGAGGAGCTGCGCGCGAACATAAATCCCGGTGTCAGCGAAGACGATGCCATCGACATGCTCGCCCAGCACCTCATCACGAAGCCCGTCTTCGACGCACTGTTCAAGGATTACGCGTTCTCGGAGCACAACCCCGTCGCCCGCGCCATGCAGCGCGTGCTAGACACCCTCGAAGACCAGGCGATCGGGGACGAGGCCAAGAAGCTCGAGAGCTTCTACGAATCCGTACGCGTACGTGCCGAGGGCATCGACAACCACGAGGGCCGTCAACGCGTCATCACCGAGCTATACGAGAAGTTCTTCAAGACCGCCCTGCCCAAGACAGCCGCCGCGCTCGGCATCGTCTACACCCCTGTCGAAGTCGTGGACTTCATCCTCCGGGCGACGAACCAAGCCCTGGGCAAGCACCTCGGCCTTTCCCTGTCCGATGAAGGCGTCCACATCATCGACCCCTTCACGGGCACGGGAACCTTTGTCGTGCGCCTCCTGCAGTCCGGGCTCATCAAGCCGGAAGACTTGCTCCGGAAGTACGTCGGCGAACTCCACGCCAACGAGATTGTGCTCCTGGCGTACTACATTGCCGCAGTCAACATCGAGGCCGCATTCCACGATCAGTGTGAAGGCGATGAGTATATCCCGTTCGAGGGTATCGTCCTCACCGACACATTCCAGCTTGCCGAGGACAACGCGGAAAATCTGTTCAGCGGGCTCGAAGGTAACAGCGAGCGGGCCAAAAAGCAGCAGGCACAGGACATCCGAGTCATCATCGGTAATCCTCCCTATTCCGTCGGGCAGGACAGCCAGAACGACGATAACCAGAACCTCAAGTACGAGGCGCTGGACGAGCACGTCCGCACGACGTACGCTGCCAAGTCGACTGCATCAAACAAGAATTCCCTCTACGACTCCTATATCCGCGCCATCCGCTGGGCCTCAGACCGCATCAAGGATGAGGGCGTCGTCTGCTTCGTTTCTAACGGCGGCTACATTGACGGCAACACGGCGGATGGCCTGCGCAAGTCGCTCGTCGAGGAGTTCGATGCGATCTACTGCTACAACCTTCGTGGCAATCAGCGCACTGCCGGTGAACTTTCCCAGAAGGAAGGCGGCAAGATCTTCGGCTCCGGCAGCCGCAACACCGTTGCCATCCTCCTCTTGATCAAGAGCGGTGACGCGGCAGGAACGGACTGCGAGCTCCACTACCGGGACATTGGCGACTACCTCAACCGAGAGCGGAAACTCGCCATCGTCGCTAGCCAGGACCTCAGCACAGTCGAGTGGGAGCAGATAGTTCCCAGCGCCGAAGGGGACTGGATCAACCAGCGCGACCAGCAGTTTGGGGCGTTCCGGGCCATCGGGGAGAAGGGAAAGGCTCCCCAGTCCGAAGCTGTGTTCACACTGCACTCCAGCGGCCTGAAGACCGGACGTGACGCCTGGCTCTTCAACTTCTCCAAGCGGAAACTCTCGGCGAACGCTCGATCAATGATCGACTTTTACAACAGCCAGATGGAAGGGTTCGCGGAGTACTGCAAGGCCGCAGAGATCGCCACTGCAACAGCGGCGGACGTGTCGAAGTTCATCGACTTGGACCCCAAGAAGATTAGCTGGAACGAGTCGGACAAGGACCGGATCGGAAAGGGTGTCGTCTACGCCTTTGATAGGGACTCCGTCTGTGGCAGCACCTACCGTCCGTTCACAAAGCAGTGGGCGTACTTCGACCAGCGCCTTAATCAGCGGTCCTACCAGCTTCCGCAGATCTTCCCGACACCCGAGCACGAGAACCTCGGCATTTACAACGTAGGGAACGGTTCTGCCGTGCCGTTCTCCGTGCTCATGACCGACTCGCTGCCGGACCTGCACGTAACGGGAGCGGGAAGCGGAGGTCAGTTCTTTCCCCGCTACTCCTACCGTCAGCTCGGTGCTGGCGACGATCTATTCTCCGCTACCGAGGGCGACGGTTACGAACGCGTCGATAACATCAGCGATGCCGCTCTTTTCGACTATCGCAAGACGTATAACGGCGAATCCATCACCAAGGACGACATCTTCTACTACGTCTACGGTCTCCTGCACTCCCCGCAGTACCGTGAGCAGTTCGCCGCCGACCTGAAGAAGTCTCTGCCGCGTATCCCCAAGGCTCAGGACTTCAGCGGCTTCGCCGACGCCGGCCGTAAACTCGCAGACCTGCACATCAATTACGAGTCCGCCGAGCCGTACGCCGGAATCGTAGAAGACTTTACCGGCGCCAAGGACACACCCCCGTCTGAACTGTATCGCGTGGCCGCCAAACTGAAGTTCCCCTCCAGGAAGGGGGATAAGGACAAAACCACGATCATCTACAACAGTCGCGTGACCCTCTCCAACATCCCAGAGGAGGCGTACCGGTACCAGCTCGGCGCGCGTTCCGCGATTGAGTGGATCATTGACCGCTATTACGTCAAGACCGACAAGCTGAGCGGCATCGTCAACGACCCCAACGACTGGTCCGATGATCCGCGCTACATCATCGACCTCCTCAAGCGGATCGTGACCGTCAGCGTAGAGACGGTGAAGATCGTGGAGGCTCTCCCCCCACTGGACATCCTGGAGTAGGCATCAACCTGGCTCCGGACCATCTCGCACGTTCACGGATGACGGCGAGTAGCCCGGACCTGCCCAAGGGCAGGTCCGCTGGCCGAGCAGACGGCAGACCCATCGAGACCTACTGCTGCAACGCCGCGCGAGCTAGCCACCACGCGCATATGATCTTTGCTCAACTGAGTGGACTTGATAGGGGGGGAATGTGTCAGGCGAGGGCGCTGCCCATGAGGAACAGCACGAATCAGTCAACGGCTTGATCTCGGCATTCGGTAAGGAAGTCGCCGCAAAGCTCAACGGCCCCGGCGGCGAGGAGGAAGCCCTGACCTCCCCAGTGGAGGGCCTGTTGCGCGGAATGGCCAAGCGCCAGAACATCAGCGCAGTTGCCTACGGTCAGACCAGCATCAAGCAGCTCAGCGCGCGCCCCGACTTCGCCATAGGCGTCGGCAGCAAGATCATCGGTCACGTTGAACTCAAGAGGCCGGGCAAGGGTGTTGACCCCACCGCGTGGCAGGCAAAGAGTCATGATCGTCGGCAATGGGAAAAGATCCGCGTCTTGCCGAACCTCCTGTACACCGACGGGGAGCAGTGGGCGCTGTTTCGCGAGGGACAGCAGATTGGCAAGACCGCATTGCTCACAGGTGACCTGCGTGAGGGCAACGTGGTCCCTGCCGATGAGCAGTTCGCACAGCTCCTCGCCATGTTTCTCAGCTGGGCACCCCAGCAACCGGCCAGTCTGAGCGACTTGGTCAAACGCATCGCCGGCCTCAGCCGCTTGCTGCGCGACGAAGTGGCAGAGCAACTAACTCGCGAAGCTGAAGAGGAAGCGCAGCGCGCCTTCACTATCGTTGCCGATGACTGGAAGAACCTACTCTTTCCTGACGCTACGCCGGAGTCATTCGCCGACCAGTACGCCCAGACAGTCACTTTCGCACTGCTCCTTGCACAGATCGAGGGCATCGATCTGAAAACCCAGCCGCTTCCTGATGTCGCGCGAAAACTGGGCAAGCGGCACGCCCTCATGGGTAAAGCCTTGGCAGTCCTCACCGACGACGCTCTTGACGACCTGCGCGGTGTCGTCGGAGTGCTTGTGCAAGTGATTTCCGCTGTCGACCCCGCTCTGTTCGAGGACGAGACCGGTGACGCGTACCTCCACTTCTATGAGGGGTTCCTGGGCGCCTACGACTCGAAACTGCGGCAGAAGACCGGTATCTACTACACTCCCAGCGAAGTGGTGCGCTTCATGGTGGGATTTACCGACGCTGTACTACGCAGCCGACTAGGGCAGAGCGAGGGGTTCGCAAGCGACGAAGTGACAGTCGTCGACCCCGCCACTGGTACCGGCACATTCCTGATCAACATCATCGACCGCGTTGCCAAGGACGTGGAAAGTGAATATGGATCGGGTATCAAACCGTCCAAGCTGCGCAAACTTGCCGATCGCCTCATCGGTTTCGAGAAACAGACCGGTCCATACGCCGTGGCCGAACTGCGCATCAGCCATGCCTTCAAAGCTCATGAAGTCGGAATCGCTGACAACGCAGTCCGCCTGCATGTCACCGACACACTGGACGACCCTTCTCTCGAAGTGCGTCTTGGCTTCCACTACGAGGCCATTGCCAAGCACCGTCGGCTTGCCAACAAGGTCAAGACAACAGAGAACGTAATGGTCGTCATTGGCAACCCTCCCTACCGCGCAGGAGCCAAACGGGCCGGTCTAGGGCGCTGGGTGGTCGAGGGAAATGAGGTCGGCTCCGGGCCCATTCTCGACCAGTTCCGCGCCGTTGGGTCGCGCCGTCGCGACTATGTCCTGCACAACCTCTACATCTACTTCTGGGCATGGGCGGCTTGGAAAGCCTTTGCCGAGAGCCCGCATGATGGGGCTCACAAACCGCCGGCTGGAATAGTCGCGTTCATCACCAACGCTGGATACCTGGATAGTCAAGGTACAGCGGGTATGCGCAGCTACCTACGCAAGGCCGCCGATGAAGGCTGGATCATTGGTCTGTCTCCCGAAGGCCGACAGTCCAATGCCAGCACGCGGATCTTCCAGGCGATGCAAGAGGAGGTGTGCATTGGTGTTTTCGTCCGCCATGGAGACCCTAACCCGGACACGCCGGCGCACATCCGTCGGCTCGACGTCCCTCCGGGGCGACGCGAGGAAAAGTTCACCTGGCTGGAGAGCCTCGGCATCGACGGTCACCAGGATGGAGCCGAGTGGCAGGATTGCATTTCTGAGTGGCAGGCCCCGTTCCAACCTGGTGCCGGAGTGGCTTGGGAGGGCATGCCCACTCTGAACTTGCTCTTGCCCTGGACCACTTCGGGTAACAAGAACAACCGGACTTGGCCGGTCGCTCCTATCCAGGACGTACTAATCGATCGTTGGAAGCGACTCATCAAGGCCCCGAAGAACCACAAGGCCGCCTTGATGAAGGCAACGGACGACCGAACCCCTGAAAAGGCCGAGCCACCGCTACCGGGACACGAGCCCGGTTCGCTGCTCCCGTTGTCCGAAGAGACCGACCAGTCTCCGAAGCTCATCCGCTACGGAAGAATGACCTTCGACCGGCAGTGGCTCATCGCCGACCGCAGAGTCATCGACCGCCCCCGACCGCCCCTCTGGTTCGTCCAGGGGCCCGCCCAGGTCTATCTTTCAGAGCTGCACACAGAACCTGGCCGTCCCGGGCCGGCAGTGGGGTTCACCGCACTCATTCCCGACAACCACCACTTCAAGGGTACTCAGGCTGGGCGCATAATCCCTCTCCACCGGGATCCCCATGGCCTTCAGGCCAACGTGACACCGGGTCTCTTGCCGGCAGTGGAGCAGGCCATCGGAGTTCCTATCACCGCCGAAGACCTCTTCGCGTACATCGCAGGTATCGCAGGCCACGCTGGGTACAGTGAGCGTTACAAGGAAGAACGCACCGCAGGTGGAGTCCGCGTCCCCCTCACCCGGAGCCCCGAGCTCTGGCAACAGGTCACCGAGATCGGTCGCAGAGTCCTGTGGCTGCACACTTACGGTGAGCGCTACAGCAATCCGGAAGCCGGGCGCCCCCAGCAAACTCCAAGACTTCCTGACGGTATCCGCCCCCTGTGCACCGCCCCTATCGGCGAAACCCCGCACGGCATGCCCGACACCATCGAGTATGACGAAACCACCCACACACTCACCGTGGGCTCCGGCACCATTGCGCCAGTTTCACCGGAAGTTTGGGACTACCGGATCGGTGGTGTGCGGGTCGTCGAGAAGTGGTTCGATTTCCGCAAGCGCGAACCTGATGTGGAGCGCCAGACTCCACTGAACGACCGCAACCCAGAAACTTGGCCTCCGGAGTACACCACGGAGCTATTGAGCCTTCTGAATGTCCTTGGCTCCCTGGTTGCAATCGAACCCGAGCAGGAACGGCTACTCGCTGCTGTAGATGAGGGGAGTCTGATCAGTGTCGATGACCTCACCACGCTGGGCGTACTGCCCGTTCCACCCTCAGCAGAGAAGAAGCCGGTGATCCCCCGCTCTACCGCCCAGGATCACTAGCGGGGACCGGAGCGTAGAAGGAGGCGATCGGGCGTATGCGCCCGATCGCCTGCGGATCTGTATCTCTGCCACGCTTCTTCTTCGCGTTCGGCTGCATGGATACTGGGCTCACCTTCGGCCCTGGGGGGAGCGCCTGGAGCGCGAAGTGGAACTTCGGAGGCCAGAGCCCCGCAGAGGGTCGATGTGCCGATGGCTCGCCCAGAGGCAGCTCGATGGTCGCCGCGAAACCTCGCCCGCCGGGCGGGGACGCGCAGAGCGCTTAAGGCTGGTAGCCATGCCTCCTCCCTACCCTCCCGGGTTCCGGGCCCGCGCCATCGCACTGGTCCGCGCCGGCAAGTAGTCCGCGGTTCGAGCTCGGCATCCATCCCGACATCCCTCCGAGAACGAGGTGGAGCAGGGACATCCCAGGGACTTATCAGGGAGTTTCACGTCTGCCCCAGGGAGGTTTCAGTGACTTTCCGTCGCGTAAGCAGGGAAGGCCATGACAGCGCTGAAAGACACGAAAGTGCTGGTCAGGGCGCATCCGCCTAGCACTCGATGATGTTCACCGCGAGGCCGCCCCGGGCCGTCTCCTTGTATTCGACGGACATGTCCGCGCTGCTGCCCTTCGTGGTCTTGATGACCTTGCCGGCTTCGATGTGCGCGCCTGCCCTCCCATCTCTGGTACGGCCCGTGCGTCGACTCGACCGCGCCACGCGCCGTACCCGCACCGCACTCTTCCTGACCGTGTAGAACACCCTGGCCATGGCACTGATCAGCGAGCCGAGGACCGGGGCGTATCACCCCGGGTTTCGAGGCGGCTGGGCGAATGCTCGCCCGGTACGTGTAGGGGTCCGGGCCGGTAGGCGCTGTCGACGGTGGAGACCAGCAGCGCCCAGTCCAGTACACACCGCCGTTCCAGCCCTCGCCGTACGGGATGCCGTGGGCGTCGGGGGCGCAGCCGTCCAGTCTCTACCCAGAAGTACCCCCCCGGCGGCCCTGTCTACGATCTCCTGTTCCTCGATTCCGACGCCGACGCGCGGTAGGGGCTCACGCGTTCCGCTCGCCACCGCTTCGCCGCCTCTCTCGCGAACATCTCGAGCCTTGTACTCCGAGGGTGCATGTAGACGTAGCAATCGGCAGCGCGGATTTGCACGATATTGATTTGGTCCATGAGGGCCCGAGGGATGGTGCTAACGATGTTGTTCCTTCCCAGGGCCAGGAGATGTCGGGGAGTGATCGGCAAAACGATGGAGTGTGCGTCACCGATGGCCATGTTGTACGACCAGGGCCTGGTATCCGTACGCACGGTCACCGCTGGATTGTCGCCGATCAAGAACTGCCCATTTTCTGGCGTCAACACCTCCAACCGCCAGTTCGAAGCCGTGGCACGCACTCTGTTGAACATGCTCTCGATGCTGGTGCGAAACAGTGCGCCTGTTCCGAAGCCCTGGGTGACCTCGGACTGCTCGACGAGACGCCCAGCGAAGGCATTGAGGGCGCCCTCGCTGGCAAGGTGCAGCCCGGTCTGCCGCAACGCCTCACGGCGCAGCGGGTCCGGGAACCGTCCGACGACCTCCCTGCGGACCTTCACACGCACGGTCTCAAACGCGTTGGTGTACACGTCGCGATAGCGGTGTGACCGCACGTAGTGCAGCACGATCAGGTCACGCAGAGCCTCGACGTGCAGGGGATCGGCGAACGGTGTGCCTGCGTACACTGCCTCGATGGCAGCGTGAGCGCCCCTCTCTACGGAGTCCCACAACTTCTCAGCAGACGCGGAGTCGAACGCCACGAAGGTGTCGGCCCAGCCGCACGTCCGTGTGCTCGCGAGCTTGTTCCGACGCTCCGGGTTTTGCACATCGACGGGACGCAACTGAAGGCCGCTGCCTTCCGGCCCGGCTGTGGTGAACTGCTTGAGCAGGACCTGCGAGACGAGGTGCTGCCGGCGTATCTGCGTTGCCTTCACCCTCATGATTCTGGCAAGGTCCGGGCGCAGGGGCCAACGGTTTCCCGAAGTCAGAATGGGTTTGCGCTGTCCCACGACGACACGACACCCACCCTCTGTGTATCGCGGCGGCAGTTCCGGCACTTCGAGGCGTAGGAAGGCTGGGTCAGGCGGAGCGGTGCTGAGGGTCGGCGTCCTGTGCTTCGGCGAAAGTGCCGTAGTCGGTGGACCGGTCGAGGAAAGTGAAATCCATGTCTCCAGCGGTGAAGCGGCTCGTGTAGTAGTGACCCGAGGCGACCTTGGGAGACAGACCAGTGACCGCTATGCGGCAAGCACCCTCGTGCCGAGGACTACGGTGCTGATGCTCGACACGAGGTCTGTTCTCGTAGAGGAACCCGATTTCGCACGTACTGGAGTTCTCGGGGGCATTGAGAGTGGCGTTGCTGGAGTGGGAGGTGCTTTCCGCGGTGCGGAGCATCGCGTGCAGGCTCCAGAACGTCTGCTCGATGGTCATGTATGTCGTGATCGGGCCCCGGTTACCCCCTTCGGGGATGTGGCTGTCGGGGCTGGGGGACAACACAACACGCCATGTCCCCGTGACCCATGGGCGGCCAGTAAGACGGTGGATACCAGGCCAATGCCAGGCCCATTTGTCGAAGGCGAGTACGCCATAGCCGACGACAGATGGGACGTAGGCGAACAGGTAGCGAAACTCGGACGGGTACAGGCCCAAGGCCACTAGTACGCCGGTGTAGATCGTGGTGGCGATGGTGGCGCCGGTCCGAAGGGCGGTGGCCTGGTTCATCCTCAGCCTCCGTAATTCAGGTAGCGCCAGCCGTGGAGGATCAGGTCCAGGGCATCCTGCTCCCTCCACTTCTGCTCCGAACCGAAGAGCATCTTGATCTCGTTTGGTTCCTGCATGAGCTGGCGTTCGGTGGCTGAGTCGAGCTGTCGGTAGACCTCAGCCAAGCTCGCGCTGACGGCGTCATCGAGGTCCCCGTTCAAGAAGACGGGATTGGGCACGTTGTAGATCAGGCACTCGGAGAAGTAGGAGGGCAGGGCCTCGATGACGCCCTCGGCTGTGAGGTCGTTCTCCACGTTCTTCAGCACTCGCACAACGAACTTGTATCGCTGGTGGGTCGCGGTGTTCTTCGCGCGCCCATTGGCGAACTGAAGCTCGGGCCAGTTCACGATCTTCTTGCCATCTTGGCCGAAGACCACACTTCCTTCGTACATCCCGCCCGGTGCTGCACCGTCATACAGAACGTACTTGAAGCACGGCACGACGTCGGTGCTGGGACGGCTACCTGGGACTTCGGGTACGTAGAAGGCGATGTTGTGATCCGACTCCACGTTTCCGAACGAGGCGTCCAGTGCTGCGTAGACCTCGCGGCGAAGGACGTCTTTCGTCCAGGACCCCGTGTAGTCCGGGCCAGCGAGAATCGGCACCTGCCCGTCATAATAGAAGCACTCGTTCAACTGGACCTTGATATCGACGTCACTGTCTCCACGGACGTTGGTGTTGTTTGGGTACGAGCCCTTGGCCTCCACGTGGATGTTGACGCCATGGAAGGCCGCATGCTGATCAATCGCAGCCCGCACCATGCCCTCTGCCCGCCTGAGGCGACGCTCCTCTGATGGCCCCGGCGGACTCTTCCACTTACTGATCAAGGCCAACCGCTCGTACGTCGTCAACTGCCGTGCCACGGAATCCTCCACCCCATCGGTCTAACGCCGAGAGCAGCTTAGAAGCCGGGACTGACAACGAGCCGTGGCTAACTCACGGTCAAGTGCGCCACGTATCTAGTGACCGTCTCCGCGTTAGCAGGCAGCGGCCGCCGACCAACGCTCGCGCACCAGGCAATGAAGGCGGCCGTGTCGGAGGAGTACATCAGGCGGGTGGAGTCGGTCAGCTGGCGGTCGGTCTCGGCCGTCCCCACGGCTATGTGCTGAGGGCCAGAGCCTGGGGCGCGGAGACTTGTCACGCTGCTCATCGTGGGGCGGCCCGACACCTCGTCGGCCCGGACGTCGCAGCGGGTGCTCCCACGAGGTGGGCGCAGGCTCAGGCCGTGACACGGCGCCCGTCTACGACAGAGGACGCGCCCCCTGGTGCGGGTCCTCTTCTGCGTGGCGAAGTGGTCAGCCGGAGAACTTGGATGCGCGGTCGGACCCCGGGCTGCGTCGCGAGGCCGGAGCCGTCGGGCAGATGGCGGCTCACCTCGTCGCCCAGACGCGGTCGGCGTGACCCGACAGGCATCGGATGTTGCGAGGCCACTTCGGCGACAACCCTCCGTAAAGACTGACGGTTACTCAGGTGTTCTTGACGCCCCATCATTCATTCAAGATCATCTTGCACGTGCGTTGCACAAGGTACTGAAAAGCGACAGGGATCAGTGAAGGGCTGTGAAGGTGAGTATTCGCAGGTCAGATGGAGTGTTGAGGTGTTGTGCCCCTTGGGTCCAAGGGGCACAACACCCCGCCGGTCAGATGTCCCGGAAGAGACCAGCCAGCGTGGTGACCTGCCACGATGAGGGGGATTTGGCCGCTGACCTGCGCGAATGGTCTTTCAGCTGTTTCATGCTCGTGCCGGTTGATGAAGCCGGAAGTCCCAGAAAAGTCCCAGAGGACTCCCACGGCTGACGGACGCCCTTTCGGTTCGACTCACCGTAGGGCAGCGCGGTGGGGCCGGGGCTGTGCGCTGGAGGTCGGCCTTGTTCCTTCGCGGTAGTAGGCGGCTCACCTCCGCTCGTGCGGAGAGCACGTCTGCTGGCCTACCTGGGTGTGCCGGTTCAGTTTCGCCGTGCCGCGTCCGCATTCCGCACCAACTTCGCCGCGTGGTCGGCCGAGTCGGCCAAGTTCCGGAGTGCGCGGGAGACCCGGCTGAGGAACACCACAGCGTGGTCGGCGAGGGTGGAACCGCTTCTGACGTGCAGATCCTCGAAGTGCCAACTCTCCGTGTATTTCGGACGCTCCATCATGCCGGCTGCCTGGCGGTCCTTGAGCCCGCAGAAGAGAGCTGCTGATCCGTCGCGCCCGTCTCTGCGCGCATCCTCGGGGGGCCTGGACCGCCAGGCATCTCGGCCGGGCATCCTGGCGTGCGCCTGGGCGGATCTCTGTCGTTCGTCATCCCTGTGCCCGTCAGATCGGCCCTGGTGCCGGTCGGACAGGTATCCAGAACTTCATCAGTGCCGATGTAAGAGGCTGTCATTCTTCGCGTGGCTGTTTCACATGTGCGCCCAAGGGCAACGAAAGGCAACGGATCATGGATGTCGGGGAGTTCGTGGCCGAACTGAACGCGGCCGGTGTGGTGATGCACGAGGAGGAGGGAAGGCTCCGATATCGCGCACCCCAAGGAGTGATGACACCGGAGCGGATGGAGGCGCTCCGTGCACACCGTGACGCCATCCTCGCTCTGTTGCGCGCTGAGGAGTACGGGCCCGCCGTGAGCGCCGACCCGGCGTCGTCCCATGAGCCCTTCCCGCTCACCGACGTCCAGTCGGCCTACCTGCTCGGCCGGAGCGAGGCGTTCGACTACGGCGGCGTGGCGTGCCACGGCTACCTGGAGATCTCCCTCCCGCGCTGGGGTGCCGAACGGATCGAGAAGGCCTGGAACGAGCTGATTCAGCGTCACCCCATGCTGCGCGCCGTGGTCGTGGCGGAGGGGTACCAGCGGGTGCTCCCGAAGGTCCCGCACTACCGCGTCCGACACGAGGACCTGCGCGGCGCCACTCAGGAGGCCGAGGCGCGGGCCCTGGAGTCGACCCGGAGCGAGATGTCCCACCAGGTGCGGCAGACCGACACGTGGCCCCTGTTCGACATCCGGGTCACCGACACCGACGAGGCGCTGCTTCTGCACGTGGCCGTCGACCTGCTCATCTGCGACTACAGCAGCATCCGGCTGCTGCTCGAGGAATTGGCGGACCTGTGTACGGGCACCGCGCGGCCCGAACCGCCGGACGCGACGTTTCGTGACCACGTCCTGGCTGCGGGAGGGGTGCGGGAGGGCTCCCGCTACCGGCGGGACCGCGACTACTGGTGGTCCCGGATCGATGACCTGCCGGCCGCCCCCGACCTGCCGCTGCGCACCGACTCGCTCAGTGCCCCGCCGCGCTTCACGCGGCACGGACTGCGGCTGACCCCCGCGCAGCTGGCGGCCCTGGCCCTGCGCTCCACCGAGGCCGGTCTGACCGCCTCCGGCGTCCTCCTGCAGACCTTCGCCGAGACGATCGGCCGCTGGAGCCGCCATCCCCGGTTCACCCTCAGCCTCACGGTGCAGAACCGGCTCCCGCTGCAGCCCGGGACCGACCGCATCATCGGCGATTTCAGCTCCACGAGTCTGCTCTCCGTGGACCTCACCGAAGGGTCGACGCTCGTCGACCGCATGCGAGCCGTCCAGGCACGCCTCTGGGAGGATCTGGACCACCGGCTCTGCTCGGGCGTCGAGGTACAGCGGGAGCTGGCCCGCCGCCGCGGACGCGCCGAGGCGCTCTTGCCGGTCACCTTCACCAGCACCGTCAACGGCTCCTCGGGCGCCGAGTCCACAACCTCGCTGATGCCCGGAGGCCGGCTGGTCCACGGCATCACCCAGACCCCCCAGGTCTGGATCGACTGCCAGGTGATGGAGGACGGCGGCGGCCTCCTCGCCCACTGGGACGTGCGCGACGGAGTCTTCCCCGAAGGCATGGTCGACGACATGTTCGCCGCCTTCGCCGATCTCGTGACGCGGCTGGTCGACGCTCCCGCCGCCTGGGAGGACGCCGACCCGCTGGCGCTCCCCGTCCGGCAGACACGCTGCGTGGCCGACGTCAACGACACCGCCGCCGCACTCCGCCACCAGCTTCTGCACACCGCGGTCCTCGACCAGGAGGAACGCACCCCCGGGCGGACCGCGGTGGTGACCTCCTCGCGGAGCCTCGACTACGGCGAACTCCTCGGCAGGGCACGCGCCGTGGCCGCCGCCGTCCTCGACGCCGGCGGCCGGCCCGGACAGCGGGTGGGCATCGTGATGGAGAAGGGCTGGGAGCAGGTCGTCTCCGTCCTCGGCATACTGCTCGCAGGCGCCGCCTATCTGCCCGTGGACACCACGCAGCCCGCGCTGCGCCGTAACGCCGTACTGGCCGACGCCGAGGCGCACCTCGTGCTCACCCAGTCCGCACTGCTGCGCTCCCTCGACCTCCCGGCGGGTGTGCGAGCGGTCGCCGTCGACGCCCTGGCTCCCGTCGGCCGGGGGGACCACGCCGTCCCGCGGCACCGGGCGGCACCCGACGACCTCGCCTACGTCATCTACACCTCGGGCTCCACCGGCACTCCCAAGGGTGTGATGATCAGTCATGCTGCCGCACTCAACACCATCGACGACGTCAACGCCCGATTCTCGGTGACCGCCGACGACCGTGTGCTCGGACTGGCCCAGCTCGGCTTCGACCTGTCGGTGTACGACATCTTCGGTCCCCTCTCGACCGGGGGCACGCTCGTCCTGCCCGACGCGGCCCGCCGCGGTGATCCCGTGCACTGGGCGGAGATGGTCGCCGATCACGCCGTCACCGTGTGGAACTCCGTGCCTGCGCAGATGCAGATGCTCGAGGAGTACCTCCGCACCGAACCCGGTGTCGACGTCTCCCGGCTCCGCCTGGCGATGCTGTCGGGTGACTGGATACCCGTCACCCTCGCCGGCGCAGTGCGGAGCCGTGTTCCCGGGCTGGACGTGGTGAGCCTCGGCGGCGCCACGGAGGCGGCCATCTGGTCGATCTGTCACCCCATCACCACGGTCGAGCCCGGCGCGCGCAGCATCCCGTACGGAAAGCCCCTGGCGAACCAGCGCTTCCACGTTCTGGACACGTTCCTGCGCGAGTGCCCCGTCCACGTCACCGGCGAGCTGTACATCGCCGGAGCTGGTCTCGCCCTCGGCTACCTCGGTGACGCCGAGCGCACCGCCGAGCGGTTCGTGACCCACCCCGTCACCGGCGAACGGCTCTATCGCACGGGCGACACGGGCCGGCGCCTCGACGACGGCGCGATCGAGTTCCTCGGCCGCCTCGACCGTCAGGTCAAGCTGAACGGCCACCGGGTCGAGCTCGCCGAGGTCGAGGCAGCGCTCCTAGCCCACCCCGCCGTGGAGACTGCCGCGGCCACCCTCCAGGGCGACGGCACCGCACGCCGGCTCGTCGCCTTCGCCGAGCCCGTGCGGACCGAAGCACCCGAACTGCCCGGCGTGCTGCGGGACAAGGCGGCTGCGGGCGCTACCGAAACCGTTCCGGCGGGCGAGGTGGCCGAGATGGTCGAACTGCTCGACATCTCCGCCCTTCAGGCGATGGCCGTCCTCTTCCGGTCCTGCGGACTCTTCCCCGACGCCACCTCCGAGCACACCGCCGAGGAGGTCATCGACGCCGTGGGCGCGGCCGCGGAGAACCACTACCTCGTACGGCGCTGGCTCAACGCCCTGGAGCAGGAGGACCGGCTCGTCCAGGACGCGCACACCGGCCGCTACCGCGCGCTGCGGGAGGACGTGTCCGGGGAGCACGAGGACGTCCTGGGCCGGATCGACGCGCTCGAACCCCGGATACGCTGGGGCGCCGAACTCGTCCGTTACCACCGGGTCTCCGAGCAGCACCTCGCCCGGCTCCTGCGCAACGAGATCGACCTCAAGACGCTGCTCTTCCCCGAGGGTCGGCTGGAGACCGCCGAGGCGGCGTACCGGGACAACCTGATCAGCCGCCACAACAACGCGGTAGTGGTGGCGGCGCTCCGCGACATCGCACAGCGGCACAGCGGCCCCGAGCCGCTCAGGCTCCTGGAGATCGGCGCCGGGGTGGGCGGCACAAGCACCGTCCTGGTGCCCGAGCTCGACGGTCTGGGCGTCGACTACCTGTTCACCGACCTGTCCCACTTCTTCCTGACCGCGGCGCAGGAGAAGTTCCAGGACTTTCCCTGGGTGCGCTACGGGCTGTTCGACCTCAACCGTGACTACCGCGCGCAGGGCCTCGCGCCGAACTCGTTCGACGTGATCCTGCTGGCCAACGTCCTGCACAATTCCGTGCATGCCGAGCACGTCCTCGCCCGGCTGCGGGAGCTCCTCGCGCCCGGCGGCTGGCTGGTCTTCATCGAGGCGACCCGCGACGCGTACCACGTCATGACCTCCATGGAGTTCAATGCGGGCCTCCACGGCTTCGAGGACGAGCGCCGGGAGACGGGCCAGACCTTCTTCGGAAGGGAGCAGTGGCTGCGGATGCTCCGCGAGGCGGGTGCCGAGGTCGCCCTCTGCCTCCCCGAGGAGGACAGCCCGCTGTCCCGCGTCGGCCAGCACGTCTTCGCGTCCCGGTTCAAGGCCGACCGGACCCGGCTCCGGCCCGAGGCGCTCGACGGCCATCTGCGCGACCGGCTTCCGGCGTACATGATTCCGGCCGAACTCCAGATCGTGGACCGTGTACCTCTCACCAACAACGGCAAGGTCGACCGCGCCCGTCTCGACGCCTGGACCGCCTCCGCGGCGCGGGGGAGGGTCGAGGAGGGCGGCGACGCGCCACGCCCCGGCATGGAGCAGACCCTGGCCGCGCTCTGGACGGACGTGCTGCCCGTCCCCTTCGTCGGCCGTGAGGCCAACTTCTTCGACCTCGGAGGCGACTCGCTCCTGGTGGCCCGGCTCGTGACCATGATGCGCGAACAACTGCCCGAGGCCGCCGACCTGGAGTGGGACGATCTGCTGCGCCTGGTGATGAACCGGCCGACCGTGGCGGCGCTGGCCGGCCGGCTCGGCGCCGTGCGCTGCACGGCCCCCGGTCTGGCGGGGGCGCTCCCCGCCTCCCCAGTGGTCCGGATCAGCGAAGGGGCCGCAGGTGCGTCGGGTGCTGCCACCAGGGTGCTGGTGCACGACGGGACGGGCACCCTCATCCCGTACCGTGCGGTGATCAGCGAGCTGCAGGACCGGCTGCCCCTGGCCGGACTCGTCGTCGACGACATCGAGGGGTTCCTGAAGGCGGATCCGCGCACCCAGGTCGCGGAGCTCGCCGACCGACACGCCGAGGCTCTGCTCGCCGAAGGGCTGGGGCGCGTCCACCTCGTCGGCTACTGCATGGGCGGTCTGCTGGTGCCCGAACTCGCCCGCCGGCTGACCGACGCCGGGGCGGAGGTGACCGGCGTCACCGTCATCAGCAGCTACCGGGTGCCGTACCTCGTAGAGGACGATCTGCTGGCCGAGTACATCTTCGCCCGGCTGATGCGGGCGGACCTGGTCGGACTCGGCTACCCCCGGGACGAGTCGGCGACACGGGACCTCGTGCGGGCGACCACCGAGTGCTTCCCGAGCACGGTGCCGCAGGGCAGCCTCGTCGACATGCCGGAGTCGGCCCTGACCGGGCCCGGCAGGGAGGCGCTGCGGGCCTTCCAGGCGCTCGCCGGGCGGCCGCAGGAGAAGCGTCTGCGTGCCATCGGGGCGTCGATGCCGGTGGAGGACGCCGAACTCCGCTCCGCGGAGCGGTTGACCCGGCTGTACCGCATCGTCAAACACAGCCTGGTCGCCGTCGCCTCGCACGAGGCGACGGCCTGTGACCTGCCGGCCACGTTCGTCCGCCAGACGGGCGAGGCCGAGATCTTCCCCGGCATGCACCGTGACATGACGGACTACTGGCAGCAGGTGTGCGGCGAGGGACTGAGCGTGGTCGACGTGTCCGGCGACCACTTCAACTGCGTCCAGCCGCCCCACGCCGAGGCCGTGGCGCGCGCACTGCTCCCCGAGGACGCCCGGTGAGCGGCGGCGTATCCCTGATCGGCGTCCTCGGCGGGTACGGAGCGGTCGGCGCGGCCGCCGCCCGCGCCCTCGCCGCCGAGGGAGAATTCCGGCTGCGGATCGGCGGCCGGGACCCCGAGGCGGCGGCGCGCTGCGCCGCCGCCCTCGGCGGGCCCGCCGACGCGAGGGCAGTCGACGCCCGGTCCGAGAGGAGCCTCGAACGGTTCGCCCACGGCTGCGACGTGGTCCTCAACTGCGCGGGGCCCGCCTACGAACTGGCCGGCCGTCCCCGTCGGGCGGCGGCCGCCGCGGGGGCCGACTACGTGGACGTGATGGACGGCTGCGGTCCCGGCCCCGCCCCGGCGGGGGAGCGTACGTCGGTTCTGTCGGCCGGTCTCTCGCCTGGTCTGTCCGGGCTGCTGCCCCGCATCCTGGTCGACGAGCGGGTCCCCCCGGGGACCGCCCGGTTCACCGGGTACTACGTCTCCCTCGGCGCCTTCACCCGGACCGCTGCCATGGACTACCTGCTGAGCCTGGACCGCGGTTACGGCACACCGCGTGCCCAGTGGCGCGACGGGCACGTGGTGCACGGTGTCCTGCGCGGCGAGCAGGAGCGCGTGGTTGCGGGGGTGACGCACCCGGTCACCGTGCACCCTTTTCTCACCCAGGAGTTGGTGAGCCAGGCCCGTGTGCTGGCCCTCGCCGAGGCCCGCTGGTACAACGCTTTCGACGGCCGGCACCTGCTCGACGCGCTGAACCGCCACCGGGCCGGCGACGGCCGGGCGGGCAGCCTCGACGCGCAGGCCGCAGCAGTGGTGCGGGCCAGCACGCTCGACGCCCTCGGGCGGACCCCGTACCACGTGCTGTGCGGCGTACTGAGGTTCCCCGGCCCCGACGGTGCGCAGGTGCGGCGGACGGCGGTGATCCGCGGCGAGGACGGCTCGGCGATGACCGGAGTGGTGGGCGCGGTCGCGGCCCGGGAGGTGGCCCGGGGGCTCGTCCCGCTCGGAGTGCACAGGGCCGCGCAGTTGCTGCCACCCCGAACGGTGCTGGACGCGTTGCGGCGGCACCTGCGCGGCACGGTCGTCACGGTCTCCGGTGAGGGGGCCGCCGAGGACGTCGTCCCCGCGGACCCGGTCATGGAGGAAGGCATGGTGTGAGCGGCCCTGGGAGTCACGGCGGCGCGGCGGGCTTCCGGCCCGCCGCGCCGCCGTGATCAGCGTCGTCAGGCCGGATCACACGTCAGTTCACTTTCAGGCAGGGCGAGTTCGATGCCGAAGTCCTTCAGGCGGCCGAGGTTGTCACGGACGGCCGCTGCTCCCTGGTCCAGGTCGGTGTAGTCGAGCGGCGCCATGGCCATCCGCTCCAGGCACTTCTCCACGGCGATGTTGGTGGAGTGGTCGTGTCGGGGCATCAGCCAGTGCTGGTAGTCGTGCTGCCAGAGGCTGAGTACCGCCTTGTCGTTGGTGAGCCGTACCTTGTCGAGGGTCTCCTTTTGCAACTGGGCCGCCTGTGCGCTGTTCATGCCGATGTGGGACCAGGGCGAGGCCGGATCGGTGGGATCGTCCGCCTTGATCTCCAGCACCTCCCGGTCTTGCCAGAGCGGCATGGTCTCGTCGGTGATGGAGAACTTGGAGAGGGCGTAGTGCCCGGAGTACTGCTGCAGGAGGTAGTCCTGCGTGTCCTGGAACATCCCGGGGTCCTCGCCCGGGTACCCGACGATGAAGAGGCCGTAGTACGACAGCCCACTCGCGCTGAGCAGCTCGACGGCCCTTCGGTTCTGCTTCACGGAGACCCGCTTGCTCATCCGTTTCAGCGTGTCGTCGTTCATCGACTCGAAGCCGATGTGGAGCTGGAAGCAGTGGGCGGCCTTGAGTCCCGCCACCAGCTCCGCCGAATTGATCGTGTTGGCACGGCTGAACCCCTCCCACCTCGGGATACCCGAATCCGGGAGGATCTCCAGGAGCCGGCGCAGCCGGGTCGGCGGAATGGTGAAGGTCGAATCCATTGCCGAGATGACGTCCGCGCCGTTCTGCTCGGAATAAGCGATCCAGTCATCGCGTATCTTCTCGGCGGATTTGTATCGCCATTTGGGTGAAGCGGCCGGGAACGAACAGAATTTGCAGTCGAACGGACAGCCCCGCATGGACTCGTAGGGGACGACCGTCTGGTCGCCGAGGACGAGCGGCGAGGGGAAGTCGTCGATGTCGACGTACTCGGTCGGATTGATGCGGATGTTGTCCTCGTCGCGCCACACGAGATTCGGCACGGCGCTCAGCTCACCCCGTCCCGCCAGTGCGTCGAGGGTCTTGGGCAGGGCGATCTCCCCGTCGCCGCGGACCACCGCGACGATCTCCGGGAAATCGCGCATGGCGGACATGAACTTGAGGTTGGTGAACTGGCCGCCCGCCACGATCCGCGTGCCGGGGAGGTTCTCCCTCACCCACCGCACGGCCGAGGCGAGAATCGGACCGTTCCAGATGTACGTGGTCGACAGGAGCACCACGTCCACGTCACCGGCGGGCGCCTTTGCGCGACCCACCCAGACGTCTTCCAGGTCGAGGCGCTCGAAACTGTGACCGCTGTTCTCCAGGATCGACAGGAGGGTGACCGTCGTCAGGTGGGGAGTGGTGTCCGAGCGTGGCCTGAGCAGGGCGTACTGCCGCCCTTGCTGGGTGAAGGCGAGCCGCTCCAGGTCCAGGTCCGTGCTTCCGGCCCGCCGGAGCATCTCGCCGGCCGCGGCGGACGGATTTGCGGTGAAGAGGGAGCCTTCCAGATAGGGTGAATTCATGTTTGCGGGCCCGAGCCCGCTCAGTAGTAGAAAGCGCACGAGTCCGGCTCTCCTGTGGTGAGGTCATGGCCACCCGAATAGGGACTCAAGCGATCGTTTCAGGTCACTGCTGGGCATCGTCTGGACGGATTCTCCGCGTCGCGAATCCCTGGCCCGTGGGCGTGCCGCCGGGCACCCGGACGGCCCGGTGGGGTTTCTCGTGGGCGCTTGCGAGACGGGTTCTTATACGTGTAAAGTTATTGGCGTCTTCATGGAACTTGCCGTCCGGTCGCGGCAGTGCTGCGCGCTCCCGGGCCGGACGGTCGTGCCCGAAAGGTGGGGAATCCCATGGCCACGGCAGAGGGTCTGCACAGCCGTGCCGACGGCGGGGAGGTGGTCGACGGCGACGGCGGCCCCGAGCATGACCCGGGCGGTCCGGCCGAAACCTCCAGGCAGGTGCTCCTGCGTCTGCTCCGCCCCTACCGCATCAGCCTCGTCGCGGTCTTCGTCCTCCAGATCGTCAGCTCCCTCGCGGGCCTCGCACCGCTGATCGCGGTGGTTGAGCTCGGCCGCGTGCTGCTCGACCCGGGTCCGATGGACCGCGACGCCGCCTGGGCCGCCGTCTGGATCGCCGTCGCCGGTCTGATCTTCCGTGTCGTACTCGCCGCGGCATCAGGCGGGATCGCCCATCTCGTCGACGGCAAACTGCAGTTGTCGCTGCGGCGGCTGCTGGCCCAACGCCTCGGCAAGGTGCCGCTCGGCTGGTACTCCCGGCACAGCTCCGGCGAGATCAACGGCGTGGTGCAGGGTGACGTGGACCAACTGCACCATCTGATCGCCCACGCGCCGGTCGAGGCCACGTCAGCCGTCGTCGTCCCGCTCGCCTCGCTGGCGTATCTCGCCTGGGTGGACTGGCGGTTGACGCTCGTCGCACTCGTGCCGGTCCTCCTCGGCCTGCTGCTGCAGCGCGTGTTGCAGAGCGAGGAGCGGCAGCAGGAGGGGCGCAGGATGGGTGAGGCCATGGGGCGCATCGGTGCCGCCTCCGTCGAGTTCGTCGAGGGCATTTCGGTCGTCAAGACCTTCGGCGGCGGCGGGCGGGCCCATCAGCGCTACCGCAAAGCCGCTGACGAGTTCGCCGACTTCTTCCTCAGCTACGTGGCGGGGGCCGCAGGGCTCGCTTCGCTGGCAGCGCTGGTGCTCTCCCCTCCGTTCGTCCTGCTGCTGGTCCTGGCTGGCGGTGCGGCCCTGATCTCCGCCGACGCCATGCCGCCCGCCGACCTGCTGCCGTTCCCCCTGCTGGCCGTCGCGCTGACCGCGCCCATCGCCGCGCTGGGGCACGGCCTGGACAACGTGCACGCTGCCGAGCGGTCCGCGGAGCGGATCCGGGCGATGCTGAACGTGCCGCCGCTGCCCGAGCCGGTCAGGCCGGCCGAACCTCACGGCGACCGCGTGGAGTTCCGCGACGTCAGCTTCGCCTACGACTCCGGCCGTCCCGTGCTGCACGGGATCGACCTGGTCCTCGAACCGGGCACCACGACCGCGCTCGTCGGCCCCTCGGGTGCGGGCAAATCCACCCTGGCCCAGCTGGTCCCGCGGTTCTCCGATCCGACCAGCGGCTCGGTGTTCCTCGGCGGTGCCGACATGCGCGACATCCGGAGCGAGCAGCTGTACCGCCATGTCTCCTTCGTGCTCCAGGACGTCCGGCTGCTGCGCGCCGGTATCGCCGAGAACATCGCTCTCGCGGTGCCGGAGGCCGCCCGCGAGGCCGTCGAGCGCGCGGCAAGGGCAGCGGGTATCCACGAGCGGATCCAGTCGATGCCTCGCGGATACGACTCCGTGATCGGCGAGGACGTGGGTCTCTCCGGCGGCGAGGCGCAGCGCCTCTCCATCGCACGGGCCCTGCTCGTCGACGCGCCTGTACTGGTCCTCGACGAGGCGATGTCCTTCGCCGACGCGAAGACCGAGGCCGAGATCCGCGCCGCTCTCGAGACCCTCACCCGGGGCCGTACACAACTGGTGATCGCACACCGGCTTGAGACCGTCGCCAGGGCCGACCGGATCGTGGTCATGGAGGACGGCCGGATCGTGGAGAGCGGAACCTTCCGAGAGCTGCAGGCCATCAACGGGAAATTCGCCGCCATGTGGCGTGCCCAGCGCGCGCGTACCGACCGGAAGAGGGAGAACCACCGATGATCAGGCTGTTGCTGCGGGTCCTGGGTGAACGGCACTCGGGCCCCCTCCGCCGGACCGTCGCGCTGATGTCCGTCGGCGCCGTCGTGGAGGGACTGTCCTACGCGCTCCTCATCCCGCTGCTGCGGGCCCTGCTCAAGGACGACGCGCAGGATGCCTGGCCGTGGCTGGCCGCCTTCACCGCGGCCGTCCTGGTGACCTCCGTGCTCGGCTACTTCAGCGACAAGTCCGGGTTCCGCATCGGAGGTGAGCTCTCCAGAGGCCTGCACCAGAGGCTCGGTGATCACCTCTCCGGGCTGCCGCTGGGCTGGTTCACGCCAGGCCGGGTCGGGGACGTCTCCGGGCTCACCAGCCGGAGCGTGATGGAGGTCATGTCGGTACCGGCCCACCGGCTGCGGCCCCTGATCAACGCCACCCTGATCCCGCTCTCCGTGGTCGTGGTGCTCTTCTTCTTCGACTGGCGCCTCGCCCTCGCCGGCGTCGTCGCCGTCCCGCTGATCACCGGTGTGCAGCGCTGGACGTCGAAGGCGACCGCCCGCGAGGACGCCGACCGGGCCCGCAGCAGTGACGAAGCCTCGGGCCGCGTCGTCGAGTTCGTCCGTGCCCAGCCGGTGTTGCGCGCCGGAGGCCGCACGGGCGAGCGGTTCGGCCTGCTGGACGATGCGCTGCACCGGCAGTGGCGCAGCAGCCGGCGTGCGGCCCTCAGCGGCGTGCCCGGCATGCTCGGGCTCACGTTCTCCGCACAGGCCGTCTTCACCGCCGTGCTCGCCCTCGGTGTGTACTGGACGCTGGACGGCAGCCTCGGGGCCCCTGAGCTGCTGGCGATCCTGGTCTTGGCGGCCCGCTGCATCGAACCCCTGCTGTCCCTCGCCGACCTGGGCGGCATCATGCGGGTCTCCCGCGGTGAGCTGGAACGCATCGACGCGGTCCTGGCCGAGCCCCCGCTGCCGCATGCCGAGCAGCCGGCGGTCCCGGCCCACGACGGCGTCGAACTGGAGCGGGTCGGCTTCCGGCGCGGTGAGCGCCGCGTGCTCGACGGGCTGTCCCTGGAGGTCGGGCGGGGACGACGCGTGGCCGTCGTCGGGTCCTCGGGTGCGGGCAAGAGCACGCTGCTCCAGCTCGTCGCCAGGTTCCACGACGTCGACTCGGGTGTGGTGCGCCTCGGCGGGGTGGACGTACGCGATATCGACAGTGAGGAGCTGATGTCCCGGCTGTCCGTGGTCTTCCAGGACGTCTACCTCTTCGAGGGCTCCATCGAGGACAACATCCGGATCGGCCGGCCCGGCGCCACACCCGAGGACGTGCGGGCCGCAGGCGCCGCCGCCTTCCTGGACGAGGTGGTGGACCGGCTGCCCGACGGCTGGGACACCCAGGTCGGCGAGGGCGGTGCCGCGCTGTCGGGAGGCGAGCGGCAGCGGGTCTCGATCGCCCGCGCCCTGCTGAAGGACGCCCCCGTGCTGCTGCTCGACGAGGCCACCTCGGCCCTCGACCCGGAGAGCGAGGCAGCCGTCCAGGACGGCCTCGACCGCCTCATGGCGGGCCGTACGGTCATCATGGTCGCGCACCGCCTCAGCACGGTCGAGCACGCCGATCTGATCGCCTTCATAGAGGACGGCCGGATCGTCGAACAGGGCACGCACGAGGAACTCGTCCGCAGCGGCGGCCGGTACGCCGACTTCTGGAGCATCGCCGCACACGGCGTGGGGTGAGGGCGCGGCGGCGACCGCTCGCCCGGCGCACACCGTCCGAAACACAGGGGGTAGGGATGTCACGCAGCACGCCAAGGCCGCCGGTCGATCTCCGTAGGGAGGTCTCCGCGCTGCTGGAGGGCGAACCGGAACTCGACGACGACGCGAACCTCATCGAACTGGGCATGCAGTCAATCCAGTTGATGACGCTAGTCAACCGGCTGAACCGGTCGGGAGCCGGCGTCGACTTCACCGAGATGGCCAAGGACCCACGCCTGCGAGCCTGGGACGCGCTGCTGGCCTCGCGCCGGGCGACGCCCGCGGCGGAGACGGAGGCCGCCGCAGGCACGGCCGCCGTCGACGAGCATGCGCCCTTTTCGCTGACAGCGGTCCAGCAGGCCTACTGGATCGGCCGGAGCACCGACCGCCCTCTCGGCGGTGTCGGATGCCACGCCTATCTGGAGATCGACACCCGAGGCGTGGCGGCGGAGCGCCTTGAGCGGGCCGTGACAGCGCTCGTGCGCCGACACCCCATGCTCCGCGCCTCGTTCGCGGATGACGGGACACAGCGGGCCGGCGAGAGCGTCACCTGGCCCGGGCTGACGGTCCACGACCTCACGGAACTCCCGGCTGACGCCACCGAGGGCGCCCTCCTGGATCTGCGGGAACGTCTCTCGCACCGTGTGCTCGACGTCGCCCGCGGCCAGGTGATCGACGTCCGGCTCAGCCTCCACCCCGGCGGTGCGCAGCGCATCCACATCAACGCCGACCTGCTGGTCGCCGATGTGCACAGCATCCGGCTGCTCCTCTCCGACCTGGCGGCTCTCTACACCGATCCGGCGAGCGTCGCCGAGCTGCGGTACACCTTCCCTCAGTACCTCGCGGACACCGCCGTTCCGAGGGCAGCCGGGCGCGAGCGGGCACGGGCGTACTGGCAGCGCCGGCTGCCGGAACTCCCCGGCGGTCCCGGCCTCCCCCTGGCGGTGGACCCCGGCGAGATCGGGGTACCGCGTTTCGTTCGGCGCGGGCACACTCTGACTCCCGAGGAGTGGACGGAGCTCCAGCGCCGGGCAGCCGATCACGGTCTCACCCCGGCCGTGCTGCTGGTCACCGCCTTCGCCGAGATCCTTGCGCGTTGGAGCGGACGGGACCGGTTCCTGCTCAACATCCCGCTGTTCGACCGCGATCGGGGCCTCCACCCCGACATCGAGCGCATCGTCGCCGACTTCACCAGCCTGTTGCTCCTTGAGGTCGACCTGTCAGGCGACGGCGGCTTCGCCGACCGGGCCCGCGCAATCCAGCGGCGACTGCACGAGGACGTCGGCCACGCCGCGTACTCCGGGGTCGACGTGTTGCGCGACTTCGTCCGCTCGGACGCCGGAACCCCGCGTACGGCGCCCGTGGTCTTCGCCTGCAACCTCGACGCCCCCCTGGTGCCGGACGACTTCGCCGCCCACTTCGGCGAGCTGTCCTGGATGGTCTCCCAGACGCCCCAGGTCTGGCTCGACCATCAGGTGTACGGCACCCGGGAGGGCGGTCTGTTGCTGGCCTGGGACGCCGTCGAGGCGCTCTTCCCGGAGGGCGTGATCGACACCATGTTCGCGGCGTACACCGGTCTGGTGCGGCGTCTGGCAGCTGCGGACTGGGCCCTCCCGCAGGACATACCCCTGCCCGCATATCAGTTCCGATGTCGGGCCGAAGCGAACTCGGCGACCCGGCGGGAGAGCGGTCGCCTCCTGCACCAGGCGTTCTTCGAGCGGGCCGACGGCAGGGCCGGGGCGCCCGCGCTGCTCTGGGGGGACGAGGGCCGGCTCAGCCACGGTGAACTGGCTGACCGGGCGCTGCGTGTGGCCGGCGCACTGGTCGATCGGGGAGTCGGGCCGGGCAGCCCGGTAGTCGTCACCGCCCCCAAGGGCCCGGACCAGATCGCCGCGGTGCTCGGCATCCTCGCGGCGGGCGGCACATACATACCCGTCGGTGTCGATCAGCCCGCCGAGCGCAGGGCGCGCATCCATGCACTCAGCCGCTGCGTACTCGTCCTGGACGGCACCGGCGCGACGCCACCACCGGGCTCCGGGACGCCCCGTCTGTCCCTCACCGAGGCCCTCCGGGCGGTCCCGCTGGCCGCCCCGGTGCCGATATCCGTCGACGAGACCGCGTACGTGATCTTCACCTCCGGTTCCACCGGCACGCCCAAGGGCGTCGAGGTCAGCCACCGTGCCGCGGTCAACACCGTGGAGGACATCGACGAGCGGTACGGGCTGGGGCCCCGGGACCGCGTGCTGGCCGTCTCCGCCCTGGACTTCGACCTCTCGGTGTGGGACGTGTTCGGTCCCCTCGCCGAGGGCGGCGCCCTGGTACTGGTCGACGAGATCGATCGACGCGATGCCCACCAATGGCTCGCGCTGTGTGCGCGCCACGCCGTCACCGTGTGGAACTCCGTGCCCGCGCTGATGGACATGCTTCTCACCGCGACCGGAGAAGCGCCTCTTCCCGGGACCCTGCGCCTGGCGCTGCTCTCGGGTGACTGGATCGGTCTCGACCTCCCCGGGCGGCTGAGCCGCGCGACGGCCGGCCGGTGCGGGCTGGTCAGCCTCGGGGGTGCCACCGAGGCGGCGATCTGGTCCAACGCCCACGAGGTCACCACCGTGCCTGCGCACTGGCGGTCCATTCCGTACGGCAGGCCACTGGCCAACCAGCGGTTCCGTGTCGTCGACCCGCGCGGCCGGGACTGCCCGGACTGGGTGCCCGGAGAGCTGTGGATCGGCGGCACGGGCGTGGCACAGGGCTACCGAGGTGACCTCGAACTGACAAGGGAACGCTTTCCCCATACCGCGGGCGAACGATGGTACCGCACCGGTGACCAGGGTCGCTACTGGCCGGACGGCACGCTCGAGTTCCTGGGCCGCATCGACCACCAGGTCAAGATCAACGGATTCCGGGTCGAGCTGGGTGAGATCGAGTCCGTGTTCCAGGCGCACCCCGCGGTCTCGCAGGTCCTCGCCGTCGTCGTCGGTGACCGGACGCGGGAGATCACGGCGGCCTTCCTTCCTGCCCCGGCCTCCGCTCCCGGCCAGGCTGCGGCGTCAAGGCCGCGAGACGCCGCCGGCCTGGGACGGGAAGCCTGCGAGCAGGAAGCGGAGTTGACGGAGATCCTGCTCGCCGCCCTGCTGGACCCCCTGCTCGCCGCCGACGGTGCGAAGGCCGCCAGGGGCACCCTGCCCGTGGCGGTGACGAGCTGCCAGCCAGTGGCCTCCTGGCTGGAGTTCCTTCAGAAGCGGGAGGTCCTGCGCTGCTCGGCCGGGAACGTGGTCCGCGGCCCCCGCTGGCCCGCGGCCCGCGACCGGGAGCGGGCCGCCGCGCTGCGCGACCGGATCTCCGGAACCTACCTCCAGCCGGTCGTGGACAGCTGGGCCGGTGCGATGCCCCTGCTCGCGGCAGTGCTCGCCGGGACGGCCGACATCGACGCCCTGGCCGACGATCCCGTCCTGTCTCCCGACGGGCTCACGCTCCAACTGCCCGGCGTCGCGGCCTGCCTGGACAGCATCGCCCAGGAGGTGGAGGCACTGCATGCGGACGGTGCCCGGACGCTCGACGTCGCCGAGTGGTCGGGCGGGGCCGGCCGGGGCGCCACCGCACTGCTGGAACGGATCAAGCCGAGTACGGTCGACTACGTGCTGCTCGATCCGCGGGAGACCCGGATCGAAGCTGCCGAGGCCAGGATCGCCGGCTCCGGGCGGCAGGCCCGGGCGGTCCGGCAGGACGCCCGCGCCGTACCCGAGTCACGACTCGCCGCCTTCGACGTGCTCGTGGTGAACGACGCCTTGGGCCGGGAGCCGGAGCCGGACGCCGCAGCGCGGGCGCTGGCCCTGCTGGGCAGGCCCGGCAGCCGGCTGTTCGTCGTCGCCAGGGAGGAGGAGTCCCCTCTCGCGGTCCCGACGGTGTCCACCCGGTCTCCGGCCGCCGGCACGGCGCAGTGGCTGCGGGCCCTGGAACAGGCAGGGTTCTGCCGTGTCGAGGTGTCCGGGCGCGAGCTCGACGGCGTCGTTCTGATCACCGCCCGGCGCCCCGAACGGGACCGGGCCGGCCGCGTCACCGACCCTGCGGCGCTCCGGTCCTGGCTCGCCGACCGGCTCCCCGCCCATATGATCCCCGGCTTCCTCGTCGGCCTCGCCGAGATGCCGCTGAGCGCCAACGGCAAGGTGGACCGGCGGTGGGTCCAGCAGGCCGTCATGGGGGCCGCCGCCCCGGCCGGGGGCGCCGAGGATCCCCCGCAGGGCCCCGTGGAGGACGCCGTGGCGGAGCTCTGGGCGGGTGTCCTGGGTGCGCCCGTGACCGCCCGGGGCGCGAGCTTCTTCGCCCTGGGCGGGGACAGCCTGGCGGCGACCCGTCTGGTGGCCGCCATCCGCGGTCGACTGGGCGTGGAGCTACCGATGCGCGAGGTCCTGCGCGTTCCTACGGTGGCGGGAATGGGGGCGCTGGTGGGCGAGTTGCGGGACGTACGCGACCTGGACCCGGGTCAGGACGGTGACGGTCCGCCGGGAGCGGTCGGCGAACCGCCCGTGGAGTTCGAGGAGGGCGAGCTGTGATCCCGGCGGACACCGGTGCGTCCTGTGCGCTGCGTATCTTCTCCCGGCGTCCGCACGCGCGGTCACGGTTGATCTGCTTCCCCCACGCGGGCGGGGCCGCCGGCGGCTCTCGCAGCTGGTCCCTGGACGCACCCTGGGACGTCGAGGTGTGCGCGGTGCAGTACCCCGGCCGTGGAGACCGCTTCCAGGAGCCCGCCGCCACGGACATGGAGAGCCTCCTGGACGACCTTGTCCCGGCACTGACCGAGGGGCGGACCGACGGCGAGCTCGCCTCCGCCGTGTTCTTCGGGCACAGCATGGGCGCGGCCGTGGCCTACGAGGCCGCTCGAAGGCTCGCCGTGACCGGACATGCGCCGGCGGCACTCGTCGTCTCCGGCCAGCCGGCACCCGCGCGGACCCGGGGCGGTGCGCTCAGCCTCGCCACCGACGCCGAACTTCTCGCGGACCTGAGGAGGCTCGGCGGCACAGCCGGGGACGTCTTGGACAACAAGGCCCTCCTGGAAGCCCTGTTGCCCGCCATCCGGAGCGACTACCGGCTCATCGAGACCTACCGGCCGCTGCCGGGCGGGCCGTTGGGTATCCCGGTGACCGTGCTGTACGCGGAGGACGACCCGGAGGTCACCGCGGACGAGGCCGCCGCCTGGGCCGGGGTCACCACCGGTCCGCACGCGCTGGAGGCCTTCACGGGAGGCCACTTCTATCTGGAGACCGGGCGTGCCACCGTACTCCCGCGCGTGTTCGCGGCGGTACGCGCGGCACTCCCCGAGACCGCCTTCGCCTGGCCGTCCACACCGTGACGCGCCGTCGGGCGACGTCGGCCGCACCACTGCCTACCGAATCTGCAGGAAGGATCCCCATGCTGGAGGGCTGTGTGCCTTGGCCTGAACCGCTGGCTCAGACGTACAGGGAGGAGGGGTACTGGAACGCGGAGGTCCTCGGGGCCCGGCTCGCACGCACACCCGAACAGCGTGCCCGGACCGCCCTGGTGACGGCAGCCGACGAGGTCACCCACGAGGAGCTCGACCGCGCGGCCGACCGCAGGGCCGCCGGCCTGCTGCGCGCGGGCCTCCTGGCCGGCGACCGGGTGGTCGTCCAACTCGTCAACGACGTGGACCTCGTGGTGCTGAGCCTGGCGCTCTTCAGGGCCGCTGTCCTGCCGGTGTACGCCCTGCCCGCGCACCGCACCACGGAGATCGCCCACCTCGTCGCCACGTCCGGGGCCGTCGCCTACGTCTGCCAGGAACGGGCGCCAGACTGCGACTTCCGGCTCGTCGCCCGGGAGGTGTCCGACCGGACGGAGAGCCTGCGGCACGTCTTCGTGGCGGGTGACCCGGGCCCGTACACCGCCCTGTCCCACGTCGACGCCGACCCTGTCGCCCTGCCCGAGCCGGATCCCGAGGACGTCGCGCTGTTCCTCCTGTCCGGTGGAACCTCGGGACCGCCGAAGCTGATCCCGCGTACGCACGCGGACTATGCGTACCAACTGCGGGAGACGGCGCGCCTGTGCGAGGTCGGGCCGGGCAGCGTCTATCTCGCGGCGCTGCCCGTGGAGCACAACTTCGCCCTCGGCTGCCCCGGCGTCCTGGGTACGCTGCGCGCCGGAGGAACGGCTGTGCTCGCCCCGGCGCCCACCGCGGACGTGTGCTTCCCGCTCATCGAACGGGCCGGAGTGACGCTCACCTCGCTGGTGCCCCCGCTGGTGCCGCTGTGGCTCGACGCGGCCGAATGGACGGACCACGACCTGTCGTCCCTGCGGGTCGTCCAGGTGGGCGGCTCCCGCCTGGCCCCGGAGACGGCCCGTGAGGTGCCGAAGGCTCTCGGCTGCACGCTTCAGCAGGTGTACGGGATGGCCGAGGGACTGCTCAACTACACCCGGCTCGACGATCCGGAGGACGTGATCGTCCACACGCAGGGGCGACCGCTGTCACCGGCGGACGAGGTGCGGGTGATCAGGGAGGACGGGGCCGAGGCAGGACCGGGGGAGACAGGGGAGCTGTTCACCCGCGGGCCGTACACCCTGCGCGGCTACTACCGCGCGGGGGAGCGCAACCGGACCCGGTTCACCGAGGACGGCTTCTACCGCACGGGTGACCTGGTGCGCCGGACCCCGGAGGGCAACTTCGAGGTGGTCGGCAGGACCAACGACGTGGTCAACCGAGGTGGGGAGAAGGTCCCGACGCTGGAGGTGGAGGAGCATCTGCTCGCCGCCTTCGCGCTCCGCGGAGCAGCTGTGATCGCTCTGCCCGACCCCATGATGGGCGAGCGGACCTGCGCCTGCGTGGTGCCCAAGGACAGCGCGCACCCGCCGACCCTGAGGGACGTACAGGCGGCGTTCCGGGGCCAGGGGGTGGCCGGCTACAAGGTGCCCGACCGGTTGGTGATCCTGGAGCGGCTGCCGATGACCGGCGTCGGAAAGGTCGACAAGCGAGCCCTGCTCGCGAGTCTGAAGAGCTGAACGGAGACGGGCCGTGGGGCCCGGATCACCGCCGGCCACAGCGGGCGGTGATCCGGGCCCCACGGTCATGTCGCCTTCCGCGCCGGACCGGTCCGCGAGAGCAGCCCGTCGATGATGGCCACCAGACCGTCGCGGTGGGTGTCCCGTGAGGTGATCTCGTCCCACTGGCCGGCGAGCGAGGCGAGCCGCGGGAACATTTCGGGCGTCAGAGCGGCGAAGGCCTTGTCGCGGTGCGGAGGCCGTTCGAGCCCGGCGTGGCGTCGGTCGCGGTTCACCCGGATGGTGAGCTCGCCCGCGGTGTAGTACCAGATGACGCGGTAGGTGTAGACGGCCTCCTCCGGGCTGAGTCCGCACGCGATCCCCGCGTCGATCATGTTCTCCACGATCCACAGTGCGGACACGGCCATGAGGTCGTCGGAGGCGAGGACCTCCACGATCCACGGACACTCGGCAAGGATGTCGTGCAGCGCCTGGCTCGACGTGATCAGGCGTTCACGCGGCTCGTCCGGCAGTTCGGGGCGCGGAAACTGCTGGGCGTGACGTTCGAGCAGCAGGAGCAGCAGGTCGTCCTTGTCGCGCACGTGGTGGTAGAGCGCCATCGCGGTGCTCGACAGCTCCTGCGCCAGCCGGCGCATCGACAGGTGCTCCGGTCCTTCCTCGTCCAGGAGGTGCTGGGCTGCCGTGAGGATGGCCTCCTGGGATAGGCGAGGCGGACGGCCGGTTCTGCCTGTGCGTCTGGTCTGAGGCGTCATTCCTTCGTCTTCCTGTTGCTCGTGCCGGGTGTGAGGTGCGGCTTCGGTCGCGTGGCGGTGACCGCCCGGCGGGAGTACGGGGTCGCCGCCCCGCTGTGGACCGGCGGCCTCATGCCGGGGGCTGGCCGGGCGGCCGGTTACGTCATCATGCCCGGTTCGCCGGCCGGGACCTCCGTCAGCCGTGCCGTCGTCAGCGGAAGGTGACGCACGATCCATTCGGCGGTGTCCTGCGGCGGCAGCGTAGCGGCCATGACGTGGACACCGGACGGGACACGGCCCCTCGTCACCTCGTGGGCGGTGATCGAGGCGATCACCGCCACCAGACCGGTCACGTCCGTACAGTGCAGGAGCGCGTTCCGCCGCACCGGGTTGCCGTCGGGCGTCAGCCCGTCAAGCGTGCCATACATCACCTGGTACGGGGAACTTCCGACCGCGTCCAGCAGGCTGGCTCTGGCCAGTTCCCGGGCCGCGGCCATGAGCGCTCCGCCGTCGCCCGCGGCGGGATGGTGGAGGGCGAATCTGTCGAGGAAGGCGGGGACGCCTGGCCCCTTGAGCACCTCGTGCCAGTGGGTCTCCTGCAGCCCCAGGAGGTAGGCCTGTTGCCGCAGTTCCTCAGGGAGGACGTGGCGGACGGCGACGGCATGGGGAGACAGCGGCGGGGGCGCCGCCGGCTCCTGGGGAACGGGACAGGCTTCCGCGGCCGGCCGGTCGTCGACGTGCTCACGTCCGGCACGAGGGCGTTCGTCGCCCGGGAGCTCGACCGCATGACGCCTTCCGAGCAGACAGGAGACCGCCGTATGCGGCGGGATGGCGCCGAGACCGCCCCACCAGCCGCTGAAGCGGGTCGCGGAATCGAGCCCTCCGGCCAGCCAGCGCGGCGCCCAGCCGGCCAGGGTGCCCGCAAGGCCCGTGAAGAGCACGGCCGAACACGCGCCCGCCGGGGAACGGGAGCTGCCGTCGTCCGTCATGCCCACGTAGTGGACGCCGCCCGCGAGGACCGCCGCGCGGACCCGGCCGCTGAGCGAGAACGCCGTCCCGGAGCAGTCGAGCACGGTGGCGCAGCCACGGGTGAAGTGCGTCAAGCTCTGGCTGCTGGCGGCGTCGACCACCATGGCCTCCGCGCAGTCGCCCAGTTGCCGGGCGAACTGCCAGGCCTTTTCGGCGGAGCGTCCGCCGATCCGCAGACGGTAGCCGTGCTCGGCGGCGAGGAAGCGGGCCGCGGCCGCGCCCACGTCCCCGTACCCACCGAGGATTCCGATCATGGGTGCGGTGGCGATGCTCATGCGTGCTCTCCCGGGTGTGCCGCGTGCCCGCCGAGCAGGCCCTCGACGATGTCCGAGAGCGCCTCCCTGTGGGTGTCGCGCGCGATGAGCGTGGACCAGCGGTCGGCCAGCGAGGTCACACGGGGGAAGTCTTCGGGCGACAGGGTCGCGAACACCTGCTCGCGCTCGGTGGGCCGGGTCAGTTCGGCATGGTGCCGGCGGCTGGTCGTGCGGATCAGCAGGCGGCCGACCGTGAAGTGCCAGATGGCCTGATGCGCCTGGGCCGCCTCTTCGGGGGTGAGACCGCACTCGACCGCCGCGTCGAGCAGAGCCTCCATGACCCACAGCGAGGACACGGCCAGAAGATCGGGGGAGGCGAGGATCTCGTTGAGGAAGGGGTACTGGGCGAGGACGTCGTGGAGCAGCTGGGCGGCCGCCACCAGCCTCTCGCGTGGTTCCTCCGGCAGATCCGGCCAGGTGCGGTCCCGGGATCGCGCGGCGACCAGCAGGAGCAGCAACTCGTGCCGGTCGCGCACGTGGTGGTAGAGGGCCATCGGTGTGATGGCGAGCTCTCTGGCGAGCCGGCGCATGGACAGGTGCCGCGGTCCCTCACTGTCGAGGATGTGCAGCGCGGCCGTGACGATGGTGTCCTGCGAGAGGGGTGCGGACCGACGTCCACCGTCCCCGCGCCCGTTCCGGGGCTTCATCCCTGCGTCTCCCATCAGTGGTGGAGCTGTCTGGTCCGTACTCCGGCCGCGGTCCGGATCACTTCTCCGCGCCGGGTTCTTCGGGACGGGGGTGACATCGCCAGGAGCTCGGGCTACAGTTATTGTACGCGTACGTCTTACAAGTATAAAAACCCGGGGGTCAACGTGGAAGTCGGCTTCGGGGCCAGGGCCGGAGCGGTCTGTGGCCGCCGCTCTTGGGTGAGGGGGGCGACTCCCCGATAGGCGGGTCCTGTCGCGCATCGCCGTGCGGTGCGACGAACAGGGCCGGGCGGCCCGGCACTCCCCCGTGCAAAAGCGCCGGGCCGCCTCAATATTCTCCGTCGCTGCCGCCTTGGTTTCGGCCGGGACCCAGCGGCGGGCAATTGCGGTCGGCTTGAATTCAGTCATGACTTCGTCAAGTCCGGCTGTGGGGAGAATAGTTGTTGAATTGAGTCGAGTGGTTGGGTAGAGTCCCTCTCGTTTCGGCCGCTCCTGGAGATTCCGGGAGAGTTTTGCGGGGGGGTGCGCCCATCCAGGGTGTCGGCTTTTTCTGGTGTCAGTGACGCCCTGCTGCGTATTGCGATGAAGTGCTTCGAGTGTCCCTGCTTGCCAAAACGTTCCTCTGATTTTTTTTACTGGCAAGCAGTTGATGTCTGTGGCATCATGCTGCGGCGACTTCCTTGTTGCGCATCGTTAATATTCCCTAAATTCTCTCCTGCGAGGATCGTGTCGAATATTTTCCGCCCTTGTAGTGGTCAATTTCGGTCGTCAGCTGCAGGAGGAAGAACCGTGGATTTCTCGTATCAATCGGCTACCGTGCGCACAACTGTCGAGCCGCTGGTCGCGGCAACGGGTCTCGCCGCGTCGGGCTTGTTCGCCACCTATGTCGTGTACGAAGCGCCGGACGCCTGGTCGGTGGCCGGCGGAGTCGCGGCCGAGGTCATACTGAAACCGGACACCGTGCGATGCACGAAGGGCGGTGAAACCGTCGAACGCCCATGGCACGGGGACCCGTTGGCACCGGTGCGTGAGTTCCTGGACAGCCTTGAACTGGCCGACTGGCGAGCGTACGGGTGGAGTGCCTTCGAGCTCGCCTACGCCGTCGCTGGCCGGCCGGTCCGCCACGACGTCCTGCTCCATCTCGTTGTTCCCCGGACAGAGGTACGCCTCTCAGGGCACCAGGCCCTCCTGCGCGGTCTTGACCCGCAGGAGATCGCTCTCGTCGCAAAGGTCCTGGCCGGCCTGGAGCGGGTACCGGACACCAGGGGCCGACCGGTCGACGTAAACATCGAGGACGGCGCGGACACCTACCGTGCCTCCGTCGGCTCCGTCGTGGACCGCATACGCGCCGGACATCTGCAGAAGGCCGTGGTGTCCCGGATCGTCCCCGTCACCGCTGACATCGACCTTCCGGCGAGCTATCTCGCCGGACGCCGTGCCAACACCCCCGCCCGCTCCTATCTGTTGAACATGGGAGGTCTCCAGGCCCTGGGGTTCAGCCCGGAGACCGTCGTGGAGGTCGGGGCCGACGGCACCGTCGCCAGCCAGCCGCTGGCCGGCACCCGGGCCCTGACCGGCGATGCCGACGAGGACAGGCGGCTGCGCGAGCATCTCCTCGCGGATCCCAAGGAACTCCACGAGCACGCCATCTCGGTCAAGGTCGCCGTCGACGAACTCGCCGGGCCCTGCGAGCCGGAGACGGTGGTCGTGCAGGAGTACATGGTGATCAAGGAGCGGGGCTCTGTGCAGCACCTCGCCTCCAAGGTCGTGGGCCGGATGGCGGGGGACGTCGGCCCCTGGGACGCCTTCGCCGCCGTCTTCCCCGCCGTCACCGCCTCGGGCGTGCCCAAGCACGCCGCGTACGACGTCATCTCGGCCTTCGAGCCACGGGAGAGAGGCCCCTACGCGGGCACGGTGATGACGGTGGGGCAGGACGGCTCCATGGATGCCGCGCTCGCCCTGCGCAGCGTCTTCCGCCGGGACGGCGAGTGCTGGCTCCAGGCCGGTGCCGGCATCGTCGGACAGTCCGTACCCGAGCGGGAGCTGGAGGAGACCAGGGAGAAGCTGAGGTGTGTGGCCGACTCCCTGGTGGCGTGTGCGACCGAGTACGGAGCCGTGACGCAGGTCGCTGCGTCCGAGAAGCGTCGGTGACTCCGACCGCTGTCAGAAGCGGTCCGGTGACCGCGACCACGACCTTAGGAGGCGACAGGGCCATGCCGACAGCGGGGGAGCCCTTAGAGGTGCAGCTGTTGGGTCCGGTACGTGCTTGGCGCAGTGGCAGAGAAATCATCCTCGGACCGCCCAAACAGCGAGCCGTCTTCGCACTGCTGGCCGGCCGTGCGAACGACGTCGTGAGCGTGGACCACATCATCGACGCGGTGTGGGGCGGAGACATCCCGCAGACCGCGGCGAACGGTGTCCACACCTATGTGGCCGGTCTGCGCCGGGTCCTCGAACCGGAGCGCAGCAGGCGGGAGAGCGGTGAACTGCTGATCTCGACCGCCGGCGGATACGCGCTGCAGACCGATCCCGGGACGGTTGATGCCACGGTCTTCGCCCGCTGCCACGCTCAGGCGAGGCGCGCACGGGCGGAGGGGAGACTCCAGGAGGCGCTGGACACCGCGGAGTCCGCGCTGTCCCTGTGGCGCGGGGAGGCGCACTCCGGCGTTCCCGGCCCTTTCGCGGCGATGGAGCGGACGAGGCTCCAGGATCTCCGGCTCACGGCGGTCGAGGAGTGGGCCGCCGACATGCTGGAGGCGGACCGGCCCGTCGAGGCGGTCACCGTGCTGCTCGGGGCCGTGGCCGAGGAGCCGCTGCGCGAGAAGCTGCGCTGGCTGCTGATGACGGCGCTGTACCGCTGCGGGCGCCAGGCGCACGCGCTGGAGGTCTACGCCGAGACCCGGCGGATGCTGCGGCATGAGCTCGGCATAGATCCCAGTACCGAACTGCGCACGCTGCACCAGCAGATCCTGACCGGGAGCCCGCTCACGCCGACCGGGTCCGCCGGTGCACCGGCCGTCACCGGGGCGGGCGCCCCTGTGTCCGCCCCGGAGCCCCCCGCGACCCGCCTGATGCTCGCGGAGACACCCAGGCCCGCCCAACTTCCGCCCTTGGCACGGGGTTTCGTGGGGCGTTCCCGGGAACTGGAACACCTGGCACGGCTGCTCACCCAGAACGACCCGCCGGGACCCTCCACCCCCGTCGTCGTCGTCGACGGACCGGCCGGAGTGGGCAAGAGCGCCTTCACACTCGAACTGGCCCACAGGCTGTCCGAGCGCTTTCCGGACGGGCAGCTCTACATCGACCTGTACGGCACGAGTATGGAGGGGCGTTCGCTCAGCGCCTCGGAAGCCCTGCTCCAGGTACTGCGGAGCCTCGGGGTCGCCGACGCCCGTATCCCAGCGGATCCAGCGGGCCGGGCCACGCTCTACCGGAGTCTCCTGCACGGCAAGCGCGTCCTCGTGATGCTCGACGACGTGCTCAGCGCCGACCAGCTGCGGCCGCTGATACCGGGCAGTTCGTCCTGCGTGATCAGCACCGGCCGGCAGCGCCTGGGCGGCCTCGCCGTCCGGGACGGGGCGCATCTGCTCCGGCTCGACCCGCTCGGCACCCAGGACGCCCTAGCGCTGCTCCGGTGTCTCAGCGGAGACCGGTTGCGGCATCAGGAGGCCGTGGCAAGGCGCCTTGTGGGGCTGTCCGCAGGACTGCCGCTGGCGCTGCGCATCATGGCCGAGACGCTGGCCGCCAACCCGGATGTGCCCCTGGCGGCCCTGGTCGAGCATGTCGCCGAGGAACACGGCCGACTCGACCGGCTGGCGGCGGGAGGTGATTCGACGAGCCTGCATGCCCTGTTCGAGACGTGCTACCAGGCACTGCCCGCCGAGGCGGCGAGGATGTTCCGGCTCCTCGGGCTCCTCAGTAACGGGCCGGTCACCCTGTCGGCCGCCGCCGACCTGACCGGCACCCCGGAGCCGGAGGCGGCGGTCACGCTGGAGACACTCACCCGCCGCCATCTGCTCGTCGAGACCGGAAACGGCCTGTACCGGTTCAACGAGCTAGTGCGGCTCTACGCCGCCGAGTGCGCCGAACGCGAGCCGCTGACCCATCGAAGCGCCGCCGTCGCGCGTCTGCAGGCAACCCCTTCGGTCGCGTAAGCGGCCGGCTCCCTGTGCCCCGTGGTGCCTTCTGGTGCCGCGGGGCACCCGCATGCCCGTGCTGCCCATCGCGACACCGGGGCGGCCCGGCGAGGGGCGGGCGACGGAGCGCCGCCGCCCATCAGAGACCGTTCAGACCATCTGTAGGCGGCTGAAGGAGAGTGGTGGGCATGAGCAGTGATCAGGTGTCCCTACTCCTCTTCGACATCGCGTTCATCCTTGTCCTCGCCCACGGACTGGGGCACCTCGCCACGCGGATCGGCCAGCCGCCCGTGGTGGGCGAGATCCTCGCCGGCGTGCTCCTCGGGCCGACCGTTCTCGACGGAGCCGTCTCAGAGGCCCTGTTCCCTCCCGTCATACGGCCGCTGCTGAGCGCCATGGCGGATGTCGGCGTCACGCTCTTCATGTTCGGGGTGGGACTGGAGATCGAGCGCCGGGCACTGCGCGGCCGCATGCGGATGGCCGCGGCCGTGAGCCTCGGATCGACGGCGGTGCCGTTCGTCGTCGGCATCGGCCTCGGCTACTTCCTGCTGCGGAACCACGAGACCGACCAGAAAGCCGCCTTCATCGTCTTCATCGGCCTGGCCGTGTCGGTGACGGCGTTCCCCGTACTGGCCAGAATCCTTTCCGACCGAGGGCTCGCGGCCACCACGCTCGGCGGCATCGCCCTGGCGGCGGCGGCCCTGGTGGACCTCGTCGCCTGGACCGCCCTGGCCGGGGTGCAGGGCGCGATCGGCAGCGTGGGCGCGCACTGGCGGGTGGCCCTCATGATCCCGTTCGTGCTGGTGCTGGTGCTGGTCGTACGCCGGTGGCTGCGCCGCCTGGTGAACCGGGGCGACGGCGGCCGGCCGGCGACGTCCTGGTGGTATGCGCAGGTGCTGATCGGTGCCCTGCTCTGCGGTGCGGCGACCGAGGCCATGGGCATGCACTACATCTTCGGTGCCTTCCTCTTCGGCCTGATCATGCCGAGCGAAGGCGCCGAGCGGCTGCGTGCGGACCTCATGCAGCGCACCCGCTCCGTGACCTCCGTGCTGCTTCCCGTCTACTTCGTCGTGGCCGGACTCAAGGTGGACCTCAGGGGGTTCGGCTGGGCGGAGTCCGTCGAGCTGGCCGCCGTCCTGCTCGTCGCCGTGGTCGGAAAGCTGGGCGGGACGTATGCGGGAGCCCGGAGCACGGGGCTGCCGCCCAGGCCCGCCGCCGCGCTCGCCGCTCTCATGAACACCCGTGGCCTGACCGAGCTGGTCATCCTCGGTGTCGGACTTCAGGCCGGGCTGCTCGACGGAGGGCTGTACTCGCTCCTGGTCGTCGTGGCGCTGGTGACCACGGCGATGACCGGCCCCCTGCTGACATGGACGTACGCGAAGCCGGTGATCGTCCCGGAGATCACGTCCGGGCAGTCCGACCGCGAGCCCGAGCGCTCCGCATCCGTCGGGCCCGCCGCGTAGCCGCCCGCGGGGCGGCGGCAAGGCCTGAACCGGGCCGCAAGCCGCAGGATCAGGACAAGGACCAGAAGGAGACGCAGACATGCTCTCGGCTGAACTCCGGGATCCCGTCCGCCCCGGCACCCGCAGGCGGGACACCTCCGCCGAGCCGGCCCGGACGCTGGACGGGCTTTTCACCCGCGCCGCCCGGCGCCACCCGCGGGCCGTCGTGGTGCGGGAGGGGCCGTACACCCTCGCGTACGGCAAGGCCGGCGCCCTCTCCGCCCAGCTCGCCACCGCGCTGCTGAGCGCCGACGTACAGCTGGGGGACCCGGTCGTCGTGCACTGTGCGGACCACCGGCAGGCGCTCGTGGCCCAGCTGGCGGTGATGAAGGCGGGTGGTGTGTGCGTCCCGGTGCCCCGCGACCTGCCTGTCGGCGGGGTCCGCCGCATCGCCGCTGCCAGCGGCGCCGACACGGTGCTGTGCAGCCGCGCGACCTCGGAGGCGTGGGACCACGACGGCTGCCGGCGGCGGCTCCTGCTGGACGACCCCGAGTTGTGGAAGCGGATCGGAGCGCGCTCCGTCGACGGTGCTCTGCCGCGTTCCGCGCCCGAGGAGCCCGCCTACCTGCTGACGGCGGGGGAAGGCGGGGGACGGAACTTCGGCCACCTCGTGGACCACAGGGCCTGGCACATGGCCATGGCCGCCAGGTCCGATCAGACCGGACCCCCCGGGCCGACGGTCTCGGTCAACGAACACCCCACGGGGCCCGCCACCCTGTCTGCGATGTGGTGGGCCTTCGGGTCGGGCAGCACGCTGCACGTGCAGCCGGGAGGAATCGCCGGTCTCGGCGGTGTCGTCGCTGTGTGCGAGCCGGGGCAGTTTGCGCAGGCGCTCGAAGCCCTGGCGCGGGAGCCCCGCCGCCCGCGGCCCCGGATGGTCGTCCTCGTGGGCGCCCCGTGCACCCCCGAACTGGTGTCCCGGCACGTCGAGCTCCTGCCCGGCACGGTCCTGCGCGCCGAGTTCGCGCCGGACGGGAGCGTGCTGCCGTGGGCGGTGAGCGTGTATCCCGCCGGTGAGGACACGTCCTCGACCGGGAACCCGGTGATCGCGGATGCCCCCGGCGTGCGGCTGAGCGTACGCGGTGCGCTGGGGGAGTCCCTCCGTGCCGGGCAGACGGGCGAGGTGTGCGCGCGGGGGAGGGCCCTGCCCTTCGACGTCATCGGCGACCGCTCCGCGTCCGGCCCCGGAGCGGTCCTCCTCCGCTCAGGCTTCGTGGGTCGGCGGAACCCGGGCGGGGGTGTCGAACTGACGGGCCCCCGCCCGCGACAGGCCACGTGAACCATCGGGCGTCATTGCCGGGGCCGGGGCCCTGGTCGCGCACCGCGCCAGGATGTGGGGCGAAGTCGGTGCGCGTGGTAACCGGAGGGCCCCGACCCGGTACACGAGGCCGTCAGGCGGCCCCGTCGCCCCTGATCGTGATCCACTGCCACTGGGTGTAGGAGTCCCAGGCGAACTGCGCCCCGTGCCGGGAGCCGTTGCCCGAGGCACCGAAGCCGCCGAAGGGCACCACCGCCTGGTGGTTGACGGTCTGGTCGTTCACGTGGATCATGCCCGTCCGCAGCCGGTCGGCGAGGCGCAGCCCCCGTTCCACGGAGCCCGTCCGCACCGCCGACACGAGGCCGTACCCGGTGTCGTTGGCGACGGCCACCGCCTCGTCGTCGTCCTGGACGACGACGACAGGCGCTACCGGGCCGAAGATCTCCTCGGTGAACGCCGGCATCTCCCGGCCGATCCCGGTGAGGACCGTGGGCGGGTAGAACGGCCCGTCCGGCACGCCGCCGCACCGCAGTTCGGCGCCGGCCGCGACACTGTCGCGAACGATCTTGTGGGTGCGCCGCAGCTGTCGGCCGTCGATCACCGGCCCCAGGTCGACCTGGTCCGTCCACGGATCGCCGACGGTGAGCTGCCCTGCCTCCTCGACGAGCCGGTGAACGTAGGCCTCGGCGACCGACGCGTGCACGATGTGCCGCCCCGCCGCCATGCAGATCTGGCCCTGGTGGAAGAAGGACGCGAAGGCCCCTGCCGCCGCGGACGCCTCCAGGCCGGCGTCGTCAAGCACGATCAGCGCGTTGTTGCCGCCGAGCTCGAGCGAGGCCCGTTTGAGGGTGCGCCCCGCCACGGCTCCCACCTCCCGGCCGACCGCGGTCGAGCCGGTGAACGACACCATGGCCACGGTCGGGTCGGCCGTCAGAGCGGCACCGGCGACCGCGTCGCCCGGCAGTACGTGCAGGACGCCCTCCGGGAGCCCCGCCTCCTCGAAGAGACGCGCCACGACGAGCCCGCCCGAGACCGGTGTACGGATGTCGGGCTTGAGGATTACGGCGTTGCCCAGGGCGAGCGCGGGGGCCACCGAGCGCAGGGCAAGCAGCAGCGGTACGTTCCACGGGCTGATCACCCCGACCACGCCCAGCGGCACCCGGCGGGCCTGGCTCGACCGGCCGGGGGCGGCGGGCAGGACCTGCCCGTGCGGCTGGGTGGGCAGCGCCGCCGCCTGGAGGAGTTCCTCCACCGAGTCGGCGATCTCGGTCTCCGCCTTCGCCCGTACGGCACCGCCCTCGCGGATCAGCCACTGGGCGACCTCCGCGCGGTTTTCCTCCAGCACGGCCGCCGCACGCCGCAACACCGCCGCACGCGAGCCGGGGGGCAGCGTGCCCCAGGCCCGCTGGGCCCGCTCGGCCCCGGCTGCGGCGCGCGCGACGTCCGTCGCGTCGGCGACATCGACCTGGGCGAGCGTCTTGCCGGTCGCCGGTTCGACCACATCGACGACCGAGCCGTCGGACGTGGCCGGCCGGCCACCGCTGAACACCGTTGCGGCCGGACCGCTCACATCGACCAGGGTTGTCATGGCTTCCTCCTGACGCTCTGATGTTGTCCTCGGGCCCACAGCTCGCAGGTCAGGCGCTGTCGGCGTAACTCGTGAGCGGAACGTCGATGAGGACGGGCTCAGCCCCGGCGGCGGCCCACGCCACGGTCTCCGCGAGATGGTCCGTCGAGCGGGCCCGTATTGCGGTGATGCCGAAGAACTCGGCGACGCGGGTGAAGTCGAGTTCCGGTGGTGTGAGGTCCAGGCCGTCGGGACCGCCCGGCGGTCCGTCCGTGAGACCCAGGAAATCCTTGGCGGGCGCCAGATCGAGCCGCGGCGGGGTCAGCGCCGGTCCGTCAGTGCGGGCGGCCGGGCCTCGTTTCCGCCGGGCAGCCGTCTCCTTGAGGGTGCGGTACTCGCCGTTGTTCATCACCACGAAGGTGACTGGGACGCGGTAGTGCGAGGCACTCCACAGCCCCTGGAGCCCGAACAGGGTGCAGCCGTCACCGAGGACGGCGACCACCGGGCGGGTGGGGTCCCCCATCCTGGAGCCGATGGCGGCTCCTATGCCGGAGCCGAGACCACCGCCCACCGTGTGGACATACGAACCGGGGCGCTCCAACGGCAGGACTCCGCGCAGCAGCAGCCCGCTGGTGATCGCCTCCTCCACCACGACGGAGTCCGCCGGGAGCCCCGAGACAACGGCGTGCACGGCGGCCAGCGGGTCCATCGGCGCGTCGCCGTACCCCGCCAGCGCGCGCTTCCGCACCCGGGCGCGGGTGGCCTCGTGCGCCGGGGCGATCGCCCGGACGCGTGACGGCGCCCGGGGCACCTTTCCGGCGAGTTGCGCGGCGAGTGCCCCCAGCGTGGCCCGCACACCGCCTACCAGACCGAGCGCCACGGGGAAGGTCCGCCCCGGTTCGCCCGGGTCGTCGTCGAGCTGGATGACGGTGGTGCCGGCGGGGATCGGCGAACCGGGCTCGTAGTGGTGCGCCATGAACGCGCGCGTGCCGGCGATGAGCACCACGTCGTGTCCGTCGAGAGCGGAGCGGATGGCGGAGTAGCGGGCGTCGAGCATGCCCGCATAGAGGGGGTGCACGGTGGGGAAGTCCACGCCGTCGTGCATCGGCTGGTGGAAGACCGTCGCGCCGGTCGCCTCGGCGAGCGCCACCAGCTCGGCCACTGCGCCGTCGCGCCCCACCCCGTCGCCGGCGACGATGGCCGGCCTGGCGGCGGTTGCGAGCCGCTCCGCCGCCTCCGGCCATCCGCCGGCGGGGCCGAGCCCGCCCCGCCTCGACTTCGGCGCGGGCGGGGCGACGGATGTCTCCTCCTCCAGGAGATCCATCGGGATCGAGAGGAAGACCGGGCCCGCGGGGGGCTGGACGGCCAGGGCGAAGGCACGGCGCAGCATGTCCGGGAGGTCGTGGGCGTGCTGGACGTCGAAGGTGTGCTTGACCACGGCCCGGGTGATGCCCACCAGGTCGCCGGAGAGCATGGGGTCCTGTGCCAGATGACGGCGGTCCTGCTGTCCGGCTGTCACCACCAGCGGCGTGCGCGACCGGCTTGCGTTGAGAAGTCCGACCATGCCGTTGGCCAGCCCGGCGGCGATGTGCAGACTGACGAAGGCGGGGCGGCCTGTGGCACGTGCGTACCCGTCGGCCATCGCGACCACGGACGCCTCCTGGACCCCCAGGACGTACTGGAGGTCAGGGGCCTCCGTGACCGCCTCGACGAAGGGCAGTTCCGTCGTGCCCGGGTTGCCGAAGACGCGCGTCACGCCTTCGTCGCGCAGGACCTCCAGCATTGCGTCGACGGGCCTCACGAGCCGGTCCCCGTCTGCCGCTGCGCAGACGTGCCGGCGCTGAACCGGTCGACCTTGTCGATGACGTCGCCGCTGTACAGCCGCAGCGACTGCTCGAGCGCGAACGCGGCGGCGTAGGCACGGAAGTGGTCCATCGGCTCCTCGGCGAGATTGATCATGTGCCGGTTCGGGACCACGGCCGGGCTGGCCAGCCGCGCGACCGCCGCATCGACGCCGGCGTCCATCAGCTTGGGGTCGACCACTTCGTCGCAGACCACCCGTGCGTCGGGCTCGCTGGCCCAGAGCTTGCGGCCGGACAGGATGACCTGCCGCGACAGCCGCCCGCCCGCGAGCGCGGTCAGCCGGAGGTTGGCCATGCCCGGCACGATGCCCTCCTGGGCCGCCGGGAGACTGAAGTAGGAGTCGGCGGCGGCGATGACGTGATCGACGGCGAACAGCATCTGCATGCCGCCGCCGATCGCGAAGGTGTCGACGGCTGCCACCCACGGCTTCTCCACCTGGGGCCGGGGCCAGGCATCGTCGACGCGGATTCCACGGATCAGCTTGTGGAGGTAGCCGAGTTCGCGGCGGAGCAGGAAGTCCACGAACGAGATCCTGCCCTGGTGCAGGTCGACGAGGTTGATTCCGGCGCAGAAGACCCGGCGGCCCTGGTAGCGCGGGTGGCTCATCTTCCCGCCGCGCAGCACTCCCACTTTCACGCGGTCGTCGAGCAGGGCGAGGTCGACGGCCGTCTCCAGGTCGTCGACGAGCCGGTTGTCCTCGGCGTTGAGGAACCGGCCGTTGCCCAGGGTGATGTGGGCGGCCCGGTCGACCCGCTCCAGCCGGACGGTCCCCAGGTCGAGGCTGCCCGTACGGTCGAACTCGCCCTTCAGCGACCGGGCGCGAGGGGTGGGCCGCAGCATGGCGTGCAGCAGGTGGGGACCGGCCTGCGGTGACCGCAGCACCCAGTGGAAGAAGAGGCCCTGGTCGATCTCCCGCCCGTCCTTGTCGGCCTGGCCGCAGGTGTGCTCCGCCGCCATCTGCGCCTCGGTCGGGGTGAGGCCGGGGAAGGCCTCGGAAGCGGCGAGCACCAGTTCGGACAGCGAGCGCTGCTCGTGCAGGCCCCCGGTCAGCTCGTGGTAGACCCGCTCGGCGTGCAATTCCAGGAACGCGCTCCGTACGCGCCTCTGATCGTTGATCATCTCGCTGGCGAGCTGCTGCTGGTCGGGATTGCGCCCCGGCTTGGGCGGGAGTTCCGCGAGCAGCTTCTCGGCCTCGGCCGTGTACGCCATCAAGGCGTTGGCGTCGGCCAGCAGAGAGCCGCTGAGTACCGGTGCCTGCGCGGGTCGGTGCTCTGTACCGGCCACGAGACGTACCGTCATGTTCGCCGCTCCTTCGGTGGTGGTGGTCATCATGCGTTGCCGTGTGCGCCCGCGAAATCGCCCCTGGTCCGGCGCAGCGTCCGGTCGCAGGCGGCGAGATGCTTGCCCAGGGCCTCCTCGAAGGCGGTCACACCGGCCTCGATGACGAGCTGCCGCCGTATCGCGAGCTCGGCGGCATTCAGCCGGGCGAAGCGCGCGGCCAGCCGCGCGGCTACGGCGGCCGGGTCCTTGGCCGTCTGGTCGATGAGCCCGATGGCCAGAGCCCGCTGCTCCGAGAGCTCGGCGCCGAACAGCACGAGCCGGCGGGCGTGGAGGCCGCCCAACTGGTTGGTGAGCCGGTGCACGGCCATGCCCGCCCAGACGCCGTCGTTGTTCACCGGCATGGCGATACGCAGTCCGGGCGCGCCGATCCGGTGGTCGGCGGTGAGGAGCACGTCCAGGGCGGGACCGCTGCAGACGCCCTCGACGGTCACGATCTTGGCGAACCGGCCCTGCTCCAGCCGCCGCAGGGCTTTCTCCCAGCGGCTCACCACGTCGATGGCGACGTCGCCGGGCCAGTTTTCCGCCGGGCCCATGCCGTGCAACCGGATCACGGCGCCCGTCGGGCCTTGCGCGCTCTCCAGGCGGTCGCAGAGTCCGTTGACGTCCGCGACCAGCAGGGGGCACAGCGGACGCGTGCTGTCGATGTCGAGGGTGGTGTCAGGGGACGGGGCAGGTGCGAGGTCCGAGGAAGACATGTCTGAGTCCTGATCGTCTGGGGCGGCAGGGGAGTTCGGTGCATTCGGTACAGAGGGTGCTCAGTAGCGGACGAGCGCCGCTTCCAGGGTCGAACCGGGGCCCATCGTCATCAGGACGCCGTAGTCGCCGGCGCGGGTCACGCCTTCCCGCAGCAGCCGTTCGTACGAGAACAGGAACGACCCGCTGGAGAGGTTGCCGTAGTCGCGCAGCACCTCGGTGGTGTGCCGCACGTCGTGCCCGGTGAGGCCGAGGTTGACCGACACGGAGTCGATGACCTTCTTGCCGCCGGAGTGCACCAGCCAGTGCGCGATCTGACTGCGTCGCAGGCCGGTTCCGCTCAGGAGGTCCGCGATGACGCCCTCGGCGTGCGCGCCCACCACGTAGGGCACGTCCCGGTCGAGGTAGAAGCTGAACTTGCCCTGCTCGTCGTCCCAGTCGTACCGCATGGCGTCGGCGGCGTCGGGGACGATGCAGCTGGCGTACTTCAGTACCCGCGGACCGGGCTTCTCCGGCGCGTACGAGACGGCGATCGCCGCGGACCCGTCGCCGAACAGGCTGTTGACGACGGAGGTACGCATCGTGCCGTCAAAGACGTACGCTGCCGAGCACACCTCGATGCAAACCATCATGGCGATCTTTCCCGGGTTGGCCGACGCCCAGCCGGTGGTCGCGTTGAGGGCGTTGAGGCCCGCGTTGCAGCCCATGCCGACGATGTCGAGGCGGCTGCAGTCGGTGGGAATGCCCAGTTCCCGGATGAGGAGTGCGCTGAAACCGGGGGTCAGCAGACCGGTCGAGGTCACGCAGACCAGATAGCCGATGTCGCTGACCGCCGCGCCGATCCGCTTGAGGCAGGACTGCAGGGCGAGGGCGCCCATCTCGGTGCCCCGGGCCTTGTGCTTGGCGAGCAGTTCGCCCTGCGTCTCCATCCGGGGCCGGCCGTCGTCGCCGTCCGGCGGAACGTTCAGAAAACGTCGCTCTATGGCACTGTTGAGGAAGACGGAACGGATGCGGCTGTCCTGGATATCGTACATGTCCAGGAGGTCCTGCTGGGAATATGAGGAATCCGGTGTCGCCGTTCCCACACCCAGTATGGCGGGTCCGTTTCGCGTATCGGCCCAAGTGGACCTGGTTTCACTGAGAATCACTATGACTGTCCCTCGCTGAAGTCGATGGAAAGGCTCTCGATGCTCTGTGAAAGAGTCGCGGATTCAGGCTAGTCGAGGGAATCGGGGTCGCGAATACCCCTTCCTCTGTGAACGCAGTCACCGGGCTCTCTAGGGGGGATAGGGGGCGGAATTCGAAAAGGCGTCGGCGAGTAAGGGGGTGACCCCGGATTCGTTCTCCTCCGTCTCCAGGAACACCGGAAGGTCGGTCCGGTTTCTCACGTTGAGCTTTCGGTAGACCTGCGTCAGATGCTGTTCGACGGTGCTCACGGTGATGCACAGCCGCTGCGCTATCTGCCGGTTGCTGTGGCCCCGCGCGGCCAGGCTTCCGACCCGGCGCTCCGCTGCGCTGAGCTCGACCGCGCGGTCACCGCCGATATGCGGTCCTCCGGCGGCCCCGGCCGCCGGCGTACCCGTGGGACCGGGCTGCAGGGACCGGGCGAGGCGCTCGGCGTGACAGTCCCTGGCCACCCGCCAGGCCCGGCGAAGGGTCGGCCTGGCCCGCCGCGAGTCACCGAGCACGGCATGGGCGTTGCCGAGGTCGGCGAGGGTGTGGGCGAGCTCCACCCGGTCACCGGCCGCCTGCAACGCCTCCACGGCGTCGTTGAGCAGGGGTGGCCGCTCGCGCGGCTCCAGTGTCGCGGCCAGATGCCGCAACGCCCGGCCGAGGACGTGCCCGTCGTGGTCGGGGAGGCCGTCGAGCTGCTCCTCCAGGAGCGTGCGCGCCTCGTCCCGGCGGTCGAGTTGCACCAGGGCCTGGGCGGCGTCGATCCGCCACGGCAATTGCCGGGCACCGTCGGCCTCCCAGTCCCTCAGGAGCCGGCCGCAGGTCCTGAAATCGTTCAGCGCCGCATAGGGCCTGCCGACCGCCATGTGGTACTGCCCGCGCGCCCGCAGGTACCGGAGTCCGAACGGCGTCTCGAGCAGCGCGCCCGGCGTGGGCATGCTCAGATACGCGGCGGCGTCCTGGTCACGTCCGGTCTCCACGGCGGTGGTGAGCAGGCAGGCGAGCGGCGCGCCGACCAGCACGCCCCAACCGGTACCGGATGTCTCGTCCAGGGCCGTCGACGACAACTCGCCCGCGGCCTGCAGGTCGCCCCGGAGCAGCGCCGCGTCGGCGCGCGCCGCTGTGAGGAGGCCTTGCCAGCCCGGGCGGTCGTGACCCGCGGCGTCCGAGAGCATCGGCAGGCACCACGGGGCCAGGGCCGCCAGCCGCTCGGGCCTGGCCAGCGCCAGCAGGCCCAGGGAGATCCGGGAGAGCGGCTCGTCGGTGGGCAGGCCCTGCCAGAGGTGGTCGCCCGACACCGGCACGTCGCCCAGCACGGCCGTGAGTACGGTGGTGACCAGCGAGGGGGCGCCGGCACTCGGATCCACCGGCGCGGGGGCAGGTATGCCGTTGCCCGCGCGGCGTCGCTGGGCCGGGTAGCAGAGCTCCAGGCAGGCGCGGACGGCGGCGAGCTCCGCCGCCTCCGGTCCGGTCGCAGCGGCGGTGAGGCGGTCGAGCGTCGCGGCCGCCTCGTCCACCCGGCCGTGCCACAGGAGGTACTCGAACACGGCCAGGGACTGAGGTCCCGTCAGCATGCCCCGGTTCACCGCGACTGAGAGCTGACCGAGATGACGCACGGCGCGTGCGGGCTCGATGTGCCACTCGGCCTCGGCGAGAGCCGCACGGCTCGCGGCGCGCTGCTGCTCGTCGGCGGCGAGGGAGTGGGCCAGTTCGAGGCAGTCGAAGGCGAAATCGAGCTCGCCGCTGGCGGTCGCGCTGGTCGCGGACTCCCGGAGCACGGCAGCCGCCCAGGGTTCGTCGGACTCCCCGGCAGCGATGAGCTGGTGGGCGATCGAGATGGAACGGCCGCCATCGGCATGGAGCATCGCGGCGGCGCGCCGGTGCCACGCGATGCGTCCGGGGGCCCCGAAGTCCCTGAGAACGGCGTCCTGAGCGGCTCGGTGCCGGTAGCGGCCCTGGTGCAACAGGCCCGATTCGTCGAGCAGTTCGACGAGCGCGCGGGCCTCGATCGCGTCGACTCCGCTGAGCTGGGCGACGAGTTCCGTGCGGGGTGCGTCACCGGCCACGGCCACGGCCCGGGCCACGGCGAGCGCGTCCGGTTCGAGCCGGTGGAGACAGCTCACGACCCGTTCGGCGAAGAGGTCCCCCACCACCAGATCGGTGGGTGGCTCCGTCCGGGCCGACCGGGCCGATGCCTCCCAGTCCTCGGCCAGCGCCCGTACGAGGAGCGGATTGCCGCCCGTGATGGCGAACGCGCCCGCGGCGAGACTGTGCGCCACATGCGCGTCGAGGTCGTGGGCGAGCAGCGCAGCGACGCCGTCGCTGGTGAGCGGGGCGAGGCGGATCTGTGTGCAGTACGGATGGCGCGACAGCTCGGCGCGGAGATCCGCGTGCCGGGAACCGGAGCGGTCCTGGTCGCCCAGGACGAGCAGGATGCGCGACCGGCGCAGCCGGCGGGCGAGGAAGAACAGGCACTGCAGCGAATCGGGGTCCGCGTGGTAGACGTCGTCGACCCCGATGAGCAGTGGTTCCTCGGCGCTCATGTCCAGGAAGATCCGTGAGACTCCCTCCAGGACCTGGGGGCCGACCGAACCGTCCTCACCGGCTCCGTCACCGATGAGGGCGTCGGCCCGCTGCGCGTACGAGGGATCGGCTCCGTGCAGGAGCTGGCTGAGCAGGCCGAAGGGCAGGTGCTGCTCAGCCGGCGACGCGGCGGCGGCGAGGACGCGAACCCGGGCACTCGCCACCCGGTCCGCGAAGGTGTGCAGCAGTTCTGTCTTGCCGACCGCCACCGGGCCCCGCAGGACGACGACGCTGCCGGCTCCGTGCAGACAGCCCTCCAGCAGGCCGGACAGCTGTGCGAGTTGGCGTTCCCGTTCGACCAGCACCATCAGTGTGCACCTCCTCGCGCCGTGACGGCTTCAGTCTGCGCGGAGTCGTCTGAAGGAGTGCTGGACGTTCTCTCCCCGAGGCCGGTGCGGTGCCCGGGGGGTGCGCACATGAAGGACCGGCCGCGCGGGGGATCCCGTTCACGGCCGGTCGGTTGGTGGGTGCGGGTGGTTGCGTCAGCCCCTTTCCGCCGGACTGGCTTGCTCCGCACCGAGGTGGGGGCCGGGTGCCTGTCCGGTGTGCTGGCGGGGACCCGGGCCCGGCGCGGGGCTGTGGCGGGGGAGGAGGAACACGGCGGCGAGCACGGCGAAGAGCAGCAGCCCGCTGTTGGCCGCGAACACCATGCCGTACCCGGAGGTGAGCCGCTCGCCCGCCGAGTCCGACGCGGCGGCGTTGGACGTGGCGGTGGCCGCGACCGTGCTCATCGCGGCGAGTCCGATGCTGCCGCCGAGCTGGCGCGCGCTGTTGAGAAGGCCCGAGGCCATGCCGGCCTCCGTCGGGGCGACCCCCGCAGTCGCCGCGTTGGCGATCGGGACGAGGAGCGGCCCGATACCGAAGCTGGTCACCAGCGACGGCCCCAAGACGTCGACCGCGAAGGTGCCGGTCGGCCGGATCTGGCTAAACCAGAACATTCCGGCGGCGCCGATGATCCCGCCCACGATGAGCAGTTGCCGGGCGTCGAACCGGGCGAGCAGTTTCACCGCGTACAGCGACCCCACGACGAGGCCCAGGCAGAACGGCAGGAACGCGAGGCCGGCGCTCAGCGCACCCATCCCGAGGACCTGCTGGAGATAGAGGGAGACGAAATAGAAGGAGGTGAAGATCGTGATGGAGACCATCATCATGTAGAGGTTCGAGCCGGACACCGCCCGGTTGGTGAGCAGGCGCAGCCGCAGGAGCGGCTCCTTGGCAAAGGTCCCCTCGTAGACGAAGAATCCGGCCAACAGGACCGCCGCGACGACCAGTCCGCCGATCGTGCTCGCGGAACCCCACGACTCGGACTCGGTCCTGACCAGGGCGAAGACCAGCAGTGACGTACCCAGGGTGGCCAGGATCGCACCGATCACGTCGAGTCGTCGTGCCGTGTCGCCCGCGGTGGCTGCCGCTACGTGGCGACGCGTGAGCCATACGCCGATGAGCGCCATGGGGACGTTAACCAGCATGACCCAGCGCCAGTTGATGTATTCCGTGAGCAGACCACCCACCACGACGCCGACGGCGGCGCCACCTGCGGTGACGGCGCTGTACACGCCCAGGGCCCTGCCGCGCTGGGGCCCTGCCGGGAAGGACGTCGACAGGACGGCGAGCGCGGCGGGGGCGATCAGTGCCGCGCCCACGCCCTGCAACGCGCGCGCGGCGATCAGCTGCCCGGGATCCTGTGCGAGACCGCCCAGGAGCGAGGTGATGCCGAAGAGCGCGAGGCCGATCAGGAGCAGCGGCCTGCGCCCGAACCGGTCGGCCGCCCGGCCGCCCAGGAGCAGGAGTCCGCCGAAGGTGAGTGTGTACGCATTGACCACCCAGGAGAGCCCGGATTCGTCGAAGCCGAGCGCCGTCCGCATCGACGGCAGAGCGACGTTCACCACCGAGACGTCGAGCGAGACCATCAGCTGGGCGATGGAGACGGTCCACAGGACCCCTCCTGGGCTTTCGGCCCGTACCTCTCGTTCCGAGTTTTTGTACATGTAAAAATAATAGCCTCGCGCGATGCTCGTGTCGAGCGGGAACGGCGGGGTCACACCTTGTCCGGGAGGCGTCGCGCGGCGGCCCGGAGCGTCATCCCCGGGCGGTGCCGAGCAGTTCCGCCGTGAGCGCTGCGGTGGGCTTCACGGCCCCGCAGCAGCTCGCCGCCCAGGCGAGCGCGGCCCGGTGCTCGTGGGCGCTGAAGTCCGCGACCGCGTCGGCTGCGAGGAAGACCTCGAGGTTGTGGCCGAACGCGTCCACCGCGGTGGTGACGCAGCTCAGGTGTGCGTATACTCCGCAGATCACGATCTGGTCCCGGCCCATGGCGCGTACCTGCTGCTCCAGCCCTGAGCCGAAGAAGGCGCTGTAGCGCCAGGCGGAGAGGACGGTCCCGCTCGCGTCCGGGGCGAGTTCGTCCACGATGGCCGCGTCCTCCAGGGCGTCGTCGAGGCCCTTCCCCCAGAAGTCCGTGAGCAGGCCGCGCTCACCCGGGGCCTGGGTGCCCGGCTGCACGGTGTGGATGACCGGCACGTGCAGTCGGCGGCACGTCTCCAGCAGGGCCGAGCAATTGGCCAGCAGGGCGTCGAGGGGTGACGTGCCGCGGGCGTACGGCCGGAGGAAGAACCCCTGCATGTTCAGCACCAGCAGGGCGGACCGCGCGGGGTCCGCGGTCCAGTCCACCAGGTTCTCGACGGGGAAGCCCTGGCCGGGCATCGGATACGGGGTGATCACGGGGACGTCCATGGGCTTCCGTTCCTCCGCCTTCGCCGTCAGGAGATGAAGTCGTACGACAGGAAGCTGTTCTCCGTGTCCTCCGCCCAGGACCCGTACCGGCGCATGCCGTACAGCAGGGGCATCGGCCGGCGGAGCGAGGTGACGACGCTGACGCGGGCCATGACCACCACGTGGTCGCCGACGGCCTGATCGGCGACGACCGTGCAGTCGGCGATCGTGTGCGCCGCCTCGAGCAGATGCGGGCCGCCGTTCTGCGCCGGCGCCCACGGCACCCGGTCGAACCGGTCCGCAGTCCCCGAGCCGAACAGCTCGGCTGTGGAACGGGAGTGCTGGTGCAGCAGGTTCACTGAGAGCGACCTGCTGTCCAGAACCGCGCCGAGGGTGGGGCTGCCGGCGCGCAGACAGACAAGCAACGTGGGTGGGTCGAGGGCGACGCTGCACAGCGATGTGCACGTCATACCCCAGGGGGTACCGTCCGGGTCCAGTGCGGTCACGACCGAGACACCCGTGGGGAATCCGGCCATCAGGCGACGTAGATCGGCTTCGTAGCGCTGGTGCGACATGGGTCCTCACTTGCCTCGATCACGGGGATGCGCACAGGGAAGGGACGGGAAACGAACCCGGCGTGCGGGACGGCCTCGTGGCAGCAGAGCCGCGTTGACGAGGCCGTCCTGCAGGGGCGCGGGGTCCGGTAGCCCGCTCAGGCGGGCCGGCGGGTCGGGATCAGTAGTCCCCGGAACTGCTCCCGCCCTCCGCCTCCTTGGCGAGCGCCATGCCCCGCGCGGCGTTGGCCATGCGCTTGCCGATCTCCGGCGGGGCCTGGGTCCGCGACCATTCCTCCGCGGCGTCCATCCGCTCCCGCGTCATGTTGAAGCAGCGGTTTGCGGGCAGGCCGAACTTGTCGGCGTGCGCGATGAAGTCCACTTCCTTCTGGATGTACTCGTGGATGCGCGCGGCTGCGTCGGACGGCTCCACGGTCCCGGCCTCGACGGCTTCGCACAGCTCACGGGTCAGCGTGCCCATCCGGACGAAGGTCTCGCTGATCGGGAGCGGGGAACCCGGGTGCCCGGACCTCTCGTTCTCCAGGAAGACGTCGGGGTCGCCGGTCTCGCTGAACCGGTAGTAGGCGTCCTCGACCATCATGTTGCCGCTCATCGTCCCGAGCATCCACGTCCGGTTGACGGCGTTCCAGAGGTCGTAGTGACCGAAGCCGACGAACGAGCTGTAGACCAGGTCGTCGTGGAAGTCGAACAGTCCTTGCTGGAGGTCCTCCACGTAGGCGAACCGCTCCTTGGACCAGTCGCCGTCGCGGGAGGCGGCGATGAGCCGCCAGCCCATCGCGTTGACCAGCTCCAGGGTGTTGGCCAGGCCGCGCGAGTACAGCGCGTCGATGAACCCGGCGGCGTGGGAGGTCAGGCAGTAGCGGTCCCCGACGACCGTACCGGCCGAGTACTGGAGCCGGCCGGTGGAGACCCACGGGCGGACCGCCTTGGCCCCCTCGAACTGCCATGCGATCTCGGGGAACCGCTTGAGGAAGTCTTCGAACTCCTGCTCAGGGGTCTTGTCGCCCTTGGGGTACTTCCGCGGGTCCAGGGTGAGGCCGACGCTGCACAGCGGGTTGCGGGCCGCGTCGTGGTTGTCGAACGGGATCACCCAGAGCCAGCCGCCGTCGAAGACGTGGTGCAGCGTGCCGTGGTGCCACGGGCTCGGCTGGTCGTGGTTCTGCGCGGTGGGCGATTCGTCGAACGGCTTCACGTCGATCATGTGCGTGAACAGGCAGCGTGAGTGGGTCCGGGCCCGCGTGGGCGCCTCACGCAGGTCGAACTTCTCTGCGAGCGGCGAGCGGAAGCCGCTGCCGTCGACCACGTAGGAGGCCCGGAACTCCTCGCCGTGCTCCGTACGCAGGACCGCGCCCTCGTCGGGATCGACGTCGATCTCGGTGACCCGGGTCGCGAGGCGCGCGTCGGCGCCGTACCTGACCGCGACGTGGAACAGGTGCGCGTCGACGTCCTGGCGGAACAGATGGGTCTCGGTGCGCAGATCCAGGGGAACCACCAGCTGGTTGATCTCCTCCGGGTTCTGCGGTTGGCCCTCGCGGTGGTAGACGAAGCCGAAGTTCTGCTTCTGGCCGCAGTTGGGGGAGATCTCCTCGATGGTCCCCTTGTAGTTCGACAGGGCCTTCAGCTCGGGCACGTCGTAACGCTTGGCGATGAGCCGTGCCATGCCCGAGGTGTACGGGATGGTCGACTCGCCCACTGCGAAGCGCGGGTGGGTGCCCGCGTCCAGGATGAGGGTCTTCACTCCGTTGCGGGCGAGTACCGCTCCGAGCATGCCCCCGGCCATACCACTGCCGAGAATCGCCACGTCGTACTGTTCTGCCGCCGCGGGGGCGGAGTTCTTGCCTGGCACCAGGGTTTCCTTCCTGTTGACGTTCGGCCGGCCGGCTCAGTTCCCGGCGGTGGCGGAGGGCGCGGTCTCCGGGACGAGGTCGTCGACGGTGATGTCCAACGCGAGGTGCTTGCCGCGCAGACCGGCGAGGAGCGTGACGAAGTCGTTCGCCGGTGTGTTCTTCTCGTCCGGGTCGATGATCGACTGCGCCAGCTTGTGGTAGTCGTCCTTGTTCAGCGACCTGTCGTAGAAGCGCTCCACGAAGGAGCGGACCTCGTTGAAGAAGCTCAGGTAGGCGGTGGCGTAGCGCTTGAGCGCCACCTCCTCGATCTCCGGGTGGAGGAGGACCTTGTCGATGACCCGGGCCAGGATGCTGCCCGCGGTCGTCGCAAGAGCGACGCCGGTCGAGATGAGCGGGTCGACGAAGGCGGCCGAGTCGCCGACTGCGGCCCAGCCCTTTCCGTATACGGTCTGGTTCGTGTACGACCAGTCCCTGGCGCTGCGGAAACCGGCCGACTGGCGTGCGTTGTGCAGCATGTGCTTGAGTTTCGTGGTCTTCTCGACCTCGTCGCGGAAGAGCTGCTCCAGATTCTGGTCACTCTCGCCGGCGACCGTGCTCGGCGTCACGAAGCCGACGCTGACCGTCCCCTTGTCGAGCGGAATCCCCCAGAACCAGCCGTTCTCGATGCCCTCGATGAGGATGTTCGAGTACTGGTCGCCGGGGAGACGCTCGCAGTTGTCGAAGTACGTCCAGACCGCGACGTTGCGGAGCTTGTCGTGCCACTGGATCTCCGAGAACCTGCGCGTGAGGACGCGCCCCTGGCCCGATGCGTCCACCACCATCGCGGCCTTGACGACGTAGGGCTTCTTGTCGCCGCGCACGGTGAAACTGACGCCCGTGACCCGGTCGTCCTCCTGGACGGGTTCCTTCACCGTGGCGTCCTCGATGACGTATGCCCCCAGCTCCCGCGCCCGGTCCAGGATCACCGAGTCCAGGTCGGCGCGCCGCGTGTGGTAGGCGAACGGATAGTCGCCGCCGTCGACGAAGGAGAAGTCCCAGGCGGCCTGTTCGTTGCCCCAGACGAACGTTCCGCCGTACTTGCGCTCGAATCCGCGCTCCTCGAAACGCTTGGTCAGCCCCATTTCCTCCATGGGTGCCATCACGACCGGAATAAGTGATTCGCCGACGTGGTATCGCGGGAAACGCTCGCGGTCGAGAATCAATACCTTGTGTCCGCGCTTGGCGAGAAGTCCGCCGGTGGTGGCACCGGCCGGCCCACCGCCGATAATGACGACATCGAATTCAGTGGGTATGCCAGTGAGAGTGGACGGCATGCTCGACCTTCCCGATCCGAAACGTGCCACTTCCCGTTGAGCGGGCATTCGCAGCACTGCGTTGGCTGGACCCAGTCAGGTTCGGGGAGGTGGGCTGAATGCCTTCTGCACAGCCTCTGGACAACTCCTGCCGAAATCCGGAACGGGCACTGGATCAGGGGAATAGATAGGGGTTGTATTCGCCGCCCCAAGTTTTCTAGCTTTACGTCAGGTGTGCTCGCCGGGCACGGCAGGGGTACGAGGAAGTTCAAGCAGGCAGGAGCGTACGAGTGACGCAAGCCGAAGACATCCGGCCACTTTCCGAAGTGCTGCGTGGTCATGCACTCGACCGCCCGGACAAGGTCGCGTTCGCTGATGAGGAGCGTGAGGTCACCTACGCGCGGCTCGCCGGGCGCACGGGGCGGCTGGCCGGCCACCTGGCCGGCCAGGGGGTGGAGCGCGGCGACCGGGTCGCGATCCTTCTCGGCAACAGCGTCACGACCGTCGAGAGCTATCTCGCCGTCACCCGCGCCGCGGCCGTCGGCGTACCCGTCAACCCCCAGTCGTCGGACGCTGAACTGAGGCATCAGCTGGAAGACAGCGGGGCGCGGTTCGTCATCACCGACGGCGTCCACCTGGAGCAGGTCGAGCGGATGAGGGCGACCCGGGAGGGAATGCTCGTCGTCCTTGCGCACGGCGGCGCCCCCGGCGCCGGAACCCTCGCCTTCGAGGACCTCGCCGGGAGCGAGCCGCCGCAGGCCCCCCGGGACGACCTCGGCCTCGACGAGCCGGCGTGGATCCTCTACACCTCCGGCACCACCGGGGAGGCCAAGGGCGTGGTCTCCCACCAGCGGGCCTGCCTGTGGTCGGTCCGGTCCTCCTACCAGGGAGTCCTCGGACTCGGCCCCCACGACCGGCTGTTGTGGCCGCTGCCGTTGTTCCACAGCCTCGCGCACATTCTCTGCGTCCTGGGCGTGACCGTCACCGGAGCCACCGCGCGCATCCTCCCCGGCTTCGGCGCCCGGGACGTGCTGGAGGCGTTGCGCGCCGAGCCGTTCACCATGCTGTGCGGTGTCCCGTCCATGTACTTCCACCTGATGGAGGCGTTGGAGGAGCTGGGGGAAGACGGCCGGACCGTCCCGAAGCCGCGGGTCTGCCTGGTCACCGGTGCGGCGACCGGCGCGGCGCTCGCCTCGGCCGTCGAGCGGGTGCTCGGCGCGCCGCTCGTGAACAGCTACGGCTCGACCGAGACCTGCGGTGCGATCACCATCAGCCGCCCCGACTCCCCACGCCCGCCCGGCACCTGCGGGACCCCGGTGCCCGGCAGCCGGCTGCGCCTCGTCGACCCCGGAACCGGCCTCGACGTACGGACCGGCGACGAGGGCGAGGTCCTCGTCAGGAGCCCGGGCCTGCTGCTGGGCTACCACGGCCGGCCGGAGGAGACCGCGGCGGCGCTGCGCGACGGCTGGTACCGCACCGGAGACCTGGCCCGGTGCGACGCCGAAGAACGCCTGACGGTCACCGGCCGCGTCAAGGAGCTCATCATCCGGGCCGGCGAGAACATCCAGCCCGGCGAGATCGAGAACGTCCTGCGGAGCGTCCCGGGCGTCGAGGACGCGGCCGTGACCGGCCGCCCGGACGAGGAGCTCGGCGAAGTCCCCGTCGCTTACGTGCTACCCGCCGCCGGGGGGTGGTCGCCCGCCGAGGCGCTGGCGGCGTGCCGCGACCGGCTCAGCTACTTCAAGGTCCCGGCAGAGCTCTACGAGATCTCGGCCCTGCCGCTCACCGGCTCCGGCAAGGTCAGCCGCCGTAGGCTGTCCCGGCTCCCGGCGCGGTTACGGGGCGTCGGCACCGGCCACCACGACCACCTGCGGCACACACGGTGGGTTCCGTGGAAGCCGGAGCCGGCCGATTCCGGCGGTGCGCCGGAAGCCGGCGACGCTGCCCCCGCGTCGCGCTGGGCCGTGATCGGATCCGGCGATCCGGCGTTCACGGAGGCCGTGCGCCGGGCAGGCGGCATCGCGGAGACGTACCAGGACCCGGCGTCGGCGCGTGCCGCCGGTCCGTTCGACGGCTGCCTGCTCACGTCCGGCGCGCCGGACGCGCGCTCGCTGTCCGATGTACTCGCCGCCCCGCCTGCCCGGGAGACGGCCGGATCACCCGGTGGCCGGCTCATCGTCCTCGTCCGGGGAGCCGTGGCCTGTCGTCCCGAGGACCGGGGGGATCCGGTGGCCGCGGCCGCGTACGCCCTGACCCTGGCACAGGGCGACGCGCGGACGGTCCTGGTCGACCCCGGGCGGGGGGAGCACACCGAGGACGCGTACGTCACCGCCTGGCGCACGATCCTGGAGGCTCCCGCGAGCGAGACGGAGTTCGCCGTCCGCGATGGGAAGGTCCTCGTGCCGCGGCTTCTGCGTGCGAGAGCGACGACCGGGATCACCCCGGCCCCGCCGCGACCCGGCGGAGCCGCCCTGGTGACGGGCGCGGGCACCCTCCTTGCGCGCGTCCTCGCGGCCCATCTCGTCGTGGACCACGGGGTCCGCGACCTCGTCCTGTCCGGTGCCGATCCGGCCGCCGCCGAGTCCCTGGCCGCCGAACTGACGCGTCTCGGCGCCGGCGTGACGGTACGCGCCGAGACGGCGGACACACCCGAGGGCGCCGCCGCCCTGCTCGCGGCCCTCGGCCCGGACCGCCCGCTCGACACGATCGTCCACCCGGTGGCCACGCCCGCCGACGCGACGGCCGGGGACCAGTTGCTCACCCTGACCCGGGGCACCGGGAGCACGGCTCTCGTACTCTGCGGGACGCTGCCCCACCCGGACGCCCACTCCCACAGCCATTCGTCCGGCCCGGTCGCGGCGGCGGCCGCGGCCTACGCCGCCGCGCTCACCCACGACGCCCCCCACGCCACCTTTCTGGCCTTCGGCCCGGTCACCGCCGACGGGGACGCCCCGGACGCCGTACCCCCGGGCTTCGCGGCACTCACCGCACGGCAGGCGGCCGACGCCTTCGACGCCGGGCGGGTGACGGCGTTGGGGCCGGCGCTGGTGATGCGCACCGATCCGTGGACGCTGCGGTCCGCCGGGGCCGCCCGGCTCCGCCGGATGCTCCACGTTCCCGTGGGCGATGCCCCGGCCGCGGACGAGGGGCTGCGGGAACGGCTGGGCGCCCTGCCCCTCAGGGCGCGCGGGCGCGCGCTGACCGAGCTCGTACGGGACGAGGCGGCGCGGGTGCTAGGACTCGACGGGTCCGCGCGGATCGAGGCGGACCGTGCCTTCACCCACCTCGGGCTCACCTCGCTCACCGCCGTCGCCCTGCGCGAGCGGCTGGCCGTGCGGACCGGCCTGCGCCTGCCCGTGACGATCGCCTTCGACCATCCGACCGCGGCCGCGCTGGCCGTAGCCCTCGACCACCTGCTGTTCGGCCGTCTGCCGGACGACGCCATCGGGCAGCGCCCCCCGCGTGCCGATGACGACCCGGTCGTCGTCATCGGCATGAGCTGCCGCTACCCCGGCGGCGTCGCATCTCCCGAGGACCTGTGGAGGCTCGTCGCCGAAGGCCGCGACGCGGTCGGCGCGTTCCCCAGCGACCGCGGCTGGGACCTGGAGCGGCTGCTGCGCGGCGACGGCACCGAGCCCGGCACCTCGGCCACCGGCTCCGGCGGATTCCTCGATGCTCCGGGCGACTTCGACGCCGCGTTCTTCGGCATCAGCCCGCGCGAGGCCCTCGCCATGGACCCGCAGCAACGACTCCTCCTGGAGGTCGGCTGGGAGGCGATCGAACGCGCCGGCATCGACCCGACCACCCTGCGGCAGACCGACACCGGTGTGTACATCGGGCTGATGTTCCACGACTACGCCAAGAACCCCGGCGCCCTCCCCGAAGACCTGGAACGACTCCTCGGCACCGGCACCGCGGGCAGTGTCGCCTCCGGGCGGATCGCCTACACGCTGGGCCTCAACGGCCCCGCCCTCACGGTGGACACCGCCTGCTCGTCCTCGCTCGTCGCCATCCACCTGGCCTCGCAGGCCCTGCGCCGCGGCGAGTGCTCCCTCGCCCTGGCCGGTGGCGTCGCCGTGATGGCGACCCCGGGCACTTTCGTGGAGTTCAGCCGGCAGCACGGCCTCGCGCCCGACGGCCGGTGCAAGGCCTTCGCCGCGGGCGCCGACGGCACCGGCTGGTCCGAGGGCGTCGGTGTCATCGCCCTGGAACGGCTCTCCGACGCGCGCCGCAACGGCCACCCCGTACTCGCCGTGCTCCGGGGCAGCGCGGTCAACCAGGACGGCGCCAGCAACGGCCTGACCGCGCCCAACGGCCCGGCCCAGCAGCAGGTCATCCGCCGGGCCCTGGCCGATGCCGCCCTGAACCCCACCGACGTGGACGCCGTCGAAGCGCACGGCACGGGGACGGTGATCGGCGACCCGATCGAGGCCAACGCGCTCCTCGCGGCCTACGGCGAGGACCGTGACCCGGAACGTCCTTTGCTGCTCGGCTCGTTCAAGTCCAACATCGGCCACACGCAGTCGGCGGCCGGTGTCGGCGGCGTCATCAAGATGGTGCAGGCGATCCGGCACGGTGAACTGCCCCGCACCCTGCACGCGGACCGGCCGACCGAAGCGGTGGACTGGGCCGCCGGTGCGGTTCGTCTCCTCCAGGAGCACACCGCCTGGCCGGAGACCGCCGGCCCCCGCCGTGCCGCCGTGTCCTCGTTCGGCGTCAGCGGCACGAACGCCCACCTCATCCTGGAACAGGCCCCCGACACCCCGCCGACGACCTCGCCGTCCGGACTCCCCGACGCCGTGCCGGTCGTGCTGTCGGCCCGGACCGGACCGGCGCTGCGACGCCGGGCCGGGCTCCTGCTGGACGTGGTCCGGGCGGACCCGGCGCTCCATGTCCCCGACCTCGCGGCCGCTCTGGCCACGACCCGTACCACGTTCCCGCGACGTACCGCGTTCGTCGTGGACGGTGCCGCAGAGCTGGAGCGCAGGCTGGCGGCTGTCGCCTCCGGCAAGGACACGGGCGTCGAGCCGACCGGGCCGGGGGAGGCGTCGCTGGCCATCGGATTCACCGGTCAGGGAAGCCAGCACCCGGAGATGGCGCAGGAGTTGCACGCCGCCTACCCGGTCTTCGCCGCCGCGCTCGACGCGGCCTGTGCCGCACTCGACCCGCATCTCGACCAGCCGTTGCGTGAGGTCATGTGGGCCCCCGCGGGCACGCCCCGGGCCGCACTCCTGGACCGCACCGACTTCACACAGGCCGCGCTGTTCGCTCTGGAGAGCGCCCTCTTCCGGCTCGTCGAGTCCTGGGGCATCGTCCCCGACGTCGTCATGGGGCACTCGATCGGCGCGCTGACGGCCGCACACGCGGCGGGCGTCCTGTCCCTCCAAGACGCGGCCCCGCTCGTCGCGGCCCGCGGCCGACTGATGGCCGCGCTGCCGTCCGGCGGCGCCATGGCCGCCTTGGAGGCGACCGAGGACGAGGCCCGTACCGCGATCGCGACCGCCCCCGGAACTGTGGCAGTCGCCGCGGTGAACGGCCCGCGCTCGGTCGTGGTTTCCGGTGACGAGGATGCCGTGCGGGCCGTCGGCGAGGTGTTCCGCGCGCGGGCGCGCCGGGTGACCGGACTCCGGGTCAGCCACGCCTTCCACTCGCCGCTCATGGATCCCATGATGGAGGAGTTCAGGGCGGCGGCGCGGAAGGCGGTCTACCGGCCACCCCTCGTCCCCCTGGTCTCCGACGTGACCGGGCAGCTCGCCGAAACGGCCCAGCTCTGCTCGCCCGACTACTGGGTCCGCCACGTCCGGGAGACGGTCCGATTCGCGGACGCCGTGCGCGCCCTGCCGGGCGAGGGGGTCACCTCCTTCCTCGAACTCGGACCCGACACACAACTCACCACGATGGCGCGGGCCTGCGTGGCCGGAAGCGAACTGGCCCTGTGCGGAGGGCTGCGCCGCGGCAGGTCCGAGGTGCGCTCGCTGCTCGACGCGGTGAGTGCGGTACATGAGCACGGCGTTCCAGTCGACTGGCCGGAGTTCTTCGCCGGGCGCCCCGGACACCCGGTCGACCTGCCCGTCTACCCCTTCGAGCACCGGCGGTACTGGCTCGCTTCCGTGCCCGTGGGAGCCGGCCCGGCGGTGTCCGCGCAGAAACCGGCGCCTGCGGCCCCGCCGGGCGAGCCCTCGGCCGTGGAGCGGCTCCGCGCCGGCCTGGCCCGCCTCCCCGAGGCCCTGAGGGAACGGACGCTGACCGATCTCGTACGAGAAGAGGTCGCCGAGGTCGCGGGCTTCGACGGCCCGCACGAGGTCGAGGCCCGTCGCAGCATGACCGACATCGGGCTTGACTCCGTCTCCGTCGTGGACCTGAGCAATCGCGTCGGCGCACGGACCGGGCTCGAGCTGCCCGCCTCGCTGGCCTTCGACCACCCGACGTCGGCGGCCATCGCGCGCCACCTGCTGAACGCCATCCCCGCCCCGGATCCCGCCGGGAACGGCGGTCAGGCCCGGGCGTCGGAGGGCACGGTCTTCGGCGAACTGGGCCGGCTCGAAGCATCCGTCGGCCGGGACCGCCCCGATGCCGCCGCGCGCGACCGGCTCGTCGAGCGTCTTCGTACCTTGACCGCCCAGCTCGTCGACGGCCCGTCGACATACGCCGGGAGCCAGGAGGAGGTCTCGTTCGGGGACCGGGCCCTCGAGGCCGCGACGGTCGACCAGCTCTTCGATCTCATTGACAACGAACTGAAGGGATCGTGACGTGACGGATACCGAGGAGAAGCTGGTCGGCTACCTCAAGAAGGTCACCGCAGAGTTACACGAGACCCGTCGGCAGCTGCGCGGAGCCACGTCGGCCAGCCGTGAGCCGATCGCCGTCGTGGGCATGGCCTGCCGCTATCCCGGAGGTGTGCGTTCACCCGAGGACCTGTGGCGGCTGGTCCTGGAGGAGCGGGACGCCATCTCCGGATTCCCGACGAACCGGGGCTGGGACGTCGAGGGCATCTACGACCCCGATCCCGACCGGCCCGGGACGTGCAACACCCGTGAGGGAGGCTTCCTGCACGACGCCGCCCTGTTCGACGCGGAGTTCTTCGGGATATCCCCCCGCGAGGCAGAGGCGATGGACCCGCAGCAGCGGCTGCTCCTGGAGACTGCCTGGGAGGCGCTGGAACGCGCCGGCATCGACCCGGCGTCGCTGCACGGCAGCGACACCGGAGTGTTCACCGGTGTCGTCCACCACGACTACGCGACCGCGCGGGTACCGGACTCACTGGAGCCCTACCTCGTCACCGGTCTATCCGGCGGCGTGGCCTCGGGCCGTATCTCGTACACGTTCGGCTTCGAGGGGCCGGCGGTGACGCTGGACACGGCGTGCTCGTCGTCGCTGGTCGCCCTGCACCAGGCGGCGCACGCGCTGCGCTCCGGGGAGTGCGGGCTGGCGCTGGTCGGCGGCGTGACGGTCATGGCCACACCACGCGCCTTTCTGTCCTTCAGCCGACAGCGGGGCCTGTCGCCCAGCGGACGGTGCCGGGCCTACGGTGCCGGGGCCGACGGCACGGGCTGGGCCGAGGGCGCGGGCATGCTGCTCGTCGAACGGCTGTCGGACGCCCGGAGCAAGGGCCACCCGGTGCTCGCTGTCCTGCGGGGGTCGGCGGTGAACCAGGACGGCGCGTCCAACGGGCTCTCGGCTCCCAACGGACCGTCCCAGCAGCGGGTGATTCACAAGGCCCTGGCGCACGCCGGCCTGGAGGCCCGGGACGTCGACGCCGTCGAGGGACACGGCACCGGGACGAAGCTCGGGGACCCGATCGAGGCCCAGGCGCTCCTCGCCACGTACGGCCGGGACCGCGACCCGGGCCACCCCCTGTACCTGGGGTCGATGAAGTCGAACCTGGGCCATACGCAGGCTGCGGCCGGGGTCGGCGGAGTGATCAAGATGATCGAGGCGATGCGGCACGGAATCCTGCCCAGGACCCTGCACGCGGACGAGGCGACGCCGCACGTCGACTGGTCGGAAGGAGACGTCGAGCTGCTGACGAGCCGGCGCGCATGGCCGGAGACGGGCCGGCCGCGGCGGGCGGCGGTGTCCTCGTTCGGGATCAGCGGCACCAACGCCCATGTGATCCTCGAGGCCCCGCCCGAGGCCCCCGAACAGGCCACCGCCGCCGGCCCCTTCGGCTCGCCGGACGCCGTACGGCCGCTGGTGCCGTGGCCGCTCTCCGGGCGGGGGGCCGAGGTGCTGCGGGAACAGATCACACGGCTACGGGCGCGCCTCGATGAGGCGCCGGCCGACCCCGAGGACGTGAGCCACACGCTCGCCGGGCGCGCGGTCTTTCCGCACCGGGCTGTACTCCTGCGGGGCGGTGTCACCACCCGGGAGATCAGCGGCGTCGCGCGGCCGGGCGGCACCGCGCTGCTGTTCTCCGGTCAGGGGAGTCAACGCCCTGGCGCGGGAAAGGAACTGTACGAGACCCACCCGGTCTTCGCGGAGTCGTTCGACGCGATCGCGGACGCCATCGGGCTGCCCCTGAAGGACGTGGTCCTCGGCGGGGCGCAGGACGGGCTCATCGACCGGACCCGCTACGCGCAGGCGGCCCTGTTCGCGGTGGAGGTGTCCCTGTACCGGCTGCTGCGCAGCCTGAACGTCGAGGTCGACGCCGTGGTGGGCCACTCGGTGGGGGAGGTCGCCGCAGCCCATGCGGCGGGCGTGATGTCCCTGGAGGACGCCTGCCGTCTCGTGGTGGCGCGGGGCCGCCTGATGGAGGCGCTGCCACCGGGCGGCGCCATGGTGGCGGTGGAGGTCTCCGAGGCCGAGGCGTCGGTGGCGCTGGCCGGCCTGAAGGACCGGGTGGCGCTGGCGGCGGTCAACGGACCCGAGTCCGTCGTACTGTCCGGCGAGCAGACCGCGGTCCGGGAACTGGCGGACGCGTGGCGCGAACGAGGCGTACGGACCCATCGGCTGAAGGTCAGCCACGCCTTTCACTCGCCGTTGATGGACCCGATGCTGGAGGAGTTCCGTGAGGTCGTGGCGGGACTGGAACTGCACGAACCGGAGCTGGCCGGGCTGCCCGCCGAGGTCGTGGACCCCGAGTACTGGGTACAGCACGTGCGCAGCCCGGTACGGTTCGCCGAGGCCGTGGCACAGGCCCGTGAGGCGGGCGCCGTGCGCTGGCTGGAGGTGGGGCCGGGCGGGGTCCTGACCGCCCTGGCGCAGAAGGCCTTGCCCGACGCCGAGGACCAGGTCTTCGCCGCGTCGTTGCGTGCCGACCGCCCGGAGACCGAATCGTTCCTCGTGGCCCTCGCCCAGGTGCACGTCGACGGGGGCACGGTCGACTGGAGCCGACTGTCGGACGGGCGCGGCACTCTGGTGAATCTCCCTGTGTACCCCTTCCAGTACCGGCACTACTGGATCGAGGACGGACCCGCTCCCGCGACTGCGTCCACGCCCGCCTCAGCGCTCGCGGACCCGCCGCCCGACCACCGGGCCGACGGGGCCGCCAGGGGCGGAGCGGACGGAGCGAACGGTGCGGAGGGGTCCATTGCCGGTCTGACCGGGGCCGAGCGGCTGGCTGCTGTGACGGAGCTTGTACGGGCCGAGGCCGCGGAGGCCCTCGGCCACACCGGCGCGTCGATCACCATGGACCGCACCCGCCGGGAGCTGGGATTCGACTCGCTGACCGCGATCGAGCTGCGTAACCGGCTGAGCCGCACGCTCGGTCTCCGGCTGCCCGCCACACTCGTCCTGGAGCACGAGAGCCTGGCCGCGATCGCGGCCTTCATCGACAGCCGCCTGGAAGACCTCTCCGCCGGTCAGGACGTGGGCCACGGCCAGCCGGTCAGGGAAGGATCCGGCCTGCTCACCGAGTTGTTCCGGGAGGCAGCCGGGACCGGGCGCATCGATGACGCCGTCGCCCTGACCGAAGCTGCCGCGGGGATGCGGAGGACCTTCACCGATCCCGTGGATCCGGCCGTCTGCCGCGTACCGGTCTGGTTCGGCCGTGGCGGGGAACGCCCGACGGTCGTGTGTCTGCCCTCCTTCAGCGCGATCGCCGGTGTGCACGTGTACGCCCGATTCGCGGACGGGTTCAGCGACGGGTGGAGGGTGGCGGCGCTGGCCCATCCTGGGTTCTTCCCGGGCGAACCGCTGCCGGGCTCGGTGGAGGTCCTGGCGGAGCTGCACGCAAGGACGATCCTCGAGTCGGCGGGGGACGCCCCGCTGCTGCTGGTCGGCCGCTCCTCGGGCGGCTGGGTGGCCCACGAGGTGGCGGCCGCCCTGGAACGGATGGACCGGGCGCCCCTAGGTGTTGCTCTTCTCGACACCCCGGCGAGCGGGAGCGACCCGCGCGGGCGCGGGGTGATGGTCGGCGGCATGCTGGATCACGACCGCATGCTCGTCACGGTCGACGACTACCGACTGACCGCGATGGGGGCGTACGCCCGTCTCTTCAGGCAGTGGACGCCCGAATCGATCGCGGCTCGCACCTTGCTGGTGCACGCCGCCACACCGTACGGGGCCGAAGGCGAGCGGATCGGATCCTGGCATCTCCCGCACGACGCCGCCGAGGTGACGGGGGATCACTTCACGATGCTGGACGAACACGCCACGACCACGGCCGAAGCAGTGGAGAGGTGGACGCGGTCGTGGGTGTGCTGACTGACGGCCCCCGCTCACCCGGGCAAGACCGGGTGAGCGGCCAGGGGCCGGCACGGCACCAAGGCCGGGCTCCCGCGGTCCGCACCGATGGGATTGGATCCGCACGACGCCCGGCCGGCCCCGGGTTCAACTCGTGGAATGAGGACTGATGCTCGACGCTCTGCAATGCGTCCGCTACGAGAAGCGTGGTCGTGTCGCGTGCATCACCCTGGACCGTCCGCAGGTGCTCAATGCGATGAACCTGCGGATGCATGCCGAACTGTTGGACGTCTGGAATGACTTCGAGGCCGACGACGACATCTGGGTGGGCGTTCTCACCGGAGCCGGCGAAAGGTCCTTCTCTGTCGGCCAGGACCTCAAGGAACTGGTCCGCCGGGTTGACGAGTCCACCGCCACCACCTCCACGTTCGGCAGCCGCGACAAACCGGGCTGGCCGCGCTTGACCGAGCGGTTCTCGATGTTCAAACCGCTGATCGCTCGGGTGAACGGGTACGCCTTGGGCGGCGGATTCGAGCTGGCTCTGGCCTGCGACATCGTGATCGCCGCGGAGCACGCCGAGTTCGCGCTGACCGAGGCGAAGCTCGGCCTTGTCGCGGGTGCCGGAGGGGTGTTCCGGCTGGCCCGGCAGGCGCCCTTCCGCGTCGCGATGGGACACCTCCTGACCGGTCGCCGCATGACCGCGTCCCGCGCGTACGAACTGGGCCTGGTCAACGAGGTCGTGCCGGGTGACGGGCTGGACGCGTGCCTTGCCGGCTGGCTGGAGGACGTACTGAGCTGCGCGCCGTTGTCCCTGCGCGCCGTCAAGGAGGCCGCGACCGTCTCTGCCGTCATGCCGCTGGAGCGGGCGTTTACCACTCGCTACACGTGGGAGGAGCGGCGCATGCTCAGCCGGGACGCGGTGGAAGGCCCCCGCGCGTTCGTCGAGAAGCGCTCCCCGAAGTGGACCGGAACCTGACCGGACCGAATGACGTGATCCCGAAGCGCCGTCCCGTTCACCGACCAGCGAAAGGTTCTTTGATGTCTCTCGAATCCCTGCCGGGCCCCGCACGGGCACCTTCACCGCCAGTGACCGTGCAGGAGTTCATCGACTCGGGCCCGATGGGACCGAGGCAGCGGCTCGTCGCATTGATAGGCCTGGCGGTCATGGTCGCCGAGGGCCTCGACATCACCATCGCGAGTTTCGTGTACCCGCACATCATGCGCGACTGGGGCACAGCGATGAGCTCGGTGACCACCACGGTGACAGCTGGAGTGCTGAGCATGGCGGTCGGCGGTGTGGTGGCGGGGCCGCTGGCCGACCGGTACGGGCGCAAGGGCGTGACGACAGCCGGAATCCTGGTCTTCGGGGTGGCTACGGCGGCGATGGCACTCGCCACGGCCGTCGAGTTCTTCGCGGTCCTACGAGTCGTGGCATGCCTCGGGCTCGGTGCCGTGGCTCCAGGCGTCATGGCGATCGTGGCCGACTCGACGCCGGCCGCCCGCCGCGCATCGGTGGTGGCACTCGCCTTCTCGGGCATCGCGGCGGGGACTGTGGCGGGGGGCGCTCTCGCATCTGCCGTCATTCCGGGATTCGGCTGGCGGCCAGTGCTCGCACTCTGCGGTCTCGTCCCCCTTCTGCTCGTTCCTCTCGTCGTCGTCTACGTCCCGGAATCGGTGCGCGTACTTCTCGCACGCGGACGACCGGCCGAGCAGATCCGAGCGAGCCTCACTCAGCTGGCACCCGGCAGGGAGACCTCTCGTGTCGACCTGACCGACGCCCGGGGGGACAAGCGGCAACCGATGCAGAAGCTCAGCGCCATCGTGCTGACCCGCTCCTACGTGAAGACAACGCTGCTGATCTGGCTCTGCTACTTCGTCCTCCTAGGTGTGGTCTACCTCTTCCTCAACTACCTGCCGCTCATGGCGTCGCGCGCCGGGCTGACGGCGTCGCGCACAGGCGTCATGGTTCAGGTGTTCGGCAGCGGAACTTTATGCGGACAGCTCCTGGTGTCGTTCGGCCTCAGGAGATACGACCGCTTCCGCCTTCTCGCGCTCGCGTCGGCGCTCAGCGCCGTCACCGTCTGTGTCACCGCGGCCGTGGACGTGGGGAGTGCCGGTATATTCTCCGCAGTCTGCATACTCGGAGTGTGCCTGGGTAGTTCCATGGGCTCGCTCCAGGCGGTCGGAGCACTGGCTTACCCGGCGACATTGCGTGCCACTGGCATGGGATGGATGAGCGGAGTTGGCCGCATCGGGACGCTCGCCAGCGGCCTGCTCGGCGGCATCATGATTGGTGCCGGCTGGAGTATCTCGCGGATTCTCTTCGTCTTGTGCGTCCCCTTAGCTGTCACCAGCACGTCAGCGCTGCTGCTGCGTAAGAAGGTCGGCCCGCCCGCACTCCGCGAGCCTTCGCCAGGATCAGCCGAGGTGGAACCCCAGGCGGTCTGAGCGAGGTTTGTGGCAGACCAAGGTGCCCTCTCCCCGAGAGGCACCCAAACGTGCATGACTTTCTGGGTAGTGCAAATCCGTGCCGGGAGCGAACGATGGTTGAGGCCACATCGGTGACCTTACGAGCCGAGGGCCAGCGACCTTCCAACCCTCGTCGGACCTCATCAGGAGAGAAACGAAGGTGTTCTCCCGCTCGAAACGCTGGTACCACAGCCTTAACCTCGATCTTTCCTACGCCCCGCAGAACTTGGAGGTGGGCCACAGCACTTCGAGGGCAAGTCCGCCGTACCCCGAGCAGGGCGAGCCGATCAGCGGAGGCCGCGCGATGGTGGTCTGCATGTCACCGGCTCCGTACGATCCAGCCTGTGGAGCTGCTCCTGCCTGGGCGGCAAGAGGAGGCGGAACCGGAGAGGGCGCTGCGGTCGTGGACCGGCGGCTGCGGGCGGTCCGGAGCCGAACGGACGGAGGCGACACGGGCGCCGACTCGGCATGAGGGCAGCCGGCTGCTTCGCGCAGGGCTGTATACGCCGTGCCGAGCGCGTCGTCCATCACCCGCACCGCGGCCTTTCGGGCGTCGGACTGGTCGCGGAGATGCTCGGTCTGGTCCAGGGGAGCTGGTGGGCGAACGCTCCGAGGCGGATGCCTACCACACGCGGTCGACGTGACGCGACCGACATCGGACGTTGCGAGGTCGCTTCGGTGACAACTCTGCGTGAAGGCTGATGGCTGCTCAGGTTGATCTGACGCATCGTCGACTATTTAAGATCATCTTGCACATGCGTTGCACAAGGCACTGAAAAACAACAGTGATCAGTGAAGGTCCATGAAGGTGAGTATTCGCAGGTCAGATGGCATGTTGCGGTGGGGGGGGGCCGGGGGGGCCCCGGGCCGCCCCCCCCCCCCCCGGCGGGGGCGGGGGGGGGGGGGGGGGGGCCCCCCCCCCCCCAACCCGCCCCCCCCCCCCCGCCCCCCCCCGCGTTGTACATAA
>NZ_JBIAIP010000017.1:165443-179655 GCF_042871485.1 Streptomyces sp. NPDC005791
AAAAAAAACACCCGTTTCTCCTGTTTGGCCCCTGCTGGGGGTTTTCCCCCTGGCCTGCGGTCGTGGGGGGGGGGGGCCCCGGGGGCCCCCGGGCCCCCCCCCACCCCGCCGGTCAGATGTCCCGGAAGATCTCGATCTGCGCGCCCACCGAGTTCAGCCGCTCCGCCAGCTCCTCGTACCCCCGGTTGATCACGTACACGTTGCGCAGCACGGATGTGCCTTCGGCCGCCATCATCGCCAGCAGCACCACCACCGCCGGACGCAGTGCGGGCGGGCACATCATCTCGGCGGCGCGCCAGCGGGTCGGGCCCTCGACCAGGACGCGGTGCGGGTCGAGGAGTTGGAGCCTGCCCCCGAGGCGGTTCAAATCGGTGAGGTAGATGGCGCGGTTGTCGTAGACCCAGTCGTGGATCAGTGTCTTGCCGTGCGCGGCGGCGGCGATGGCCGCGAAGAACGGCACGTTGTCGATGTTCAGCCCGGGGAAGGGCATCGGGTGGATCTTGTCGATGGGTGCCTCCAGCTTGGAGGGCCTGACCGTCAGGTCGACCAGCCGGGTGCGGCCGTTGTCGGCGGCGTACTCCGGCGTGCGGTCGCAGTCGACGCCCATCTCCTCCAGGACCGCGAGCTCGATCTCCAGGAACTCGATCGGGACCCGGCGGATCGTCAGCTCGGACTCCGTCACCACGGCCGCGGCCAGCAGGCTCATCGCCTCGACCGGGTCCTCGGAAGGGGAGTAGTCGACGTCCACGTCGATCTCCGGCACCCCGTGCACCGTGAGGGTCGTCGTTCCGACGCCCTCCACGCGCACGCCGAGCGCCTCCAGGAAGAAGCACAGGTCCTGGACCATGTAGTTGGAGGACGCGTTGCGGATGACCGTCGTACCGTCGTGCCGGGCCGCGGCCAGCAGGGCGTTCTCGGTCACCGTGTCGCCGCGCTCGGTCAGCACGATGGGGCGGTCCGGCCGGACCTCGTGGTCGACCTGGGCGTGGTAGAGCCCGTCGGTCGCCGCGATCTCCAGACCGAAGCGGCGCAGCGCGATCATGTGCGGCTCGATCGTGCGTGTGCCGAGGTCGCAGCCGCCGGCGTACGGCAGGGTGAAGCGGTCCACGCGGTGCAGCAACGGGCCGAGGAACATGATGATGGAGCGGGTCCGGCGCGCGGCGTCCGCGTCGATGGCCTCCAGCTCGAGCCGATCGGGCGGCAGGATCTCGAGGTCCACACCGTCGTTGATCCAGCGGGTGCGTACGCCGATGGAGTTGAGGACCTCCAGCAGCCGGAAGACCTCCTCGATGCGGGCCACCCGGCGCAGCACCGTGCGGCCCTTGTTGAGCAGCGAGCCGCAGAGCAGGGCGACGCACGCGTTCTTGCTCGTCTTGACGTCGATGGAGCCGGAGAGCCGGCGTCCGCCGACCACGCGCAGATGCATGGGCCCGGCGTAGCCGAGCGATACGATCTCGCTGTCCAGAGCCTCGCCGATGCGGGCGATCATCTCAAGGCTGATGTTCTGGTTGCCGCGCTCGATGCGGTTGACGGCGCTCTGACTCGTGGCGAGCGCCTCGGCGAGCTGGCTCTGTGTCCAGCCACGGTGCTGACGGGCGTCACGGATGAGCTTGCCGATACGTGCGAGGTAGTCGTCTTCCATGGCTGCACGCTATCTCAGATATGAGATGAAGATCGCGCCGGGGGGTGTGGGGTTCACGTGTCGCTGGGGAGCCCGGGCCGTGGGCGGCCCCCTGTCTGAAGGGTCAGGTGCCGCCCAACGGCCCGGCGTGCGGAGTACCGCCGAACAGGTGAAATTCAGCCGCGACGGCGACGCGTCGTCCTGCGCCAGCCGAAGGGGCCCGGCAGGTCCATGGACGTCGTGCGCCGGCCGGTGCTGCTCGTGGTGTGCTTCGGGCCGTGCCGTCCGCCGGTGGTGACGGACCAAGAGCGCCGGTTGATGTTCAGCCGGACGCCCGGAAGGATCTGGAAACTCTTACGGAAGGTGAGCGGCATCTGTGCCTCCTCTGTCAGGAGTACGGGTATCCCGAAGCCGCCGGGTCATGCGGGAGGCGCCCGGTTCGGAGTCGGGGCCCGGGGTGTCGTCCGTGCCGGACGGGTGCGGCGCGGGGGTCAGTACGGTCCGAAAGTGAACAGGACGACCAGAAGAAGGACCAGCAACGCCCAGCCCAGCACGCCGATGCTCCGACGCTGCGGATCGCGCCCCTGGCGCCATGGTCCGGTCTCGTGCGGCGTGTCTCCCATGACCGATGAGCTTACGCCGCGGCCCCTGTGGCGAGTTGGGCCGCCGGGCGTCCGGGGCAGGTGAAGGCTTCCGGACCGCCTGGCCCCGGTCGGGCGGCGTTCTGGGTCAGGGACGGGTCTCCACCGGATCGGGCCCCCGCACCGCGCTGGCCAGGGGGGCCAGGACGACCCATCCGGTCGTCTCGTACAGGGCCCGGCCCTCCGGCGTCGCTGCCAGCACGCCCGCAGTGGCCCCCTGGCCGGCGGCGGCAGCGGTGAGGGTGTGCATGATCAGGCGCCCCAGGCCGCGGCGCCGGTGGGCGGGGCCGGTCTCCACCTGGTCGACGACGGCGGCGCTGCCGGTGACGGCGATCCGGCCGCGCGCGGCACGGGCGCCGTCGGGGGAGTGCACCACGGCCCGCGTGACGCCGGCACCGGTCCGGGTGTGGAGCTGGTAGCCCCGGGGAAGGGCGGGCCCTATGTGGCCGGGAGTGACGCTCAGGGGGGTGGACATCAGGGCCCCGGGCCCGCCGGGGAGGGACCAGCCGGGCGCGAGCCAGGGCGCGAGCGTCGCCGGCGGCACGAGGGCCTTCAGCCAGACTCCGTGGCCGGTCGCCCTCCCGGTGATCTCGCGCACGGTCCTTTCGTCCGGGCTGGGCAGGACATGGCTCATGGCGTGCCCGGGGAGACCGATCTCGACGGTGAAGCCCCAGGGCCGGGATGACGGCACGGCCGCGCCGCGTGACACGGCCCAGCCGTGGACCCACGCCCGTACGGCCTCGGAGGTGTGGGTGAAGGGCGCGGGGGCGGTGTGGGTGAAGGGCAAGGCGCATCCTCGGAGCGGATCACGGTCCCGGAGGCAGCTGCCCAGTGCATCAGGCGCGACGGCATGTGCCCGCCGCGCATGGTGATCACGTGTGGCGCTCCGGCGTACGCACGCGTGCTTTCCAGGCGAATCGGTCCTCACCGGCTTTCGGCGAGGACCGTCCGGGCTTCGCCGCGTACGCGCGCCGTCGTGGTGCGGCGCGGAACACGGGCGCCCGGGCATGACCGCGCGGCGGCGATGTACTAGAGTTATCTCGACATCGAGATATCTGCCGAGGCGCACCGCAGCCGCCGCCCGGTAAGGGTTACCTAACTAATCCTTACCTTAGCGGATGGTGGGGGCCACAGGCGGCGCCGGCCGCACATGAGGCGCGGCGTGGTTATACGCGCACATTGAAGAAGGAGACTGTCGTGTCGGCGAACAGCTTCGACGCCCGCAGCACGCTGCGCGTGGGCGACGAGTCGTACGAGATCTTCAAGCTGGACAAGGTCGAGGGCTCCGCGCGCCTCCCTTACAGCCTGAAGGTGCTGCTGGAGAACCTGCTCCGCACCGAGGACGGCGCGAACATCACCGCCGACCACATCCGGGCGCTGGGCGGATGGGACTCGCAGGCCCAGCCCAGCCAGGAGATCCAGTTCACACCGGCCCGCGTGATCATGCAGGACTTCACGGGCGTCCCGTGCGTCGTGGACCTCGCCACCATGCGTGAGGCCGTCAAGGAGCTCGGCGGCGACCCGGCGAAGATCAACCCGCTGGCCCCGGCCGAGCTGGTCATCGACCACTCCGTCATCGCCGACAAGTTCGGCACCAACGACGCGTTCGCGCAGAACGTGGAGCTGGAGTACGGCCGCAACAAGGAGCGTTACCAGTTCCTGCGCTGGGGCCAGACCGCCTTCGACGAGTTCAAGGTCGTCCCCCCGGGCACCGGCATCGTCCACCAGGTCAACATCGAGCACCTGGCCCGCACGGTCATGGTCCGTAACGGCCAGGCGTACCCCGACACCCTCGTCGGCACCGACTCGCACACCACCATGGTCAACGGCCTCGGTGTGCTGGGCTGGGGCGTCGGCGGCATCGAGGCCGAGGCCGCGATGCTCGGCCAGCCGGTCTCCATGCTCATCCCGCGCGTCGTCGGCTTCAAGCTGACCGGCGAGCTCCCGGCCGGCACCACCGCCACCGACCTCGTGCTGACCATCACCGAGATGCTCCGCAAGCACGGCGTCGTCGGCAAGTTCGTCGAGTTCTACGGTGAGGGCGTCGCCGCCACCTCCCTCGCGAACCGCGCCACCATCGGCAACATGTCGCCGGAGTTCGGCTCCACCGCCGCGATCTTCCCGATCGACGACGAGACGCTGAAGTACCTCCGCCTGACCGGCCGCGACGCCCAGCAGGTCGCGCTCGTCGAGGCGTACGCCAAGGAGCAGGGCCTCTGGCTCGACCCGGCCGCCGAGCCGGACTTCTCCGAGAAGCTGGAGCTCGACCTCTCCACGGTCGTCCCCTCCATCGCCGGCCCGAAGCGCCCGCAGGACCGCATCGTCCTGGCGAACGCCAAGGCCAAGTTCGCCGAGGACGTACGCAACTACGTCGCGGACGACATGGAGGCGAGCAAGGAGTCCTTCCCGGCCTCCGACGCCCCGGCCGTGTCTCCCGACGGCGTCCCGTCGAACCCGGTCACCGTGACCGCCCCCGACGGTACGACGTACGAGCTCGACCACGGCGCCGTCACCGTCGCCGCGATCACCTCCTGCACCAACACCTCGAACCCGTACGTCATGGTCGCCGCGGCGCTCGTGGCCAAGAAGGCCGTCGAGAAGGGTCTGACCCGCAAGCCGTGGGTCAAGACCACCCTCGCCCCGGGCTCGAAGGTCGTCACCGACTACTTCGACAAGGCGGGCCTGACCCCGTACCTCGACAAGGTCGGCTTCAACCTCGTCGGCTACGGCTGCACCACCTGCATCGGCAACTCCGGCCCGCTGCCGGAAGAGGTCTCCAAGGCGGTCAACGACCACGACCTGGCCGTGACCTCGGTGCTCTCCGGCAACCGCAACTTCGAGGGCCGGATCAACCCCGACGTCAAGATGAACTACCTGGCGTCCCCGCCGCTGGTCGTCGCGTACGCCATCGCGGGTTCGATGAAGGTCGACATCACCAAGGACGCCCTCGGCGTCGACCAGGACGGCAAGCCCGTCCACCTCGAGGACATCTGGCCGACGGAGGCCGAGGTCAACGACGTCGTCGCCAACTCCATCGGCGAGGACATGTTCAACAAGTCCTACCAGGACGTCTTCGCGGGCGACGCCCAGTGGCAGGCGCTGTCGATCCCGACCGGCGACACCTTCGAGTGGGACTCCGAGTCCACCTACGTGCGCAAGCCCCCGTACTTCGAGGGCATGACGATGGAGACGACCCCGGTCGAGGACATCACCGGCGCCCGGGTGCTCGCCAAGCTGGGCGACTCGGTCACCACCGACCACATCTCCCCGGCCGGTGCGATCAAGGCCGACACCCCGGCCGGCCAGTACCTCACGGAGCACGGCATCGAGCGCCGTGACTTCAACTCCTACGGCTCGCGCCGTGGTAACCACGAGGTCATGATCCGCGGCACGTTCGCCAACATCCGCCTGCGCAACCAGATCGCGCCGGGCACCGAGGGCGGCTTCACCCGCGACTTCACCCAGGCGGACGGCCCGGTGTCGTTCATCTACGACGCCTCGCAGAACTACCAGGCCGCGGGCACCCCGCTCGTCATCCTGGCGGGCAAGGAGTACGGCTCCGGCTCGTCCCGTGACTGGGCGGCCAAGGGCACCGCGCTCCTGGGCGTCAAGGCCGTCATCGCCGAGTCCTACGAGCGCATCCACCGTTCGAACCTCATCGGCATGGGCGTCCTCCCGCTCCAGTTCCCGGAGGGCCACACCGCCGAGTCCCTCGGCCTGACCGGCGAGGAGTCCTTCTCCTTCACCGGCGTGACCGAGCTGAACAACGGCACCACGCCGCGCACCGTGAAGGTCACCACCGACACCGGAGTGGAGTTCGACGGCGTCGTCCGCATCGACACCCCCGGTGAGGCGGACTACTACCGCAACGGTGGCATCCTGCAGTACGTGCTCCGCAGCCTGATCCGCAAGTAAGGGCACCGCGAAGTGAGTGAGGGCCGCACCCCCCGGGTGCGGCCCTTCGCGTTCGGGTGTCCCGGCCCGCCCGGGGCCGTCGTCCGCATCGCGGCTGCGGGGGGCAGGTTCCTCGCCATGGCACAGCGCCCGCACAGCCCGTTCCCAGGTGACCGTCCGACGATGGGCGGATGCCCGGTATCCGCACCGCACCCGCCCGCGCACTCATCGTCGACGACGAGGCGAACCTGACCGAGCCGCTCTCCCTCGCCGTACGCGCCGCGAGGCGGAAGGCGGCCGTGTCACCGACGGCTGCGCACCCGGCTGTTGGTCTTCATCGGGCTCACCCTGGCGGCGGTCCGCGGGGCGTTGGCGCTGACCACCGTGCTCGCCGGACGCGGCTTCCTCCTCGGCAGCCTCGACGAGCGGGTGACCGATACCGCCGGGCGCGGGCTCCCGCGCCGTGTCCAAGGGCCGCACCCCCGGGGTGCGGCCCTTAGGCTTGAAGGTCTGATGAAGAACACCCTCACCTCGCCGGCGGCCAAGGCCGGACACGAGTCCGTGCGCCGGCACAACCTCAGTCTGGTCCTGCGCACCGTGCGCGACGAGGGCGAGGTCACCCGGGCGCGGGTGGCGAGCCTCGTGGGGCTCACCAGGGCCGCCGTCTCCTCGCTCGTCGAGGAACTCCTCGCGCTGGACTGCCTCAGCGAGTCAGGCAAGACCTCCGGCGGAGGCGCCGGGCGCCCCGGCACCGTGCTGAAGCTCTCCAGGACCGGCCCGGCGGGACTCGGGGTGGAGATCAACATCGATTACGTCTCCGTGTGCGCCGTCGACCTCACCAGTACCGACCGGGTCCGGGTCACCGAGCACACCGACCACCGGAACATCCCGCCCGCCGAGGTCCTGGCCCACGCCGCCCGGCTCACCAACCGGGTCATCGCGTCCACCCGGGAACAGGAACTGCGCGTGGTGGGCGTTGAGTTGGCCCTGCCCGGCCTGGTCTCCGGCGGTGTCGTCCGGCAGGCTCCCAACCTCGGCTGGAGCAGGGTCGCCGCCGAGGGCATCTTCGGGCAGGCGCTCAGCACACTGCGCCCGGCCGGTCGGGCACTGGCCGTCGGCTCCGGCAACGAGGCCAACCTGGCGGCCCTGGCCGAGCTGTGGTTCGGCGGACTCGGCGGCGTACGCACCTTCCTCTATCTCACGGGCGAGATCGGCGTGGGCGGCGCGCTCGTGGTGAACGGCGAAGTGCTGCGCGGCGCCCACGGGTTCGCGGGCGAGATCGGGCACGTCGTCGTCGACCCGAAGGGCCCCCTCTGCCGGTGCGGCGCGCACGGCTGCCTCGAGCAGTACGCCGGCCGGGCGGCCCTGCTGCGGGCCGCCGGCATCGACCCGGACATCGGAGTACGCGGGATCGCCGAGCTGGAGCAGTCCGCCGCGGCCGGTCAGAAGCGGGCCGTCTCGGCGCTGCGGGAGGCGGGGGACCGGATGGGCGTGGTGCTGGCCGGCGCGGTGAACCTCTTCGACCCGGAGGCCGTCGTCCTGGGCGGGATCTACCGCACCCTCATGCCGTGGCTGGAGAAGTCCGCGGACGCCCAGCTCACCGCGCGGGTGGTGTCGGGCCGCTGGCACGAGAACGGCAGCCGTCTGCGTGCCTCGTCCGTCTCCGGCGACGCGGCCCGGGGCGCGGCGGCCCGGGTGGTGCACGAAGTGCTGGACAACCCGGCGGCGTACGCGCTGCGTTGAACGCGTACGCCCCCACGGGCCGTCCCCACGTCGTTCAGCCGAGGTGGCGGCGTTCCTCCTCGGTCCACTTGGCGGTGTCGCGCGGTTCCACGTACGGCTCCTCGGCCACCGGGTGGCCGCCTTCGATGGCCCGCTGGCGGGCCATCTCCGCGTCGAACTCGAGACCGAGCAGGATCGCCAGGTTGGTGATCCACAGCCAGACCAGGAAGATGATCACGCCGGCGAGGGCGCCGTAGGTCTTGTTGTACGAGGAGAAGTAGGCCACGTACAGCGCGAACCCGGCCGAGGCGGCCATCCAGAGCAGCAGGGCGAGGACACTGCCGGGCGTCACCCACTTGAAGCCCCGCCCCCGGGCGTTCGGAGCGGCCCAGTACAGGATGGCGATCATGATCGTGACGAGCAGGACCAGGACCGGCCACTTCGCGATCGACCAGACCGCCATGGCGGGGTCGCCGACCCCGAGGGCGGAACCGGCCCGCTGGGCGACGGGCCCGGTGAACACCACGATCAGGGCGCTGAGGACCGCCAGCACCATCAGGGTCACCGTCAGCCCCAGTCGCAGGGGCAGCACCTTCCACACGGGCCGCCCCTCGGGCATGTCGTAGACGGCGTTCGAGCAGCGGATGAAAGCCGCGATGTAGCCGGAGGCCGACCACACCGCCAGCAGCAGACCGACGACGGCCATCAGCGATCCCGTGCCGCCGTTGCCCTGCAACTGCTGGACGGCGTCGGAGAGGATGTCCCGGACCGGGCCGGGGGCGAGTTCCTGGAGGTTGTCCATCACCTGCTGGGTGGCGGACCTCCCCGCGACACCGAGCAGGGAGACCAGGACGAGCAGGGCCGGGAAGAGCGAGAGCACGCTGTAGTACGTCAGGGCCGCCGCCCGGTCGCTGAGTTCGTCGTCCGTGAACTCCCGCACCGTGCGTTTCAGCACCGCCCACCACGACTTCCGGGGCATGGCGGTCGGTTCGTCGGGTGCGTTGCGCTCCACCTCCGGGTCCGGCCCGACGCGGCCCGACTGCTGGAGGGTGCCGTCCGCGCGGCCGTCGTCATGGTCGGCGCCGTCGTGGCCGCCGCGGGTGTGGTGGGCGTGGGGTTCCGGTGTGCGTGCCATGGCAAGTCCGGTAACCGCCCCAGCCGGACGGAAACCGGTTCCGCCCGGACGGATATCCGCTGGGGCGCCGTCCGGCGCCCACCGGTGAGCCGGAGAGGCACGCATGGTTCGGGGCGCGCCGGGCACGCGGGCTGTAGCCGCACCGAACGTGCGACGCGGAACAAGAGGAGGACTGGTCGTGTCATTCCTGTGGGCCATCATCGCGGGACTCATCATCGGCCTGCTGGCCAAGCTCGTCGTACCCGGTCGTCAGCCCATCCCCCTCTGGCTGACGACACTCCTCGGTATCGTCGGCGCCCTCGCCGGCAACGCGCTCGCCAGCGCCGTCGGGGTTCGCGACACCGGGGGCATCGACTGGATCCGGCACGTCTTCCAGATCGGCGTCGCCGCTGTCCTCATCGCCCTCGTGGCACCCATGTGGTCCCGCCGACGGGTCTGACCCTCCGGCGGCACACGGGTGCGGGCCCGGACCGGCTGACCAGCCGGTCCGGGCCCGCACCCGGCGTTCAGGCCCGGTGCGCCGCGATCAGCTGCTGATACCAGCGGTAGCTGTCCTTCGGGGTGCGCTCCAGGGTGTCGTAGTCGACCCGGATGATCCCGAACCGCTTCGCGTACCCCAGCGCCCACTCGAAATTGTCCAGCAGCGACCACACGTAGTACCCGCGCACGTCGACGCCGGCGTCCATGGCCGCCCTCAGCGCCGTGAGGTGGGTGCGCAGGTACTCCACCCGGTCGGCGTCGTGGACGGAGCCGTCCGCCTCGACACTGTCGAACTCCGCCGAGCCGTTCTCCGTGATGTGCACCGGCGGCAGGGCGTCGCCGTACGTCTGCTTCAGCACGGTCAGCAGATCGGTGAAGGACTCCGGGACGACCGGCCATCCCATGGCCGTCTTGCGGACGTCCGGGTAGTTCCCCTCCGCGTACCGGTTGTCCGTGGCCACGCGCAGCGCCGGGTCCGCCTCGCGGTGCGGGGCGGCGGCGACGACGATCGGCCGGTAGTAGTTGATGCCGAGGAAGTCCATCGGCTGGGAGATCAGCTCCAGGTCGCCCTCGCGGCGGAAGTCCTGGCCGGTGATCAGCTCGCCCCAGGTCTCCTCCTCGGTGGCCGGGTAGCGGCCGGCGAGGAGCGGCTCGGTCCACACCAGGTTGTGCTGGGTGTCCGCCCGGACGACGGCGGCGAGGTCGGCGTCCGACTCGGTGGCCGGGACGTTGCGGTCCAGGTTGAGCGTGATGCCCGCCTCGCGGACGCCCGCCGCGCGCAGCGCGTTCATCGCGTGGCCGTGACCGACCAGCAGGTGGTGCGCGGCGGCCAGCGCCCCGCGCCCCTCCTGGGCACCCGGCGCGTGCCGGCCCACGGAGTAGCCGAGGAAGGCGCTGCACCACGGCTCGTTGAGGGTGATCCAGCGCGGCACCCGGTCGCCGAGGTGCTCGGCCATGATCGCGGTGTACTCACCGAAGCGCTCGGCGGTCTCGCGTACCCGCCAGCCGCCCTTGTCCTCCAGGGCCTGCGGCAGGTCCCAGTGGTAGAGGGTGGCGGCCGGCTCGATGCCCGCCTCCAGGAGCGAGTCCACGAGCCGGGAGTAGAAGTCCAACCCCTTGGGGTTGACCGCGCCGCTGCCCGTGGGCTGGATGCGGGACCAGGCGATCGAGAAGCGGTAGGACTCCACGCCCAGGTCGCGCAGCAGGGCGACGTCCTCGGGATACCGGTGGTAGTGGTCGCACGCGACGTCGCCGGTGTCCCCGCCGTCCGTCCTGCCTGGCGTGTGGCTGTAGGTGTCCCAGATGGACGGGCCGCGGCCGTCTTCATCCACGGCGCCCTCGATCTGGTACGAGGCCGTGGCCGCGCCGAAGACGAAACCGGGCGGGAAGACCGGGAAGTCACTCATGGGGAACCCTTACTTGACCGAGCCGCCGGTGATCCCGGCGGCGATGTACTTCTGGGACAGGACGAGGAGAACGGCTGCCGGCACCGCGGAGAGCACCGAGGCGGCCATCACCGAGCCCCAGTCGCCGACGTGCGCGCCGATGTACTGGTAGATGCCCAGCGTGATCGGCTTGACGTCGTCCGTGGTGTTCAGCGTGAGGGCGAACATGAAGTCGCTCCACGCGTACAGGAACGAGAACAGCCCGGCGGTGATCAGCGAGTTGCGGCTCATCGGCAGGACGACCTGGACGAACGTACGGATGCGGCCGGCGCCGTCGACCTCGGCGGCCTCGATGACCTCGCGCGGGATGGACACCATGAACGAGCGCATCAGCACGATCGCGAAGGGGATACCCAGTGAGGCGTCCGCCAGCATCAGGCCGAAGTAGGAGTTGACCAGGCCGAGGTCCACGTACGCGCTGTACAGGGCGTTCGCGATGACGATGCCCGGCACCATCTGGGTGATGAGCGTGCCGAAGACGATCGTCCTGCCGCCGCGCACGTTGAACTGGGCCAGGCCGTACGCCGCCGGCGCGGAGATCGCCAGACAGATGGCCACGGCGCCGAGCGCCACGGCCAGCGAGGTCAGCAGGTTGCCGCCCTGCTCGGTGATGGCGGAGGTGAAGCCGGAGAAGTCGATGCCCGTCGGGACCGGGCCCACGTCGACCAGGCTCGCGTCCGGCTGCAGCGCGGTGTTGATCATCCAGTACAGCGGGAACAGCATCACCGCGAGGACGACGACGCCGAAGACGGTCGCACCCCAGCGGCGCTTCGGCCGGTGGAGGGCGGGAGCCGGGGCGGCGGGGATCTGGGTGGTGGTCGCCATGCCGGTCACTTCCCCTCGTTGCGGTTGACCCGCAGGTAGAACACCGCGAAGACGGCGGAGATCAGGATCAGGATGTTGCCGACCACGGCGCCGGCTCCGAAGTCCATCTGGACGAAGGAGTTCTGGTACGTGAGCGTGCCGAGCGTCTGGGTGGAGTCGGCAGGCCCGCCGTCGGTGAGGGCGAGGACCAGGTCGAGGATCTTCACCGTCGACATGAAGCCGAGCACCAGCACCACGGTGATGACGGGCTTGAGCATGGGCAGGGTGACCGAGCGGAACGTACGCCAGGCGGACGCGCCGTCGAGCGCGGCGGCCTCGTTCAGCTCCTTGGGAACCTCCTGGAGGCCGCCGTAGAGGATCACCATGTTGAACGGGATGCCGATCCAGATGTTCACCAGGATCACCGAGACCAGCGCCATGCTGGTGCTCGTCAGCCACGGCGTGTCACCGGGCAGGCCGATGGTGCCCAGGAAGGAGTTGAGGACACCGGTGTCCTGGTCGAAGATGCGCCGCCACACGATGCCGGAGACGACCATCGGGACGAGCCACGGCAGCAGGATCAGCGAGCGCAGGATCCCGTTCAGGGGGAAGCGGCGGGTGAAGAAGACGGCGAGGGCCAGGCCGATGCAGAACTGGCCGACGAGTGAGCCGACCGTGAAGAGGATCGTCTGCCACAGGGCCTTGCCGAACAGCCCGTCCCCGAAGACGTTGCTCCAGTTGTCCGTGCCGTTGAACGGCGCCTCGCCGGTGAAGAACGTGGACGGCGAGTAGTCCTGGAAGCTCATCACGATGTTGCGGACGAGCGGGTAGCCGAAGAACAGCGCCATGAAGATCACGGCGGGGGCGATGAACCCCCACTGGGCGAGCGTCCTGCGCCGCTTGGCGCTCCGTGGGTCCACGGGCTTCTTGACCGCGGCGGCGGAGGCCTTCGGGCCGGCCGGCGGCGCGGCGGCTGAGGCTGTGCTGGATGACATGGTTCGTTCCCTCAGTTCCCGCTCATGACCTGCTGCTGGGCACGCTTCAGAGCGGCCTCGCTGGACTCGCCGGTGAGCGCGGACTGGAAGGCGCTCTGCAGGGCCAGCGACACGGACGACCATTGTGCGCCGACCTTCGCGGTACGCGAACGGGCGGTGGAGACCTGACCGGCCAGGGCCGCGAGCTCCGGTGCCTTCGTACGCCACACGGCGGCGGCCTTCGTGTTCGCCGGGACCATCCAGCTGTTCAGGGCGTAGGTGATCTGCTCCTCCTCGCCCGCCATGCAGCCGATGATCCTGGCGGCTGTCTCCTCACGTTCGGTGTCCCCGGTGTTGGGCACGGTGAGCACACCGCCGCCCAGCGGACCGACCGAGTCGTCGCCCGCCTCGGGGACGGGGATCTCGGCGATGCCCCAGTTGAGCCCCTTCTTGGCGTTCAGGGTCTCCACCTGCCACGGGCCGTTGATCATCATGGCCGCGTTGCCCGCCATGAACTGGTCGTTCACGTCCGCCTGGGTCCAGTTGACCGTGGACTTGGAGAGCGAGCCGTCCTTCAGGAGCGCCTTCCAGTAGTCCAGGGCTCCGGCGACCTCCGGGGTGTCGAGCTTCGACTCGTCACCTCCGTTGGACCACATGAACGGCGTGAACTGGAAGACACCGTCCTCCGCGCCACCCGCGCTGAGCGCCAGACCGTACCGCTTGCCCTGGGTCAGCTTCTTGGCCGTCGACTGCATCTCGGCCCACGTGGTGGGCACCTCGAGACCGGCCTTCTCGAGGGTGTCCTTGTTGTAGAACAGCGCCAGGGTGTTCACCGTGCGCGCGGCGCCGTAGTACTTCCCGTCGAACGAACCGAAGTCGACGATCCCCTCGGGGATGTCCGTCGTGGTCAGCCCGAGGTCCTTGAGCGGGATCAGGCCGCCGGCCTCGGCGAACGTCGGCATCTCGGAGGCGTCCAGCTGGAGGACGTCCGGCAGCGACTTCGAGGACGCCATGCGCAGCGCCTTCGTCATCAGCTGCGAGGCCGGCACGCTCTGCTGCTCGATGGTGACACCGAGCTCCTTGCTGCAGCGCTTGAGCGTGTCCCCGTCCCAGCGGTGGTACGACTCGTCGGTCGAGGAGTTCATGACGGTGTAGACGTCGTCGTCCCGCTGCTGGCCGCATCCCGACAGGACGGTGCCGGCGACGATCGCGGAGACGACGGTGAGGGGGACGACGATCCGCCTGGTGCGGCGGCTGCGGCGTCGGATCCGCCCGTCCGGGGATAGTTCTGTCACGGTGGTGCCCTTGCGGTAAGAGGGTGGCCGGGCCCATGGGAACGCTCCCACGGGGTTGTCGTCAAGCCCCTGCGCGGATCCGGCGGTGTCACGGCGGGGAGGTGGTGGGGCGCCCGGTGGTTCGCCGGGCGCCGTGTGGGTGGGTCAGCGGACGTTGAGGAGGTGTTCCATGGCGAGCTGGTCGAGGGCTTCGAAGGCCAT
>NZ_JBIAIP010000018.1:0-173060 GCF_042871485.1 Streptomyces sp. NPDC005791
ATCACCCCGATACATCCAGTATCGAGGCGACCCTCCGCCTTGCGATCGCACGCACCAGACGCCGCCAGGCCCGCCCTTCGGGCGGACGGCGCTACTTTCGAAACACGCCCTAGGCGGGCCCTGCCCGGGAAGCCGGAATCCGTAAAGAGGGTGACGTCCGGCCGCGCAGCGGATACAACACCCAGATGACCACGACCATCCGACCGGCCGGGCCGGTAGAGCAGGGTGCCGACGGCACGCGGGCACGCACGTACGACGTGTGCGACAACGGGCGGCCCGTGGGCGCCGTCGGTATCTCCACCGATCCGGCGTTCGGCCCCTCGGCGGGCATACTCAAGGTGCTCGACATCGACGAGGCGCACCGCAGGCGCGGGCGCGGCACCATCGCCGCGCTCGCCGCCGAAGAGGTGCTGCGCGGCTGGGGCTGTACCCAGGTCCGCCTGGTGGCCCCGGCCGGGAACACCGCTGCCCAGGCCCTTGCGGCCGTGCTCGGCTACACCGAGCGCAGCCGGAACATGCTGAAGCCCCTCGGGCAGGCCGCTCCCGCGCTGCCGGCCGGGGTCACGGCGCGGCCCATGACGGAGCGGGAGTACGCCGAGTGGGCGGCCACCAGCGTCGGGACGTACACGCGGGAATGGGCGGAGCGCGGCGTGCCGGAGGAGCAGGCCCGGCGCAAGGCCGAGCGGGACCACTCCATGCTCCTGCGCGACGGCCTGGCCACGCCCGGCATGTACTTCCATGTCCTCGTCCACGACGGAGCAGTCGTCGGCTACATATGGGTGGCCCGACGCGACACGCCGGACGGCGACGACCTCGGCTACGTGTTCGACATCGAGGTGAGCGAGGAGCACCGGGGGCGCGGCTACGGCCGGGCGCTGATGCACCTCGCGGAGGGCATCACGCTCGACGCCGGCCTCCGTCTCCTGGGCCTGCACGTCTTCGCCTCCAATACTCCCGCGCTGCGACTGTACGCATCACTCGGCTACGAGGTGACGCAGTACAACCTGGCCAAGGCGCTGTAGCCGGCCGGCACACCGGGCAGCCGGTGACCTCCGCGGCCGGCGGCAGCCGCGGTCAGCCCTGGTCGGCGAGCAGGCGGTCGGCGATCTCCACGACGCGCGCCAGGAGCCCGTCCTGGCTCTTCCCGCCGTCCAGCCGCTCCTCGCCGATGACATAGGTCGGAGTCCCGGTGACGCCGATCGCCTTGCCCTCCGCCTGGTCCGCGTCCACGATCAGCAGATGCCGGCCGTCGATCAGCGCGGTGTCGAACTCCTCGGCGTCCAGTCCCAGTTCGCCGGCCACCTCGAGCAGTAGGGGCTCACCCAGGCGGGCGAGGTCGGCGGTGCGGGCCAGTACGGCCTCGATGTACGGCCATCCCTTGCCCTGGACGACCGCCTCCTCGGCGGCCTGCGCCGCCGCGTACGCGTGCTTGTGCTTCTCCAGCGGGAAGTGGCGCAGCCGGACCTCCAGCCGGTCGCCGTAGCGGGCGCGCAGGGCGTGGATGTCGGAGAGTGCCCGGTGGCAGTCGGGGCACTCGAGCTCGCACCAGAGGTCGAGGACGACCGGCGAGGCGGAGGGGGATTCGCTCATGGCGTCAGTCTTCCAGGCCGGACCGGCGCTTCCCAAACGGGACCTGTGGAGGACTGCGGCCCTGAAATGTCCCTGATGTGGCGCCGCACCGTGGCCCCTGCGGCGGTGCCCGGTGCAGGATGGAAGGGACGTATCCCGATCGCTGGAGGCTCCGATGCTTGCCGAGACCATCTGTTCCGCGGTGTCGGCGGCCGGTTTGGGTATCGCCGCGATCACCGCGTACCGCAAGCGGTTCCTCACAGCGACCCGGATCGCCGCCTATGCGCTGGTGCCCGTCGGTCTGGTGATGACGGGTGTCGTCGAGTGGCTGTCGGGCATCGTCTTCGAGCCGAGCGTCTGGATCGGGTTCGGGCTGCTGGCCGTGGCCTGGCTGCTCTTCATGACGACGCGGGCCGTGGAACGCCGCGGTGGGCCGACCCGCAAGGAGCGCAAGGCCGCCAGGGCCGCGGAGCGGAGCGGTGCCGTCGCACCCACCACGTCGTCGCCCTCGCTGCCCTCGTCCGAGGCCGGATCGGCGGCCGGCCCGCAGGGTCAGGAACGGCCGAGGAGGAAGCCGCAGCAGGCGGCCACGCCCGGAGACGATTTCAGTGACATCGAGGCCATCTTGAAGAAGCACGGGATCTGACCGGCCACCGGGACGGCCCGCCTCCCTCACGATCCGCCTTATGAGACGAGAGGGTGTGAATCGATTCACACCCTCTCGTGGAGTTCTTGGAGCCCGCAGCCGCCTCGCGTCTCGGTATATTCGGTTGGCGTCGCACCGATCTTGACGGTCTCCCGTGGGTGCGGTTAGCGTCCCGGACGGATTGAAACAATTCAATCCGGTGGGCGCGGTTCGGGCGACGACGCGACGGAACACGCCGTGCGTCCGTCCATGGACCGAGGGACCGGCGCCGACGCGCGGCGGCCGAACGCATCAGTGGGGCAGGGCAAGTGGGGCGTGTGGCAGGGATCAAGGACGTGGCCCGGCAGGCCGGAGTCTCGGTGGGCACCGTCTCCAATGTGATCAACCGTCCCGAAGCGGTACTTCCCGACACCCGGGCCCGTGTGCTGGCGGCGATCGAGGAACTCGGATACGTGCGCAGCGAGTCGGCGAGACAGCTCCGGGCGGGCCGCAGTCGCATCATGGCCCTGCTCGTGCTGGACATGGGCAACCCGTTCTTCGTCGACATCGCCCGCGGCGCCGAGCGTGCGGCCCGGGAGGCCGGGCTCGGCGTGATGGTCTGCAACAGCGGACAGAGTCAGGAGGAGGAGGCCGAATACCTGGGGCTCTTCGCCGAGCAGCGAGTCTGCGGCGTGCTCGTCACCCCGGCCGACGCCACCGGCGGCAACCTCGAGGCCTTCGCCCGCCACCGGATCCCCCACGTCCTGGTCGACCGGGTGGCTGCGTCCACCGACAGCTGTGCCGTCTCCGTCGACGACGTACGCGGAGGCATGCTCGCCGTCGGGCATCTCGTCTCGGCGGGCCACCGCTCCGTCGCCTATGTGAGCGGCCCCGGCGATCTCCACCAGATCAGGGACCGCCGCGAGGGTGCCCTCGCGGCGCTCACCGAGGCGGGGCTCGGTCCCGAGGCACTCGTCGAGATCCCCTCCGACCGCCTGGATGTGGCGGCGGGCCGCGACGCCGGGGCCAGGCTGCTCGGCCTCGTACCCAGGCCCACCGCGGTGTTCTGTGCCAACGACCTGCTGGCGCTGGGTGTCCTGCAGTCGCTCTACGCAGCCGGCGTGCGGGTGCCGCAGGACGTCGCCATCGTCGGTTACGACGACATCGAATTCGCCGCAGCCGCTGCCGTACCCCTCACGTCGGTGCGGCAGCCCGCCGTGGTGATGGGCAGGATGGCGGCGGAACTCCTCCTTGAGGAGGCGGACGACGAGGGCGGCACCCACCGTCACCGCAGTGTGGTGCTCCAGCCGGAACTCGTCGTGCGCGCGTCCAGCGCCGCCCCCCGCTGACCCCGGGGGTGGCGGGCGGGGGCGATCCCGTCGACCGGACGTCCCGGCGGGAAGCGGGCCGGGACGAACGCGTGCACGATCTTCGGACGGCGAAGTGAATCCCGTTCATCCTGGCGTGGGTGAACGCGCCCTGCGAAAGGTGCTGTTGATCGCCAACAGGGTCCCCTCTGCGTCATGATCACTACGAGATGGTGGACACCTCCCGGGGCGACGCCCCCGCATCCCCTGCCGAAGAGCCCCGTGGCTGCCTCTTCGCGCTTTCCCAGCCCCCGCTGATGATTTTCCTGACGGTGGTCGGCGGCCTGCTGCTGATGGCCGCCCTGCACGATCTCTTTCTCCTGTGAGCGCCCACCGGGCCCGGCTGCACTCCGGTCCGCGGGGGTGGCCCTCCTGCCGGGGACGGCCGTGCGGCGCGCGGGCGTACGGTCAGCGTTCCGCTTCCCGGCGCCGGGCGCGGTAGGCGGCGACATGCAGCCGGTTGCCGCAGGTCCGGCTCGAGCAGTAGCGGCGGGAGCGGTTGCGCGAGAGGTCGACGAAGGCGTCCCGGCAGTCCGGGGCCTCGCAGCGGCGCAGCCGTTCCTGCTCGCCCGCCACCACGATGAAGGCCAGTGCCATGCCGCAGTCGGCCGCGAGGTGGTCAGCGACGGAGGCGTCCGGCGCGAAGTAGTGGATGTGCCAGTCGTAGCCGTCATGGTCGGTGAGCTGCGGGGTGGTGCCGGCCGCGGCCACCAGGCTGTTGACGAGGTCTGCGGCGGTGCGGGCGTCGGGCGCCGCGAATATCTCCGCGAACCGGCCTCGGACGTCCCGCACGGCGCGCAGATCCTTCTCACCGAGGGTCCCGACTCCGCTGATGTCGTGGCGCTCCGCGAAGGCGTAGAGCGCGGAGAGCTCCGCGAGCCCGTCGCCCGCGTCGCTGTCCGGTGCGGTGTTCACCAGATCGACCACCGTCTCGAGGGCGATCCGGGTGTCGTGTGGGATCAGCACGCTTCGCTCCCTGGCTCCGGCGGACGGGCGTCCGCCGATGGCGGCTGACTCTACTGGCTCGACGAAGGCACTCACGGCCCGGTGCGGCCTCAGTGGGATGGAAGGGCCCCTTTCCCCGCTCGGGGCGCGCCGCCGGAGCCGGGAGGGCCCGCTCAAGGCTCCAGAGGCGGTTCAGGTGGCAGTAGCGGGGGCGCATGGTGCGGATGGTGCCGGTGTGACGCGCGGCAGCTCCGGATCGATACGGCTCCGGCCGGCGACCGCACCCAGGCGGGCGCCCTCGTACGCCCGCCCCCGTGTGCACAGCGGCGCCGCCGCCGCGGTGGGTTCCGCGGCGACGGCGCCGGTGCCTGCCCTATGAGGTTGTCCGCGTGACGCCGTCTCCCCGAGTCGGACGGCGTCCCGCAGCTCTCGGCCTGGCTCAGCTCTCGGCCAGGATGTGTGAGAGCTCCGTATCGAGGTCGAAGTGACGGTGCTCGGTGCCGGGCGGGACCGCGGCGTCGGTCCTCTTCAGGAACGACTCCAGGGCCCTCGCCGGGGCTTCCAGCAGGGCTTCGCCCTCCGGGGAGCTCAGTGCGATGCAGACGACGCCTTGGCCGTGACTTCGAGATGGCCAGACGCGGACGTCTCCGGTGCCGGTGGGCCGGTGCAGCCCCTCGGCAAGGAGGTCACGGGCGAAAACCCATTCGACCGTCTCCTCCGCTCCGGTGTGGAAGGTGGCGTGCACGGCATAGGGGTCGGCCGTGTCATACCGCAGGCCCGCGGGTACAGGCAGTGAGGACTCGCTCGACACAACGAGGCGCAGGTGCAGCTCGCAGCTGACCGTGGTGTTCATAAGCGCCAGGGCCTTTCGCTCAGTGTGCGCTCGGGGATTCGCACGTCGGCGAAATCGACATGCCACCTACGGTGGCGTTGTAAACCCCTCTGACCTATTTGTGATGCTTCAGCCCGCTTGTCCAGGGGTATGTAACTTTGCGCCATGCGTCCATTCCGGTGACGAGCGCCGTTCCGGTAGGTTGGGCCCCATGAACGCGGAGAGTGACGAGCGGAAAGAGGTCGCCGCGACGGTGGCCGCCGATTCCGCCGCGGGGGACGAACGGACGACGGAGCGCGAGCTGGGGTCGCGGGCGCCCGGGTTCATCCGGAAGTCGAGGCTGCTTCACCTGAGCTGGCAGGTCGGGATCTTCGTCGTCGGCCTCGCGGTGGTCGGGGCGGGCGTCGCGATGCTGGTGCTGCCCGGCCCGGGCTGGCTGGTGATCTTCGGCGGTATGGCGATCTGGGCGACCGAGTTCGTCTGGGCGCAGATCGTCCTGCGCTGGACCCGGCGCAAGGTCACCGAAGCCGCCCAGCGCGCCCTCGACCCCAAGGTCCGGCGGCGCAACATCATCCTCACCACGGTCGGACTCGTGATCATCGCGGTGCTGGTCGGCGTCTACCTCTGGAAGTTCGGCATAGTGATGCCGTGGAAGATCGAGCAGTGACCTGGTGATGGTCCGGAGGCGCCGCTGACATGGGGTAATGTTTGCGGTGCGCCGGGGCGATTAGCTCAGTGGGAGAGCGCTTCGTTCACACCGAAGAGGTCACTGGTTCGAACCCAGTATCGCCCACCCCGGACCGATGGCCCGGAAGCTTCTGATGAAGCTTCCGGGCCATCGGCGTTTCCATGCGTGCGCCGGCGTCGCCGTCCGTGTCGCCTGTTCGGCCTGTCGTCAGGCTGCCGGAATTTCGTCCTAACCGTTGACGCGCCCCGTGCCGGTCCTTACTTTGACCCAGCAAGCGCTTTCTAAAACGATTCAATGCGGAACGGTGGGGGCGAGCTATGTCTCGTAACAACGGCATGGACAGGCGGCAGCTGCTGAAGCTGGCCGGCCTCTCGGCGGCCGGTCTCGGGCTGACCGCGGCCGGTTGCGGCTCGGGCAGCAGTGGTTCGGGTGGCCCGGTGACCATCCGGCACTCGTGGTGGGGTGCGGACGACCGCGCGAAGAAGGTCCAGCAGTGCGTCGCGCTCTTCGAGAAGAAGCACCCGAAGATCAAGGTGAAGACGGACTTCCAGCAGTACCCGGACTTCTGGAAGAAGTTCAACACCCAGGCGGCCGGTGGCAACCCCCCTGACGTCATCCAGAACGCCGTGACCTTCCTGCGCAAGTACGAGGCGAAGAACGTCCTCCTCGACCTCGGCCCTCAGGTGGAGAAGGGCAACCTCGACCTCGGCGGCTTCCGCTCCGGGCTGGAGAAGTTCGCCGAGATCGACGGCAAGCTGCTCGGCGTGCCGGTCGGCAGCAACTCGATGGCCCTGGTCATCGACGAGAAGGTGTACGAGAAGGCAGGCATCACGCCCGAGATCGGCTGGACGTGGGACGACTGGCTCGCCGGCCTCCAGAAGATCAAGGGCGGGCAGAAGATCGCCGGTGACGCCGGACCGCACGGGGTGATGTACCTCTACGACCTGATCCTCCGCCAGAACGGGAAGGCCTTCTTCACCGAGGACGGCATGGGCTTCGGCGAGGCCGAGCTGCTGCCGTACTGGACCGAAGCCCTCGAGCGGGTGAAGTCGGGTCTCTACGCCGACCCCAACAAGGTCGAGCAGATCAAGCCGGCGTCGGCGACCGCCAAGGGCCTGTCCGCCGGGGAGTTCACCTGGGACAACTTCTCGGTCCGCTACAGCGCGGAGGGCAAGAGCAGCTACGGCCTCGCGCCCATCCCGAGCACCGACGGCAAGAAGACCGGACAGTACCTGGGTTCGCTGATGCTGAGCGGTACGGCCCGCACCAAGCACCCGGCCGAGGTCGCCACCTTCATCAGCTTCATGACCCACGACCCGGAGGTCGCCCGCGTCATGGGCTACGACCGCGGAGTGCCCGCCACCACCGCCCAGTTCGAGGCCTACCAGCCCGCTGACGCCCCCAGCAAGGCCATCGGCGCGTACGAGACCGCGATCGCCGACGCCGGTGTGCTGGAGCCCATCACCCCGCACCCGGCCGGTGCGGACGTCATCGAGGCTGCGTTCCTGCGCATCTCCGCCGACCTCTCCCTGGGCAAGACCTCGCCGAAGGACTCCGTACAGCAGTTCTTCACCGAGGCGAAGACCGCCCTCGCCTCGAACTGAGAGGACCGTGGTGACTCACATCCACAGCTCCCCGGGCGTGCTCGCCGCCGGGGACGACCGCTCCGTCGCCAAGCGGAACGGTCCCGGAGGAAACGCGCCGCCCGTAGCCCCGAAGCGGCGGGACCGCGGCGAGAACCTGGCCGGCTATCTGTTCATGTCGCCCTGGATCGCGGGATTCCTGTTCCTGATCGCCGGGCCCATGGTGTTCTCGCTGTACCTGTCGTTCACCGAGTACAACCTGTTCGACGCACCCCGCTGGATCGGTCTGCAGAACTTCACCGACATGTTCGCCGACCCCCGCTGGCGCCAGTCGGTGAAGGTCACCTCCTGGTACGTGCTGATCGGCACCCCGGTCAAGCTGGCCGCCGCACTCGCCGTCGCCATGCTGCTCGCGCAGAAGCGCTGGGGGCAGTCCTTCTACCGGGCGGCGTTCTACGCCCCGTCCCTGATCGGCGCGAGCGTCTCGGCCGCCATCGTCTGGCGCGCACTGTTCTCGGACGACGCGATCGTCGATCGTACGCAGAAGGTGTTCGGCGTCGAGGCCGGCGGCTGGATCGGCGACCCCTCGATGATCATCTACGCGCTGATCGCCCTCACGGTATGGCAGTTCGGCGCGCCGATGGTCATCTTCCTCGCCGGCCTCAAGCAGGTCCCGCAGGAGCTGTACGAGGCGGCCGAGATGGACGGAGCCGGCCGCTGGCGGAAGTTCTTCAACATCACCCTGCCGATGATCTCGCCGGTCCTGTTCTTCAACGTCCTGCTGGAGACCATCCACTCCTTCCAGATCTTCGGCTCGGCCTACATCGTCAGTAACGGCAGCTGCGGACCGGCCGACGCGACGCTCGTCTACACCTGCTACCTGTACGAACAAGGTTTCGTGAACAGCCGCATGGGCTTCGCCTCGGCCATGGGATGGCTGCTGCTGCTCGCGGTCGGCCTGGTCACCGCCGTGCTGTTCTGGTCCCAGAAGCGCTGGGTGCACTACGAGGAGGGCGGCCGATGAGTCTCCTGTCAGCAGCCGTACGGCGCCGGGGACCCGGCGCGCTCGCCTGGCACCTCGGTGCGCTCGCCGTCCTCGCCGTGGTCCTCTACCCGGTGGTGTGGACGATCGGAGCCTCCTTCAAGCCCAGCGCCGACATCATCGGCGCCCTGGACCTCTTCCCGGCCGATCCGATCGGCGACAACTACGCCCGGCTCACCGAGGGCATCGCCGACATCCCGATCTCGACGTTCTTCCTGAACTCGACCTACATAGCGGTCGGTTCGGTGTTCGGCGTGGTGCTGTCCTGCTCGCTGACCGCCTACGCCTTCGCGAAGGTGCGCTTCGCCGGCCGCAACATCATGTTCGCCGTCATGATCGGCACCCTGCTGCTGCCGTACCACGTACTGATCATCCCGCAGTACGTGATGTTCCAGAAGCTGGAGCTGATCAACACCTTCACCCCGCTGCTGATCGGCAAGTACCTGGCCACCGACGCCTTCTTCGTCTTCCTGATGGTGCAGTTCATGCGAGGCCTGCCCAAGGAACTCGACGAGGCGGCACGGCTGGACGGCTGCGGCCACCTGAGGACGTACTGGTCCATCGTCATGCCGCTCTGCCGGCCGGCGCTCGTCACCAGCGCGATCTTCACGTTCATCAACGCCTGGAACGACTTCATGGGCCCCCTGCTGTACCTCAACGAGCCGGACAAGTACACCGTCTCCCTGGGGCTGAAGATGTTCATCGACCAGGACGCGGTGGCGGACTACGGCGGCATGATCGCCATGTCGCTGGTCGCCCTGCTCCCGGTGCTGGCCTTCTTCGTGGCCTTCCAGCGCTATCTGATCGACGGCATGGCCACCTCCGGCCTGAAGGGCTGACCACCGTGGCGACGAAGACCCGCACCCCGGCCAGGCGTTCGCGCGTCATGGACCGCTTCGCCCTGTTCTCCGAATGTCTGCTGGTGGGCGTGTGGATCGCCGTCGCCGCCCTGCCCTTGTTCACGTTCCCCGCGGCCTTCGCCGCGGGGACCCGGCACCTGCGCCGCTACCTCGACGGCGAACACGGCGGCCTGCGTGAATTCGCCGCCGACACCCGGGCCGCCGCCCGCGGCGGATGGCTCGTGGGCGCGGCCGTGTGTGCCGCCGCGGCCCTGCTCCGGCTCGACCTCGCGGCCGTACGCGCCGGGCTGCCCGGCGGCCCCTTCGTGGGCGCCGTCGGCGTCCTCGCCATGATCGGTCTCCTCGTCGCCGTCCTGCGCGCCGCCTCGTGCTGGGCACCCGGCGCCCTCTGGCGCACCCTCCTGGCCGAGGCGGGCCGGAACACGGTCCGCGACCCGGCCGGTTCCCTGCTGCTCGTCTGCGGCATGGCCGTCGTCGTCCTGTCCGGCGCACTGGTCCTGCCGCTGGCCGTCCCCGTCATCGGGGCCGTGGCCGCCGCGGCCACCGCGGTGCGGGCACGCGGGCTCTCCCACTGACCGTTCCTGTTCGTTTCGTTCCCTGTCCCGAATCCGCACGGAGAGAGGCACACCCATGTCCAGGATGCCCCGCAGAACGCTCCTGAAGGCCGCGGCCGCGGCCGGCGCGGCCGCACAGTTCAGCTGGTCACTCGGCGCCACTCCCGCGTCGGCGGCGGCCCCGGGCGCGGAGCGCACCGGCGGACCCGTCACCCTGACCTGGCTGGAGTCCGGCGGTCTCGGCGCCGCCCCCGGCTCCACGCTCGGCGTGCCCTGGCCCAAGGGGCAGTACCCCAAGGACCAGACCTTCGCGCTGGCCACCGAGGACGGCAAGGACGTCCCCGTGCAGTCCTGGACGACCGCCACCTGGCCCGACGGTTCCGCGAAGTGGACCGCGCACGCCGTGGGCCCCGAAGCCGCCGGCGCCAAGAAGTTCGTCCTCGGTCCGGGTGGGCCCGCCGCACCCGCCCACAAGGTCACCGTCAAGAACACCGGCTCCACCGTCTCCGTCTCCACCGGTGTCATCACCGCGAAGATAGGGAAGTCCGGCTCCTCGCTCATCACCTCGCTCACCCGCGGCACCACCGAGATCGCGAAGGACGGCCGGCTCGTCCTGATCCGGCAGGGCGAGATCGAGGACGGTGACCAGGGGCGCGAGTCGTACGAACGGTTCGAGAGCGCCGTCACCAGGACCGAGGTCGAACAGAGCGGCCCGGTGCGCGCCGTCGTCCGGATCGAGGGCAAGCACCGCAGAGGGAAGCGCTCCTGGCTGCCCTTCTCGGTGCGGCTCTACTTCTACGCCGGCGCCGAATCGTTCCGCATGGTGCACACCATCACCTTCGACGGCACCCAGGAACCCGGGAAGGCGAGCGGTGACTTCATCCGCGGCCTCGGCGTCCGCTTCACCGTCCCCATGCGGGACGAGGCCTACGACCGGCACATCCGCATCGGCGGTGAGGGCACCGGCATGCTCCGGGAAGCCGTCAAGGGCATCACCGGGCTGCGCCGTGACCCCGGCGCCGCAGTCCAGGCGGCCCAGTTCGAGGGCACGAAGCTGCCCGACCCCGCCACCTGGGACCAGCGCGTCACCAGCCGCCTCCACCTCATCCCGGCCTGGGGCGACTACACCCTGAGCCAGTTGTCCGCCGACGGGTTCTCCCTGCGCAAGCGCACGAAGAAGGGGCACGGCTGGATCGCGGCGGGCGGCGGCCGACGGGCCTCCGGCTTCGGATACGTCGGAGGGGCGAGCGGCGGACTCGCCTTCGGGCTGCGGGACTTCTGGGAGAAGTTCCCCGCCCAGCTCGACATCCGCGGCGCGCACACGGACGCCGCCGAGGTCACCGTGTGGCTCTGGTCGCCCGAGGCCGAACCGATGGACCTGCGCTTCTACCACGACGGCCTCGGCCAGGACACGTACGCCGAACAGCTCGAAGGCCTCAACATCACCTACGAGGACTACGAACCGGGCTTCGGCACCCCGTACGGCATCGCCCGTACCAGCGAACTCCTCTTCTGGGCCCATGACTCCACCCCCGGCGCCACCGCCCTCGCCCAGCAGACCGAGGCCGTCCGCACCCTTCCCCAGCTCGTCGCACCGCCCGACCAACTGATCGCCGCGAAGGTCTTCGGCGGACTGTTCTCCCCGGTCGACCGCTCGACCCCCGCCAAGGCGAAGATCGAGGACCACCTCGACTTCCTCTTCACGTACTACAAGGACCAGGTCGACATGCGGCGCTGGTACGGCTTCTGGGACTACGGCGACGTCATGCACTCCTACGACCCCGCACGCCACCAGTGGCGCTACGACGTCGGCGGCTACGCCTGGGACAACTCCGAGCTCTCACCCGACCTCTGGCTCTGGTACGCCTACCTGCGCTCCGGCCGCGCCGACATCTTCCGCTTCGCCGAGGCCATGACCCGCCACACCGGCGAGGTCGACGTCTACCACCTCGGCCAGTGGGCCGGCCTCGGCACCCGCCACGGCATCCAGCACTACGCGGACAGCGCCAAACAGCAGCGCATCGCCAACACGACCTACCGGCGCTTCTACTACTTCCTCACCGCCGACGAACGCGTCGGTGACCTGATGCGCGCCAACGTCGACTCCGACGAGACCTTCCTCGTCCTCGACCCGATCCGTAAGATCCGCACCGAGCCCTACACCCCGGACCGGCACGCCCTGTCCGTCGGCTTCGGTACCGACTGGAGCGGGCTGGTCTCCGCCTGGCTCACCGAATGGGAGCGGGGCGGTCCGCAGGCGGCGAAGGCCAGGGCCCGCATCCTCGGGACCATGGAGACGATCGCCGCCCAGCCCAACGGTTTCGTCCAGGGCAGTGGCCTCTACGACCTCGACAGCGGGAAGTTCGCGGTCGCCACCGAGCCGGTCGTCAGTGTCTCGCACCTCTCGGCCGTATTCGGCCTGAACGAGCTGTGCGCCGAGCTCATCGACCTCGTCGGCGCCGACGTACCGGAGTTCGAGGAGGCGTACCTCGACTACTGCCGGTACTTCAACGCCACCAAGACGGAGCAGGCGGCCCGCTACGGCTCCCACTTCGGCAGCCTCATCCTCTTCCAGGGCCACTCGCGCCTCGACGCCTACGCGGCGGTCCGGACGGGCGACGAGAAGCTCGCCGCCCGCGCCTGGGAGAAGTTCTACAACAGTGACGGATACAAGGAATCGGCTCCCTGGAAGACCGAGGAGGTGACCGGCCCCGTCACGACCGTCCCGGGTACCGAGGCCAACTGGGTCTACACCAACGACACCGCGCTCTACGGACTCGCCGCCATCGAGAACCTCGCCCTCATCGGGGACAAGATGCCATAGGGCCTCCCGCCCTCACAGGGCAATACACCTAGCGCATCCGGCCGAAGCTCTCCCTCACCCGGCGCGCGTCGCGCAGCCGCTGCTCGTACGTCGCACCGACCACGAGCAGCAGCAGCCCGGCGAGTGCCGGGGGAGCCCAGCGGGGGAGCGCGTCGAAGACCTGGACCACATGCGGGGCCAGCTCGTGCAGGCCGTCCAGCGCCAGGACCGCACCACCCAGCACCAAAGGCGCCTGCAACCGCAGGCGGGCGCCCGCCAGGGTCACCACCAGCGCGGCGACCCCCAGCAGCAGGGGCCGGAGCCAGTGCGGATCACCCCACGCCACCACGAGACTCGGCACCATCGTCAGGGTCAGGGCGGGACCGTACGCCACCCACGAGGACGCGGCCGGATCCCTGCGGCGACGCAGATGCCCCACCACGAACGCGGACAGCGACACCGGCAGTGTGTACGCCTCGGGGTCCGTCACCCCTGAAGCCGCCAGCCGCACCCACGCCGCCGCCACGAACAGTGCCGCCGCCGCGTACCCGGCCACCCGCCGGCGCTCCGGGCGCAGCGCCGTAGCCGAGGCCAGCACCCCGCAGAGGCCCAGCACCAGCGCCAGGAACGGCGCGTCCGTCACCGCGAGAGCCACGGCGACCACCGCCGCGAACGCCCCCGCGAACTCCACCGAAACCGCGACCAGCGGCACCCGCACCCGTGACCCGAGCACCACCGTCGCCGCCGTCACCACCAGGACCAGCGGGGCCGAGTGCGGGGCGCTCCACCCCATCGACACCCCCGTGGCAGCGGCGACCACGACAGCGCCCAGCACCGAGGCGCAGGCGAGCACCGACCGCACCGCGGGCACCTTCGCACCGGCCGCCGTGCCGGCGAACAGCACCACCAGCACCCCGTACACCGCGTACGTCGCGGGCTCGGCGGCCAGCCCGAGCAGTCCCACGCTCACCGCCCCCACCAGCGCGCACACCAGGCAGGTCACCGCGACCGCGTCGGCGGCGCGCCGCACCACGAGGACCGAGAGCACCGCGACCAGCAGCAGTTCCCCACACACCGCCACCGCGTACGGGGCGTCCGCCACCGCGAGCAGCGCCAACACCGCTCCCCAGCCCAGAAGCGCCGCACCGGGCGCCGCCACGGGCCGGACCTGCTCCGGGAGAGCCCGAGGCCACCTGACGTGGAGCGCCGCCGACAGGCCGGCCACGAGTGCGAGCACCACCGGGGAAGCGACCGAGTCCGACCACGGAACCGAAACGCCCAGCGGGTCCCGGAGTCCCTCCGGGGCGCCGGACCACACCTCCGCCGTCACGGACACCGGCCCCAGCAGCACCGCGGCCACCACGGGCGCCGCCCACAGCACCGCGCCCACCACCACCGCAGCCGACGCGTACAGGACCCCCGAAGCCACCGGGCGCGGAACCCGGAGCCGTAGCACCACCGACAGGGCCGTCCCGCACAGCAGATACACCACGACCGTCCAGCCGTACGGCAGTCCCGCGCCCGGCACACCGCCCACAGCGGCCACCGCCGTGAGGCCGGCCACGACACCCCCGAGGACGGCCATCCCCTTCGGAGCCCGCCAGGCCCCGGCCAGCGCCACCGCCGCGCCGGCCAGCAGCAGCGCGCCCGGGCCCACGGCGCCGAGCAAGCCGTCGGCCGACACGGACAGGCCCAGACCCAGCGCCGACGAGATCAGTCCCGTCAGCAACGCCCCGGCGCACGCCGTGACCCGCACCGCGGGCCCCCGGCCCCACAGCGCCACGGCGACGTCCGCGGCCGCCGTCAGCAGGAGTGCCCAGCCGAAGCCGGCCGCGGACGCCCCGGCCGCCCAGGCGGTGAACACCAGTGGCAGTTGCCCCGCCACCACAGCCGCCGGCAGCGGCCCTCGCAGCCTGCCGAGCAGCAGCCCGTAGGCGGCCCACACCACGACCAGCACCGCGGACGCGACCGCCGAGAACACGAGCCCGTCCGTCCCGGGCGCCGCGACCGCGTGCAGCGCGATCGCGTCCAGCACCGTCAGCACCAGGGCCAGGGCGGCCACCGCCTCCGCTGTGGAGGGCAGGGCGCGGCCGACCAGCACGGCGGGTGCCACCAGCGCGCCCGCCGTCACCGCCGCCAGCACCGCCGAACGGCCCGCGATGCCCATCTCGCCCCAGCTGAACAGGGTGAACGCGATCGCCGCGACCGTCAGCAGCAGACCACCGAGGACCAGCAGCACGTTCTGCGTGCCGTGCGCGGGGGCGGTGGGCCGGGCGTACGGCCGCGGGAAGGGCGGGGCCACAGGCGCCGGAGGAGGAGGCGTCGGCGCCGCCGGCGCACGCAGCACACCGAGCAGCCAGGCACGACGGTTCAGCAACTGCAGCCGACGGGCGTCCAGCCGGACCAGTTCATGATCGAGGAGGGCCAATTCCTCTGCGGGTGGCGGCACATGTCTCATGTACGGGAGTGTGGCGGCCGCCACACTCCCGTACATGCGCTCGGATACTCAGTTCCTCGACTGAGTAGGAGTTTGAACCCAGGGCGCCACGCCCTGTATGGTTCAACCCGTTCCCGGGCGATTAGCTCAGTGGGAGAGCGCTTCGTTCACACCGAAGAGGTCACTGGTTCGAACCCAGTATCGCCCACCCGGGAAAAGCCGGTCCGTCAGTGTCGTCGACGGACCGGCTTTCGCGTACCCGGCCCGGGTCAGGCCGCAGCAGGAAGCTCAGGACGCAACGGCCACGCCGGGTCCACCGCCTCCGCCGCACCGTTCTTCTCGAACCACGCCTGCAGCCCGCGCGCCTGAGCCGCGTGCCACACCGCTTGCAGAGAATGCACCTCCGCCGGTGACAGCCGCTCCAGCCGGGCGGAGAACCGCCGGCCGACCGCCCGCACCAGTTCCAGCGAGGCCGCCGCGTCGGCCGCCGCGTCGTGCGCGCCGTCCAGCGTCACCCCGTACAGCTCGCACAGGTCCGTCAGCGTGCGACGGCCCTTGCGGTAGCGGTCCAGATGCTTGTCCAGCACCCGGGGGTCCAGCACGCACAACGGCTTCTTCCCCATGTACCCGGCCAGCGACGAGGCCCGGTGGCGCCTCAGTTCCCGGTCCAGCAGCGTCAGATCGAACGGCGCGTTCATCACGACCAGCGGCCGTCCCGTCGCGCACTGCTCGGCCAGTGCCCTGGCTATCTCCTCCACGACCGGTGCGGGCCACCGGCCGTTGCGCTGCAGATGGTCGTCGGTCAGGCCGTGGATCCCGGTGGCGCCGGGCGGCACCGGAATCCCCGGGTTGACCAGCCAGCGGGTGACGCGGAAGCGTCCGCCCGCCGCGTCCTGCACGACGAGGGCGGCCGAAACGATCCGGTCCTCCTCGACATCCACGCCTGTCGTCTCGGTGTCAAAAGCCGCCAGCGGCCCCTCGAACCAATGCATCATCCCCGAACTCCTCGCGCCTGCACGGCAGATGGCGGGATTCCTCTGCCCGGTGCGGTGATACCCGCGCCTCATGCCTGGTACGCCGTTTAGGGCCCGGCTCCTGCGGTGACAACACAAGGGACGGGTAAGGAAGTTGACCGGCCCGTCAGTGGAGACCGGGCAACCGGTCGGCACAGCCCGGAAGGCACGGAGCCATGGCGCTCGCGCAGCCGAACCCAGGGAGTCCCGCCCGCACCGAGGACCACGGGGGAATGCCGCCGCCCCAGCGGACCGCACCACCGCTGCGCGGCACGCTCGCCACCACCGCCTGCATGGAGACCCTCCAGGTGGGCTACCTCCACGCGGTGGCAGCCGCAGCCGGCTGCTCACTCTCGCAGCCCTTTCCCGACAACGGCATCGACTGGCACGTCAGTCACGGCGCCCCCGACCACACCGTCGACGACGAGGTGACCGTCAAGGTGCAGCTCAAATGCACCTACCAGATCCCGCCGCACCCGCCCGGCGCCGCGTTCTCCTTCACCCTTGACAACGCCCATCTGGTGAAGCTCGCGCGCACCCCCGTCTCGGTGCACAAGATCCTGGTCGTGATGCTCGTGCCGCGCAGCCAGGACGACTGGCTGCGGGCCGGACACGAACGGCTGGAGCTGCGGCACTGCTGCTACTGGACGAACCTGGCCGGCCACCCGGTGACGGGCCGGAACCGGACCACCGTACGGATACCCACCTCGCGGGTCTTCGACGACCGCGCGCTCTGCGACATCATGGCCCGAGTCGGGGCGGGAGGGAGACCCTGATGCACCGCTCGACGGACGAGCCCACCGGAGGGACGGTACCGGCGGGCGGCCGCGCACATCCGTACGCCGCCGGCCCCGACCCGCGACCGGCCCCCGACCCCGCACGCGTCGACCCCGCCGTACTCGGAGTGCTGCTGCGACGGCACGGCTGGCACCGGCGAGGAGGCGCACCGGGGCGCTACAGCCGCTGGGTCCCACCCGGCGCCGCCACCGCCGGAACCAGCCTGCTCGTGCCCGACACCACCGCCTACCCCGACAGCGAGGACCTGCTGGCCGAAGCCCTCACCGCCCTCGTGCGCAGCGCGGCCCCCTCCGCCCGCGACATCCTGATCGCCCTCACCGTGCCGAGCGACGAGATCCGCTGGTGGCGCGAGGTCCCCGAAGGTGCCACAGCCGCCGCCGACTGGACCGGCACCGACCAGCTGCGCACGGCGGCCCGGCAGATACTCCTCGCGGGGTCCCTCGCCGTACGCGGCCGGGCCGGCTACCACGGCGCCCGCCACCGCAGGAAGGCCAGGAGCGCACTGGACGGCACCCTGGTCGGGCCCGCGGCCGACGGCTGCGGCCTCACCGCGTACGTTCCTGTCACCGCGGGGCGAGCCGTCGTCGTCCAGCTGTACGCGGCGCTGCACGCGGCCCGGGAAGCCGTCGACTACCAGCGGGCCACCGGCGGGCTGGAGGCGTTCGACGCGGCGGTCGCCGCCGGCGTCAGCCGGGAACTGACCGAGGCGGTCGTCGCGCTCGTCCGGGGAGCGGAGGGCGCAAGGATCACGCTGGCCTGGGCGCCCGCCGCCGGAACCCCCGAGGGCTGCCCCGCGAGCCCCGAGCCCGTCGCGTTCTCCCCTGGCGACCTGCCCGCGCTCAGGCTGGCGGGAGCGCGCTATCTGCAGGACGAGCCCGCCGTCCCGGTACGGCTCACCGGAGCCGTCGTGCGACTGCGCCGCTCGGGACCGCGCGGCCCCGGCGTCGTACGGCTGCGGGTGCTGGCGGGAGCTGAAGTCGCGCACGTACGGATCGAGCTCGACGAGGAGGCCTACCGGATCGCGGGCCACGCCCACCTGGTCGGACTCCCGCTGCGGGTGGAGGGCAGGCTGGAGAACCGGGGCGGCTTCCGGCGGCTCGGCGGCGCCTCCCAGGTCACGCCGGTCCAGGTGGACGAGGCGGAGAGGGACCGGTTGATGAAGTCGCTCCAGGAGAACGTCGACTTCTTCGAGGAGGCCTGTACGGGGGACGAGGAGTAGCTCGCGGTATCCCTTTCGCGTCGAGGCCCTCCGGCTCGGTACGATTCGCATTGCGTACGCACCATCGAAGCGACGTACCCCCTCAGTCAGGAGAGACCGGTGTCAGACGTCCGTGTGATCATCCAACGCGATTCCGAGCGGGAAGAGCACGTGGTGACGACGGGCACGACGGCCGCCGAGCTCTTTCCCGGGCAGCGCACCGTCGTCGCCGCGCGGGTGGAGGGCGAGCTGAAGGACCTCGCGTACGAGCTCGAGGACGGCGACGTCGTCGAGCCCGTCGAGATCTCCTCCCAGGACGGCCTGAACATCCTGCGGCACTCCACCGCGCACGTGATGGCGCAGGCCGTCCAGGAGCTCCACCCCGAGGCCAAGCTGGGCATCGGCCCGCCGGTCAAGGACGGCTTCTACTACGACTTCGACGTCGAGACGCCGTTCACGCCCGAGGACCTCAAGGCCATCGAGAAGAAGATGCAGGAGATCCAGAAGCGCGGGCAGAAGTTCTCCCGCCGGGTCGTCACCGACGAGGCGGCCCGCGAGGAGCTCGCCGACGAGCCGTACAAGCTGGAGCTCATCGGCATCAAGGGCTCCGACTCCGTCGAGAACGCCGGCGACGGCGCGGACGTCGAGGTGGGCGGCGGCGAGCTGACCATCTACGACAACCTCGACCCGAAGACCGGCGAGCTGTGCTGGAAGGACCTCTGCCGGGGCCCGCACCTGCCCACCACCCGCTTCATCCCCGCGTTCAAGCTGATGCGCAACGCGGCGGCGTACTGGCGGGGCAGCGAGAAGAACCCGATGCTCCAGCGCATCTACGGCACCGCCTGGCCCACCAAGGACGAGCTCAAGGCGCACCTGGAGTTCCTGGAGGAGGCCGCCAAGCGCGACCACCGCAAGCTCGGCAACGAGCTGGACCTCTTCTCCTTCCCCGACGAGATCGGCCCCGGCCTCGCCGTCTTCCACCCCAAGGGCGGCGTCATCCGCCGGGCCATGGAGGACTACTCGCGGCGCCGCCACGAGGAGGAGGGCTACGAGTTCGTCTACAGCCCGCACGCCACCAAGGGCAAGCTCTTCGAGAAGTCCGGTCACCTCGACTGGTACGCCGACGGCATGTACCCGCCCATGCAGCTCGACGACGGGGTGGACTACTACCTCAAGCCGATGAACTGCCCGATGCACAACCTGATCTTCGACGCGCGCGGCCGCTCCTACCGTGAACTGCCGCTGCGCCTCTTCGAGTTCGGCACGGTATATCGCTACGAGAAGTCCGGTGTCGTCCACGGGCTGACCCGCTCGCGCGGCTTCACGCAGGACGACGCGCACATCTACTGCACCAGGGAGCAGATGGCCGAGGAGCTCGACAGGACGCTCACCTTCGTCCTGAACCTGCTCCGCGACTACGGTCTGACCGACTTCTACCTGGAGCTCTCCACCAAGGACCCGGAGAAGTTCGTCGGCTCCGACGAGGTCTGGGAAGAGGCCACCGAGACGCTGCGCCAGGTCGCCGAGAAGCAGGGCCTCCCGCTGGTCCCGGACCCGGGTGGCGCCGCCTTCTACGGCCCGAAGATCTCGGTGCAGTGCAAGGACGCGATCGGCCGTACCTGGCAGATGTCGACCGTGCAGCTCGACTTCAACCTCCCGGAGCGCTTCGACCTGGAGTACACCGGCCCGGACGGCACCAAGCAGCGCCCGGTCATGATCCACCGCGCGCTGTTCGGCTCCATCGAGCGCTTCTTCGCGGTGCTCCTCGAGCACTACGCGGGCGCGTTCCCGGTCTGGCTCGCCCCGGTCCAGGCGGTCGGCATCCCGATCGGCGACACCCACATCCCGTACCTCCAGGAGTTCGCCGCCGAGGCGCGCAAGAAGGGGCTGCGGGTCGAGGTGGACGCCTCCTCGGACCGGATGCAGAAGAAGATCCGGAACCACCAGAAGGCCAAGGTCCCGTTCATGATCATCGTCGGTGACGACGACATGAACGCGGGCACGGTCTCCTTCCGCCACCGCGACGGCTCGCAGGAGAACGGCATCGCCCGTGACGAGGCGATCGCCAAGCTCATCGATGTGGTGGAGCGTCGCGTGCAGGTGTGACGTGTTCCCCGCGCGGGCGGGAGCGGCCCGAACCCGATGCCTCGGCGGAGGGGCCCGGCCCCCGGAGAGCTACGCGCTCCCCGGGGGCCTCTTCTCGTCCTCCCGCTTGAACACCTCCACCAGCCACGACGAGAACGACCCCGTGACCGCCCCCAGCAGCGCCAGCCCGCAGGCCATCAGGCAGGCGGCGATCACCCGGCCGACCGGCGTCACCGGCACCGCGTCGCCGTAGCCCACCGTGGTGAGCGTCGCGCACGCCCACCACATCGCGTCGCCGAACGTACGGATCGTGGATCCGGGCGCCCCGCGTTCCTGGTGGTACACCGCGAGCGCCGCGGACAAGCCCAGGAGGGCGGCGGTGAGGCTCGCGTACGTCATCACCCGGGCGTACAGGCTCAGTCTGGGACGGTCCGTGCGCTGCTGGACCGCCGTGTAGATCTGGACGACGCGCAGTGGGCGCAGCAGCGGCAGGAGCAGGACCACCGAGTCCAGCCAGTGAGTGTGCACGAAGTGGGCACCCTGGCCGCTGAGCCGGAGGCGTACGCCGTAGTCCACGGCGAAGAGCAGCCAGGTGGCGGCGACGAGGGCGAGGGCGATGTCGCGCCAGGGCTGGGAGCCGATGGGGGCGAGGACGCGGACCGCGTAGCCGGTGAGGAAGACCAGTGCCGCGACGAGGAGCGGTACTTCGGTGCGCTGCTCCCATCTCTTCAGCCGGTCGGGGGAGGCGGGGGCCGTGAGGCGGTCGCTCATGGCGTCAGCATCGCGGTGCGCCGGCGGGGTCGGCCCCGGCGACACGCGCGAGGGGAGTGACGCAATATGCTGACGGGCATGACGAGTGAGCCGGAGCAGCAGATCGGAGTGGGGACGCCCGACGCGTTCCAGCGCCTGTGGACGCCCCACCGGATGGCCTACATCCAGGGTGAGAGCAAGCCGAGCGGCCCGGGGGCCGGGGACGGCTGTCCGTTCTGCGAGATTCCGTCGAAGTCGGACGAGGACGGGCTCGTCGTCGCGCGGGGCGAGAAGGTCTACGCGGTGCTGAACCTGTATCCGTACAACGGCGGGCACCTGATGGTGGTGCCGTACCGGCACGTGGCCGACTACACGGAGCTCGACGGGCCGGAGACCGCGGAGCTGGCCGACTACACCAAGCGCGCCATGGTCGCCCTGCGGGCCGCCTCCGGTGCACACGGCTTCAACATCGGGATGAACCAGGGCGCGGAGGCCGGTGCCGGCATCGCCGCCCACCTCCACCAGCATGTGGTGCCGCGCTGGGGCGGGGACACCAATTTCATGCCGGTCGTCGGGCACACGAAGGTACTCCCGCAGTTGCTGGGGGACACCCGGACGATGCTGGCCGGTGTGTGGCCGGCCGAGCTGCCCTCCGTCTGAGCGGGTGCACCGCCCCGGGCGGGCTCACGCGTCGTAGACGTCGGCCTTCCTCGGGGCGGCGTCCTGGACCATTCCGCTGAGGATCATGGAGCGGTTGTCGAAGCGCTCGGTGTCGACGCCGTGCTCCTTCAGGACCCGCATCGTCGCGGAGTGGACGACGCGCAGGACCGGGGTGGCCGTCCGCATGGCGTCGTCGGCCATGAAGCGGTGGCCCCAGGGCTTGGCCGCCCAGGCGTGGCGCAAGCCGAACGGTTCGGGCAGGACGATCTTGCCGCCCAGGTAGTCCAGGAGCGGCGGGTACCAGGTGAAGGGGGCGCGCAGGGCGAGCCTGACGACCTCGGTCGCCTTGACGAGGGGGAGCGAGATCTTGCGGGTCTCCCAGAACCTGACCGCCTTCTTGACCGTCTTGGTCGGCGCCTCCGGCTTGGAGAGGAAGAGGGAGTGGACAGGGCCCAGCGCGTGTCCGGTGACCTCGATCCGCAGGGTCTCGTGGAGCACGGTCACGGTGATCAGCATCGTGATCACCAGCTGGCCGTCCCAGAGCGTGAACTGGACGCCGAGGTAGTGCCGGTTGCCGCTGCTGAACTGCTGGTGGTTGCAGATGCGCTGTATCTCGTGGGGCTTGATCTGGAAGGTGGCGACGTCCTCGCCCTCCGGGCGGGAGACGGAGTCCGCGTTCTCGCCGATCGGTGAGACGATCCAGTGCTTGACGGACGGCGTGGGGAATCCGCCGGTGTTCAGCGGACCGCGCTCGAGCATCTTCAGCTGGTCGTGGATGGCCCGCACGACGTCCCAGCTGCGGAACTGGTGGATCTCCCGGGCGGGGTCCTCGGGAACGAGTTCTTCGGCGAGCTGCCAGCTGCCCCAGCGGGTGCCCATGCCGAGGATGCCCTTGGGGCCCGCGTAGAACACGGCGTTGGACTGCTGTTCGGCGGAGAGCTTCTCCAGGCCTTGGCGCAGGGCTTCGCGGGCGGTCTCGTTGGGATTCTTCGGTACGGCCTCGGGGATCTTCGCGCTCACGCCGGCGCCGGAGAGGAGCCCTTCCCAACGGGCCCGGAGATCCTTCGTCGAGGCCTCCGCGATCCGTTTGGCGAGCAGCCAGCCGATCAGCGGGGCGACGGCGGCGGCGCGCAGGTAAAGGGCCCAGAAGCCGGTGAGCGGCATCACGATCAGGAAGAAGGCGGCGGCCCCGCCGAGCACGACGAGCAGGATGCCGCCCAGTGCCTGGAAGAACTTGTCCTTGGACTTGTTCAGGCTGTCACGGAGGCGGAAGGCGAGGACCCAGAGGATCAGGCCGGGCAGGAAGACGAAGCCGCAGACGGCGGTGATCAGGGTCAGCTTCGTGTCACGGGCCTTGCGCAGCCGGGTCGCGGAAAGGCAGTGCTCCACGACGGTCTGCGGGTCGGTGCCGAAGGACTGGATGAGCGCGTTGCGGCCGCCGCCGAGCATGCGTTCCTGGACGGCCCGGGAGAACGCCTCGCCCAGATTCGGCTTGAAGTAGTCGGACTTGAACAGCTTCGACTCGCCCGATTTCACCTCGGACTTGTGCCACTCGCTGTTGGCCTTGAGGATCTCCGTCACATCGCTGTCGCGGTACGCGGCGGAGGCGAGGGCGTTGGTCGCCACCGCCTGTGCTCCCGATCCCTGGAGCGGGATCTGCGCTCCGGGAGAGAAATCGAATCCGTCGTTGGCCACTGTCGCCCCCACTCGCCCGCACGGTCTGCTCCTGCGGCTGTTCCCAACTACCGTACGTCGCACACCTTCTGAGCTGGGCCCACAGAATACCGCCCGAGCCGTGCGCCCGCCCGGACGACAAGCCCGTGGGCGGACGTAAGGGATCATATCCAGTCAGCTAGCCGACTTTTGTGCTGTTTTGCTGTGCTTCGCGGACGCGGTCGGAGAGTTGCGGAGGCATGGGTTCGTGCCGGGCGTACGCCCGGTCGAACTGTCCGGTGCCGTGCGTCAGGGAACGGAGGTCGACGGCATACCTGTCGATCTCGATCTCCGGCACCTCGGCGCGTACGAGCGTGCGCTCCCCGGCCTCCTGTTCGGTGCCGACTACCCGGCCGCGCCGACCGGCCAGGTCGCTCATGACGGCCCCCACGTAGTCGTCGGGAACCAGGACGCCGACCGTGGCGACGGGTTCGAGGAGCTGGATGCGGGTCTCGGCCGCGGCCTCGCGCAGCGCAAGCGCGCCCGCCGTCTGGAAGGCGGCGTCGGAGGAGTCCACCGAGTGCGACTTCCCGTCGAGCAGGGTGACGCGTACGTCGACGAGCGGGTGCCCGGCCGCGACACCGCGGGCCGCCTGGGTGCGTACGCCCTTCTCCACGGAGGTGATGAACTGCCGCGGGACCGAGCCGCCGACCACCTTGTCGACGAACTCGATGCCGGCCCCGGGGGCCAGTGGTTCCACCTCGATCTCGCAGACGGCGTACTGCCCGTGACCGCCGGACTGCTTGACGTGCCGGCCCCGGCCGACGGTCCGGGAGGCGAACGTCTCACGCAGCGGCACACGATGAGGTTCGGCGTCGACCTGTACGCCGTACCTGCTGCGCAGGCGTTCCAGTGCGACGTCCGTGTGCGCCTCCCCCATGCACCACAGGACGACCTGGTGGGTGTCCTGGTTCTGCTCCAGCCGCATGGTGGGGTCCTCGGCGACCAGGCGGGACAGACCCTGCGAGAGCCTGTCCTCGTCGGACTTGCCGTGGGCGCGGACCGCCAGCGGAAGCAGTGGGTCCGGCATGGCCCACGGCTCCATCAGCAGCGGGCCGCCGTCGTCGCCGGAGAGCGTGTCCCCGGTCTCCGCCCCGCCCAGTTTGGACACGCAGGCCAGATCGCCGGCGATGCAGCTGTCCAGGGGGCGTTGCTGTGCGCCGAAGGGAGAGGAGAGGGCGCCGACGCGCACGTCGGCCTCGTGGCAGGGGCGTGTCCCGCCGGCGGGACCGGTGAGGCCGTGGCCGCACACGTGCACGGTGTCGTCGGGGCGCAGGGTGCCGGAGAAGACACGGACGAGGGAGACCCGGCCGACGTAGGGGTCGGACGAGGTCTTCACGACCTCGGCGACCAGGGGCGCCTCGGGATCGCAGACGGGGGCGGGGCGTGGGGAGCCGTCCGGGGTGGTGACGGCGGGCAGGGTGCGTTCCTCGGGGGAGGGGAAGCCGCGGGTGATCAGGTCGAGGAGCTCCACGGTGCCGACGCCCTGGCGGGCACCGTCGGCGGCCGGTGCGGCGGCGAGGACGGGGTGGAAGGAGCCGCGTGCGACGGCGCGCTGCAGGTCGGAGACGAGGGTCGTGGTGTCGACCTCGCCGCCACCGAGGTAGTGATCCATCAGGGACTCGTCCTCGCTCTCGGCGATGATCCCCTCGATGAGCCGGTCGCGGGCCTTGCGGAGCGGGGCCCGCTGGCCCGCGTCGGGTGGTGACTCCCGCCGTTCCCCCGACGAGTAGTCGAAGACCCGCCGGGTGAGGAGTCCGGTGAGCCCGGTGAGCGGAGCGTGCCCGTCCGGGCTCTCGGGCCCCAGGAGCGGCAGATGGAGGGGGAGTACGGCGTCGGGGTCGTCATGTCCGAAGATCCGGCCGCAGATCCGGGTCATCTCGTCGAAGGACGTACGCGCGGTGTCCAGGTGGGTGACGACGATGGCCCGGGGCATCCCGACGGCCGCGCACTCCTCCCAGACCGCTCGGGTGGTGCCTGCCACCGCGTCGGCCTCCTGGGCGGCCGAGACGACGAAGAGGGCCGCGTCCGCCGCGCGCAGACCGGCCCTGAGTTCCCCGACGAAGTCCGCGTAGCCGGGGGTGTCCAGCAGATTGACCGTGCAGCCGTCCCATGCGACGGGGACCAGAGAGAGCTGCACGGAGCGTCCTCGACGCCGTTCGATCTCGTCGTGGTCGGAGACGGTGGCTCCGTCCTCGACCCGGCCTGCCCGGTTGAGCGCCCCGGCCGTCGACGCGAGCGCCTCGACCAGAGTGGTCTTGCCCGAACCGCTGTGGCCGACCAGCACCACGTTCCGCAGGGAAGCGGGCCGGTCGGCCGTCGCCGCTCTGCCGGCGGCCCCGGTGTGCGTATGTGTCCTGTCGCCCATGATGCGTGCCTCCCGGTCGGTGGCGCGGTGCCGCGGAAGCCGGGGAGTGGATACGGGCGGAGCCGACGCGGCGGCTTCGGCGACGCCCCCGGTCATTCGAGCTTTCCACCCGTGCCGGACGCCGTCCATCCGTCGCACACGGCGAAGCGTGACTTCCGGGACATCCGGCGGGACGGGGTGCCCCGCAAAGGCCCGGCACCGCTGGTGACTACGATGGGCCAGCCGGTGGCCGAAAGGGCCGCGCGGTGCCCACCGAACCTCGGGAAGGCCATGCTGAACAAGTACGCGCGTGCATTTTTTACGCGTGTCCTCACACCGTTCGCCGCTCTGCTGCTCCGCCTCGGGGTCAGCCCCGACGCGGTCACTCTCGTCGGCACGGCCGGAGTGATGGCAGGTGCGCTGGTCTTCTTCCCGATGGGGGAGTTCTTCTGGGGCACGATCGTGATCACGATGTTCGTCTTCTCGGACCTGGTCGACGGCAACATGGCCCGGCAGGCCGGGATCTCCAGCCGGTGGGGCGCGTTCCTGGACTCGACGCTCGACCGAGTGGCGGACGGCGCGATCTTCGCCGGGTTCGCGCTCTGGTACGCGGGCAGCGGGAACGACAACATGCTGTGCGCGGTGGCGATCTTCTGTCTGGCCAGCGGCCAGGTGGTCTCGTACACGAAGGCGCGGGGCGAGTCGATCGGCCTGCCGGTCGCGGTGAACGGACTGGTGGAGCGCGCCGAGCGGCTCGTGATCTCGCTGGTCGCCGCAGGCCTCGCCGGGCTGCACGGCTTCGGCGTCCCGGGCATCCAGGTCCTGCTGCCGATCGCGCTGTGGATCGTCGCGGTGGGCAGCCTGGTGACACTGGTCCAGCGGGTGGTGACCGTGCGCAGGGAGTCGGCCGAGGCCGATGCCGCCGCGGGCGGGACGGCGGACCAGGGGAGCGAGGCCACGCAGTGAGCAGTACCGGATCCGATCTCAGGGGACGGCTGTCCGACGGGCTCTACGGCCTCGGCTGGGGCGCGGTCAAGAAGCTCCCCGAGCCGGCCGCGGCCGTACTCTTCCGCACTCTGGCCGACCAGGTGTGGAAGCGGCGCGGGAAGTCCGTGCTGCGGCTGGAGTCGAACCTCGCCCGGGTGGTGCCCGACGCGGACGCCTCCCGGCTCGCCGAGCTGTCGAAGGCCGGCATGCGCTCGTACATGCGCTACTGGATGGAGTCCTTCCGGTTGCCGACCTGGAGTCCGCAGCGGGTCAAGGCCTCCATAGACGTCCGTGACGTCCACCGGATCACCGACGCTCTTGACGCGGGCCAGGGGGTCGTCGTCGCGCTGCCGCACCTGGCGAACTGGGACCTGGCGGGAGCGTGGGCCACCACGGACCTGAAGGTGCCGTTCACGACGGTCGCCGAGCGGCTCAAGCCGGAGATCCTCTACGACCGGTTCGTTGCCTACCGCGAGGGGCTTGGCATGGAGGTCCTTCCGCATAACGGAGGGGCCGCGTTCGGGAAACTGGCCCGGCGGCTGCGCTCGGGAGGGCTGGTCTGTCTCGTCGCCGACCGCGACCTGGCGGCCTCGGGCGTCGAGGTGAATTTCTTCGGCGACACCGCGCGCATGCCCGCCGGGCCGGCGCTACTGGCCCAGCAGACGGGCGCGCTGCTGCTGCCCGTCACCCTCTGGTACGACGGTACGCCGGTCATGCAGGGACAGGTCCACCCACCCGTCACCATCCCTGAGACAGGTACCCGGGCCGAGAAGACGTCCTCCATGACACAGGCGCTGGCCGATGTGTTCGCCGCCGGGATCGCCGAACATCCGGAGGACTGGCACATGCTGCAGCGGCTCTGGCTTTCCGATCTGGAACCCCAGGGGGAAGCTCCGTGAAGATCGGTATCGTCTGCCCGTACTCCTGGGACGTGCCGGGCGGGGTGCAGTTCCACATCCGCGACCTCGCCGAGCACCTGATCGGCCTCGGCCACGACGTCTCGGTGCTCGCGCCCGCCGACGACGAGACGCCGCTCCCGCCGTACGTCGTGCCCGCCGGCCGGGCCGTGCCCGTCCGGTACAACGGCTCCGTGGCCAGGCTGAACTTCGGTTTCCTGACCGCCGCCCGGGTCCGGCGCTGGCTGAACGACGGCACCTTCGACGTCATCCACATCCACGAACCCACCACGCCCTCGGTGGGCCTGCTGACCTGCTGGGCGGCGCGGGGACCGATCGTCGCCACCTTCCACACGTCCAATCCGCGTTCCCGGGCCATGATCGCGGCCTACCCGATCCTCCAGCCCGCGCTGGAGAAGATCAGCGCGCGGATCGCGGTGAGCGAGTACGCGCGGCGGACGCTGGTCGAGCACCTCGGCGGGGACGCCGTGCTCATCCCCAACGGCGTCGACGTGGACTTCTTCGCCCGGGCCGAGCCGAAGGCCGAGTGGCAGGGGGACACCCTCGGTTTCGTCGGGCGCATCGACGAGCCGCGCAAGGGGCTGCCCGTCCTGATGAAGGCGCTTCCGGCCATCCTCGCCGCCCGCCCGGAGACCCGGCTGCTGGTCGCGGGGCGCGGCGACGAGGAGGAGGCGGTCGCCTCACTGCCGAAGGAGCTGCGCTCACGCGTCGAGTTCCTCGGCATGGTGAGCGACGAGGACAAGGCACGGCTGTTGCGGAGCGTCGACGTGTACGTCGCGCCGAACACCGGCGGCGAGAGCTTCGGCATCATCCTGGTCGAGGCACTGTCGGCGGGAGCACCCGTCCTCGCCAGCGACCTGGACGCCTTCGCGCAGGTGCTCGACCAGGGAGCCGCGGGCGACCTGTTCGCCAACGAGGACGCGGACGCGCTGGCCTCGGCCGCGATCCGGCTCCTGGGCGATCCGGAGCGGCGTGAAGGGCTGCGGGAGCGGGGCAGCGCGCATGTGCGCCGCTTCGACTGGACGACGGTCGGCGCGGACATCCTCTCGGTCTACGAGACGGTCACGGACGGGGCGGCGGCCGTGGACACCGACGAACGCACGGGGCTCCGTGCGCGTTTCGGCCTCGCCAGGGACTGAGCGGGGCGTACCGGCGGATCCGGGTGCGTCCCGCCGACGGTAGCCTTGCCGCCCGTGATCGAAATCCTCATCTGGACCGTCGTCGCCCTGGTCGCGATCGGCCTGTATCTCAGCTGGACCGCCGGGCGGCTCGACCGGCTGCACGCCCGTATCGACGCGGCTCGGGCGGCACTGGACGCCCAGCTGCTGCGCCGCGCCTCGGTCACCCAGGAGCTGGCCACCTCCGGCGTCCTGGACCCGGCCGCGTCGATCGTGCTGTACGAGGCGGCGCACGCGGCGCGGCAGGCGGAGGAGGAGCAGCGCGAGGTCGCGGAGAGCGAGCTGAGCACAGCCCTGCGGGCCGTGTTCGGCGAGCCGGAGCAGGTCGAGGCGGTGAAGGAGTTCCCGGGCGGTGAGGACGCCGCCAGGGAACTGGCCGCCGCCGTACGCCGCGTACCGATGGCGCGCCGCTTCCACAACGACTCGGTGCGCGCCGCCCGCGCGCTGCGCCGGCACCGGACGGTGAGGCTGTTCCGGCTCGCGGGCCACGCACCGTTCCCGCTCGCCTACGAGATGGACGACGAGCCGCCGGTCGCTCTGGCGGACCGGCCCGGCAGCTGAGGGCAGGAGCCGGCCGGAGTACGGCACCGGTCAGCGGAACGATCCACCGGCTACTCATTGGCCCTTGCTGTGGACTGCTCCCGGAGCGTTTGCTCGGGTCTGCACGATCCAGCGTTTCTCCACCCCCAGTGAGGTCGATCCGTGTCCACGCTTCCCAGCACCCCGCAGTCCGCCGAGACCCCGGCCACCGGCACCGCCCGAGTCAAGCGCGGCATGGCCGAGCAGCTCAAGGGCGGCGTGATCATGGACGTCGTCGACGCCGAGCAGGCGAAGATCGCCGAGGACGCCGGCGCCGTGGCCGTCATGGCCCTGGAGCGGGTGCCGGCCGACATCCGCAAGGACGGCGGCGTGGCCCGGATGTCGGACCCCAACATGATCGAGGAGATCATCGGGGCCGTCTCCATCCCCGTCATGGCGAAGTCCCGCATCGGCCACTTCGTCGAGGCCCAGGTGCTCCAGTCCCTCGGCGTCGACTACATCGACGAGTCCGAGGTCCTCACCCCGGCCGACGAGGTCAACCACAGCGACAAGTTCGCCTTCACCACCCCCTTCGTCTGCGGTGCCACCAACCTGGGCGAGGCCCTGCGCCGAATCGCCGAGGGCGCCGCGATGATCCGCTCGAAGGGCGAGGCGGGTACGGGCAACGTCGTCGAGGCCGTCCGCCACCTGCGCCAGATCAAGAACGAGATCGCCCGGCTGCGCGGCTACGACAACAACGAGCTGTACGCGGCCGCCAAGGAGCTCCGCGCTCCGTACGAGCTGGTCAAGGAGGTCTCCGAGCTCGGCCGGCTGCCCGTCGTGCTGTTCTCGGCCGGCGGCGTCGCCACCCCCGCGGACGCGGCCCTGATGCGTCAGCTCGGCGCCGAGGGCGTCTTCGTGGGCTCCGGCATCTTCAAGTCCGGTGACCCGGCCAAGCGCGCCGCCGCCATCGTGAAGGCCACCACCTTCTACGACGACCCGAAGGTCATCGCGGACGCCTCCCGCAACCTGGGCGAGGCCATGGTCGGCATCAACTGCGACACGCTGCCCGAGGGCGAGCGCTACGCCAACCGCGGCTGGTAAGCGCCTCATGACCGACAACCCTGTCATCGGGGTCCTGGCTCTTCAAGGCGACGTACGGGAACACCTGATCGCCCTGGCCTCGTCCGACGCCGTGGCCAGGCCGGTCAGGCGGCCCGAGGAGCTCGCCGAGGTCGACGGGCTCGTCATACCCGGTGGCGAGTCCACCACCATGTCCAAGCTGGCGGTGCTCTTCGGCATGCTGGAGCCGCTGCGCGAGCGGGTGGCCGCCGGGATGCCGGTCTACGGCACCTGCGCGGGCATGATCCTGCTCGCCGACAAGATCCTCGACCCCCGCTCCGGCCAGGAGACGGTCGGCGGTATCGACATGATCGTGCGCCGTAACGCTTTCGGGCGGCAGAACGAATCCTTCGAGGCGGCCGTCGAGGTCGCCGGGGTGCCGGGCGGACCCGTCGACGGCGTCTTCATCCGGGCCCCCTGGGTGGAGTCGGTCGGCGCCCGGGCGGAGGTCGTCGCGGTGCACGGCGGGCATATCGTGGCCGTACGCCAGGGAAACGCCCTGGCGACCTCGTTCCACCCGGAACTGACCGGCGACCACCGTGTGCACGCGCTCTTCACCGACATGGTGCGCTCCGTGGGCTGATCCGACCCCGGTAGGATCTCTCGGGTTCGGATCGATTTTGGTGACGCGAAGGAGAAGGCAGATGTCCGGCCACTCTAAATGGGCTACGACGAAGCACAAGAAGGCCGTGATCGACGCCAAGCGCGGCAAGCTCTTCGCGAAGATGATCAAGAACATCGAGGTCGCGGCCCGCACGGGCGGCGCCGACGTGTCCGGCAACCCGACTCTCTTCGACGCCATCCAGAAGGCCAAGAAGAGCTCGGTCCCGAACAAGAACATCGACTCGGCGGTCAAGCGCGGTGCCGGTCTCGAGGCCGGTGGCGCCGACTACGAGACGATCATGTACGAGGGCTACGGCCCGAACGGTGTCGCGGTGCTCATCGAGTGCCTCACCGACAACCGCAACCGTGCCGCGTCCGACGTCCGTGTCGCCATGACCCGCAACGGCGGTTCGATGGCGGACCCGGGCTCGGTCTCGTACCTGTTCAACCGCAAGGGCGTCGTGATCGTCCCCAAGGGCGAACTGTCCGAGGACGACGTCCTCGGTGCGGTGCTCGACGCGGGCGCCGAGGAGGTCAACGACCTCGGTGAGACCTTCGAGGTGCTCAGCGAGGCCACCGACATGGTCGCGGTCCGCACGGCGCTGCAGGAGGCCGGCATCGACTACGACTCCGCCGAGGCCAACTTCGTCCCGACCATGCAGGTCGAGCTGGACGAAGAGGGCGCGCGCAAGATCTTCAAGCTGATCGACGCGCTGGAGGACAGCGACGACGTGCAGAACGTCTTCGCCAACTTCGACGTCTCCGACGAGGTCATGGAGAAGGTCGACGCCTGAGGGCGGCACAGCCTGGGACGGGCCGACGGGACACACCCCGTCGGCCCGTCGCATTGTCAGCGGCAGCCGATAGCCTGCGGGAACACATGACCGAGCGGCGGAGGGGGCCCATTCATGCGGGTGTTGGGCGTGGACCCGGGGTTGACCCGGTGCGGCGTCGGAGTCGTCGAGGGAGTCGCCGGCCGGCCGCTCACGATGATCGGCGTCGGCGTCGTGCGGACCCCGGCCGACGCGGAGCTCGGCCACCGGCTCGTCGCCATCGAGCAGGGCATCGAGCGGTGGCTCGACGAGCACCGGCCCGAACGCGTCGCCGTGGAGCGGGTGTTCAGCCAGCACAACGTGCGTACGGTGATGGGCACCGCCCAGGCCAGCGCCGTCGCCATGCTCTGCGCCGCCCGCCGGGGCATCCCGGTGGCACTGCACACCCCCAGCGAGGTCAAGGCCGCCGTCACCGGCTCCGGACGTGCCGACAAGGCACAGGTCGGCGCCATGGTGACCCGGCTGCTCCGGCTCGACGCGCCGCCGAAGCCGGCCGACGCCGCCGACGCCCTCGCCCTCGCCATCTGCCACATCTGGCGTGCGCCCGCGCAGAACCGACTGCAGCAGGCCGTCGCCGCCCACCGCACGCTGAAAGGCCGTACCGCATGATCGCCTTCGTCTCCGGCCCGGTGGCCGCCCTCGCTCCGGCCACGGCCGTGATCGAGGTCGGCGGCATCGGCATGGCCGTCCAGTGCGCCCCCGGCACCCTCGCGGGCCTGCGGATCGGCCAGGAGGCCAAGCTGGCCACCTCGCTCGTCGTACGCGAGGACTCGCTCACCCTCTACGGCTTCGCCGACGACGACGAGCGCCAGGTCTTCGAGCTCCTCCAGACCGCCAGCGGCGTCGGCCCCCGGCTCGCCCAGGCCATGCTCGCCACCCACAGCCCGGACGCCCTGCGCATCGCCGTCGCCACCGGTGACGAGAAGGCGCTCACCGCCGTGTCCGGCATCGGCAAGAAGGGCGCCCAGAAGCTCCTCCTCGAGCTCAAGGACCGGCTCGGCGAGCCCGTCGGCGCGCACATCGGGCAGCAGGGCATCGGCGCCGCCGTCAGCTCCTCCTGGCGCGACCAGCTGCAGGCCGCCCTGATCGGCCTCGGCTACGCCACCCGCGAGGCGGACGAGGCGGTGACCGCCGTGTCACCGCAGGCCGAGGCCGCGATCGCCGAGGGCGGCCAGGCCCCCGTGCCGCAGCTGCTGCGCGCCGCCCTGCAGACCCTCAACCGCGCACGCTGACCGCAGGGGCACGACGCCCCGTACGCCGGCCGGAGCACCGCACGGACCGGCACCGAAACACCCGAGGCGGGACTGACGAGATGAACTGGGACGAGACCGGAGCCGATACGGGCGACCTCACGGAGGAGCGGCTGGACGACCGTCTGGTCGACGCCGGAGCGGACGGCGAGGACACCGCGGTCGAGGCCGCCCTGCGCCCGAAGGACCTCCACGAGTTCGTCGGCCAGGAGAAGGTCCGCGAACAGCTCGACCTGGTCCTCAAGGCCGCCCGCGCCCGGGGGGCCACCGCCGACCACGTCCTGCTCTCAGGCGCCCCTGGCCTGGGCAAGACCACCCTCTCCATGATCATCGCAGCCGAGATGGGCGCACCGATCCGGATCACCTCCGGCCCCGCCATCCAGCACGCCGGTGACCTCGCCGCGATCCTTTCCTCGCTCCAGGAGGGCGAGGTCCTCTTCCTCGACGAGATCCACCGCATGTCGCGGCCGGCCGAGGAGATGCTCTACATGGCGATGGAGGACTTCCGGGTCGACGTCATCGTCGGCAAGGGCCCGGGGGCCACGGCGATCCCGCTGGAGCTGCCCCCGTTCACCCTCGTCGGCGCCACCACCAGGGCGGGACTGCTGCCGCCCCCGCTGCGTGACCGTTTCGGCTTCACCGGGCACATGGAGTTCTACGCCCCCACCGAGCTGGAGCGGGTCATCCAACGCTCCGCCGGTCTGCTCGACGTCGTCATAGACACCGCGGGGGCCGCCGAGATCGCCGGACGTTCCCGGGGCACGCCCCGTATCGCCAACCGCCTGCTGCGCCGTGTCCGGGACTACGCCCAGGTGAAGGCCGAAGGGCGTATCGACCGGGACATCGCCGCCGCGGCCCTGCGGGTGTACGAGGTCGACGCCAGGGGCCTGGACCGCCTGGACCGTGCGGTGCTCAGCGCCCTGCTGAAACTCTTCGGCGGGGGCCCCGTCGGGCTCTCCACCCTCGCCGTGGCCGTCGGCGAGGAGCGCGAGACCGTCGAGGAGGTCGCCGAGCCCTTCCTCGTACGGGAAGGACTGCTCGCGAGGACTCCGCGGGGCAGGGTCGCCACCCCCGCGGCATGGGCCCATCTGGGGCTCGTCCCCCCGCAGCACGGCGCAAAGGGACAACAGGGCCTGTTCGGGGCGTGACACAGGACGGGTTGGCCAGCAGGGGAACCACGGTGCCATGCTGGACGTTGTTCCAATGATGCGGACTCGCTTAGACTCCGCCGATGCCGCCCGTACAGGTCGGTGTACCCACCCCCGTAGACCAGGCCGCGCGAGTTCAGCGTGGTCGTGCGAAGGAAGTTCCGTCCCGTGAGTCTCGTGACCCTCCTCCCCTTCATCGTGCTCATCGGGGCCATGTTCCTGATGACCCGGTCCGCCAAGAAGAAGCAGCAGGCGGCTGCGCAGATGCGCAACGACATGCAGCCCGGCACCGGCGTCCGGACGATCGGGGGCATGTACGCCACCGTCAAGGAGATTCAGGAAGACACGGTTCTCCTCGAGGTCGCGCCCGGCGTCCACGCCGTCTACGCCAAGAACGCCATCGGTGCCGTCCTCGACGACGCGGAGTACAACCGCATCGTCCACGGTGACGACGAGCAGGAGACCGACGGCGCGATCGTGCCCGACGACGCCTCCTCGCTGACCGAGGGCGAGCCCGCGGACGACGACGTCGCGAAGATCGACCTCGGTAAGAAGACCGAGGACACCGCACCGAAGGACGCCGAGGCCAAGGACGCCAAGGCCGACGGCGAGGGCGACGCGAAGTAGTTCCACGACCCACAGACGCCGGACACCCACAGGTGTCCGGCGTCTCACGGGCCGTGCGGTCTTCTGCGGGGGTGGGTCCCCACAACACTTCGTGGCCGCTCGGGCGCGTACCCGGCGCGGGGCGGTTGGACAGGGAGAAACGAAAAGGTGGCAGCACCGAAGAAAGGCCGGGGCTCAACCGGTGGACAGGGCAGGCCGGGGCGTGCCCTGGTTCTGATCCTCATCGCCATGGTCGCCCTGACCGGTGGGATGTTCCTGTCCGGGCACACCACGCCCCGGCTCGGAATCGACCTGGCCGGCGGTACGTCGATCACGCTCAAGGCGAAGAGCCAGCCCGGCAAGCCTGAGGCGATCAACGAGACCAACATGAACACCGCGGTCAGCATCATCGAACGCCGTGTCAATGGTCTGGGTGTCTCCGAGGCCGAGGTTCAGACCCAGGGCGCATCGAACATCATCGTCAACATCCCCAAGGGGACGAACTCGAAGCAGGCCCGGGAGCAGGTCGGCACCACGGCCCAGCTCTACTTCCGGCCCGTGCTCACGGTCACCGGCGGCGAGCCGACCCCCGAGGGTTCCGCCAGCCCGTCCGCGAGCGGCTCCGGAGAGGCGAGCGCCACGCCCAGCGCGAAGGCGACCGACCCGGAGACGGCCTCGGATCCGAAGACGACGCCCTCGGCGAGCGCCACCACCCAGGGCCGTGCCGTCACCGACGCGCTGAAGGACGAGACGCCGGCCCCCTCGGACACCGCGGGGTCCTCGGAAGCCCCGGCGGCGACCGGGACGCCCGACGCCGCCACCGCGGCGCTCGAGAAGAAGTTCACCGCACTGGACTGCACCGACGCGGCCGCCCGCGCCAAGGCCGGCGACGGCGTCAAGCCCGAGGACTCCACGGTCGCGTGCAGCTCCGAGGGCGACGCCAAGTACCTCCTCGGCCCGGCCGAGGTCTCCGGTACGGACGTCGACGACGCGAAGGCACAGTTCGACCAGCAGCGCGGCATCTGGCTCGTCTCCATGGAGTTCACCGACAAGGGCTCCAAGAAGTTCCAGACGATCACCAAGAAGCTGTCGTCGCAGACGTCCCCGATGAACCAGTTCGCGATCTCCCTCGACGGTGAGGTCGTCTCGGCCCCCCAGGTGAACGAGACGCTCTCCGGCAGCGCCGAGATCTCCGGAAGCTTCACCCAGCAGTCCGCCGAGGACCTGGCGAACGTCCTGTCCTACGGCGCGCTCCCGCTGTCCTTCAGTGAGGACACCGTCACCACGGTCACCGCCGCGCTCGGTGGCGAGCAGCTGGAGGCCGGTCTCATCGCCGGCGCCATCGGACTCGCGCTGGTCGTCATCTACCTGGTGGCCTACTACCGCGGCCTGGCGCTCATCGCGCTGCTCAGCCTGTTGGCCTCCGGCATCCTGACCTACACGATCATGGCCCTCCTCGGCCCGGCCATCGGCTTCGCGCTGAACCTGCCGGCCGTCTGCGGTGCCATCGTGGCGATCGGAATCACGGCGGACTCGTTCATCGTGTACTTCGAACGCATCCGGGACGAGATCCGTGAAGGCCGCACACTCCGTCCGGCCGTCGAGCGCGCCTGGCCCAGGGCCCGGCGCACCATCCTCGTGTCCGACTTCGTATCGTTCCTGGCCGCGGCCGTGCTCTTCCTCGTCACGGTCGGCAAGGTCCAGGGGTTCGCTTTCACGCTCGGCCTCACGACCCTGCTCGACGTCGTCGTGGTGTTCCTCTTCACCAAGCCCGTCATGACGCTGATGGCCCGTACGAAGTTCTTCGGCAACGGTCACCCGTGGTCCGGCCTGGACCCGAAGCGGCTCGGCGCCAAACCGCCGCTGCGCCGCTCGCGCCGCGCCCCCGTCCGCACCGACCACCCGAAGGAGGCGTGAGATGTCGCGACTCGGCAATCTCGGCGCCCGGCTCTACCGTGGCGAGGTCGGTTACGACTTCATCGGCAAGCGCAAGATCTGGTACGGCGTCTCGATCCTGATCACCATCACCGCCATCCTCGGCGTGGTGGTCAGCGGCCTCAACATGGGCATCGAGTTCAAGGGCGGCGCGGTCTTCACGACCGACACCAAGGCCAAGATCTCGGTCACGCAGGCCCACGAGGTGGCGGTCGAGGCCTCAGGCCACGAGGCGATCGTCCAGGAGCTCGGCAACGGCGGGCTCCGCATCCAGATCACCGAGGTCGACACGGCCAAGGCCGACCAGATCAAATCCGAGCTCTCCGACGAGCTCGGCATCCCCGAGGCGAAGATCAACGCGGACCTCGTCGGCCCCAGCTGGGGTGAGCAGATCGCCAACAAGGCCTGGGCCGGCCTCGGCATCTTCATGGTCCTGGTGGTGATCTACCTGGCCATCGCGTTCGAATGGCGGATGGCCGTCGCCGCGCTGGTGGCCCTGATCCACGACATCACCATCACCGTCGGCGTCTACGCCCTCGTCGGCTTCGAGGTCACCCCCGGCACCGTCATCGGTCTGCTGACCATCCTCGGTTACTCCCTCTACGACACGGTCGTCGTCTTCGACAGTCTCAAGGAGGGCACGAAGGGGATCACCAAGCAGACCCGCTGGACCTACAGCGAGATCGCCAACCGTTCCATCAACGGCACGCTGGTGCGTTCCATCAACACCACCGTCGTCGCCCTGCTGCCGGTCGCCGGTCTGCTGTTCATCGGTGGCGGTGTCCTCGGCGCGGGCATGCTGAACGACATCTCCCTGTCGCTGTTCGTCGGCCTCGCCGCCGGTGCGTACTCCTCGATCTTCATCGCCACCCCGCTGGTCGCCGACCTCAAGGAACGCGACCCGCAGATGAAGGCACTGAAGAAGCGGATCCTCGCCAAGCGGGCCGCCTCTGCGGCCAAGGGCGAGTCCGCCGAGGACGAGCACGACGACCGGGCCTACGAGGCCGACGAGTCCGACGAGGACACGGCGCCCGCCGGGGCCGTCGTCGGACAGCGCCGGCAGCCCGGGGGTCACGGCCGGACTCCGAGGAACCGACGATGACCAGCACCAGCATCACCGACGCCACCCGGGAGCTCCTGCTCAGCCGGATCCGGGACGTCCCGGACTACCCGAAGCCCGGGGTGCTGTTCAAGGACATCACCCCGCTGCTCGCGGACCCGGTCGCCTTCACCGCGCTCACCGACTTCCTCGCGGAGCTGTGCGTGCGGCACGGGGCCACCAAGATCGTCGGCCTCGAGGCGCGCGGTTTCATCCTGGCCGCGCCGGTCGCGGTCCGGGCCGGGCTCGGCTTCGTACCCGTCCGCAAGGCCGGGAAGCTGCCCGGCGCCACGCTCGGGCAGGCGTACGAGCTGGAGTACGGCACCGCGGAGATCGAGATCCACGCCGAGGACCTGTCCGCCGACGACCGCGTCATGGTCATCGACGACGTCCTGGCCACCGGCGGCACCGCCGAGGCCTCGCTGGAGCTGATCCGGCGGGCCGGTGCACAGGTCGCCGGGGTCTCCGTCCTCATGGAGCTCGGCTTCCTCGCAGGCCGCGCCCGGCTCGAGGCAGGGCTGCGGAACGCCCCGCTGGAGGCCCTGATCACCCTCTGACCTGCAACGCGCCACCCCGGCGCGCTCAGGGACGTACAGGACGGGCACCCGGGAACATCCGGGTGCCCGTCCCGCGTTGTGCAGGGCCCCGCACTCCCCGGGCGAGGACCCGCCCCGGGGTCGATACCATGGGTTTTCCGGTAGCCCGGATCCGCACGAGGAGCGCTCTTGCCAGACGAGGCCCAGCCAGTCGCCGCCCCGCAGCCCGAAAGGCCCGCGGCGGCCTCCGCCACGCCCGGGAAGGCGCAGCCCGAGGGGGCGGGCCAGCCGGGGACCGCAGGCGAGCCCACGCAGGGTCCCGCCCAGGCTCCGGCCCCCCAGACGCCCGCCGCACCGGCGAAGCCGGCCCCGCCGCCGGGCGTGAAGCCGGCGTCCCCTCCTGGCACGAAGGCCGCGCCCTCCCCGGAGCCGAACACTCCGGCTCCGGTGTCTCCTGCCCCGGGGTCCCCGGCTCCCGCGCCCGCCGCGAAGCACCCGGCCAGGCCCGCCGTCACCCCGTCGGCCGCGCCCACGCGCTCCGGCGGCTCCTCGAACCGGGTCCGGGCCCGCCTCGCCCGACTGGGCGTACAGCGCTCCAGCCCGTACAACCCGGTCCTCGAGCCCCTCCTGCGTACGGTCCGCGGAAACGACCCCAAGATCGAGTCCGCCACGCTGCGCCAGATCGAGAAGGCCTACCAGGTCGCCGAGCGCTGGCACCGAGGCCAGAAGCGCAAGAGCGGCGATCCCTACATCACCCACCCGCTCGCCGTCACGACGATCCTCGCCGAGCTCGGCATGGACCCGGCGACGCTGATGGCGGGACTGCTGCACGACACGGTCGAGGACACCGAGTACGGCCTGGACACCCTGCGCAAGGACTTCGGCGACCAGGTCGCGCTGCTCGTCGACGGCGTCACCAAGCTCGACAAGGTGAAGTTCGGCGAGGCCGCCCAGGCGGAGACCGTACGCAAGATGGTCGTCGCCATGGCCAAGGACCCCCGGGTCCTCGTCATCAAGCTCGCCGACCGGCTGCACAACATGCGCACCATGCGCTACCTCAAGCGCGAGAAGCAGGAGAAGAAGGCCCGCGAGACCCTCGAGATCTACGCGCCGCTGGCCCACCGCCTGGGCATGAACACCATCAAGTGGGAACTGGAGGACCTCGCTTTCGCGATCCTCTACCCCAAGATGTACGACGAGATCGTCCGCCTCGTCGCCGAGCGCGCGCCCAAGCGTGACGAATACCTCGCGATAGTGACCGACGAGGTCCAGGCCGACCTGCGTGCCGCCCGCATCAAGGCCACCGTCACCGGCCGGCCGAAGCACTACTACAGCGTCTACCAGAAGATGATCGTGCGGGGCCGCGACTTCGCGGAGATCTACGACCTGGTGGGCATCCGCGTCCTCGTCGACACCGTTCGGGACTGCTACGCGGCGCTCGGCACCGTCCACGCCCGGTGGAACCCGGTGCCGGGGCGGTTCAAGGACTACATCGCGATGCCCAAGTTCAACATGTACCAGTCGCTGCACACCACGGTGATCGGTCCCAGCGGCAAGCCCGTCGAGCTGCAGATCCGCACGTTCGACATGCACCGCCGCGCCGAGTACGGCATCGCCGCGCACTGGAAGTACAAGCAGGAGGCCGTCGCGGGCGCCTCCAAGGTGCGTACCGACGTTCCCAAGAACACGGGTGGCGGCCGCGGCCAGGACACCGTCAACGACATGGCGTGGCTGCGCCAGCTCCTGGACTGGCAGAAGGAGACCGAGGACCCCAGCGAGTTCCTGGAGTCCCTGCGCTTCGACCTCTCGCGCAACGAGGTCTTCGTCTTCACGCCGAAGGGCGACGTGATAGCGCTGCCCGCCGGCGCGACGCCGGTCGACTTCGCGTACGCCGTCCACACGGAGGTCGGCCACCGCACCATAGGGGCTCGCGTCAACGGGCGGCTCGTACCGCTGGAGTCGACGCTCGACAACGGCGATCTGGTGGAGGTCTTCACCTCCAAGGCGGCCGGTGCGGGGCCCTCCCGTGACTGGCTCCAGTTCGTCAAGTCACCCCGGGCGCGCAACAAGATCCGCGCCTGGTTCTCCAAGGAGCGGCGTGACGAGGCGATCGAGCAGGGCAAGGACGCCATCGCGCGGGCCATGCGCAAGCAGAACCTGCCGATCCAGCGGATCCTGACGGGCGACTCCCTGGTCACGCTGGCGCACGAGATGCGTTACCCCGACATCTCGTCGCTGTACGCGGCGATCGGGGAGGGCCATGTCACGGCGGCCGGTGTCGTCCAGAAGCTCGTCCAGGCACTGGGCGGCGAGGACGCGGCCAACGAGGACCTGGCGGAGAGCTCGCCGCCCTCGCACGGGCGTAACAAGCGCCGTAGCAAGGCGGATCCAGGTGTGGTCGTCAAGGGCGTCGAGGACGTCTGGGTCAAACTGGCCCGCTGCTGCACCCCCGTACCCGGCGACCCGATCATCGGGTTCGTCACCCGGGGCAGCGGCGTCTCCGTGCACCGCGCGGACTGCGTCAACGTCGACTCGCTCTCGCAGCAGCCGGAGCGGATCCTCGACGTCGAGTGGGCGCCCACCCAGTCCTCGGTCTTCCTCGTCGCCATCCAGGTCGAGGCACTGGACCGGTCGCGCCTGCTCTCCGACGTCACCCGCGTCCTGTCGGACCAGCACGTGAACATCCTGTCGGCGGCCGTGCAGACCTCCCGGGACCGGGTGGCCACCTCGCGCTTCACCTTCGAGATGGGCGACCCCAAGCACCTGGGCCACGTCCTGAAGGCCGTACGCGGTGTCGAGGGCGTCTACGACGTCTACCGGGTCACCTCGGCCCGCCGGCCGTAGGGCGGGGCGGCACACGCCCCGGGGAGGCCCGCGCCGCCCCATGCGAAAGGGGCTTCCGTACGCGACGCGTACGGAAGCCCCTTTCGCATGGGGCGGGAGCGCCCGGCTCAGCCGCCGAACTCCTCCAGGCCCTTCAGCGCCTGGTCCAGCAGCGCCTGACGGCCCTCCAGCTCACGGGAGAGCTTGTCGGCCCTGGCGTTGTTGCCCGAGGCGCGTGCTGTGTCGATCTGCGTGCGCAGCTTGTCGACGGCCGCCTGGAGCTGACCGGTCAGCCCCTCGGCGCGTGCCCGCGCCTCCGGGTTGGTCCGGCGCCACTCGGACTCCTCGGCCTCCTGGAGGGCACGCTCCACGGCCTGCACCCGGCCTTCGACCTTCGGGCGGGCGTCACGCGGGACGTGGCCGATGGCCTCCCAGCGCTCGTTGACGGAGCGGAAAGCCGCCCTGGCCGCCTTCAGATCGGTCACCGGGACCAGCTTCTCGGCCTCGGCGGCGAGCTCCTCCTTGAGCTTGAGGTTCTCGCCCTGCTCCGCGTCCCGCTCGGCGAAGACGCCACTGCGGGCTGCGAAGAACACGTCCTGGGCGCCGCGGAAGCGGTTCCACAGTTCGTCCTCGGCCTCGCGCTGGGCGCGACCCGCGGCCTTCCACTCCGTCATCAGGTCGCGGTAACGCGCGGCCGTCGTGCCCCAGTCGGTCGAGCCGGAGAGCGACTCGGCCTCGGCGGCCAGCTTCTCCTTCACCTTGCGGGCCTCTTCGCGCTGGGCGTCGAGTGCGGCGAAGTGGGCCTTGCGGCGCTTGGAGAAGGCGGAACGGGCGTGCGAGAAGCGGTGCCACAGCTCGTCGTCGGACTTGCGGTCCAGGCGAGGCAGCCCCTTCCACGTGTCGACGAGCGCACGCAGACGCTCACCCGCGGACCGCCACTGCTCGCTCTGCGCCAGCTCCTCGGCCTCGACGACGAGCGCCTCCTTGGCCAGCCGGGCCTCGTCGGCCTGCTTCGCCTTCTGGACCTTGCGCTCCTCGCGGCGTGAGTCGACCGTCGCGACCAGGGCGTCCAGCCGCTCGCCGAGCGCGGCGAGGTCGCCGACGGCGTGGTGCTCGTCGACCTGCTGCCGCAGGTGCCCGATCGCGGCCGTGGCGTCCTTCGACGACAGGTCGGTGGTCTTCACCCGCCGTTCGAGGAGGCCGATCTCGACCACCAGGCCCTCGTACTTGCGCTCGAAATAGGCCAGTGCCTCCTCGGGGGAACCGGCCTGCCACGATCCGACGACCTGTTCGCCCTCGGCCGTACGCACGTACACGGTGCCCGTCTCGTCGACACGGCCCCACGGGTCGCTGCTCACAGCGCCTCCTCCACCTGATGCATCGAAGGGGTTCGCCCCCGTGCATCGTCCACAGTTTCCTGGGGCGGGCAGCGCCCGCCCTGCACAACGCCAATCTAGGCGACCGGCCGCCCGGCTGTCCGCACTCAGCGCGGCCGAAATTCTCCGGTGCGTCCCAGGAACCCCGTGCCGGGCGGCCACACGTACGGTCAGGCCTTGTCCACCGTGGCCTTCTCGACCGTGACGGTCTTCTTCGGGGCTCCGTCGCCCGCCCCATCGGCGACGCCCGCCTCGGCGACCTTCTTGACGGTCTTCAGGCCGGCATCGTCCATGGTGCCGAACGGCGTGTAGCTGGGCGGGAGTTTGGTGTCCTTGTAGACCAGGAAGAACTGGCTGCCGCCCGTGCCCGGCTGGCCGGTGTTCGCCATCGCGACGGTGCCCGCCGGGTACGTCACCGCGCCGTCGGCGCCCGCCTTGCCCAGCGCCGTGAGGTTCTCGTCCGGGATCGTGTAGCCGGGACCGCCGGTCCCGTCACCCTTCGGGTCACCGCACTGCAGGACGAAGATGCCCTCCGTGGTCAGCCGGTGGCACTTCGTGTTGTCGAAGTACTCCTTGTCCGCGAGGGCCTTGAACGAGTTCGTGGTGCGCGGGGTCTTCGCCGCGTCCATCGTGATGCCGATCTCGCCCTGGCTCGTCTTGAGCGACATCGAGTACCGGGCCTTCTTGTCGATCTTCATCGCCGGCTCCGGGGCACTGCTCTCGCTCTCCGCGGGCGAGGGCGACGCCGACGGGTCGGCGGTCGCCGCCGCGTCCGCGGTGTCCTTCGTGTCGTCGCCGTCGAGTGAGACATACGCGCCCGCACCGATGACCGCCACCACGGCCACCGCCGAGGCGATGATCACCGTGAGGCGCCTGGTCCTGCGGCGCGCTTCCTCCCGGCGCTGCTGCTGCCGCTCGAACTTCTCCCGGGCGAGCTGCCGCCGCCGCTGATCGCTGCTGACCACCGGATGGTCTCCTTGTACGTCGTGTGATCGGTCCTGGAATGCCCGTACGGTATATGGGTTAGCTGTGGAATGCGGAGCGCCGGTAGTCTCTGATCTGCCGTATTTCCCTCCATGGACCTCCTCGTCGGACGAACACTAAGGACGATCGTGCTCATTGCCGGGTTCCCCGCCGGGGCCTGGGGGACCAATTGCTACCTGGTCGCCCCCGCCGCCGGTGAGGAGTGCGTGATCATCGACCCCGGCCACCAGGCCGCCCAGGGCGTCGAGGAGACGCTCAGGAAGCATCGGCTCAAGCCCGTCGCCGTCGTCCTCACCCACGGCCACATCGACCACGTCGCCTCGGTCGTCCCCGTGTGCGGCGCCCATGACGTCCCCGCCTGGATCCACCCCGAGGACCGCTACATGATGAGCGACCCCGAGAAGGCGCTGGGCCGGTCCATCGGAATGCCGCTGATGGGCGAGCTGTCCGTCGGCGAGCCGGACGACGTCAAGGAACTGACCGACGGTGCCCGGCTGGAGCTGGCGGGCCTGGAGTTCGGCGTCGCGCACGCGCCCGGCCATACCAAGGGGTCGGTGACGTACCGGATGCCCGAGGCGGCGGATGTTCCGCAGGTCCTCTTCTCGGGCGACCTGCTCTTCGCCGGCTCCGTCGGACGCACCGACCTGCCCGGCGGCGACCACGCCGAGCTGCTCGAGTCGCTGACCCGTGTGTGTCTGCCGCTCGACGACTCGACCGTGGTGCTGTCCGGCCACGGCCCCCAGACGACCATCGGCCGCGAGCGCGCCTCCAACCCGTACATGAACGGTCTGGCCGCGCCCCGCCGAGGAATGTGACGAGAGAGAACAACCGTGAGCACCTTCCAGGCCCCCAAGGGCACGTACGACCTGATCCCGCCGCGCTCCGCGAAGTTCCTCGCGGTGCGCGAGGCGATCTCCGCACCCCTGAAGAACTCCGGCTACGGCTACATCGAGACGCCCGGCTTCGAGGACGTCGCCCTGTTCTCACGCGGTGTCGGCGAGTCCACCGACATCGTGTCCAAGGAGATGTACGCCTTCGAGACCAAGGGCGGCGACCAGCTCGCGCTGCGCCCCGAGGGCACCGCGTCCGTGCTGCGCGCGGCGTTGGAGGCCAACCTGCACAAGGCGGGCAACCTCCCCGTGAAGCTCTGGTACTCCGGCTCGTACTACCGCTACGAGAAGCCGCAGGCGGGCCGTTACCGTCACTTCTCGCAGGTGGGCGCCGAAGCCATCGGCACCGAGGACCCCGCGCTCGACGCCGAGCTGATCATCCTCGCCGACCAGGCGTACCGCTCGCTCGGCCTCAGCCAGTTCCGGATCCTGCTGAACTCGCTGGGCGACAAGGAGTGCCGTCCCGTCTACCGGGAGGCACTCCAGACATTCCTGCGGGATCTCGATCTCGACGAGGAGACCCGTCGGCGCATCGAGATCAACCCGCTGCGGGTCCTCGACGACAAGCGGTCCGACGTCCAGAAGCAGCTGACCGGTGCCCCGATGCTGCGCGACTTCCTGTGCGACGCATGCAAGGCGTACCACGAGGAGGTGCGTGATCTGCTGACGGCGGCCGGTGTGGTGTACGAGGACGACGAGAAGCTGGTCCGGGGCCTCGACTACTACACGCGCACGACCTTCGAGTTCGTCCACGACGGTCTGGGCTCCCAGTCCGCGGTGGGCGGCGGCGGCCGGTACGACGGCCTGTCCGAGATGATCGGCGGCCCGGCCCTCCCCTCCGTCGGCTGGGCGCTCGGCGTGGACCGTACGGTTCTGGCGCTGGAGGCCGAGGGCGTCGAACTCGAGATCCCCGCCACCACCAGCGTGTACGCCGTGGCGCTCGGCGACGAGGCGCGGCGGGTGCTGTTCGGCCTGGTCACGGAGCTCCGCAGGGCCGGGGTCGCCTCCGACTTCGCGTACGGCGGTCGTGGCCTGAAGGGCGCTATGAAGAACGCGAACCGTTCCGGTGCCCGCTACACGATCGTGGCAGGCGAGCGTGATCTCGCCGAGGGCGCGGTTCAGCTCAAGGACATGGAGTCGGGTGACCAGGAGGCGGTCGCGCTCGACGCGCTCGTGGCCACGGTGCGGGCGAAGCTGGCCTGAACACGGACCGTCCGCACCGTGCCCGCCCGGATCGTCCGGGCGGGCACGGTGCGTCGAACGCCGGGTGAGCCGCGTCCCTCGCACCGTCAACGCGGTGGATGCGGATTCATTCTGTCGAATGCTTTCGACACGGGGCCGCCGCCGGTGGCGTGGAGCGCCCAGGTGGTGCGGAGCACGGGAGGCCGCCCGGGCGTCGCGCGAGCAACCCCCGCACGTCGACCGCCAGTTCCACCCTGTGCGGGGGAAGTCCCGGAGCCTGCGCCCGCACTCCACCCGGGCACATCTTTATGTCCATCGAACGGTTGCCCGTACCGGCGGTGCGGCAGAATGACCCTGCCCGGCCGGCTACTCAGTGATGGAACGGCGATATGACGATGGCAGCGGTAGACCACCCCTCCTCCCGGCAGGACGAGGACAGCGGCGCGACGACCTTCGGCGGCAGTCGCGCGCTCGCGCTTCTGCTGGTGATCACCGGTGCGGCCGGGCTGCTCGCGGCCTGGGTGATCACGATCGACAAGTTCAAGCTGCTCGAGGACCCGAACTTCACACCGGGCTGCAGCCTGAACCCGGTGGTCGCCTGCGGCAACATCATGAAGAGCGAGCAGGCGTCCGCCTTCGGCTTCCCCAACCCCATGCTCGGCATCGCCACCTACTCGGTGGTCATCGGCATCGGCATGGCGCTCCTCGCCGGGGCCCGCTTCCGCGCCTGGTACTGGCTGGGCCTCAACGCCGGCACCCTGTTCGGCGTCGGCTTCTGCACCTGGCTGCAGTACCAGTCGCTGTACAACATCAACTCGCTCTGCCTGTGGTGCTGCCTCGCCTGGGTCGCCACGATCTTCATGTTCTGCTACGTCACCACGCACAACATCAAGCACGGCATCCTGCCCGCGCCCGCCTGGCTGCGGAACACCCTCACCGAATTCCACTGGGTGCCGCCGGTGCTCTGGATCGGGATCATCGGCATGCTGATCCTGACCCGTTGGTGGGACTTCTGGACCAGCTGACGCTCCGGGCGGTCCTGTCAGTGGGGTGACATAGGCTTCTGGACGTGGAGCCCGACCTCTTTACCGCAGCAGCCGAAGACCGCCAGGAGAAGGACCCGTCCAGCAGCCCCCTCGCTGTCCGGATGCGCCCTCGTACGCTGGACGAGGTCGTCGGCCAGCAGCATCTGCTCAAGCCGGGCTCGCCGCTGCGCCGTCTCGTGGGTGAGGGCAGCGGAGGGCCGGCAGGGGCCTCGTCGGTGATTCTGTGGGGCCCGCCGGGCACGGGAAAGACAACCCTGGCGTACGTGGTCAGCAAGGCCACCAACAAGCGCTTCGTCGAGCTCTCCGCGATCACCGCGGGCGTCAAGGAGGTCCGGGCCGTCATCGAGGGCGCGCGCCGCGCCACCGGTGGGTTCGGCAAGGAGACCGTCCTCTTCCTCGACGAGATCCACCGCTTCTCCAAGGCGCAGCAGGACTCCCTGCTCCCCGCCGTGGAGAACCGCTGGGTCACGCTGATCGCGGCCACCACGGAGAATCCGTACTTCTCGATCATTTCTCCGCTGCTGTCGCGATCCCTGCTCCTCACCCTGGAGCCCCTCACGGACGAGGACCTGCGGGCGCTCCTGCGCCGGGCCGTGACCGACGAGCGAGGTCTCGGCGGTGCGGTCACGCTTCCCGAGGCCGCGGAGGCGCATCTCCTGCGCATCGCCGGCGGCGACGCCCGGCGGGCGCTGACCGCCCTGGAGGCGGCGGCCGGAGCGGCTCTCGCCAAGCACGAGCCGGAGATCACGCTGGAGACGCTCGAGGAGACCGTCGACCGCGCCGCCGTGAAGTACGACCGCGACGGCGACCAGCACTACGACGTGGCGAGCGCCCTGATCAAGTCGATCCGCGGCTCCGACGTGGACGCCGCATTGCACTACCTGGCCCGGATGATCGAGGCGGGGGAGGATCCGCGCTTCATCGCCCGGCGCCTGATGATCTCCGCCAGCGAGGACATCGGGCTCGCCGATCCGACGGCGCTGCCCACGGCGGTGGCGGCGGCCCAGGCCGTCGCCATGATCGGCTTCCCCGAGGCGGCGCTCACCCTCAGCCATGCCACGATCGCGCTCGCGCTCGCACCCAAGTCGAATGCGGCGACACTGGCGATCTCCGCGGCGCAGGAAGACGTGCGCCGGGGCCTGGCAGGCCCGGTCCCGGCCCACCTGCGCGACGGCCACTACAAGGGCGCCGCCAAACTGGGCCACGCCCAGGGCTATGTCTACCCGCACGACGTGCCCGGGGGCATCGCCGCCCAGGAGTACGCCCCGGACGCCGTCCGCGGCAGGCGTTACTACGAACCCACGCGCTACGGCGCGGAGGCGCGCTACGCAGACGTGGCGGACCGGGTCCGCGAGCGGCTCGGCCGCGGCGAGCAGGGCGGTCCGGCGTCCTCGTGACGCCCGTCACTCAGCAGGCCGCCGCCTCGAAGAGGGTGTACATGGCGCGGCGCAGCTCGGTGATGTCACGTACGGGCTCGGGAAACTCGAACCGGGCGTCGAAGCAGGCATCCCGTTGCTCGACGAACCGCACCCGGAGGCCGAAGCGGTCGAGTGCGACGGGGACGGCGCCGACCCGGTGTTGCGGGCAGCCGCACTCGGCCCGGTCACCGAGCAGCCTGGACAGAGTGGCCATCTGCTCGCTGTGCGCGGCGTGCAGATGCTGGAGCAGCTCGGCCTCATGAGGGGTCAGAGGATCGGCGACGGCGTCCCGGAATGCCTCCGGTTCCACCTCCTCGCATCCCCACAGATCGTCGACCGAAGCCTCGCCGGTCTCCAGCCGGAGCATCATCCGGCCGGGCCGCGCGAGCCCCGGTACGGCGGTGAGCCAGCCGGCGATCCGGGCACGGCCGCGGATCCGGTGCGGGACCGAGACCGGTGCGACATCGGTGATCTCCAGCACGGCGGTCAGTTCGTCGCCCTGGGCGCGCGTCGCAGCCCGTACGACCGGGGAGTCGGTGGGGAATTCGAGGAACAGATCCCCTTCGGCACCCATGCTCCTGCTGTCGGGCATCAGCTGGTCCGGGTGGAGCACCGACAGCCCGGGTACGAGCAGCACCGCGGAGCAGGTACTCTGTACGAGAGTTCGTGTGCGCTCGGCTGCTGACGGCATCCGAGTGTTTTCAAGCCCGCTGGGACGCGGCTGACCACGATCAGATCGGCCTTCCGTCGTAGCAGCACCTTCTGTCGTGCTGCCGCTGTCTGTGCTGTCCGTGACGTGTGTGGTGTTCCCAGGGCGAGACATGCGATCTCCTTGAGTAAGGTAAGCCTAACCTAACCTACAACGGAGGTCTGGAGAACGTGCCTAACCAGTCGCGTCCCAAGGTCAAGAAGTCGCGTGCCCTCGGCATCGCCCTGACGCCGAAGGCTGTCAAGTACTTCGAAGCCCGCCCCTACCCGCCGGGCGAGCACGGCCGTGGCCGCAAGCAGAACTCGGACTACAAGGTCCGTCTGCTCGAGAAGCAGCGTCTGCGTGCGCAGTACGACATCAGCGAGCGCCAGATGGCGCGTGCCTACGACCGCGCCCGTAAGGCCGAGGGCAAGACGGGCGAGGCGCTTGTCGTCGAGCTCGAGCGCCGCCTCGACGCCCTGGTCCTGCGTTCGGGCATCGCCCGCACCATCTACCAGGCCCGCCAGATGGTCGTCCACGGCCACATCGAGGTCAACGGTGGCAAGGTCGACAAGCCGTCCTTCCGCGTGCGCCCCGACGACGTCGTGCAGGTCCGCGAGCGCAGCCGCTCCAAGGTCCCCTTCCAGGTGGCCCGCGAGGGTGGTTACGACACCGACGGTGAGACCCCGCGCTACCTCCAGGTGAACCTGAAGGCCCTGGCCTTCCGCCTGGACCGGGACCCGAACCGCAAGGAAATCCCGGTCATCTGCGACGAGCAGCTCGTCGTCGAGTACTACGCCCGCTGATCCAGGCGTAGCGCTCAATCGAGCTCGGGCCCGCCCCTCCTGGTTGTACGGGAGGCGGCGGGCCTCGGCGTTTCCTCGGGTGTTCCCTCGACGCGCGTCCCCTCCGGGGCCGTGCCGTCGTCCGTACCGGCGCCGAGTGCCCGCGCCACCGCGGCCTCCGCCTCCAGTCGGCGGCCCGAGCGCCGCTCCGCGTCGTACCGTGCGTCGCCGAGCTGCGCCCTGGCGCGCTCCTCGCACTCGGCCCGGGGCCAGCCGTAGTGGGCGGAACCGAACAGCGACAGCCCCACCGAGGGCCAGATCCGGTCCGCCGCCCCCTGCTCAGTCGCGCGTAGTCGTAGGGGGACTCCTCCTCCAGTACGTGGTCCGGCCAGTGGCGCCCCTCGGCGAGACGACCGCAGCCCACCCAGTAGAACCAGAGCGTGCCGGCGAGGTACTGCGCGAGATGGACCTCCGCCGGGCGCTCCATCGAGTACTCCATCGCGCGCCGGAGATTGGACAGCTCGCTGTCGATCCGGGCCGCGGCCTCCGCCTGCCGGGGGCTGAACCAGTCCAGCTCGCACCATGTCGCGAGCCCCAGGTGCCAGTCCCGGTGCCTGCGGCGCAGCCGCTCGGCGTCCCCGGTCGCCCGCAGCCACTCGGCGCCGTGCTCCCGTACGGTGTCCAGCAGCCGGTAGCGGCAGGACGTCCAGCACGGAGTCGGCCGGCAGGCAGGGGCCACTGCAGATGTACTCGACCGCCTCCAGGTCGAACGGTCCCGCGAAGACGGAGAGCCGCGCCCACAGCAGCCGTTGCTCGGGAGCGCACAGTTCATGACTCCAGCCGATGGCGGTACGCAGCGTCCGGTGGCGGGGGAGCGCGCTCGGGCTGCCTCCGGTCAGCAGCCGGAAACGGTCGTCGAGGCGGTGCAGCACCTGCACCGCCGTGAGGGCCCGCAGTCGCCCTGCGGCGAGCTCCAGCGCCAGCGGGATGCCGTCGAGCCGTCGGCAGAGCTCCCGCACGGTCTCCCGGTCCCTGTCCGCCAGCCGGAATCCCGGGCGCACCGCCGCGGCACGCCGGGTGAACAGTTCCAGCGCGTCCGCGTCCGACATCGGCAGCAGGGAGAAGGTGAGTTCGCCGTCCACCCGCAGCGGACGGCGCCCGGCCGCGAGCACCTGGAGCCCCGGCGCCCGGCGGAGCAGTTCGCGTACGAGTCCGGCGCACACGTCGGTGAGGTGTTCGAAGCCGTCCAGCACGAGCAGCAGCCGGCGCGCCGCACAGTGATCGAGCAGAGCGGTGCGGGGCGGCCTGCTGGTGTGGTCGGTGAGCCCCAGCGCTTCTGCCAGGGCGTACTCGACCAGTGCCGGGTCATGGACGGCAGACAGCTCGGCGATCCACACGCCGTCGCAGTACCGTTTCTCCGCCAAGGCTGCGGCCCGGCTCACCAAGCGGGTCTTCCCCACCCCGGCGACCCCGGCCACGGTGACGAGCCTGGACTCCAGCAGGAGCGACTCCGGTTCGGCCGGTTCGTCGTCGCGTCCCACGAAGGTGTTCAGCTCGGCCGGGAGATTTCAGCGTACGGGGGAGGGGCGCTGAGGGCGTCGCATGAAACACGAAGAGTACTGGCACGTAAGCTCTCCGTACAATCTCCCCGGACCCAGGGCCCGGCCGCCCGCCGGTAATGCGGTACGGGGCGAGACGCCCGGCGCGATAGGCTCGGGGGACGACGATCGGCAGTGGTGGCGGGACGCGCCGGCCGAGCAGTGACAGGAAGATACCGGCCGGAACAGGTCCCGGCCGATGCGGGCGACGAGCAGAGAGCGGTGCACTGTGTCCGGTGGAGAGGTTGCCGGCATCCTGGTGGCTGTCTTCTGGGCGATCCTGGTGTCCTTTCTCGCCGTGGTACTGGTGAGGCTGGCCCAGACGCTCAAGGCGACCACCGCCCTGGTGGCGGACGTGACGGAACAGGCGGTTCCGTTGCTCGCCGACGCCTCGGCCACGTTGCGCACCGCGCAGACCCAGCTCGACAAGGTCGACGCCATCGCCAGCGACGTCCAGGAGGTCACCTCCAACGCCTCCGCGCTCTCCACCACCGTCGCGTCGACGTTCGGCGGCCCGCTCGTGAAGGTGGCCGCGTTCGGCTACGGCGTACGGCAGGCGCTAGGCCGCCGTGCAGCCGCGGAGCCGGAACCGGCCCGCCGGACCTCCCGCCGCACCGTGATCGTCGGCCGTACCGTGCCGTCCGCCCGTGACAGGAAGCGGAACGGCCGAAGCTCCCGCGGACAGAAGGACTGACCCAGCGATGTTCCGCCGTACCTTCTGGTTCACCGCCGGCGCAGCCGCCGGCGTCTGGGCCACCACCAAGGTCAACCGCAAGATCCGGCAGCTGACCCCCGAGAGCCTCGCGGCGCAGGCCGCCGACAAGGCCATCGAGGCGGGTCACAAGCTGAAGGACTTCGCCCTCGACGTGCGTGAGGGCATGGTCAGGCGCGAGGCCGAACTGGGCGGGGCGCTCGGCATCGAGGCACCGGCCGACCCCGAACTCGTCCCCCACCGCACACTTCCCTCCCACTCGCACAACCGGAATGAGGACTACTGATGGAGTCGGCTGAAATTCGCCGCCGCTGGCTGAGCTTCTTCGAGGAGCGCGGTCACACCGTCGTGCCTTCGGCGTCGCTCATCGCGGACGACCCGACTCTGCTGCTGGTCCCCGCGGGCATGGTTCCCTTCAAGCCCTACTTCCTGGGCGAGGTCAAGCCGCCCGCCCCACGCGTCACCAGCGTGCAGAAGTGCGTGCGCACACCGGACATCGAAGAGGTCGGCAAGACCACCCGGCACGGCACGTTCTTCCAGATGTGCGGCAACTTCTCCTTCGGCGACTACTTCAAGGAAGGCGCGATCGAGTTCGCCTGGGCCGCCCTCACGAATTCCGTGGAGGACGGCGGCTTCGGCCTCGACCCCGAGCGTCTGTGGATCACGGTCTACCTCGACGACGACGAGGCGGAGCAGATCTGGCGCGAGAAGATCGGTGTCCCGGCCGAGCGGATCCAGCGCCTGGGCAAGAAGGACAACTTCTGGTCCATGGGCGTCCCCGGCCCCTGCGGCCCGTGCTCCGAGATCAACTACGACCGGGGCCCCGAGTTCGGCGTCGAGGGCGGCCCCGCCGTGAACGACGAGCGCTACGTGGAGATCTGGAACCTGGTCTTCATGCAGTACGAGCGCGGCGCCGGCGACGGCAAGGAGGACTTCCCGATCCTCGGCGACCTGCCGTCGCAGAACATCGACACCGGTCTCGGTCTCGAACGCCTCGCGATGATCCTGCAGGGCGTGCAGAACATGTACGAGACCGACACCCTGCGCGTCGTCATGGACAAGGCCACCGAGCTCACCGGTGTGCGCTACGGCGCCGAGCACGGCTCCGACGTCTCCCTCCGGGTCGTCGCCGACCACATCCGCACGTCGGTGATGCTCATCGGCGACGGCGTCACCCCGGGCAACGAGGGCCGCGGTTACGTCCTGCGCCGCATCATGCGCCGCGCCATCCGCAACATGCGGCTCATGGGCGCCACCGGCCCGGTCGTCCGTGAGCTCGTCGACGTCGTCGTCGACACCATGGGGCTGCAGTACCCGGAGCTGATCACCGACCGCAAGCGCATCGAGACCGTCGCCCTCGCCGAGGAGGCCGCCTTCCTCAAGGCGCTCAAGGGCGGCACGAACATCCTCGACACCGCCGTCACCGAGACCAAGGCCTCCGGTGGCAAGGTCCTGGCCGGGGACAAGGCGTTCCTGCTCCATGACACCTGGGGCTTCCCGATCGACCTCACGCTGGAGATGGCCGCCGAACAGGGCCTCTCGGTCGACGAGGACGGCTTCCGCCGTCTGATGAAGGAGCAGCGGGAGCGCGCCAAGGCCGACGCCAAGGCCAAGAAGACCGGTCACGCGGATCTGTCCGCCTACCGTGAGGTCGCCGACAACTCCGGCGTCACCGAGTTCACCGGCTACACCAGCAACGAGGGCGAGTCGAAGATCGTCGGCCTGCTCGTCGACGGTGTGCCCTCGCCCGCCGCCACCGAGGGCGACGAGGTCGAGGTCGTCCTCGACCGCACCCCCTTCTACGCCGAGGGCGGCGGCCAGCTCGCCGACCAGGGCCGGATCCGGCTCGACACCGGCGCCGTCATCCAGGTCCGGGACGTGCAGCAGCCCGTGCCGGGCGTCTCGGTCCACAAGGGCTCGGTCCAGGTCGGGGAGGTGACGGTCGGCGCCTCCGCCTACGCCGCCATCGACAACACCCGCCGCCGCGCCATCGCCCGCGCCCACAGCGCCACGCACCTCACGCACCAGGCGCTGCGCGACGCGCTCGGCCCGACGGCCGCCCAGGCCGGCTCGGAGAACTCGCCAGGCCGCTTCCGCTTCGACTTCGGCTCGCCCGCCGCCGTACCCGGCACGGTCCTCACCGACGTCGAGCAGAAGATCAACGAGGTCCTCTCGCGGGAGCTCGACGTCCAGGCCGAGGTCATGTCCATCGACGACGCCAAGAAGCAGGGCGCCATCGCGGAGTTCGGCGAGAAGTACGGCGAGCGGGTCCGAGTCGTCACCATCGGCGACTTCTCCAAGGAGCTGTGCGGCGGTACGCACGTGGGTAACACCGCCCAGCTTGGCCTGGTGAAGCTGCTCGGCGAGTCGTCCATCGGCTCCGGGGTGCGCCGTATCGAGGCCCTCGTCGGCGTCGACGCGTACAACTTCCTCGCCAAGGAGCACACGGTCGTCGCCCAGCTCCAGGAGCTGCTCAAGGGCCGCCCCGAGGAGCTCCCCGAGAAGATCTCCGGCATGCTCGGCAAGCTGAAGGACGCCGAGAAGGAGATCGAGAAGTTCCGCGCGGAGAAGGTCCTCCAGGCCGCCGCCGGTCTCGTGGAGTCGGCCAGGGACGTGCGGGGCGTGGCCCTGGTCACCGGGCAGGTGCCCGACGGCACCTCGGCCGACGACCTGCGCAAGCTGGTCCTCGACGTGCGTGGACGCATCCAGGGCGGCCGCCCGGCCGTCGTGGCCCTGTTCACCACGGCCAACGGTCGCCCGCTGACGGTCATCGCCACCAACGAGGCCGCCCGCGAGCGCGGTCTCAAGGCCGGCGACCTGGTGCGCACGGCCGCCAAGACCCTCGGTGGCGGTGGCGGCGGCAAGCCGGACGTCGCCCAGGGTGGCGGGCAGAACCCGGACGCCATCGGGGACGCCGTCGCCGCTGTCGAACGCCTCGTCACCGAGACGGCGTGACGCCGGACATGTCGCAGATGCGCCGTGGACGCCGACTCGCCGTCGACGTCGGGGACGCCCGTATCGGGGTCGCCTCGTGCGACCCCGACGGGATCCTCGCCACGCCGGTGGAGACCGTGCCGGGACGCGACGTCCCGGCCGCCCACCGGCGGCTCGGCCAGATCGTCGAGGAGTACGAGCCGATCGAGGTCATCGTCGGCCTGCCCCGCTCCCTGGGCGGCGGTGAGGGCCCGGCGGCGGCCAAGGTCCGCGCCTTCGCGCAGGTGTTCGCCCGGGCGATCGCGCCGATCCCCGTACGGCTGGTGGACGAGAGGATGACCACAGTGACGGCCACTCAGGGGCTGCGCGCTTCGGGCGTGAAGTCCAAGAAGGGCCGGTCTGTCATCGACCAGGCTGCCGCTGTGGTGATCCTTCAGAACGCTCTGGAGTCCGAACGGGCGTCAGGCACCGCACCCGGTGAGGGCGTCGAAGTGGCTGCCTGATCGCGATACGGTAACGTTCCGCGCGATGCGCCGGTGTTCGAACAGACACCGCACAGCAAAGCGAAGAGACGGAGCGTCGTCTCGCGGCTCAAGGGGATCGATGACTGAGTATGGCCGGGGCCCCGGCTCCGAACCGTGGCATCCCGAGGACCCCTTGTACGGGGACCAGGGATGGGGAGGCCACCAGGCCGCCCACGGCCAGGGCCAGTACGAAGGCCAGCAGCAGCCCCACGCGCAGGACCCCTATGCCCAGCAGGGCTACCAGCAGGACCCGTACGCGCAGCAGCACCCGCAGGAGCAGCAGTACCCGCAGCAGTACAGCGCGCCGCAGGAGCCGTACGCCCAGCAGCAGCCCCAGGACCCGTACGCGCAGCAGCCGCAGCAGCCCCAGGACCCGTACGCGCAGCAGCAGCCCCAGCAGCCCCAGGACCCGTACGCGCAGCAGCCGCAGCAGCCTCAGTACGACGGTGGCTGGGACACGGGGCAGCAGGCCGCGATGCCGTACGGGGTCCAGCAGCCCCAGTACGGCAACGAGCCCGGCGGCTACGGTGAACAGGCCGACTACTACGGCACCCCCGAGGCATACCCTCCGCCGCAGCCTCCGGGCCACCGGGAGCAGGCGCCCCAGCAGCAGGCCCAGGACTGGGACCCTGACGTGCCGCAGGAGGAGACGCATCCTTTCTTCACGGACGCGGACGAGCCGGCCGGCGGCCGTGAATCCCGTTCCGGCTCGGGCTCCGGCGGGGACGACGACTACGACGACCCGCGTGAGTCCCGCAGGGGCGGCGGCGAGCGCCGCGGCAAGGGCAAGAAGAAGAGCCGCAACGGCTGTGCGTGCCTGGGCGTGGCGGTGGTCCTGGTCGGCGGCCTCGGCGGGGTGGGCTACTTGGGCTACTCCTTCTTCCAGAGCCAGTTCGGCTCGGCGCCTGACTACGCGGGCGAGGGCACGGGCTCGGTCGAGGTGGAGATCCCCGAGGGTGCGCTGGGCAACGAGATCGCGAACATTCTGAAGAAGGCCGGCGTGGTGAAGTCCGTCGATGCCTTCGTCTCGGCGCAGAACGGGAATCCCAAGGGGGGCTCCCTCCAAGCCGGTGTCTATCTCCTGAAGAAGGAGATGTCCGCCGACAGCGCCATCGCGTTGATGCTGGATCCGAAGAGCCAGAACGCACTGGTCATTCCGGAGGGCACGAGCACCACCGGCATCTATGCGGCGATCGACAAAAGACTCAAGCTGAAGTCCGGAACCACGGCCGAGGTCGCGAAGACGAAGGCTGAAAGTCTTGGGCTGCCCGAATGGGCGGACGACGATCCCGAGATCAAGGACCCGCTGGAAGGGTTCCTCTTCCCGGCGGCGTACGCGGTCTCCGCAGGGTCGAAACCCGAGGACGCGCTGAAGAAGATGGTCACGCGGGCCAACAAGGAATACGGCAAGCTCGACCTCGAGGAAAACGCGAAGAAGCTGAAGCTGGACTCGCCGCTCGACCTTGTCACCGTGGCGAGCCTCGTCCAGAAAGAGGGCAAGTACAAGCACGACTTCGACAAGGTCGCGACGGTGGTCTACAACCGCCTCAAGCCGGACAACATGGAGACGGTCGGAAGGCTCGAATTCGACTCGACGATCAACTACATCCGCGATGAGAGCACGCTGGATGTGGGAGCCGTGGACGCTCTGCGGGAGATCGACGATCCGTACAACACGTACCGGATAAAGGGTCTCCCGGCCGGTCCGATCTCCAACCCGGGCGTGGACGCGCTGCACTCGGCGATCAGTCCGGCGTCCGGCCCCTGGTACTACTTCGTGTCCGTGACCGAGGACAAGACGCTGTTCGCGGTGACGAACGAGGAACACGAGCGTAACCGGGACGAATACGAAGAGAACCAGGCAAAACAGTGAGCATCCCCCGCAGGGCCGCGGTGCTCGGCTCACCCATCGCCCACTCCCTCTCCCCGGTCCTCCACCGGGCCGCCTACGCGGAGCTCGGCCTCGACCACTGGTCGTACGAGCGCTTCGAGGTGGACGAGGCGGCGCTCCCCGGTTTCGTCGAGAAGCTGGACGCCTCGTGGGCGGGCCTCTCCCTGACGATGCCGCTCAAGAGGGCGATCATCCCGCTGCTGGACGGCATCAGCGACACGGCGGCGTCGGTGGAGGCCGTCAACACGGTCGTCCTCACCCAGGACGGCCGACGGGTCGGCGACAACACCGACATCCCCGGCATGGTCGCGGCCCTGCGCGAACGCGGCGTCGAGAAGGTCGAGTCCGCCGCGGTCCTGGGGGCGGGAGCCACGGCGTCCTCCGCGCTGGCGGCCCTCGCCGAGATCTGTACCGGGCCGGTCACGGTTCACGTGCGCAGCGCTGCACGGGCCGACGAGATGCGCTGTTGGGGCGAGCGCCTCGGTGTCGACGTCAGGACCGCGGACTGGGAGGCGGCCGGCGAGGCCCTGCACGCCCCCCTGGTGATCGCCACCACACCGGCCGGCACCACCGACGCGCTGGCGGACGCCGTCCCCACGGCGCCCGGCACCCTGTTCGACGTGCTGTACGAGCCCTGGCCGACCGCCCTGGCCTCGCACTGGTCGTCGGCAGGGGGGACCGTTGTCGGGGGCCTCGACCTCCTCGTCCACCAAGCGGTTCTCCAGGTCGAGCAGATGACAGGACGGAGCCCCGCCCCGGCCGGGGTCATGAGGGTGGCCGGCGAGCAGGCCCTGGCGGCGCGGGAGAGCCGGTAGGTCCGTTCGAGGACGGGCGGTGAAGCGTCCGTCTGCTGGACCGGCGGCAGGCCCGCTCTCCTGATCGTGGGAGGATCGGGGGTGGCGGGCCAGGGCCGCGCACCCGGTCGCGCCGTCGCAGTTACAGGCGCGAGCATGAGGAGCACCGTTGAGCAGGTTGCGCTGGCTGACCGCCGGAGAGTCGCACGGCCCCGCACTGGTGGCGACGCTGGAGGGTCTTCCCGCCGGCATCCCCGTCACCACGGAGATGGTGGCGGACGCGCTCGCCAGGCGACGACTCGGTTACGGGCGCGGCGCCCGGATGAAGTTCGAGAGGGACGAGGTCACCTTCCTCGGCGGCGTCCGGCACGGCCTGACCATGGGCTCGCCCGTCGCCGTCATGGTGGGCAACACCGAGTGGCCCAAGTGGGAGCAGGTCATGTCGGCCGACCCGGTCGACCCCGAGGTGCTGGCCGCGCAGGCCCGTAACGCCCCGCTGACCCGTCCCCGTCCTGGCCACGCCGACCTGGCCGGCATGCAGAAGTACGGCTTCGACGAGGCCCGGCCCGTCCTGGAGCGCGCCAGCGCCCGGGAGACCGCGGCCCGTGTCGCCCTCGGGGCCGTCGCCCGCTCCTACCTCAAGGAGACCGCGGGCATCGAGATCGTCTCCCACGTCGTCGAGCTGGCCGCGGCCAAGGCGCCCTACGGCGTCCACCCCAAGCCCTCCGACGTCGAGCGGCTCGACGCCGACCCCGTGCGCTGCCTGGACGCCGACGCGTCGAAGGCGATGGTCGCGGAGATCGACCAGGCCCACAAGGATGGCGACACCCTCGGCGGGGTCGTCGAGGTGCTCGCGTACGGAGTCCCCGTCGGGCTCGGTTCGCACGTGCACTGGGACCGCAGGCTCGACGCCCGGCTCGCCGCCGCGCTCATGGGCATCCAGGCCATCAAGGGCGTCGAGGTCGGCGACGGCTTCGACCTCGCCCGGGTCCCGGGCTCCCAGGCGCACGACGAGATCGTGGCCACCGAGGACGGGATCAGGCGCGCCTCCGGCCGCTCCGGCGGCACCGAGGGTGGCCTGACCACGGGTGAGCTGCTGCGGGTCCGCGCCGCGATGAAGCCGATCGCCACCGTGCCCCGCGCGCTCGCCACCGTCGACGTCGTCACAGGCGAGGCGGCCAAGGCCCACCACCAGCGCTCCGACGTGTGCGCCGTGCCGGCCGCCGGGATCGTCGCCGAGGCGATGGTCGCCCTGGTCCTGGCCGACGCGGTGGCGGAGAAGTTCGGCGGCGACAGTGTCGCCGAGACCCACCGCAACGTGCAGTCCTACCTCTCGCACCTCCAGATCCGGTGAGCGGCCCGCTGATCGTCCTGGTCGGCCCGATGGGGGTCGGCAAGTCCACGGTGGGCGGGCTGCTCGCCGACCGTCTGGGCAGCACCTACCGCGACACCGACGCGGACGTCGTGGCCACGGCCGGCAAGTCGATCCCCGACATCTTCTTCGACGAGGGGGAGGAGCGCTTCCGCGCACTGGAGCGTCAGGCGGTCCTGGACGCGGTCGACGGGCACACAGGAGTGCTCGCCCTCGGCGGCGGCGCGGTGCTCGACGCGGAGACCCGCGCCCTGCTCGCCGGCCGCCCGGTCGTCTATCTCTCCATGGACGTCGACGAGGCCGTCCGGAGGGTCGGGCTGAACACGGCCCGCCCTCTGCTCGCGGTCAACCCGCGACGGCAGTGGCGCGAACTCATGGACGCCCGGCGGCCTCTCTACGAAGAGGTGGCCGCCGTCACCGTCGCCACGGACGCACGCACCCCCGAAGAAGTCGCCCAGGCGATCATCGAGGCACTGGAACTTCCGGAACGTGCAGGCGGGCCCGTACCGTCCGACCAGGAGAACACACGCATGACCGAACAGGGCACCACGCGCATCCAGATCGCCGGCACGGCAGGCACCGACCCGTACGAGGTGCTCGTCGGCCGCCAGCTCCTCGGCGAGCTGCCCAACCTCATCGGTGACCGGGCCAAGCGGGTCGCCGTGCTGCACCCCGAGGCGCTCGCCGAGACGGGCGAGGCGGTCCGCGAGGACCTCGCCGCCCAGGGCTACGAGGCCATCGCGATCCAGTTGCCCAACGCGGAGGAGGCCAAGACCGTCGAGGTCGCCGCCTACTGCTGGAAGGCGCTCGGCCAGACCGGCTTCACCCGCACCGACGTCATCGTCGGCGTCGGCGGCGGGGCCACCACCGACGTCGCGGGCTTCGTCGCCGCGTCGTGGCTGCGCGGGGTGCGCTGGATCGCCGTACCCACGACCGTGCTCGCCATGGTCGACGCGGCGGTCGGCGGCAAGACCGGCATCAACACCGCCGAGGGCAAGAACCTCGTGGGAGCCTTCCACCCGCCGGCCGGAGTGCTCTGCGACCTCGCCGCTCTGGACTCGCTGCCGGTCAACGACTACGTCTCCGGCATGGCCGAGATCATCAAGGCCGGCTTCATCGCCGACCCGGTGATCCTGGACCTCGTCGAGGCCGACCCCCAGGGCGCCCGTACGCCCGCCGGGCCGCACACCGCCGAGCTGATCGAGCGTTCCATCCGGGTCAAGGCCGAGGTCGTCTCCAGCGACCTCAAGGAGTCCGGCCTGCGGGAGATCCTCAACTACGGCCACACGCTGGCCCACGCCATCGAGAAGAACGAGCGCTACAAGTGGCGCCACGGCGCGGCCGTCTCGGTCGGCATGGTGTTCGCCGCCGAGCTGGGGCGGCTCGCCGGACGCCTCGACGACGCCACCGCCGACCGGCACCGCGCCGTCCTGGAGTCCGTGGGGCTGCCGCTCACCTACCGCGGCGACCAGTGGCCCAAGCTGCTGGAGAACATGAAGGTCGACAAGAAGTCCCGCGGCGACCTGCTGCGCTTCATCGTGCTGGACGGCATCGGCAAGCCCACCGTGCTGGAGGGGCCTGACCCGGCCGTCCTGCTCGCCGCCTACGGGGAGGTCTCCGCATGACGACCCGCCGGGTCCTCGTGCTCAACGGCCCGAATCTCGGACGTCTCGGCTCCCGTGAGCCCGACGTCTACGGTGCGACGTCCTACGCCGGGCTCGTCGACACCTGCCGGGCCCTCGGCAAGGAACTCGGGTTCGAGGTCGACGTCCGGGAGACCAACGACGAGGGCGAGCTGATCCGCTGGCTCCACGAGGCGGCGGACGGTTCGATTCCGGTCGTTCTCAACCCCGGTGCCTTCACGCACTATTCGTACGGAATGCGCGATGCGGCAGCCCAGCGCACCGCCCCGCTCATCGAGGTGCACATCTCGAATCCGTACGCACGGGAGGAATTCCGCCACACCTCGGTGGTCGCGCCCGTGGCCACCGGCACCGTGGCAGGGTTCGGTATCGGCTCCTACCGGCTCGCCCTGCGCGCCCTGGCCGACGAACTGACGGACTGACACCGGGCACTTCGTACCTCCCCCGCCCGTTCACAGCGTGGCGGCCGGGGGAGGTACGGTTGCCGTCGACCAGCGCCAGTTGCCTGTACGAGACGGAGTGGCACCGGATGCAGCACGCAGTGGGGGCACCGCTGCCGCCGCCCCAGGGACCCGGGGACGGGCCGTGGACGCACCAGGCCCAGCACCCAGGCCGACCCGGCCAGGCCGGGCCGCCGCCTCCTCCCATGGCGCCTGCGGCCCAGCACGCCCCGGTCCCGCCCTCCCGGGAGACCACCGGGCACATCCAGCTGCCGCCGGGCGGCCCTGTCCCGCTGCCCGCGCCGCCCGCGGAGGCGGGCACCGGGGCCGCGACCCTGGCCGTGCTCCTGATCGGCCCCGCGGGCGCCGGCAAGACCACGGTCGCCAAGCTCTGGGCGGCCCGCCGCCGGGTTCCCACCGCACACGTGTCCCTGGACGACGTCCGCGAATGGGTGTGCTCCGGCTTCGCCGACCCGCAGGCCGGATGGAACGACCACTCCGAGGCGCAGTACCGGCTGGCCCGGCGCACCTGCGGCTTCGCCGCCCGCAATTTCCTGGCCAACGGCATCTCCTGCATCCTCGACGACGCCGTCTTCCCGGACCGGCCGGTCGTCGGCCTCGGCGGATGGAAGCGCCATGTGGGCCCCGGCCTGCTCCCCGTGGTCCTCCTGCCCGGCCTGGAGGTCGTCCTGGAGCGCAATGCGGCCCGCAGTGGGAACCGCAGGCTCTCCGACGAGGAAGTCGCCAGGATCCACGGCCGCATGGCCGGCTGGTACGGCTCCGGTCTGCCGATCATCGACAACTCCACCTACGACGTGGAGACGACGGCACGGGTCCTCGACGACGTCCTGGCCCGCTCCATAGCCAGCCCGCCGGCCTGGTGACGACCGCCCGGCGCCCGGTCGGGTGCGCTGACCGGGCGAGGCCGGACCGGCGCTCGTAGGCTCGGGAACATGTCAGAGGTGTACGCCGTCCGACGCGGGCTGCTGCGTGACCGGTACGCCGCCGCCGGATCCGCGGCCGCCCTGGTCTCCCGCCCCGCCAACGTCCGCTATCTCGCGGGTGGAGTCCCTCCGGGCTCCGTGCTGCTGCTCGGCCCCGGCGAGGACGTCCTGCTCTGCCCCCGCGCCCCGACCGGAGCCCCCGCCCACGGGCGCCCCGACGAGCAGCTGCGGCTGACCGTCCTTCCCGAGGCCGACGGCGACCCGGTGGTCGCGGCGGCCGACCTCGCCGGCGGCCTGCACGCCGATTCCCTCGCGGTCGAAGAACACGATCTGACCGTCTCCCGCCACCGTGCCATGAGTTCCGCGGCTCCCCGCCTGCGCCTGAACGATCTCGGCGGCACGGTGGAGCAGCTGCGCCTGGTGAAGGACGAGGAGGAGATCGCCTGTCTGCGGATCGCCGCGGAGATCACCGACCAGGCGCTCGGCGAACTCCTCGAATCCATCCTGGTGGGGCGCACCGAACGCCATCTGGCCCTGGAGCTAGAGCGCCGGCTGGTGGACCACGGCGCCGACGGCCCGGCCTTCGCCACCTCCGTCGGGACGGGCCCCCACTCGGGTCTCGGCCGTCATCGGCCCACCGACCGCAGGGTCGAGGAAGGCGATTTCCTTTCCGTCTGCCTGGGCGCGAACTACCGCGGGTACCGCTGCGAGATCGGCCGGACGTTCGTCATCGGAACCAGCCCCGCGGACTGGCAGATCGAGCTCTACGACCTTGTCTTCGCCGCTCAGCGGGCCGGGCGGGAGGCTCTGGTGCCCGGCGCCGCCTGCCGTGACGTGGACCACGCGGCCCGTCATCTCCTGGACTCGGCGGGCCACTCGGACGGCCTCCATCCCAGCACCGGGCACGGGGTCGGACTCGAAATCGACGAGGACCCGCAGTTGGCACCGACGGCCATGGGTAAACTGGACGCTTGCGTGCCGGTCACCGTCGAACCGGGGGTCCACCTCCCGGGCCGGGGCGGTGTCCGGATCGATGACACGCTCGTCGTGCGCCCCGAGGCGGACGGCGGACCCGAGCTACTCACCATTACGACCAAGGAGCTGCTCGCGCTCTAGGGAACTCCTCGCGGAGACTCCGGCGCGCATCCTTGGCCGTCCACCAGCTTCAGTCCAGGAGATTCCGCAACCGTGGCTTCCACGAACGACCTCAAGAACGGCCTGGTGCTCAAGCTCGACGGAGGCCAGCTCTGGTCCGTCGTCGAGTTCCAGCACGTCAAGCCCGGCAAGGGCCCCGCCTTCGTGCGCACCAAGCTCAAGAACGTGCTCTCCGGCAAGGTCGTCGACAAGACGTTCAACGCCGGCGTGAAGGTCGAGACGGCCACCATTGACCGCCGCGACATGCAGTTCTCGTACATGGACGGCGAGTACTTCGTCTTCATGGACATGAACACGTACGACCAGCTCATGGTCGACCGCAAGGCCGTCGGCGACGCCGCCAACTTCCTGATCGAGGGCTTCACCGCCTCCGTCGCGCAGCACGAGGGCGAGGTGCTCTACGTCGAGCTGCCCGCCGCGGTCGAGCTGACCATCCAGCACACCGACCCGGGTGTCCAGGGTGACCGCTCCACCGGTGGATCCAAGCCCGCCACCCTGGAGACCGGTTACGAGATCGGTGTCCCGCTCTTCATCACGACCGGTGAGAAGATCAAGGTCGACACCCGTACGGGCGACTACCTCGGCCGGGTGAACAGCTAACCGTGGCTGCCCGGAACAAGGCCCGCAAGCGCGCCTTCCAGATCCTTTTCGAGGCCGACCAGCGCGGTGAGTCCGTGCAGACGGTCCTCGCGGACTGGGTGCGGCTGTCGCGGACCGACGACCGTCAGCCGCCGGTCGGTGAGTTCACGATGGAGCTGGTCGAGGGGTACGCGCAGTACGCGGACCGGATCGACGACCTCATCGTCACCTACGCCGTGGACTGGGAGATCGACCGCATGCCGGTCGTCGACCGGAGCATCCTGCGGCTCGGTGCCTACGAATTGATCTGGATGGACTCCACCCCGGACGCCGTGGTGATCGACGAGGCGGTCCAGCTCGCCAAGGAGTTCTCCACGGATGACTCCCCGGCCTTCGTGAACGGCCTGCTGGCCCGGTTCAAGGACCTCAAGCCGAATCTCCGCCGGGAGCAGTAGTCCCCGGCGGCGTCGAGCCGAACGAAGAGCCCGCGGTCGCGTGCGACCGCGGGCTCTTCGGCGTACCGCCCCGGTGGTCCCGGGGCGTCGGCACATGAGAACGCCGGCCCGGCGGGATCCTCAGGACCCCGCCGACCCGGCGGTACGGTGTGTGGCGGTGCTGGTCAGCCCTCGTCGTGGGCCACCGCGCGACGCGCGTCGGCGTCCAGTACACCCCAGCTGATCAGCTGCTCCGTGAGCACGGACGGCGACTGGTCGTAGATCACGGCCAGGGTACGCAGATCGTCCTGGCGGATGGAGAGGACCTTGCCGTTGTAGTCGCCGCGCTGGCTCTGGATGGTCGCGGCGTAACGCTGGAGCGGCCCGGCCTTCTCCGGCGGCACGTGGGCGAGGCGCTCCAGGTCGAGGACCAGCTTCGGCGGCGGCTCGGCGGCACCGCCGGGGGTCGTGCCGGGCAGGAGCTCCTGCACCGGAACGCCGTAGAAGTCGGCCAGCTCGGCAAGGCGCTGCACGGTCACGGCGCGGTCGCCGCGCTCGTAGGAACCGACCACGACGGCCTTCCAGCGGCCCTGGGACTTCTCCTCCACGCCGTGGAGGGAGAGGCCCTGCTGGGTGCGGATGGCGCGGAGCTTGGCCCCGAGCTGCTTTGCGTATTCGCTGGACATAAGGCTCCCCGGACGCTGGAACATTCTGCGGCTGGGCCGCGTGGCTGGTAACTCACTGTGAGGTTACGCAGCGTTACTTGGCTGCGTCAAGCCGAAAGGTCCGGACTGCCTCCCACCGGGGGTGCGGACAGGACCTCGGGCAAGCCCTGGTAACGTGGATGACGCAATTTCGACGTCCTTTAACGTCCGTCCTGTGAGGCGGAGAAGGAGGTCCGTTTCTTATGGACGCACAGCACGACCACACCGGCAATGCGGCACGCCCCGTTCTCGAGGCTCCCGACATCGCCCGGGTACTGACCCGAATCGCCCACGAGATCGTCGAACGCGCCAAGGGCGCCGACGACGTGGTGCTGCTCGGCATCCCGACGCGAGGAGTCTTCCTCGCCGACAGGCTCGCCGGAAAGCTCGAAGAGATCACCGGTCGCAAGACGCCGGTCGGGTCACTCGACATCACCATGTACCGCGACGACCTGCGGATGCGCCCCGCGCGTGCCCTCGCACGCACCGACATCCCCGGTGAGGGCATCGAGGACCGGCTCGTCGTGCTCGTCGACGACGTGCTCTTCTCCGGCCGCACGATCCGCGCCGCGCTCGACGCGCTCGGCGACATCGGCCGGCCCCGTGCCGTGCAGCTCGCGGTCCTCGTCGACCGCGGCCACCGGGAACTCCCGATCCGTGCCGACTACGTCGGCAAGAACCTCCCCACGTCGCTGCGGGAGACGGTCAAGGTCCAGCTCGCCGAGGAGGACGGCCGCGACGCCGTGCTGCTCGGCGTCAAGCAGACCGTCCCGGCAGGCGAGCAGTAGCCGAGTCCCGTCCCGTGCGCCCCATGGGCCGCACGGCTGCTTCCGCACGCCCGCCTGCCTGATCCCTCCACCCTTCCCGGAGATCCTCAGATGCTGCGCCCTCCCGGGGCCGACCCCCGGACCCACCGCCACCTCATCTCGGCCGCAGACCTCACCCGCGACGACGCCGTCCTGATCCTCGACACCGCCGAGGAGATGGCCAGGGTCGCGGACCGGCCGATCAAGAAGCTTCCCACTCTGCGTGGACGAACGGTCGTGAACCTTTTCTTCGAGGACTCGACCCGGACCCGGATCTCGTTCGAGGCCGCAGCCAAGCGCCTCTCCGCCGACGTCATCAACTTCTCCGCGAAGGGCTCGTCCGTCTCCAAGGGCGAATCGCTCAAGGACACCGCCCTGACCCTGGAGGCCATGGGGGCCGACGCGGTCGTCATCCGGCACGGCGCCTCCGGTGCCCCGTACCGCCTCGCGACCTCGGGCTGGATCGACAGCGCGGTCGTCAACGCGGGTGACGGCACGCACGAGCACCCCACCCAGGCCCTGCTGGACGCGTTCACCATGCGCCGCAGGCTGGTCGGACCCGACGCCGGTGTCGGCCGCGACCTCGAAGGCCGCCGGATCACGATCGTCGGCGACATCCTGCACAGCCGCGTGGCCCGCTCCAACGTCCACCTGCTGCACACACTCGGTGCGCACGTCACCCTGGTGGCCCCGCCCACCCTCGTGCCGGTCGGCGTCGAGCAGTGGCCCTGCGACGTCAGCTACCGTCTCGACGACGTCCTGCCGACGTCGGACGCCGTCATGATGCTGCGGGTGCAGCGCGAGCGCATGAACGCCGCCTACTTCCCGACCGAGCGGGAGTACTCCCGCCGCTACGGCCTGGACGGCGAACGCATGGCGAAGATGCCGGAGCACGCCATCGTGATGCACCCCGGCCCGATGGTCCGCGGCATGGAGATCACGGCCCAGGTCGCCGACTCCGACCGCTGCACCGCCGTCGAACAGGTCGCCAACGGCGTCTCCACCCGCATGGCCGTCCTGTACCTGCTGCTCGGCGGTTACGAGACCGCTCTGCCCTCCGCCTCCGCCCGTACCGAGGAGAACAAGTAACCATGAGCAAGATCCTGATCCGCGGTGCGAAGGTCCTCGGCGGCGAGCCCGGCGACGTCCTCATCGACGGCGAGAGCATCGTCGGGACCGGCACCGGCATCGAGGCCGGCGACGCCATTGTGATCGAGGCGGCCGGCCAGATCCTGCTGCCCGGCCTCGTCGACCTGCACACCCACCTGCGCGAGCCCGGCCGTGAGGACTCCGAGACCGTCCTCACCGGCACCAAGGCGGCGGCGGTCGGCGGCTTCACCGCGGTCCACGCCATGGCCAACACCTTCCCCGTCGCCGACACCGCCGGTGTCGTCGAGCAGGTCTGGCGGCTCGGCAAGGAGTCCGGCTACTGCGACGTACAGCCCGTCGGCGCCGTCACCGTCGGCCTCGAGGGCAAGCAGCTCGCCGAGCTCGGCGCCATGCACGACTCCGCCGCCGGGGTGAAGGTCTTCTCCGACGACGGCAAGTGCGTCGACGACGCCGTGATCATGCGCCGCGCCCTGGAGTACGTGAAGGCCTTCGACGGCGTCGTCGCCCAGCACGCCCAGGAACCCCGCCTCACCGAGGGCGCCCAGATGAACGAGGGCGTCGTCTCGGCCGAGCTCGGACTCGGCGGCTGGCCCGCCGTCGCCGAGGAGTCGATCATCGCCCGTGACGTCCTCCTCGCCGCCCACGTCGGCTCCCGGGTGCACATCTGCCACCTCTCGACCGCCGGCTCCGTGGAGATCGTCCGCTGGGCCAAGTCCAAGGGCTGGAACGTCACCGCCGAGGTCACCCCCCACCACCTGCTGCTCACCGACGAACTCGTACGGACCTACAACCCGGTCTACAAGGTGAACCCGCCGCTGCGCACCGAGACCGACGTCATGGCCCTGCGTGAGGCCCTCGCCGACGGCACCATCGACTGCGTCGCCACCGACCACGCGCCGCACCCGCACGAGGACAAGGACTGCGAGTGGGCCGCCGCCGCCATGGGCATGGTGGGCCTGGAGACCGCGCTCTCCGTGGTGCAGCAGACCATGGTGGACACAGGCCTCCTCGACTGGGCGGGCGTCGCCGACCGCATGTCGTTCCGCCCCGCGGCCATCGGCAGGCTCGACGGACACGGCCGGCCCGTCTCGGCGGGTGAGCCCGCCAACCTCACTCTGGTCGATCCGGCATACCGTGGAGCAGTGGACCCCGCGGGCTTCGCCTCCCGCAGCCGCAACACTCCGTACGAGGGTCGTGAGCTGCCCGGCCGAGTGACCCACACCTTCCTGCGGGGCCGTGCCACGGTCGTCGACGGGAAGCTCGCGTGACAACAATCCACCCCGATTTTCAGCTGTACCGACTGGCCGCCGAGCAGAAGTCGGCCGAAGTGACGGACTGGTCCGCCCGCATCAGCTGGGTCCTCGGACTGATCGTCTTCATCGCCTTCGTCTACTGGCTGATGCGCCAGGGATGGAAATGGCGAGGGAGCCTGCAGTCCGGGCTGCCCGAGCTCGCGACCACCCCCGAGGGGTTCGCGGAGGGCGAGACACTGCTCACACTGACCGGCCGCTACCACGCCTCGACGACCGCCGGGCAATGGCTCGACCGGATCGTCGCGCACGGCCTCGGCACCCGCAGCCGGGTCGAGCTGACACTCACGGAACAGGGCCTGGACGTCGTACGCCCCGGGGCAGCCGACTTCTTCGTACCGGCCGCCGCGCTGCGCGAGGCCAGGCTCGACAAGGCGCTCGCCGGCAAGGTCCTGCCCGAGGGCGGCCTGCTGGTCATCACCTGGGCGCACGGCGACCGGCTGATCGACTCGGGTTTCCGCTCCGACCACGCGGCCGAGCACCAGGCCTGGGTCGACGCCGTCAACCACCTCACCAGCACTACGGAAGGCACCGCACGATGACGATCTCCACCCGGGGAGCCGGAAAAGCTCCCGCCGTACTCGTCCTGGAGGACGGCCGCTCCTTCCGCGGCCGCGCCTACGGGGCCGTGGGGGAGACCTTCGGCGAGGCGGTGTTCTCGACCGGCATGACCGGCTACCAGGAAACGCTGACCGACCCCTCGTACCACCGCCAGGTCGTCGTCATGACCGCCCCGCACATCGGTAACACCGGCGTGAACGACGAGGACGCCGAGTCCAAGCGGATCTGGGTCTCCGGCTACGTCGTGCGCGACCCCGCCCGGACCCCCTCCAGCTGGCGCTCGCGGCGCACGCTGGACGAGGAACTCGCCTCCCAGGGCGTCGTCGGCATCAGCGGCATCGACACCCGTGCGCTGACCCGCCACCTGCGTGAGCGCGGCGCGATGCGCGTCGGCATCTTCTCGGGGAACGCCGTCCAGGACGAGGGCATACTGCTCGCCAAGGTGCGCCAGGCACCCGAGATGAGCGGCGCGGACCTCTCCGCCGAGGTCGCCACCAAGGAGACGTACGTCGTCCCCGCGATCGGCACCAAGAAGTACACCGTCGCCGCGATCGACCTCGGCATCAAGGGCATGACCCCGCACCGCATGGCCGAGCGCGGCATCGAGGTGCACGTCCTGCCCGCCACCGCCGGCCTCGACGAGGTGTACGCGGTGAAGCCCGACGGGGTGTTCTTCTCCAACGGCCCCGGCGACCCGTCCACCGCCGACCACCCGGTCGCCCTCATGCAGGGCGTACTGGAGCGGAAGACCCCGCTCTTCGGCATCTGCTTCGGCAACCAGATCCTGGGCCGCGCCCTCGGCTTCGGCACCTACAAGCTGAAGTACGGCCACCGTGGCATCAACCAGCCCGTGCAGGACCGCACCACCGGCAAGGTCGAGGTCACCGCGCACAACCACGGCTTCGCCGTCGACGCGCCCCTGGACAAGGTCTCCGACACGGAGTTCGGCCGCGCCGAGGTCTCCCACGTCTGCCTGAACGACCAGGTCGTCGAAGGCCTGCAGCTCCTGGACCGGCCGGCCTTCAGCGTCCAGTACCACCCCGAAGCAGCCGCCGGCCCGCACGACGCCGCGTACCTCTTCGACCGCTTCGTATCCCTGATGGAGGACCAGCGTGCCTAAGCGCTCCGATATCCAGTCCGTCCTGGTCATCGGCTCCGGTCCGATCGTCATCGGCCAGGCCGCCGAGTTCGACTACTCCGGCACCCAGGCCTGCCGCGTACTCAAGGCCGAGGGCCTGCGCGTCATCCTGGTGAACTCCAACCCGGCGACGATCATGACCGACCCGGAGATCGCCGACGCCACGTACGTCGAGCCGATCACCCCCGAGTTCGTCGAGAAGATCATCGCCAAGGAGCGCCCCGACGCGCTGCTCCCGACCCTGGGCGGCCAGACCGCGCTCAACACCGCGATCTCCATGCACGACAACGGCGTGCTGGAGAAGTACGGTGTCGAGCTCATCGGCGCCAATGTCGAGGCCATCAACAAGGGCGAGGACCGCGACCTCTTCAAGGGCGTCGTCGAGGCCGTCAAGGCCAAGATCGGCTACGGCGAGTCCGCCCGCTCCGTCATCTGCCACACCATGGACGACGTCATCGCGGGCGTCGACACGCTCGGCGGCTACCCCGTCGTCGTCCGCCCCTCCTTCACCATGGGCGGCGCCGGCTCCGGCTTCGCGCACGACGAGGAGGAGCTGCGCCGCATCGCCGGACAGGGCCTCACGCTCTCGCCGACCACCGAGGTGCTCCTGGAGGAGTCCATCCTCGGCTGGAAGGAGTACGAGCTGGAGCTGATGCGCGACAAGAACGACAACGTCGTGGTCGTGTGCTCCATCGAGAACTTCGACCCGATGGGTGTCCACACCGGTGACTCCATCACGGTCGCCCCGGCGATGACGCTCACCGACCGTGAGTACCAGCGGCTGCGTGACATCGGCATCGCGATCATCCGCGAGGTGGGTGTGGACACCGGCGGCTGCAACATCCAGTTCGCGATCGACCCGGCCGACGGCCGGATCATCGTCATCGAGATGAACCCGCGCGTCTCCCGCTCCTCGGCGCTCGCCTCGAAGGCCACCGGCTTCCCGATCGCCAAGATCGCCGCCAAGCTGGCCGTCGGCTACACGCTCGACGAGATCCCCAACGACATCACGGAGAAGACGCCGGCCTCCTTCGAGCCGACCCTCGACTACGTCGTCGTCAAGGCCCCCCGCTTCGCCTTCGAGAAGTTCCCCTCCGCCGACTCGACCCTCACCACCACCATGAAGTCGGTGGGCGAGGCCATGGCGATCGGCCGCAACTTCACCGAGGCCCTGCAGAAGGCCCTGCGCTCCCTGGAGAAGAAGGGCTCGCAGTTCGCCTTCACCGGCGAGACCGGTGACAAGGCCGAGCTGCTCGCCGAAGCGGTCCGCCCCACGGACGGCCGCATCAACACCGTCATGCAGGCGATCCGCGCCGGCGCCACCCAGGAAGAGGTCTTCGACGCCACGAAGATCGACCCCTGGTTCGTCGACCAGCTCTTCCTGATCAAGGAGATCGCCGACGAGCTGGCCGCCACCGAGCGCCTCGACCTCGACCTGCTCGCCGAGGCCAAGCGGCACGGCTTCTCCGACGCCCAGATCGGCGAGATCCGCGGCCTGCGCGAGGACGTCGTGCGCGAGGTCCGGCACGCGCTGGGCATCCGCCCGGTCTACAAGACGGTCGACACCTGCGCCGCCGAGTTCGCCGCGAAGACGCCGTACTTCTACTCCAGTTACGACGAGGAGAGCGAGGTCGCGCCGCGCACCAAGCCTGCGGTGATCATCCTCGGCTCCGGTCCGAACCGCATCGGCCAGGGCATCGAGTTCGACTACTCCTGCGTCCACGCCTCCTTCGCCCTGAGCGACGCCGGCTACGAGACCGTGATGGTCAACTGCAACCCGGAGACCGTCTCCACGGACTACGACACCTCCGACCGGCTGTACTTCGAGCCGCTCACGCTCGAGGACGTCCTGGAGATCGTCCACGCCGAGTCGCTGGCCGGCCCGATCGCCGGCGTCGTCGTCCAGCTCGGCGGCCAGACCCCGCTCGGCCTCGCGCAGGCCCTGAAGGACAACGGCGTGCCGGTCGTGGGAACCTCCCCCGAGGCCATCCACGCCGCCGAGGACCGCGGCGCCTTCGGCCGCGTGCTCGCCGAGGCCGGTCTGCCGGCCCCCAAGCACGGCACCGCCACCACCTTCGCCGAGGCCAAGGCCATCGCCGACGAGATCGGCTACCCCGTCCTCGTGCGCCCGTCGTACGTGCTCGGCGGCCGCGGCATGGAGATCGTCTACGACGAGACACGGCTCTCCTCGTACATCTCCGAGTCCACCGAGATCAGCCCCACCCGGCCGGTCCTGGTCGACCGCTTCCTCGACGACGCGATCGAGATCGACGTCGACGCGCTCTACGACGGCACCGAGCTCTACCTCGGCGGCGTCATGGAGCACATCGAGGAGGCCGGCATCCACTCCGGCGACTCCGCCTGCGCGCTGCCCCCGATCACCCTGGGCGGCTTCGACATCAAGCGCCTGCGGGCCTCCACCGAGGGCATCGCCAAGGGCGTCGGTGTACGCGGACTGATCAACATCCAGTTCGCGCTCTCCGGCGACATCCTCTACGTCCTCGAAGCCAACCCGCGCGCCTCGCGGACCGTCCCCTTCACCTCGAAGGCGACCGCGGTCCCCCTCGCGAAGGCCGCCGCCCGCATCTCACTGGGCGCGACCGTCGCGGAGCTGCGCGCGGAAGGCCTGCTGCCGAAGCACGGCGACGGCGGCACCCTGCCGCTGGACGCGCCGATCTCCGTCAAGGAAGCCGTCATGCCGTGGTCGCGCTTCCGCGACATCCGCGGCCGTGGCGTCGACACGGTCCTCGGCCCGGAGATGCGCTCCACTGGTGAAGTCATGGGCATCGACTCGGTGTTCGGCACGGCCTACGCCAAGTCGCAGGCCGGCGCCTACGGTCCGCTGCCCACCAAGGGCCGTGCGTTCATCTCCGTCGCCAACCGCGACAAGCGCTCGATGATCTTCCCGGCGCGCGAGCTCGTCGCGCACGGGTTCGAGCTGATGGCCACGTCCGGCACCGCCGAGGTCCTCAAGCGGAACGGCATCAACGCCACCGTCGTGCGCAAGCAGTCGGAGGGCGAGGGCCCGAACGGCGAGAAGACCATCGTGCAGCTGATCCACGACGGCGAGGTCGACCTCATCGTCAACACCCCGTACGGAACGGGCGGCCGGCTCGACGGCTACGAGATCCGCACCGCGGCCGTCGCCCGGTCCGTGCCGTGCCTCACCACCGTCCAGGCGCTCGCCGCCGCCGTCCAGGGCATCGACGCGCTCAACCACGGTGGCGTCGGCGTACGTTCCCTCCAGGAACACGCGGAACATCTGACCGCGGCCCGCGACTAGGAAGCGCCCACAGGGGGACACCGGAAACGGTGTCCCCCTCTTCATGAGGACACCCGAGATGTACAAACTCTTCTTCCAGCTGGTCTTCAAGCGGATGGACCCCGAGCAGGCCCACCACCTGGCCTTCCGCTGGATCCGCCTCGCCGCACGGACTCCCGTGCTGCGCACCTTCGTGGCCGCCGCGCTCGCACCCCGCTTCGAGGAACTGCGCACCGAGGCGCTCGGCCTGAGGATGCACGGCCCCTTCGGGCTCGCCGCGGGCTTCGACAAGAACGCCGTCGCGATCGACGGCATGTCGATGCTCGGCTTCGACCACATCGAGATCGGCACGGTCACCGGGGAGCCGCAGCCCGGCAACCCGAAGAAGCGGCTGTTCCGCCTCGTCGCCGACCGGGCGCTGATCAACCGCATGGGCTTCAACAACGAGGGCTCCGCGGCCGTGGCCGAGCGCCTCGCCGCCCGCACCCCGGTCTTCCGCACGACCGTCGGCGTCAACATCGGCAAGACCAAGGTCGTCCCCGAGGCCGATGCCGTGGGCGACTACGTGAAGTCCACGGAGCGGCTCGCAGCACATGCCGACTACCTCGTCGTGAACGTCTCCTCCCCGAACACCCCGGGCCTGCGCAACCTCCAGGCCACCGAGGCGCTGCGCCCGCTGCTCACCGCGGTCCGCGAGGCCGCCGACCGGACCGTCACCGACCGGCGTGTCCCGCTGCTCGTCAAGATCGCACCGGACCTCGCCGACGAGGACGTCGACGCGGTCGCCGACCTCGCCGTCGAGCTGGGTCTGGACGGCATCATCGCCACCAACACCACCATCGCCCGCGACAGCCTCGGCCTGAAGTCCGCGGCGTCCCTGGTGGAGGAGACCGGCGGACTCTCCGGCGCCCCCCTCAAGGAGCGCTCCCTGGAGGTCCTGAGCCGCCTGTACGCCCGTGTGGGGCCCCGGATCACCCTGGTGGGCGTCGGGGGTATCGAGAACGCCGAGGACGCCTGGCAGCGCATCCTGGCCGGTGCCACGCTCGTCCAGGGCTACAGCGCCTTCATCTACGAAGGCCCGTTCTACGCCCGCGCGGTCCACAAGGGCCTGGCCGCGCGCCTCGCCGCATCTCCGTACGCCACCCTCGCCGAAGCCGTCGGCGCCGAGACACGGAAGGCCATGCAGTGACCCTCGAACCCTTCGGCGCACGCCTGCGCCACGCCATGGACACCCGTGGGCCGCTCTGCGTCGGCATCGATCCGCACGCCTCCCTGCTCACCTCCTGGGGCCTGAACGACGACATCGCGGGCCTCGAGCGCTTCACGCGTACGGTCGTCGAGGCGCTGGCCGACCGGGTCGCGGTGCTCAAACCGCAGTCCGCGTTCTTCGAGCGCTTCGGTTCGCGCGGTGTCGCCGTCCTGGAGAAGGCCGTCGAAGAGGCCCGCGCGGCGGGGGCCCTCGTGCTCATGGACGCCAAGCGCGGAGACATCGGCTCCACGATGGGCGCCTACGCGGCGACCTACCTCGACCAGGACTCGCCGCTGTTCTCCGACGCGGTCACCGTCTCGCCGTACCTCGGTTTCGGCTCGCTGCGTCCGGCGCTCGACGCGGCCGCGGTCTCCGGCGCGGGTGTCTTCGTGCTCGCGCTCACCTCCAACCCGGAGGGCGCGGAGGTCCAGCGCGCGACCGCGGCGGACGGGCGCTCGCTGGCCCAGCTGATGCTGGACCACATGGCGGCCGAGAACGCGGGCGCGACGCCCCTGGGGTCCGTCGGCGCCGTGGTCGGTGCCACGCTCGGGGACGCCGGTGCGGATCTGTCGATCAACGGACCGTTGCTCGCTCCCGGCATCGGGGCCCAGGGCGCCACCCCCGCGGATCTGCCCCGCGTCTTCGGTGCCGCGGTGGGCAACGTGGTGCCGAGCGTGAGCCGGGGTGTGCTGCGTCACGGTCCGGGCGCGTCAGGGCTGCGCGAAGCCGCCGGACGGTTCGCGGACGAGATCCGTACGGCCGTCTCGGAAGGCTGACCATGCCACGTGACAGCCTGTTGACGGAATCTTGAGCAAAATTCTTGGTGGTTATGGCTGAAATGTCCGGGTCGACGGAGGCTGACCAGGACTTTTCGTCTGTTCTCGCTGACTCAGGCGGCCTTGGCCGCTAGTCTCCGTCGAGGGCCAACGAGCACAGGTTGTTCGTTGCTCACCAGGTGTGGAACCACCAGGTTCCGCGCCGGTCCGTATCCGACAGATCGACATCCGAGGTGACGTAGGCGTGGCTCTTCCGCCCCTTACCCCTGAACAGCGCGCAGCCGCGCTCGAAAAGGCCGCCGCGGCTCGCCGGGAGCGGGCCGAGGTCAAGAATCGACTCAAGCACTCCGGCGCCTCGCTCCATGAGGTCATCAAGCAGGGCCAGGAGAACGACGTCATCGGTAAGATGAAGGTCTCCGCTCTCCTGGAGTCCCTGCCGGGCGTGGGCAAGGTCCGCGCCAAGCAGATCATGGAGAGGCTGGGCATCTCCGAGAGCCGCCGGGTCCGGGGTCTCGGCTCCAACCAGATCGCATCTCTGGAGCGTGAGTTCGGCGGCAGCGCCGCCTGACGTTCTCAGGCACCCCTGAGAACCTGGATAATCGCCCCATGGCTGCAACATCCCGGGGGACGTCCCCCGTACCCCCGGACGCACGTCCGCGGCTGACCGTGCTCTCCGGCCCCTCAGGGGTCGGCAAGAGCACGGTCGTCGCTCATATGCGCAAGGTTCACCCCGAGGTATGGCTCTCGGTGTCCGCCACGACCCGTAAGCCCCGCCCCGGCGAGCGCGACGGTGTCCACTACTTCTTCGTGGAGGACGAGGAGTTCGACAAGCTGGTCGCCAACGGCGAGCTGCTGGAGTGGGCCGAATTCGCCGGCAACCGCTACGGCACGCCCCGCCGGGCCGTGCTCGACCGCCTGGAGGCGGGTGAGCCGGTGCTGCTGGAGATCGACCTGCAGGGTGCCCGGCTGGTCCGGCAGTCGATGCCCGAGGCACAGCTCGTCTTCCTCGCGCCGCCCAGCTGGGACGAGCTGGTGCGCCGGCTCACCGGCCGCGGGACGGAGGCGCCCGACGTGATCGAGCGCCGCCTCACGGCCGCGAAGGTCGAGCTGGCCGCCGAAGCCGAGTTCGACACGACGCTCGTCAACACCTCCGTCGAGGACGTGGCACGCGAGCTGCTAACGTTGATGCTGCAGGCTTCCGGCCTCCGCGGTACCGGCGACTGACCTCACCGGTCCTCACCACCACCGCGGACGCAGAGCATCACCACTGCGGAACCAGCATGATCAAAGATCTCTTTGATCTCTATCCCCTTCGGAAGGCAGAGAGTGTCCTCTTCCATCACCACGCCCGAGGGCATCATCAACCCCCCGATTGATGAGCTCCTCGAGGCCACCGACTCGAAGTACAGCCTTGTGATCTACGCCGCCAAGCGGGCGCGCCAGATCAACGCGTACTACTCGCAGCTCGGTGAAGGCCTCCTCGAGTACGTCGGTCCGCTCGTGGACACGCACGTGCACGAGAAGCCGCTCTCGATCGCGCTCCGCGAGATCAACGCGGGCCTGCTGACCTCCGAGGCCATCGAGGGCCCCGCGCAGTAGGCGGACGGCAGGAAAGCACCTTCACCACAGGCCCGGCGGACGGTATCCGCCGGGCCTGTGGTGTGTCCCGTCCCGGGCCCGGCGGAGCGCGTAGCGGGCGGTGAGGCAGCATGGAGCGCGTACGTCATGAGGCCGCACGTGAGTGCGCGCAGACACGAGTGCGGGGAGACGCAGTGGAGAAGCCGAAGGTCGTCCTGGGGGTCAGTGGCGGCATCGCCGCGTACAAGGCGTGCGAACTGCTGCGCCGGCTGACCGAGTCCGGCCACGACGTACGGGTCGTCCCGACCGACGCGTCGCTGAACTTCGTCGGGGCGGCCACCTGGTCGGCCCTCTCCGGGAACCCCGTGTCGACCGAGGTCTGGGAGGGCGTGCACGAGGTGCCGCACGTCCGGATCGGCCAGGGCGCCGATCTCGTCGTGGTCGCCCCCGCCACCGCCGACATGCTCGCCAAGGCCGCTCACGGCCTCGCCGACGACCTCCTCACCAACACCCTTCTCACCGCACGCTGCCCGGTGGTCTTCGCGCCCGCGATGCACACCGAGATGTGGGAGCACCCCGCCACCCAGGAGAACGTCGCCACCCTGCGCCGACGTGGCGCCGTCGTCATCGAGCCCGCCGTCGGCAGGCTCACCGGTGTCGACACGGGCAAGGGCCGACTGCCCGACCCGGGGGAGATCTTCGAGGTCTGCCGGCGCGTCCTGACCCGTGGCCCCGGCGCCCCCGACCTCGCCGGCCGGCACGTGGTGATCAGCGCGGGCGGCACCCGTGAACCGCTCGATCCGGTGCGCTACCTGGGCAACCGGTCCTCGGGCAAGCAGGGCTACGCCCTCGCCCGCACTGCCGTCGCACGCGGCGCCCGGGTGACGTTGATCGAGGCCAACACGGGACTTCCCGACCCGGCGGGTGCCGACGTACTGCGGGCCGGAACCGCCGTCCAGTTGCGCGAGGCCGTGCTGCGGGCGGCGGCCGACGCCGATGTCGTGGTGATGGCCGCGGCGGTCGCCGACTTCCGGCCCACCGCCTACGCCACGGGGAAGATCAAGAAGAAGGACGGCCAGGAACCCGCTCCCATCGCGCTCGTCCGCAATCCCGACATCCTGGCCGAGGTCGCCGCGCACCGGGCCCGGCCGGGGCAGCTCGTCGTCGGATTCGCCGCCGAGACCGACGACGTCCTCGCCAACGGCCGCGAGAAGCTCCGCCGCAAGGGTTGTGATCTTCTCGTCGTGAACGAGGTGGGGGAGCGTAAGACCTTCGGGTCCGAGGAGAACGAGGCGGTCGTGCTCGGGGCCGACGGCGGCGAGACGACTGTGCCGTACGGGCCCAAGGAAGCCCTCGCCGACACGGTATGGGACCTGGTGGCGGCGCGTTTCGGTTAGATTGCGTAGGCGCCGCCACGGCGGGAAGAAATTCACCACGACCGGCCGTGTCTCGCGCCCCGGAGGAGGAATTGTCGTACTGCCGTCAACAGTGCCGCAGGTCACAGACCTCCCAAGGGGCGAGACGCGTGACCCGATCACCGGAAGCGACCGATAAACTGGTCGACGGAATGTGCCGGGCGCAGCTCCCGGATTTCCATCAATGATCAGCCAGCAGCCGCTGCAACCCCAGGGAGCGATGTGTCCCGCCGTCTCTTCACCTCGGAGTCCGTCACCGAGGGTCACCCCGACAAGATCGCTGACCAGATCAGCGACACGATTCTCGACGCGCTCCTGCGCGAGGACCCCTCCTCGCGCGTCGCCGTCGAGACCTTGATCACCACCGGTCTGGTGCATGTCGCGGGTGAGGTCACGACCAAGGCCTACGCCGACATCCCCAACCTTGTGCGCAACAAGGTCCTGGAGATCGGCTACGACTCCTCCAAGAAGGGCTTCGACGGAGCCTCGTGCGGCGTCTCGGTGTCCATCGGGGCGCAGTCCCCGGACATCGCCCAGGGTGTCGACACGGCGTACGAGAAGCGCGTCGAAGGCGACGAGGACGAGCTCGACAAGCAGGGCGCGGGCGACCAGGGGCTGATGTTCGGCTACGCCTGCGACGAGACGCCCGAGCTGATGCCGCTGCCGATCCACCTCGCGCACCGGCTCTCGCGCCGGCTCTCCGAGGTCCGCAAGAACGGGACCATCCCGTACCTGCGCCCCGACGGCAAGACCCAGGTCACCATCGAGTACGACGGTGACAAGGCCGTCCGTCTCGACACGGTCGTCGTCTCCTCGCAGCACGCCTCCGACATCGACCTGGACTCGCTGCTCGCGCCCGACATCCGCGAGTTCGTCGTCGAGCACGTCCTGAACCAGCTCATCGAGGACGGCATCAAGCTGGACACCGAGGGCTACCGCCTGCTGGTGAACCCGACCGGCCGTTTCGAGATCGGCGGCCCGATGGGCGACGCCGGCCTCACCGGTCGCAAGATCATCATCGACACCTACGGCGGCATGGCCCGCCACGGCGGCGGCGCCTTCTCCGGCAAGGACCCGTCCAAGGTCGACCGCTCGGCCGCCTACGCCATGCGCTGGGTCGCCAAGAACGTCGTGGCCGCCGGGCTCGCGGCCCGCTGCGAGGTCCAGGTCGCCTATGCGATCGGCAAGGCCGAGCCGGTCGGCCTGTTCGTCGAGACCTTCGGCACCGCAGCCGTGGACACGGAGAAGATCGAGCACGCCATCGGTGAGGTCTTCGACCTCCGCCCGGCCGCGATCATCCGCGACCTCGACCTGCTGCGCCCGATCTACGCCCAGACCGCGGCGTACGGGCACTTCGGCCGTGAGCTCCCCGACTTCACCTGGGAGCGCACCGACCGCGTCGAAGCGCTGCGCAAGGCGGCGGGCCTCTAGGGCGTATTTCGCCCTAGCGTCGCTGGTTCGTCCTGCAAACCGGGGCCCGGACACTCGCACGGGGTGTCCGGGCCCCGGCGCGTCCGGCGTCCCGGACGGGCCGGGGCGTGTCAGTGGGGTCTGGTAGGAATGTGGCTGTGAGCAGCGACGACGAGCGGTCCGACGAGCCCGGGTCCGGGGCGCCGGAACAGCTTGCGCTCATCCGGGAGACGGTGCGCCAGGCCAAGGTGCCGCGCGCCAAGCCGCGGACCTGGCGGGGCGCCGCGCTCGCCGAGGAGCTCCCCGTCGCCCGCGTCCTGGTGAACAAGGGCGCGCTCCATCTCGATCAGTACTTCGACTACGCCGTCCCCGAGGAGCTCGACGCGGACGCGCAGCCCGGCGTGCGGGTCCGGGTGCGGTTCGGGGCCGGAGGACGCCAGGTCCGAGGCGGGAGGCGCGAGGGTGGTGGGCTGATCGACGGCTTCCTGATCGAGCGTCGGGCCTCGTCGGACTACCAGGGAGCCCTGGCGGCCCTCGCCTACGTCGTCTCGCCCGAGCCGGTGCTCGGGCCGGAGCTGCTCGAGCTCTCACGCGCCGTCGCCGACCGTTATGCCGGCAGCCTCGCGGACGTGCTGCAGCTCGCCGTGCCGCCCAGGAACGGCCGCGCCGAGTCCAAGCCGTCCCCCGCCCCCCTGCCGCCGCCCGCCGTCCCGTCGCCGGGGACCTGGGAGCGGTATGCCCAGGGCCCCGGGTTCCTGCGGGCGCTGGCCGAGGGAGGGGCGCCCCGGGCCGTGTGGACGGCGCTGCCAGGACCGCACTGGCCCGAGGAGACAGCCCGCGCCATGGCCGCGACCCTGGCTTCGGGCCGGGGCGCGCTCGTCGTCGTACCGGACGGGCGGAGCGCCGGGCGTGTCGACGCCGCCCTCACCGCGGTGCTGGGAGAGGGGCGCCACGCGCTGCTGACCGCCGACTCCGGACCGGAGAAGCGCTACCGGCAGTGGCTGGCGGTCCGCCGCGGATCCGTGCGCGCGGTGGTCGGAACCAGGGCCGCGATGTTCGCCCCGGTCGCCGACCTGGGCCTGGTGGCCCTCTGGGACGACGGCGACTCCAGCCACAGCGACGACAACGCCCCCTTCCCGCACGTCAGGGAGGTCCTGGAGCTTCGGGCGGCGCACGGCCGCTGTGCCTTCCTGCTGGGCGGGACGAACTGCACGGTGGAGGCGGCCCAGCTGGTCGAGAGCGGCTGGGCCCTGCCCCTGCGCGCGGACCGGGACCAGCTGCGGATCGCGGCCCCCCTCGTGCGTACGGTCGGCGACGGGGAGCTGGCGCGGGACGGCGCGGCCCGTTCGGCCAGGCTCCCCAGCCTGGCCTGGCAGACCGTACGGGACGGCCTGCGCAGCGGCCCAGTCCTCGTCCAGGTGCCGCGCCGTGGTTACGCGCCCAGGTTGGCCTGCGAGCGCTGCCGGGAACCCGCGCGGTGCCGGCACTGCGCGGGGCCGTTGCAGGCACCCGACCAGCAGGATCTCAACTGTGCGTGGTGCGGGCGGGCCGAGACGGCCTGGCGCTGCACCGCATGCGGTGGCGTCCGGCTGCGGGCGCGGATCGTCGGCGCCCGCAGGACCGCCGAGGAGCTGGGACGCGCGTTCCCCGCCGTCCCGGTGCGGACATCGGGGCGGGACCACGTGCTGGACTCCGTGCCCGACCAGCCCGCCCTCGTGGTCAGTACCCCCGGCGCGGAGCCGGTGGCCGAGGGCGGTTACGCGGCGGCACTCCTGCTGGACGGCTGGGCGATGGTCGGCCGACCCGACCTGCGGGCGGGCGAGGAGGCGCTCCGGCGCTGGACGGCCGCCGCCGCGCTGGTGCGTGGGCAGCCGGAGGGCGGCACGGTGGTCATCGTGGCCGAGCCGACCCTGCGGCCCGTGCAGGCGCTGGTCCGGTGGGACCCGGTCGGCCACGCCCGCCGTGAGCTCGCGGAACGCGCCGAGCTCGGTTTTCCGCCGGTGTCGCGGATGGCCTCGGTGACCGGACCGCCGGAAGCGGTGGCCGCTTACCTCGCCGGTGCGGACCTGCCGCCCGAAGCGGAGGTACTCGGGCCGGTCCCGGTGCCGGGAGCGGCTCCCGGCAGGCCCCGCAGACAGGGGGACGCCCCGGCCGGTGAGACCTGGGAGCGGGCGCTGGTCAGGGTCCCGCCGGGGCGGGGAGCGGCACTGGCGGCCGCCCTGAAGGCGGCGCAGGCGGCCCGGACGGCCAGGGCCACAGCTGATCCCGTACGGATCAGGATCGATCCGCCGGACATCGGCTGACGCGACCGGGCCGGGGCGGCCCGGCCGCGAAAGCCGGTGTCCGGCGGATCCGGCCCCTGCATCACGTGTCAGCCGTTGCGCGGGCCGGGGAAGGCGCCAGGCCGGTCCGACGGCTGCGGAGGCATGGAGCGGGCCGCCGGCACGACCGGCAGCGCGGGGGCGGGGCCCGGCGTCGCGGGCACCGCACGGTGCGCGTTCTCGGTGGCGCCCTCCGCCGTCGCCGCGGGCTGCGGTGCGGCGCGGCGCGCGCCGTAACGGCGGTGCACCGCCTGCTTGGTGACCCCGAGGGCGGAGCCGACCGCGTCCCACGAGAAGCCCAGCGAGCGGTCGAAGTCCACCGCAGCGGTGACCAGCGTCTCGACACTGTCCCGCAGTTCCTGCGCGAGCCGGACCGTCGGCGCGGGCGCCCTGCCGTAGACGACGAAGCCCGCTGACGGGCCGGAGCGGCGCGGACGGTAGACGTTGCCCAGCTGCGCAGTGAGGGTACGCAGCGCGTCCACCTGCCGGCGGACCCGCTCGATGTCCCGCACCAACAGGTGCAGACTGGCACGTGCTTGGGCGTCGTGGGTTGCGTGGTCGGCCATGAACAAGCCTCTCGAACCGGCGTTGAAAGGGATCGGACCGCGCGGGGGCGGTCCACTTCGGTCAATCTCACTTGACCAACGCGTCACCCGCCCATCTGGTCACGCAACAGGGGCGTATGGGAAACCTCGCGGGGCGCACGGGCCTGCGTACGCCCCCCGGCCGCCGGGCCCCGGCGGGACTGTGCGGCAACCGCCTAGACTGGTGTGCTGCTCGCCACGTACGTTCCGCCCGAGAGGCAGTCCGCCACCCATGAAGCTCGTCTTCGCAGGCACCCCCGAGGTAGCCGTTCCCGCCCTGGACGCACTGATCGCCTCCGGCCGCCACGAGGTGGCCGCCGTGGTGACCCGCCCCGACGCCCCCGCCGGGCGGGGACGACGGCTGGTCGCCAGTCCCGTGGCCGAGCGCGCCGAGGAGGCGGGCATCGAGGTGCTCAAGCCCGCCAGGCCGCGCGACGAGGACTTCCTGGCCCGGCTCCGTGAGATCGCCCCGGACTGCTGCCCCGTCGTCGCGTACGGCGCGCTGCTGCCCAAGGCCGCACTCGCGGTCCCCGCCCGCGGCTGGGTCAACCTGCATTTCTCGCTCCTCCCCGCCTGGCGCGGCGCCGCACCCGTGCAGCACGCGGTGATGGCCGGCGACGAGGTGACCGGCGCGTCGACGTTCCTGATCGAGGAGGGGCTGGACTCCGGACCGGTATACGGCGTCCTGACCGAGGAGGTCCGGCCCACCGACACCAGCGGTGATCTGCTCACCCGGCTCGCCTTCGCGGGCGCCGGGCTGCTCGCGGCGACCATGGACGGCATCGAGGACGGCACCCTGCACGCCGTCCCGCAGCCCGCCGAGGGAGTCACCCTCGCACCCAAGATCAGCGTCGAGGACGCCGAGGTGCGCTGGGCCGAGCCCGCGCTCCGGGTCGACCGTGTGGTGCGTGGCTGCACCCCCGCGCCGGGGGCCTGGACCCTCTTCCGCGGCGAGCGCCTCAAGCTGGTCCAGGCCGCACCCGTCGTGGACCGTACGGATCTGGCCCCGGGCGAGCTGTCGGCGGGCAAGAACAACGTGTACGTGGGCACCGGCTCGCACGCCGTGGAGCTCCTCTGGGTCCAGCCGCAGGGCAAGAAGCCCATGAGGGCCGCCGACTGGGCACGAGGCGTGCGCATCACCCACGGGGAGCTGCTGGGGGCCTGAGGCCAGGGAGAGGGGGCGCCCGGTTCCGGCGACGTACGCTGGACGGGTTAGCCCCCTCACCATCAGCGGAGCACCTTTCACGTGAACGACCAGCAGCGTCGCCGTCCCGCCAAGCCGCATCGCCGTCCGCAGAAGGACCCGGTCCGCTTCCTCGCCTTCGAGGCGCTCAGGGCCGTCGACGAGCGCGACGCCTACGCCAACCTCGTCCTTCCCCCGCTGCTCAAGAAGGCACGGGCCAAGGGCGACTTCGAGGGCAGGGACGCGGCGCTGGCGACCGAGCTGGTCTACGGGACCCTGCGGCGGCAGGGCACCTACGACGCCATCGTCGCCGCCTGCATCGACCGGCCGCTGCGCGAGGTCGACCCTCCGGTGCTCGATGTGCTCAACATGGGCGTCCACCAGCTGCTCGGCACCCGCATCCCCACCCACGCCGCCGTCTCCGCCAGTGTGGAGCTGGCGCGGGTGGTACTGGGCGAGGGCCGCGCCAAATTCGTCAACGCGGTGCTGCGCAAGGTCACCGCGCACGACCTCGACGGCTGGCTGGAGCGCGTAGCGCCCCCGTACGACGAGGACGCCGAGGAGCACCTCTCCGTCGTCCATTCGCACCCCCGATGGGTCGTCTCCGCCCTCTGGGACGCCCTGGGTGGCGGCCGGGCCGGCATCGAGGACCTGCTGGAGGCGGACAACGAGCGGCCCGAGGTGACGCTGGTCGCCCGTCCGGGCCGCTCGACCACCGACGAGCTGCTGGACGCCCTCGGCGAGGAGAGCGGCCTTCCCGGCCGCTGGTCGCCGTATGCCGTACGGATGGCCGAGGGAGGCGAGCCCGGCGCCCTGGCCGCCGTGCGGGACGGCAGCGCCGGTGTGCAGGACGAGGGCAGCCAGCTCGTCGCCGCCGCCCTGGCCAACGCTCCGGTCGAGGGCGGTGACACCCGGTGGCTGGACGGCTGCGCGGGTCCGGGCGGCAAGGCCGCGCTGCTGGCCGCGCTCGCCGCCGGACGTGGAGCCACCCTGCTCGCGGCGGAGAAGCAGCCGCACCGGGCCCGGCTCGTGGAGCGGGCGCTGGCCGGCAATCCCGGGCCGTACCAGGTCATCACCGCCGACGGGACCCGGCCGCCGTGGCAGCCCGGCTCCTTCGACCGGGTCCTGATGGACGTACCGTGTTCGGGCCTCGGGGCGCTGCGCCGGCGCCCGGAATCCCGCTGGCGGCGCCGCGCGGAGGACCTGGAGGGCTTCGCACCCCTGCAACGAGGCCTGTTGCGCGAGGCGTTGAACGCTGTACGGATCGGTGGGGTCGTCGGTTACGCGACCTGCTCGCCGCACCTCGCGGAGACCAGGGTCGTCGTCGAGGACGTACTCAAGGGACGTGGCGGAGCGCCCGTCGAGGCGGAGTGGGTCGACGCCCGCCCCCTGCTGCCCGGAGTGCCCGCACTGGGCGACGGGCCCGACGTGCAGCTGTGGCCGCATCTGCACGGCACGGACGCGATGTACCTGGCCCTGCTGCGCCGCACGGGCTGACCGGGCGGCGCAGCCCCGCGCGGGCCGTCCGGTCAGCGCGGACGGTCACCCGCGACAGCGACCCGCTCGGCCACCCTGCGGTGCGGGGCGTAGTCGTTCACCGCGTAGTGCTGGGTCGCCCGGTTGTCCCAGAACGCGACGTCCCCCGCGCGCCAGGTGAAGCGCACCTGGTACTCGGGCACGTGGGCCTGCTGGAACAGCAGGCGCAGCATCCGGTCACTCTCCTCCCGGCCCCACCCGACGATCCGGGTGGTGAACGAGGTGTTGACGAAGAGCATCCGGCGTCCGGTGCCGGGATGCGTCCGCACCACCGGGTGCTCCACCGGCGGGAAGCGGTCCTGGAAGGGGACCAGCCGCTCCTCGGGGGTGAACCGCGCGAAACCCGGCACGAAGTCGTGCACCGCACGCGCCCCCTCCAGACGCCTCTTCACCTCCGGCGGGAGATTGTCGTACGCGGCAGCCATGTCCGCCCACATCGTGTCGCCGCCGTACGGCGGCACCTCACGCAGGTGGAGGACGGCGCCGAGCGCCGGCCGCTCGCGGAACGTCACATCGGTGTGCCAGACGTTCTCGAAGCTCGGCGCGGACGCGCGGTCGAAGCGCGCCACCTCCGGGTCGTCCCCGGTGGCCAGCAGCGGGTTTGTCTCCAGCTCGCCCCAGTTGCGGGCGAAGGCCCGCTGCTCGGCCGAGCTGGGGTGCTGCCCGCGGAAGAAGAGCACCTTCCACTCCAGCAGCGCCCTGTCGAGCTCCTCGCGCACCGCGGGCGCGAGCGGACGGGTCAGGTCGACGCCCCTGACCTCGGCCCCGATCACCGGGCCGAGCGGCACGACGTCGAACAGCGTGTAGGGCCGGTCGGGCTGTCCCGGCGCCAGCCTGCGCAGCTCGCGGGGGCCTTCGTACAGCCCGTCCGGAGGCAGCCGGGAGGCGCGCAGCGCGGGGGCGGAACCGATGGACGCGGTGAGGGACATGGGGACTCCTGTCTGCGTAGGGGTTGCGGGGCCGCCCGCCCGGGACGGGCGGTCCCTTCGGCTCAGCGGGCCGCTTCGCGTACCGCCGCGCCGATCTCGGCGCGCAGCGCGGCGTACTCGGGCAGCCCCCGCAGCCCGTCCGGGTCGTCGCTCCCGGTGCGGGGCAGGGGGATGGGGACGTCGAGTGCGACGGTGCCCGGACCGGCGCTCAGGACGACCGCGCGGGTACCGAGGAAGACGGCCTCGTCCACGCTGTGCGTGACGAAGACCGAGGTGATCCCCGTCCGGGCGCTCACCGTCCGCAGGTCTTCCTGGAGCCGTTCACGGGTGAGCGCGTCCAGGGCGGCGAACGGCTCGTCGAGCAGCAGCAGGTCCCTGCCGCCGGCCAGGGCCCGGGCGATGGCCACCCGCTGCTGCTGGCCGCCCGATATCTGCCAGGTCCTGCGTCGTGCGGTGCCGGCCAGCCCGACCCGGTCCAGCAGCTCCTCGACGCGCGCGGGGCGCTCGGACCGGGGGACTCCGGCGTAGCGGAGCGCCAGGGAGACGTTCTCGCCGACCGTGTGCCAGGGGAACAGCCGCGGCTGCTGGAAGACGACTCCCGCCTGGCGTCCCGGCTCCGGCTTCCGGCCGTGCACCGTGACGTGGCCGGACGAGGCCTCCTCGAAGCCGGCGATCAGCCGCAGCAGCGTGCTCTTCCCGCTCCCGGACGGGCCCACGAGCACCAGGAACTCACCGGCCGGGATGTCGAGCGACAGCGGTCCGAGGGCCGTCACGGCGTCCGCGCCCCGGCCGTAGCGGTGGGTCACCTCACGTACGGCCACGGCGGACGGGACGGTTGCCGTACCGGCCCGGGGCTCTTCCGGAGCGACTTCTCGGGTACTGCCCCGCTCATCGGTTCGACGGTCATCGGCTCGATGGTCATCGGCTCGAGGGCCATCGGCTCGGAGGTCATCGGCTCGGAGGTCATCGGGAGACTGCATCGCTGAGCCCTTCCACGTACACGGCCTTCTCCAGCTCCGAGAGTTCCGGTGCGGCCGGGATCTGCTTCTGCCCGGCCAGAAACTCTGCCGCGCTCCGCAGGTTCTCCGCCAGGCCGCCGACCTGGCCCGGGCGGCCCAGCCACTTGTCGTCGGCCTGGTCGGCCGGCTTGAGGAAGATGCCCTGCTTCAGCTGGGCGGCGGCGTCCTGGGGGCTGACCCCGAGCTGCTTGCCGACGGCCTCGGCGGCGGCCGACGGGTCGTCATGGATCAGGTCCAGCGCCTGTGCCTGGGCCTTGCGCCAGGCGGTGACGACCTCGGGCTGCTTCTTGATGAAAGCGGTGGACGCCACCCCCAGGTCGAGCGTGGGCTTGCCGGCCGCGGCCAGTTCCCGGCTGGACACCAGGGTCTTGCCGGTCTTGCCGAGTTCGTCGAGTGTGGGCAGCCAGACGTACGCCGCGTCGATGTCCCCGCGCGACCAGGCCGCGACGATGTCCTGCGGTTCGAGGTCGAGCAGATCGACCTTCGACGCTTCCACGCCCGACTTGTCGAGCGCGGCGAGCAGGCTGTAGTGCGAGGTGGAGCTGAACGGTGTGGCGACCTTGCGGCCCGCGAGATCCTTGACGTCCTTGATGCCGGAGCCGTCACGGGCCACCAACGCCTCGTTGTCACCCGCGACATCGAGCACCCAGGTGACCTGGTAAGGGATGTTCAGCGGCTCGGAGAGACCGCGCGCCACCGGACTGGAGCCGATCGCGGCCAGATCGACCGATCCGGCCACGAAGGCGGTGTTGATGGTCGCGCCCGAGTCGAATTTGATCCACTTGATCGTGTGGTCCGGCAGGGCCTTCTCCAGCAGGCCCTTCTCCTTCACGATCAGGTCGCCGCTGGGGAAGGCCTGGTAGCCGATCCGGATCGTTCTGCCGTCGCCCTGGTCGTCACCGCCTCCGCCACCGCCGGTACCGCAGGCGGTGACCACGACGAGTGCTCCCAGAGCCGCGACGAGCATGGAGGTGCGGTGCGGACCGCGTGTTCCGGGCATGGCGTAGTCCTTCGTTCGTTGTTCGTGGGGATCGGCACGGGGAGGGAGCCGGAGCGGTGGTACGGGGCAGGGCGGTCACGAAAGCCGGCGCCAGGGCGCGAGCCGGTTCTCGGCGCCCCGCAGCAGGGCATCGATCAACAGGCCGGAGACGCCGATCGCGAAGAGTCCGAGGACGACCACGTCGGACTGGTTGTAGCGCTGGGCGTCGCGGATCATGCCGCCGATGCCGGGCAGTCCGTTGACGGTCTCGGCGGCGACCACCGAGGAGTAGGCGATCCCGAACGCCAGCCGTACGCCGACCAGGATCTCCGGCAGCGCCGACGGCAGGACGACGGAGGTCACCACCTGCGAGCGGCGTGCCCCGATGGCCCGCGCGGCCTCGACCAGCGAGGCGGGCGCGGAGGCGACGGCGGACGCGGTGGCCACGGCCACGGGCGGCATGGCGGCGATCGCCAGCAGCCACAGCTTGGGCGCCTCGTCGATGCCGAACCAGATGATCAGCAGGCTGAAGTAGGCGAGCGGCGGCAGGGTACGGAGGAAGGCCACCGCCGGTTCGAACACCACCCGCACCCACGGCAGCGTGCCCATCAGCACCCCGGCCACCAGTCCGGCCAGGACACCGGCGCCCGCGCCGATGGCGATCCGGCGCAGGCTGATGCCCAGATGCTCGATCAGGGTGTGGCCCTGATAGCCGCGCACCCCGTCGTGGGTGCCGGACGTCTCGACGAGCGCGTCCCAGACGGCCGAGGGCGGCGGTACCAGCAATGGCGACCACAGCCGCAGGGCGGTGACGAGCTGCCAGAGCGCGAGCAGCACGATCAGTGCGAGCAGCCGCAGCCCCACCCTGCGCAGCCGCGCGGCCCGCTCCGGCGAGCGGCGGCGTGGAGTGGGCGGGGGAGCGGGGTCACCGGAGAGCGCCGGTTGGGACGGCTGCTTCTCCGTGGTGGTGGGTGTGGTCATGGCGGACTCCGTCGAGAGGTGCCACGGGCACAGGGCCGCCGGGAGGGCGGACAGGCCGGGCAGGGGGTTGCGGAGCGCGGACGGCAGCGCCCGCGGGCAACGTGGGGAGGAAGGCCCCCGCAGAACGTGAATGACCGATTCGGGGTACGCGGACGGTGACCGTCCGGTCCGGGCTCACGGGCAGGGCTCTGGAGGGGACCGCCGGCTCACCCGAGGGGTGGCCGGAAGGCGGGCGGACGACGCCGCACAGTTCAGGTAGCGCTCAGCGCTGCCGGGCCAGGCTCAACAGGAGCAGCTGGTCACACGGCAGAGATCGATGCTGAGGCGCTCCTTCAGGAACTGGTCGCTGGTCACGGGGAGTTTCTAACACAGCCTCATGGCCGGCACCAGGGGCTGTCCGCGCCCTGGTACGGACCGCAGCGGGTCACCGGCTCCGGATCTCGCCCGCCGGCCCTCGAGCCCGCTCCCCGGGGCGGGGTGGACCAGGGGCGGTGGGACCGGCGGAGGGGACTGCCCCTTCCGGCAGATCCCGTGGGCGGCCCGGGCCCGGACAGCGGATCCGAGGGGGAGAAAGGACCGGGGACCGTGCGAACCGTAATGATCCCGTGAGGCTTTGGAGCGCACCGGGGCGAGGAAGTGGCGCCGAGCATGGCAGGCTTGGGTACATGGCCCAGATCAACCCCAGCATCCTGTCCGCCGACTTCGCACGTCTCGCCGAGGAGGCGAAGGCCGTGGAAGGCGCCGACTGGCTCCATGTCGATGTCATGGACAACCACTTCGTGCCCAACCTGACACTCGGCGTGCCCATCGTGGAGGCGCTGAGCAAGGCCACGGACACCCCGCTGGACTGCCACCTGATGATCGAGGACGCGGACCGCTGGGCCCCGCAGTACGTCGAGGCCGGTGCGGGCTCGGTCACCTTCCACGCGGAGGCCGCGGCCGCGCCCGTACGGCTGGCCCGGGAGATCAGGGCGAAGGGCGCGCGCGCCTCCATGGCGCTCAAGCCCGCTACGCCCATCGAGCCGTACGAGGACCTGCTCCCGGAGCTCGACATGCTGCTGATCATGACCGTGGAGCCGGGGTTCGGCGGCCAGGCGTTCCTGGACATCATGCTGCCGAAGATCCGCCGCACCCGTGAGCTGATCTCCAAGCACGGCCTCGAGCTGTGGCTGCAGGTCGACGGCGGGGTCTCGGCCACCACCATCGAGCGGTGCGCGGAGGCCGGCGCGGACGTGTTCGTCGCGGGCTCGGCGGTCTACGGTGCCGACGACCCGGCCGGGGCGGTACGGGCACTGCGTGCCCAGGCGGACACGGTCACGGCTTCCGCACCCTGGGCATGCGGCCACTGAACCAACCTCAGATGAACGGGGCCCGACGGGCCTGATCAGGGATCGCCGGATCTGACAGGATGAACGGCGTATCGAGCGTGTGAACAGCAGTGAGGAGATCGCGGTGTCTGGCATCTCGGCGGGTCGGTCAGCCATGCGGATGGGCCCCGCGGAGCTGGTGCAGGCGGCGGCCATGGCCCGCCGGTTCTACCTCGAGGGAAAGTCGAAGATCCAGATCGCCGAGGAGTTCGGCGTCAGCCGCTTCAAGGTGGCCCGGGTCCTGGAGACGGCCCTCGAGCGTGATCTCGTACGGATCGAGATCCGGGTACCGGCGGAGCTGGACGCGGAGCGCTCCGACGCGCTCCGGGCTCGCTACGGCCTGCGGCACGCTGTCGTGGTCGAATCACCGGCGGAGGAGCAGGACGACGCCGCCGATCCGGAGAACCTGGGTGAGGTGGCGGCCGATCTGCTCGGCGAGCTGGTGAACGAGGGTGACGTGCTGGGGCTGGCCTGGGGCCGCTCCACCATCCACATGGCGGCGGCTCTCGACCGGCTGCCCCCGTGCACGGTCGTGCAGCTGACCGGCGTCTATGACGCGGGGACGGCGGAGCGCGGCTCGGTGGAGGCGGTGCGCCGGGCCGCACAGGTGTCCGGCGGTGAGGCGCATCCGATCTATGCCCCGATGCTGCTTCCGGATCCGGCGACGGCGGCCGCGCTGCGGCACCAGACGGGCATCGCCCGCGCGTTCGAATACTTCGACAAGGTCACGGTCGCCGCGGTCTCCATCGGTTCCTGGGAGCCCGGTATCTCCACCGTCCACGACATGCTCTCGGACGAGGAGCGGGGCCATTACGCGTCGCTCGGTGTCGCGGCGGAGATGTCCGCGCACCTCTTCGACGCGAACGGTCGCCGGGTCGGCCGGGATCTCGGTGAACGGTGCATCACGGTGGAGGCGGACCGGCTGCGCCGGATCCCCGAGGTGGTGGCCATCGCCGGAGGACAGCGCAAGGCGGCGGCCATCGGCGCGGTGCTGCGCTCAGGGCTGGTCACCAGCCTCGTCACGGACACGGCTGCGGCCGACTTCCTCCTGACGGAGTCCGCCGCCGGGCCGCGGCCCGCACTGGAGCGCGCCGACCCGGACGAGTGACCCCCTCATGACTGGTCCCGGTCACACCTGATGGCCGCCGCCGGCACCCAGCCCCGCGTGGTCAGCGCCCATGCCGAGGACGGACTCCTCCAGATAGGCCCCGGGCTCCGCGTACTGGCTGACATCCGCCGGGTTGTAGCGCGGGGTCTGCCGGGACCAGTCGAGATTGCCGCGCATCCAGCTGCGCATCCCGTCGAGATAGGGCACGAGCAGGCCCGCCAGTTCGGGGTGCCGGTCCAGCAGCTCGGCCTCGGCGGTGAGGAACCGCTTCGTCTCGGTGGCGATCTCGGCACACACATGCTCGAGCGCCTGGCGCTTCCCGTAGCCGCGGTGGTGACGGACCAGATGGACGAGATTGTGGATCTCGCCCAGAACCTGCTCCTTCTCGTAGGAGTAGACGTCGTTCGCCCAGCAGACGACGTTGCAGGAGGCCTCCAGCGCCGTGATGAACCGGGCGTCGTTGTGTATCGATTCCGGCGCGCTCATACCCGCCACGATCTCGATCAGATCCATGCACACATGGATCGCTCCGGTGTGCCGGCGCTTGGCGATGTACGTCGCCTCGGACGGCACGGTCCCGTCGGCGCGGTTTCCCGCCTCCCAGGTGGTGGTCGTCGTCAGGTACGTCATGAGGTGCCAGGTGAAGCGGGTCCGCCAGTGCGGGGAGGCCCGCGGGACCGTACGTTCCCACAGGTCCGTCAGGGCCACGAGCGCGGCAGGGGCGTCCTCGCCGGGCAGGGGGCCCGGGGCCGTGCCCTCGACCACCGTGCGCATCCGCTCGACCACGTCCCGTACGCGGTCGGGGCTGCGGCCCAGGTGTCCGTCGTCCAGTTGGTCGTCGACGAGGAAGAGCCAGACGAACCAGTCGGCGACCAGGTCCAGGTGCTCGCTGTCCGCGGTCGGGTGGACCATGGCCACGAAGGCGGCGAAGTCCGCCTGCTCGAAGCGCTGCCTGGCCGATTTTCGATGGATCAGGCCGGTGCGCCACGTCCAGGCGTCGAGATGTTCGCGGGTGTGCCCCACGTGCGGATTGCTCCGCCGGGGGAACGGGCAGTAGATGTCGGGCAGTTCGCTCTCCACAGGCGGATCCCCATCCTCTCCGGTCGAACGCGTGACAGGTGTTCCGGGCTCGTGGACGGCGTCGCACTACCGCAAGGACCTGCGATTTTGAAGCTACCTGAGGGTCCGTCACCCGGTCCAGCGATTGTGATCGCGAAGAAGCGAATCCCGTTCGAGTAAGGTCCATGGGTAAGGCGGGCTTCCACTTGCCTGGCTCCCGTACGGCTTCGTTGGAGAAACTGACGAACGCGGGAGTCCATTGCTGTGTCTTCGTGGAAACGACCTGCACCGTTTCGTATGAATAAATGGGTGTTATGCGTTTTCTTGAGCCCGGTACCGGTCGTTACACGGCCACTCCTTCGGTCCCCTACGACCTCACCTACGACGATGTCTTCATGGTCCCCGGCCGTTCCGCGGTCGGATCCCGGCAGGCTGTGGATCTGTCCTCGCCGGACGGCAGCGGCACCACGATTCCGCTCGTCGTCGCGAACATGACCGCCATCGCGGGCCGCCGGATGGCCGAAACCATCGCCCGTCGCGGCGGTCTGGTCGTGATTCCCCAGGACATCCCGATCGAGGTCGTCACCGAGGTGATCGGCTGGGTCAAGACGCGGCACCTCGTGCTCGACACACCGATCGTGCTGGCCCCCGGCCAGACCGTCGCCGACGCACTGTCCCTGCTGCACAAGCGGGCGCACGGAGCCGGAGTCGTCGTCGACGCCGAGCACCGGCCGGTGGGGATCGTCACCGAGCACGACCTGACCGGCGTGGACCGCTTCACCCAGCTGTCCGAGGTCATGTCCAAGGACCTGGTCGTCCTCGACGCGGGCATCGATCCGCGCGAGGCCTTCAACAAGCTCGACGGCGCCAACCGCAAGCTCGCCCCGGCGGTCGACGCGGACGGCCGTCTCGTCGGCATCCTCACCCGCAAGGCCGCGCTGCGCGCGACGCTCTACACCCCGGCGACGGACGCGGGCGGCAGGCTGCGGATCGCGGCGGCCGTCGGCATCAACGGTGACGTGGCGGGCAAGGCCAAGCAGCTCCTCGACGCCGGTGTCGACACCCTCGTCGTGGACACCGCGCACGGTCACCAGGAATCCATGATCAGCGCGGTCGCCGCCGTCCGGGCCCTCGACCCGGGTGTCCCGATCGTCGCCGGCAACGTCGTCGCGGCCGAGGGCGTGCGTGACCTCGTCGAGGCCGGTGCCGACATCATCAAGGTCGGTGTGGGCCCCGGCGCGATGTGCACCACCCGGATGATGACCGGTGTCGGCAGGCCGCAGTTCTCCGCCGTGCTGGAGTGCGCCGCCGAGGCGAAGAAGCACGGCAAGCACGTCTGGGCCGACGGGGGTGTCCGGCACCCGCGCGACGTGGCGATGGCGCTCGCCGCCGGCGCGTCGAACGTCATGATCGGCTCCTGGTTCGCCGGTACGTACGAGTCGCCCGGCGACCTCCAGCAATCCGCCGACGGGCGGTACTACAAGGAGTCGTTCGGCATGGCATCGGCGCGAGCGGTCAAGAACCGCACGTCGGAGGAGTCCGCCTACGACCGGGCCCGCAAGGGGCTGTTCGAGGAGGGCATCTCCACCTCGCGGATGTTCCTGGATCCCACCCGCCCCGGTGTGGAGGACCTGATCGACTCGATCATCGCCGGTGTGCGTTCCTCCTGCACCTACGCGGGAGCGTCCTCGATCGAGGAGTTCGCCGAGAAGGCGATCGTGGGTGTGCAGAGCGCCGCCGGCTACGCGGAGGGCAAGCCGCTCCATGCCAGCTGGAGTTGATGCGGCGGGGCCGCCGTGCGGCTCCGCTCCACGGGTGCCCCTTCCCGCTGTTCGCGCGGGAGGGGGCACCTTTCGTACGGGCACCCGAACCGGCCCACCGTCTTCACCGGTGAGCACTCCCGTCTTCCCTTCAACATGGTTGAAGGATAAGTAATATGAGTCCCCATCAGCTGCCCGCCTCTCTGCGGTAAGGGATTTCATGACCTCCTTCTTCACCGACCTGGCCCAGCAGTACGTCGACGGCGAGTGGAGGCCGGGGAAGGGGTCCTGGGACATCATCGACTTCAACCCGTACAGCGGGGAGAAGCTCGCCTCGATCACCGTCGCGACGGCCGACGAGGTCGACCAGGCCTACCGGGCCGCCGAGCGTGCCCAGCCGGAATGGGCGGACACGAACCCGTACGCCCGGCGGACGGTACTGGAGAAGGCGCTGCGCGTCGTCGAGGAGCGCGAGGCCGAGATCAGTGAGGCGATCGTCGCGGAGCTCGGTGGCACCCGGCTGAAGGCCGGTTTCGAGCTGCACCTGGCCAAGGAGTTCCTGCGCGAGGCGGTCCAGCTCACCCTGCGGTCCACCGGGCAGATACTGCCCTCGCCGACCGAGGGCAAGGAGAACCGCGTCTACCGGCTGCCGGCCGGTGTCGTGGGCGTCATCAGCCCCTTCAACTTCCCGTTCCTGCTGTCGCTCAAGTCGGTCGCGCCCGCGCTGGCCCTCGGCAACGCCGTGGTCCTCAAGCCGCACCAGAACACCCCGGTCTGCGGCGGCACGCTGATCGCCAAGGTGTTCGAGGAGGCGGGGCTGCCCGCCGGACTGCTGAACGTCGTGGTCACCGACATCGCCGAGATCGGCGACGCCCTGCTGGAGCACCCCGTGCCGCAGGTCATCTCCTTCACCGGCTCGGACAGGATCGGCCGCCACGTCGCGACGGTGTGCGCGGCCAACCTCAAGCGCGCCGTGCTCGAACTGGGCGGCAACAGCGCGCTGATCGTCCTGGACGACGCCGATGTGGACTATGCCGTCGACGCGGCCGTCTTCAGCCGCTACATCCACCAGGGCCAGGTCTGCATGGCGGCCAACCGCATCCTGGTGGACCGCTCGGTGGAGCAGGAGTTCACCGAGAAGTTCGTCGCCAAGGTCGCCTCCCTCCGCGTCGGCGACCCGGCCGACCCCGCCACCCACATCGGCCCGCTGATCAGCTCCTCGCAGGCCGACGCCGTGTCCAGACTCGTCGACGAGACCGTGGAGGCGGGCGCCACGGCGCTGCTGCACGGCCGGGCCGAAGGCAATGTGGTGAGCCCGTCCGTACTGACGGGCCTCGCCGCCGATTCGCCCGTCCTCAAGCAGGAGATATTCGGGCCGGTGGCCCTGCTCGTCCCCTTCGACGGTGAGGACGAGGCGGTACGGATCGCCAACGACACCCCTTACGGGCTGAGCGGCGCGGTGCACACCGGCAACATCGAGCGCGGCGTACGGGTGGGGCAGCGGATCCGTACCGGCATGATCCACATCAACGACGGAACGGTCCACGACGAGCCCATCGTCCCCTTCGGCGGGGAGAAGAACTCGGGGCTCGGGCGGCTGAACGGCGAGTCGATGCTGGAGGCGTTCACCACGCAGAAATGGATCTCGGTCCAGCACGGCCGCTCGCAGTTCCCCTTCTGACCGGCCGTCCTCCGCGGTGAGCGCGCCCGGCGCGGCGCGCTCCATGGTCTACTTCGGGGGCGGCCCCTGGGGCTGTCCCCCGGCCGCCCCCGAATCCGACCGCCGCAGAGAAGTGACCCACCCGAAGTGCGCCTGAACGACCTCGACGAACGCATCGTCCACGCCCTCGCCGAAGACGCCCGTCGCTCCTACGCCGACATCGGCGCCCTCATCGGCCTCTCCGCCCCCGCGGTCAAACGGCGGGTGGACCGGCTGCGCGCCGACGGCGCCATCACGGGCTTCACCGTGCGGGTCGACCCCGCGGCCCTCGGCTGGGAGACCGAGGGCTTCATCGAGATCTACTGCAGCCGCAACACCGCCCCCGAGGCGATCAAGCGGGGTCTGTCCGCCTACCCGGAGGTCGCGTCCGCGTCCACGGTGACGGGCGACGCCGACGCGATCGTGCAGGTCTTCGCCGCCGACATGCGTCACTTCGAGCAGGTGCTGGAGCGGATCGCCGGCGAGCCGTACGTGGAGCGGACCAAGTCGGTCCTCGTGCTCTCCCCGCTGCTGCGGCGGTACTCGTCGGGTCCGCCGGCCTGACCCGGGCGGGCAAGCCTGGCGGCTGCGCGACGAGACCGAAATCACTCGCCTGATCTGCGCACACGCGCAGCGCAACACATCGCCGCCAAGGCGCCTCACCGCGCAACGGATCGACGGTGTACGCGCAACAATCGCGCCTTGTCGGCCGTCCTGTCCGCGTCGTACCTTCAATACGTCTCCCCACTCCGCCCGTCCCGTCCGAGGTCAGCCATGCCGCCGTTGCGTACCGCCCTGCTCCAGAGCTCCGGACGAGCAGGCTCCGTGGACGACAACCTCGCAGCACTCGACGAGGCAGCGGCGCGGGCCGCCGCCATGGGCGCACGACTGCTGGTCTGCCCGGAGCTGTTCCTCACCGGATACGCCATCGGCGACGCCGTCGCCGCTCTGGCCGAGCCCGCGGACGGACCCGCGGCGCGAGCGGTCGCCGACGTCTGCCTGCGCCACGGGCTCGCCGTCCACTACGGCTATCCGGAACGGGCCGACGAGGCGGTGTTCAACGCGGCTCAGCTCATCGGCCCCGACGGGGTGCCACTCGCCAACTACCGCAAGACCCACCTCTTCGGCGCTTTCGAGAAGGAGTGGTTCACCCCCGGCGAGCGACCCGTCGTGCAGACCGAGCTGGACGGCGTACGGGTCGGCCTGCTGATCTGCTACGACGTCGAGTTCCCGGAGAACGTGCGCGCGCACGCCCTGGCCGGGACCGAGCTGCTGCTGGTCCCGACCGCCCTGATGCACCCCTTCCCGTTCGTCGCCGAAGCCGTCGTCCCGGTCCGTGCCTTCGAGAGCCAGCTCTACATCGCGTACGTCAACAGGGCAGGCAAGGAAGGTGAGTTCGACTTCACCGGGCTGAGTTGCCTGGCCGGCCCGGACGGCACGGTCCGCGCCCGCGCCGGCCGGGGCGACGAACTGCTCGTCGGTGAGGTCGACCCCGGGCTGCTCGCCGGCTCACGCGCGGCCAACCCGTATCTCGAGGACCGCGTCCCGGGCCTGTACCGCTCCCTGGTCTGAGTATCCCTCCCCGTTCCACGCTTACCCCGCAAGGAGTCCGTACCCCATGACGTCCACGGTGCCCAACGCCGTCCAGCACACCGAGGCGCAGCCGCCGATCACCATGTTCGGGCCGGACTTCCCGTACGCCTACGACGACTTCCTCGCCCACCCGGCGGGCATCGGGCAGATACCGGCCACCGAACACGGCACCGAGGTCGCCGTCATCGGCGGCGGGCTCTCCGGCGTCATCACCGCGTACGAACTCATGAAGATGGGCCTGAAGCCCGTCGTCTACGAGGCGGACCGGATCGGCGGCCGGCTGCGCACCGTCGGCTTCGACGGCTGCGACCCGTCGCTGACCGCCGAGATGGGCGCCATGCGCTTCCCGCCCTCCTCCACGGCGCTCCAGCACTACATCGACCTGGTGGGTCTGGAGACCCGTCCGTTCCCCAACCCCCTTTCCGCGGCCACCCCGTCGACCGTCGTCGACCTCAAGGGCGAGTCCCACTACGCGCGCACCATCGACGACCTGCCCCAGGTGTACCGCGATGTGATGGACGCCTGGAACTCCTGCCTGGAGGAGGGCGCCGACTTCTCGGACATGAACCGCGCGATGCGCGAGCGCGACGTACCGCGCATCCGGGAGATCTGGGCGGAACTCGTCCGGAAGCTCGACGACCAGACCTTCTACGGCTTCCTCTGCGGCTCCGACGCCTTCGCCTCCTTCCGGCACCGTGAGATCTTCGGCCAGGTCGGCTTCGGCACCGGAGGCTGGGACACCGACTTCCCCAACTCCATCCTCGAGATCCTCCGCGTCGTCTACACCGAGGCCGACGACCACCACCGGGGGATCGTCGGGGGCAGCCAGCAACTGCCGCTGCGCCTGTGGGACCGCGAACCGCAGAAGACGGTGCACTGGCCGTCCGGCACCTCGCTGTCCTCCCTGCACGACGGGCAGCCGCGCACCGCCGTGACCCGGCTCGACCGCACCGCCGGGAACCGGATCACCGTCACCGACGCCACCGGCGACATCCGCACCTACCGGGCCGCCGTCTTCACCGGTCAGTCCTGGCTGCTGCTCTCCAAGATCGCCTGTGACGACGCACTCTTCCCGATCGACCACTGGACGGCGATGGAGCGCACCCACTACATGGAGTCGTCCAAGCTGTTCGTGCCGGTCGACCGGCCGTTCTGGTTGGACAAGGACGAGCTGACCGGCCGGGACACGATGTCCATGACGCTCACGGACCGGATGACCCGGGGGACGTACCTCCTGGACGACGGGCCCGGCAAGCCGGCCGTCATCTGTCTCTCCTACACCTGGTGCGACGACAGCCTGAAGTGGCTGCCGCTCTCGCCGAACGAGCGCATGGACGTCATGCTCAAGTCGCTCGGCGAGATCTACCCGGGCGTGGACATCCGCAAGCACATCATCGGCAACCCGGTCACCGTCTCCTGGGAGAACGAGCCCTGGTTCATGGGCGCGTTCAAGGCCAACCTTCCCGGCCACTACCGCTACCAGCGGCGTCTGTTCACCCACTTCATGCAGGACCGGCTGCCCGCCGACAAGCGTGGCCTCTTCCTGGCGGGTGACGACATCTCCTGGACGGCGGGCTGGGCCGAAGGGGCGGTGCAGACCGCGCTGAACGCCGTCTGGGGTGTCATGGCGCAGTTCGGCGGGGCCACCGACCCGGCGAACCCCGGCCCGGGCGACGTCTTCGACGAGATCGCGCCGGTCGAACTCCCGGAGGGCTGAGGCGGGCCGGTCGTCTCAGCGGCAGGGAGTGAGCAGGAAGCGCCCCACCAGCCCGGCCCCGGCATCCATCCGCGCCCTGAACTCCTCGGCCAGAGGAGGCACTCCGCGTAGTCCCCACAGCACCCGGGCCGCCGACCATGACGCCTCACGGGCCCGCTCCAGGCTCCAGGCCCCCGCCAGATGGGTGAGCGGATCCGCGATCTTCAGCAGATCGGGACCCGGCATCAGACCGTCGCGGATCTGCTCCTCCAGCATCACGAGGAGGTCGCCCACCCGGTCGAACTCCTCCTCCAGGTCAGCCGGAGCGCAGCCGAGCGTACGGCAGGTGTCCACCACGGCCAGAGCGAGATCGTGCCCGATGTGCGCGTTGATACCGGCGAGTGCGAACTGCATCGGGTGTACGCCCGGATGGTGCCGGTACTGGAACAGGGGACGCCAGCAGTCGGGCGGGCGGCCTCCCGAGACGGCGGTGTCGACCGCCGTCAGATAACGCTCCGCGAAACGCACATCCAGTGCGGACGCGGCCTCCCGGTCCCTGAAGGCGCCGTCGGTGATGTGCCGGGCGATGGCCTCGGTGACCGTCAGATACACCTGGTTGAAGACCGCCAGCCCGTCCCCGGGAGGCCAGTCGGAGCGGAACGCGCGCATCCGTTCGATCACCGCGCCGACGTCGGTCCCCGTGCCGGCCGCGCCGGGCGGAAGTGCGAACTGCTCGATCCGGTCCATGGGGGCAGCGTCCCAGCCCCAGGCTCGCCACGGCGCCGACGGGCCGGAGGCTTCATCGGATCGGACGAACACCGGGCGCCGGGGCACTCCGGCCGGCACACCGCCGCGAAACAGGCCGCGCCGGCGTCGGTCGTCGTGGCGGACGGTGCGGGTGCTCGCCGCGCTCGGCGGCCCGCCCGGCCCGGGCGCCGTCATCGACACCAGCCGCAACGGCAACTGGGCGCCGAAGGCCGGCCAGTGGTGCGATCCGTCGGGCCGGGCGCTCGGCAGGGCCCCGACGACGGACACGGGCAGGCATGACCGGGATCGACGTGCACCTGTGGGCGAAGCTGCCCGGGGAGTCAGTACAGGCCTCATGGCCGGCCGGGACGGTGGGACCGGCGTCGTCGCCGGATCAGGAGCGGACGAGCGGCGTGTCGACCAGGTGCTCGGCCAGGAACCAGGCCTGTAGTTCACCGGTCCTGATCACCTGCGAGACCAGCAGGTCATTGGTGCCGTCGTCGCCCAGTTCGGCGGTGCGTGCGGCGGCGTCATGGCTCTCGACCAGGATGGTCTCGTGGGCCTCCAGCAGCCGCGACAGCATCGCCGGCACCTCCTCCACACCGTCCGGGGGCCGGGGGATCGACGTGATTTCCGCGACGTGCCGGGAATCCCCCACCGCGACGCCGCCCAGGGACTGCACGCGTTCGGCGATGGTGTCCACGAGTTCCAGTTGCTCGCCCGCGTGCTTGTCCAGCACGAGGTGCAGCTGGTAGAAGGTCGCGCCGCGCATCAGCCAGTGATGCTTCTTGTAGAGGCCGTGGAGGATCTGTGTGTCCGCCAGGACCTTGTTCAGGCGCTGGCAGGAGTACATGCGGGCCTCGTACGACAGACCGAGCGGGAACTGCTTGACGGTCCCGAAGTCCTGGATCACCTCGCCCTTCTGGTGCAGCCACGGCTGGCTGCCGCTGACGTGGTGGGAGCTGGTGGTCATGATCCGCCTCCTGTGGTGCCGTGCTGTGTGTACCCGAGTGACGCTAGACGGCGCGGTGCGTCCGCCTTGCTCCGCAGCGCACGCGGTGGAGGCCGCCAGTGCACGGCGTCGTCGCCCGCCACGGGCGTACGCTCCAGGACCGGTATCCGTGCGCCGGCGGACCCATGCCGTTCTCCAGGTCTCCCCAAGCGAAAGCCGCACGGACACCCCTCAGGGGGTGTCCGTGCGGCTACGCGTGACCGGCTACGGCCGCATCAGGCGGTCGCGCGCACCGCGTCACGGATGAGTTCGGCGACCTCCCCGGGCCGGGAGACGGCGACGGCATGGGAGGCGCCGTCGAGCTCCACCACCGTCGCTCCGGCCCGCTTCGCGCCGAACCGTTCCACCTCCGGGTTGATCGCTTCGTCCGCACCGGCCACGAGAGCCCAGGACGGCTTGGTCGCCCACGCGGCGGCCGAAGCCGTCTCCGTGAACGTGGAGGCGGCCAGCGGACGCTGTGCCGCCGCCAGGACCCTGGTGACGGCGGCCGGTACGTCCGCGGCGAATACGGCCGGGAACGCCTCGGTGGCGATGGTGACCTCGACCGCGGGCTCGGCACCGTCGCCCGGGTACGTCATTTCCTTGAGGTTGCTGACCAGAGGCGAGAGCGGGAAACGCCCCTGCAACTCGCCGAGACTCTCACCCTCCTCGGGGATGTAGGCCGCGATGTAGACGAGACCGACGACGTTCTCCGTGGTGCCGGCCACGGAGATGACGGCACCGCCGTAGGAGTGTCCGACCAGGACGACGGGGCCGTCGATCTGGGAGGCCACCGAGGCGATGTACGCGGCATCGGAGGCCAGGCCCCGCAGCGGGTTGGGCGGTGCCACCACGGGGATGCCTTGGTTCTGCAGCTCCGCTATGACGCCGGACCAGCTGCCGGCGTCGGCGAAGGCGCCGTGGACGAGCAGGGCGGTCGGGGTGGTGACCATGTTCTGTACTCCTCGGAGAAGACGAGCCGGGGCGCCGCGTCAGCGGTCGTGCAGCGCGGCGCGGAGCACGGTGACGGCCTGGTCGATGGCCGCCTCGGCGGCGTGGGTCCCACGCAGGGCGTTGAGCATGACGAAGTCGTGGATGACGCCCTGGTAGCGGACGGAAGTGACGGGCACCCCCGCCTGGCGGAGCTTGTTGGCGTATGCCTCGCCCTCGTCGCGCAGGACGTCGGCCTCGCCGGTGATGACCAGCGCCGGCGGCAGGCCGGTGAGCTGCTCGGTGGTGGCGCGCAGCGGAGAGGCGGTGATCTCCGCGCGCTGCTTCTCGTCGGTGGTGTACTGGTCCCAGAACCACTGCATGCCGTCGCGGCGCAGGAAGTAGCCTTCGGCGAACTGGTGGTAGGAGTTCGTGTCGAAGCTCGCGTCGGTGACCGGGTAGAACAGCACCTGCTGGACCAGCGGGATGCCGCCGCGCTCCTTGGCCATGAGAGTCAGGGCGGCGGTCATGTTGCCGCCGACGGAGTCCCCGGCCACAGCCAGCCGCGAAGCGTCCAGGCCCTTGGACACGCCCTGCTGGACGATCCACTGCGCGACCGCGTAGTTCTGCTCGATGGCCACGGGGTAGCGGGCTTCGGGGGAGAGGTCGTACTCGGGGAAGACCACGGCCGCTTCCGCGCCGGTGGCCAGCTCCCGGACCAGCCGGTCATGGGTGTGGGCATTGCCGAAGACCCAGCCGGCGCCGTGGATGTAGAGGATCACCGGCAGCACGCCCTCGGCGCCGGCCGGCTTGACGATCCGGGCCCGGACGCTGCCCGTCGGGCCGCCCGGGACGGTGATCCATTCCTCGTCGACATCGGGCTGGGCGATGTCGCCGGACTGTACGTCGTCGACGGCCTTGCGGCCCTCCGCCGGGGGCAGATCGAAGAGGTAGGGCGGATTGGCGGTCGCCTCGGCGAACGCGGCCGCGGCCGGCTCCAGGACCGGCTGAACCGGCTCGACGGTGTGGGACATACGAACTCCTGAGACTGGTGTGCGTGCCGGTGAGTCCGGCCAGGCGGTCTCCTACGGACGCGAAGGTCCGAGGGCCGTTTCCGACCACGCTAGAAGTGCGAGGCCGTCTGTCGTTGCACACCTGTGCACCGACTCTGACCTCACCGTGCACGGAGGGCGGCGCGGTGCACCGTCGGACAGGATGCGGTCCGCTGACCGGAAGCCGGACCCCGGTAACCGGCGCGCAGGGCCTGCCGGGCCGGCCTGCGGCGGAGGTCGCTCCCCAGGTCCTCGTGACGTTCGCCGCGGCCTCGTGCCCGACCACGCCCGCGGCCGTGCCGTCGGCCCGGGTGACGAGAGAGTTGCCCACGGGCACGGCGCCCCGCATTCGGCGTCCTGCTGCGCCGACGCCCTGACCTGGCCTGTCGTCCAGGTGCACGCAGAGAACGCACGCAGAGAACAGTTAGAGTGCACCGAGGGACAAACGTCCGCCTGCGCATGGCCTCCCCGCAGCCGCTTCGCAGTCACCGTGCCGACGACGTGAGTCGTCCCCCGTGCCCTGGCCGACGCGGCGACGACGGCCACCGGCCCCGTGACGGTTGCCCCCGTACGGACTTCGGTGACACAGGACCGGATGACGGGAGGCCGCGGCCCGCCGAAAGGCGACGCCACCCGTCGGCACGGGCGGAGACCGGCTTCGCCGGGCGAGAGTGGACGGGACGGTTCGTACATGGCTGGAACAGGCGGCCCGCTGTCCCGTGACGGTCTGCGCGGCCGAGAGGCCGAGCTCGGAGAGCTCGAGGCGCTGATCGCCTCCGTGGCCCGCACCGGCAGCGGCGGGATGGCCCTCGTCCGGGGCGAACCGGGCATCGGCAAGACCACGCTGCTCGCCGAAGCCGTCTCCCACGCGAGGGCAGCGGGATATTCCGTCGGCGTCGGCAAGGCCGACGAGCTCCATCACATCGTGCCGTTGTCGTCGTTGGCGGCCTGTGTCCTGCACGGCGAGCAGCCACTGCTGTCCGGCGCTGCCTTCGCCGATCTCGCCCGCAACCACGATCAACGGATCTGGCTGGTGGAACGCCTGGCGGAGGTGATCGAAGCCAGAGCGGGCAGCGTGCCGGTACTGATCGGTCTGGACGACGTGCAATGGGCCGACTCGCTGAGCCGATTCGCCCTGCAGCAGCTTCCGACCCGCTTGCGGACCTCGCCGGTGTTGTGGGTGCTGGCCGGGCGGCGTGAGCCGACCGGCCCGGCGGAGGAGATCGCCGCCGCCGCGGAGGGCAACCTTCCGACGGTTACCGTGTCCTTGGGGCCCCTGTCAGGCACGGCCATCGCTCAACTGGCCGGCGACGCACTCGGGGCAGCGGTCGACGAGCGGGTACGGGACCTGCTCGACGGAGCGGGCGGAAACCCGTTTCTGGCGGTCGAGATGCTGGCGGGCCTGCGCACCTCCCGTGCCTCGGACGATCCAGTGCCCCCGGGGCTTGTGGTGGGCGTGCGCGGCAGACTCAGGTCCCTGGAGCCCGACACCCTGCGTTTCCTCCAGATGGGCGCGGTGCTGGGACGCAGGTTCGGCTTCCACGAGGCCGCCGCGCTCCACGGCAGACCGGCCACCACACTGATCGCGGCACTCGAGGAAGCGGTGCGCGCCGGGCTCCTGGACGACGACGGTGATCACCTGGTGTTCCGTCATGATCTGCTCCGGCAGGCGGTCTACGCCGACATCCTGCCGTCGGCCCGGAAGGCCCTCCACCGAGAGGCCGCTCGCAGTCTCGTCGCCGCGGGGCACCAGCCGATCGACGCGGTGCCGCACATCCTCAGGGGAGCCCTGCCCGGGGACGAGGAAGCCGTGGCGCTGCTGCAGCGCGCGGCTGACGACGTACTGCCGGTCACGCCGGACCTCGCGGCCGACCTGATGACGCGCGCCCTCGCCCTGGTGCCGTCAGGTCGGCCGCTGAGGTTCACAGTGGGTGAGCAGACGGTCCTCTGCCTCGCCCGTGCCGGCAGGAACCGGGAGGCGTTGTCGACGGGTGACGGGCTGCTGGCCGGCCGGCCACCGCTGGAGGCGTTCAGCCGGCTGCAGGCCACTCTCGGCGGGACGCTGTGGAACATGGACCTCCCCGGCGAACTGCGCCGCCGGGCCGAAGCCGCCCTTGCGATGGGATGCGCCGCCCCGGAGATCGCGGCGAGGCTGGCCGCCCTGCGCAGCCTGGCCTTGTCCCGGGACCACGATCTGGCCGCGGCGCGTGAGGCCGGCGAGACCGCGTTGCGCGCCGCCACCGCGAGCGGTGACCGGGAGGCGCACGTCATGGCCCTGTCCGGGCTCGGTGAGATCGCGCAGAACGCGGGCGAGAACACGGTCGCGCTGAAGCGCTTTGCCGCGCTGAGCGCCATCGACCCCGCCTTCCTGCCCGAAGAGATCGTCGCGCACCTGCACACGGACGACTTCGAGGCCGCCGAACGGCTGCTCCTGCACGCGACGGAAGCCGGGGCGACGCGTCAGGCGATGATGCTGTGGGCCCAGGGCCAGCACGATCTGGGGCGCGGCCGGCTGGATGACGCCGATGCCGATTTCGTGACCATGGAACGCCTGGAGGACGAAGTGCGGATCCCCGTCCAGCAGGTGAACGGTCGCGTCATCCGCTCCCGGATCGCCCTGCTGCGCGGCGACCGCGAAGCCGCGCGGGAGCATCTGGACGCGGCACGGGAGAGGCTGGCGGCCAGACCGAACCCGGGCAACACAGCCGCGACACGCTTCCTGGAAGCGGTCCATGCCGAGGCTGACGGGAACATCGCTCTTTCCGTCTCCAAGCTTCGGCAGGTGCAGCAGGAAGGATCCTTCATGCGCTGGCGGCTCCTGCGCGACTGGGTCGATTCCGCGATACGCATCGCCCTGAGCGGAGCGGATCACGAGCTCGCCGAGGACCTGGCCGAACAGGCCGGAGCCCACGCCGGACGTAACCCCGCCGTGCCGACCGCCACGGGCATCGCGGCGCAGGCCCTCGGGCTCGTGAACGACGATTCCGCCATGCTCGAACACTCCGCGGAACTGCTCAGCACCTGCCCTCGCCCGCTGGTCCGGGCAGCCGCGTCCGCAGATCTCGGACGGGCGCTCCTGACGGCAGGCCGGCAGCAGCAGGCAGTGGCCGCACTGACGTACGCCCGTGACACGTTCGCCGAGTCGGGCGCCTGCGCCGCAGCGGCACGCGTCCAGCGCGCCTTGAGGGGCACGGGGGTCGACAGCCGCAGGGCAGCGACCGTGCAACGCCCCGTGCAGGGGTGGGGAGCCCTCACGGTTTCGGAGAAGAAGATCGCGCGCCTCATCGCCCAGGGCCACACCAACCGGTCGGCCGCCGACCTCCTCGTCGTCTCCCCGCACACGGTCAACACCCACCTGACGTCCGCCTTCCGCAAGTTGTCGATCAACTCCCGGGTGCAGCTCGCCAACCTGGTCATGGCCCTGCCCGACAGCTGAGAGGAGCCGTTGGTACATTCACGCGATGCCGCGCCGTACCGGGACGCGCTTGGCTGGAACATTCCCATCCGGTCGGAGGTCACCGGTATGTACGGATCCAGCCCCCCAACGCCGACCATCGTGCTCGTGCACGGTGCGTTCACGGATGCCTCGTCATGGGCGGAGGTCATCACTCTTCTTCACGCCGACGGACTGACCGTGCGCGCCCCGGCTAACCCGCTGCGCGGTCTGGCGCAGGACGCCGCCTACCTCAGGAGCACGGTGAGCGACATCGACGGGCCCGTCGTTCTGGTCGGCCACGACTACGGTGGCGCGGTCATCACACAAGCCGCCGCCGACGCCGACGACATCGTCGCCCTGTGCTACGTCGCGGCGTTCGGCCTCGACGCGGGCGAGTGCGTCCTGGACATCATGAACCGCTTCGCTCCGGCGCCGGTGACCGACGCGACCTTCACCGCCGCTCTGCCCACTCGGACTCCCGGCGGCGCGGACGGTGAGCTGTACATCCGCGAGGACCTGTTCCCGCAGATCTACGCCGCCGACCTGCCGCCCGGCGTGAAGGAGGTGCTGTCCGTGGCGCAGCGTCCGATCGCCTGCAACGCGCTGACCGGTCGGTCGGGCCCGCCGGCGTGGGCCTCCACGCCCTCCTGGTACGCCATCGCGACCGCCGACCGGATGCTCAACCCCACCGCTCAACGCTTCATGGCACTGCGCATGGCGGCCACCGAGCACGTGTTGGACGGCTCACACGCCGTCGTGCTGTCACAACCCGGCGCCGTGGCCGCGATGATCCGGGAAGCCGCCGAGCAGGGGCAATGACCACAGCGGCTTCGTGAGACGGGAACCGCCGTCGCGTTCCGCACGGACGTACCGGTTCGGACTACCCTGACGGCCCTGGAGTCCGCCGCCCTCGCGACACCGGCCCGGGCCCACGGACAGTCACTCGACGAAGGCACTCGCATGATCTCACCGGCTGGACGGATGGCGCGGCGCGTCGCCGCCCGCTTGACCGTGACCATGGCATTGACCGTGGCCGCCACCGGGTGCGTCGACGGAACCGGTGCCGGGTCCGTCACGGGCGAGGCCACCTCCATCACCGTGCTCGACTACTACACCCAGGAATCCGAGCACACCCAGTGGAACGAGGTGCTCAGCGCGTGCGGCAGGACCGCCGGCGTCGAGGTCGAGCACACGAGCGTCCCGCCGGCGTCCCTCATCCCGAGGGTCCTGCGGCAGGCCTCGTCGCGGACCCTTCCCGACCTGCTGATGCTGGACAACGCCGATCTGCAGCAGATCGCACAGACCGGCGCGCTGACCCCGCTGCAGCAGTACGGCATCGGCACCGGCGGCTACACCAAGGGCATCCTGTCGGCGGGCACGTACGAGGGAGAGGTGTACGGACTGGCCCCCTACGTCAGCACGGTCGCTCTCTTCTACAACAAGGACATGCTCGCCGAGGCCGGTGTCGCCGTACCGAGGACCTGGGACGAACTGAAGGAGGCGGCTGCCGGGCTCACCCGCCACGGTCGCTACGGGATGGCGCTCGACGCGAGCGCCACTTCTGAGAGCAGCTGGCAGTTCCTGCCCTTCCTGTGGTCCAACGGCGGGAACGAGAAGCAGTTGGACACTCCGCAGGCCGCACAGGCACTTCAGCTGTGGGTCGACCTGGTGAAGAACGGATCCATGTCGAAGTCGGCGCTGAACTGGACGCAGGCGGACGTCCACGACCAGTTCGCCGCCGGCCGGACGGCCATGATGCTCAACGGCCCCTGGCGGATCTCCGCCCTGGAGAAGGACAAGAACCTGCACTGGGGAGTGGCCACCGTCCCTGTTCCCCGTACGGGCCAGACCCCGGTCACGCCTCTCGGCGGTGAGGTGTGGACGGTGCCGCAGAGCCCTTCCGCGGACCGGCAGAAGAAAGCCGCTGAGGTCCTCGCCTGCCTGACCACCGCATCGAACATGCTCACCCTGGCCGAGCAGCATTTCACCGTGCCGTCCCGCACCGCGGTTGCCGCGCGGTATGCCGAACAGGACCCTGCGATGGCCGTCTTCGTGCGGAGCGTGGAAGGGGCCCGCGTGCGCACCGGCGAGCTCGGCGTCAGATGGCCCAGGGCGGCGACCGGGATCCACACCGCCATCCAGTCCGCACTTACGGGGGAGCAGACCGCGGAAGAAGCCCTCAGAGATGCGCAGCGGATCGCGAGCAGTGACTGAGGGGCCCCTCGTCTCCCGGACGGGCCGGGCGGGCACCGGACGGGACAGGTCCACTGATCTAGCGGGTTCACGCGATGTGCCGACCCGAGGCCGGCTGGCACGGTGTCGTAGAAGACACCCACCAGTCGAAAGGTCAAGATCATGGCGCCGGAAGTCCAGGAGGGAAGCGCCTCCGGCAGCTTCCACACCACCGATGCGCTGCCGGCCCGCCACAGACGGGCCCACTGGCGCGAAACCCTGTCCCGGACTTTCGGCGCCGTGGACATAACCGTCCCCGACGAGGTGCACTCCGGCACGATCCGCGCGACGCCGCTCGGCCGGCTCCAGGCGATCAGCGTGGACGGCGACGGCCTGTCCGCCCTGCGAACGCGCCGACTTGTCGCGCAGGACGGCCGGCGCGACCATGTGGTGGTCAAACTGCTGGACCGAGGAGTCGCCCACCTGAGGCAGGACGGCCGTGAAGCACTCCTCGAGCCCGGCGACATCTTCGTCTACGACATGGCGCGTCCCCTCCAATTGGATCTGCCCCAGCCCTTCCGGACCAAGTCCCTGGTCCTGCCGAGAGACGTTCTGGGCCTGAGCGAGTCCGACCTGGCTCACGTGACCGCCTGCCCGCTCGGCCCCGACACACCTCTCGGCGGTCTGCTCGCGCCCTTCCTCTCCGGGCTCGTGGACGGCGCCGGAAACTGTCCGCCGCGCACCGGCGAGTTGATGGCCCGCAACGTCGTGGACCTGGTCGGTGCGCTGGCCGACGAACTCCTCGGCCGGGCGAGCGAGGACACGCCCGGTGGGAACCGGGCACTGCTGCTGCGGATCCAGGCGTACATCGACCGTCATCTCGCGGATCCCGATCTCACCCCGCAGGCCATTGCCCGGGCCCATCACATATCCCTGCGGTACCTGCACAAGCTGTTCGAGAGCGAGGACGCCACGGTCGGCCGGTGGGTCCAACGCCGCCGCCTCGAGGAGTGCCGACGCGACCTGACGTTCCACGGGACCGCCACGATCGCCGCGGTGGCACACCGATGGGGTTTCATCAGTGCCGCACATTTCAGCCGGGTGTTCCGGGCCGCCTACGGGATGGCCCCCCGTGAGTGGCGCGACACGCAGGAGACGGCTCCGCGGACCCGGTCCGGACGGCTCGTCGACGCCTGAAAGCGATGAGCCGGCTCACCCGGCGGAAACGCCGGGGATCAGGATGTGCCTCGGTCGTACCCCGGGTTGCCCGATTCGGTGAGCGGCGGCTCGTCCCTCATGTGGGCAGGTGCCAGCGCACGAAGAGCGTGGTAGCCGACGACGACGATCAGCGTCCCCAGCGCGATGCCGCTGAGCTCGAAGTTGTCGGTGAGGGTCAGGCTGACGTTGCCGATTCCCACGATGAGTCCCGCGGCCACGGGTACGAGGTGGAGCGGGTTGGACAGGTCGACGCGGGAGCGGACCCAGATCTGGGCGCCGAGCAGGCCGATCATGCCGTAGAGGATGACGGTGATTCCGCCGAGGACCCCGCCGGGGATGGCGGCCACGACGGCACCGAACTTGGGGCAGAGCCCGAACAGGATCGCGAAGCCGGCGGCGCACCAGTAGGCGGCGGTGGAGTAGACGCGGGTGGCGGCCATGACGCCGATGTTCTCGGCGTACGTGGTCGTGGCAGGGCCGCCGACGGACGTCGACAGCATGGTCGCCGCACCGTCGGCCATGACCGCTGTGCCGAGTTTGTCGTCCAGCGGGTCGCCGGTCATCTCACCCACGGCCTTGACGTGCCCGGCGTTCTCGGCGATGAGCGCGATGACGACGGGCAGGGCGACCAGAACCGCGGAGAGGGAGAAGCTCGGGGCGTGGAAGGTGGGAAAGCCGATCCAGTCGGCCTTGGCCACCCCGGAGAGGTCGAGGCGCCAGTGGTCGACCGATTCGGTGCCTCCGGCGGGGGAGTGGATCTTGCCGAGGACGCGGTCGAAGACCCAGGAGATCAGGTAGCCGAAAGCGAGGCCGAGGAAGATCGCGATACGGGACCAGAAGCCACGCAGCACGACGAGGGCGAAGCCCGTGAAGAGCATGGTGAGCAGCGCGGTCCACTGATCCTGGGGCCAGTAGGTGCCGGCGGTGACGGGAGCCAGGTTGAACCCGATGAGCATGACCACCGCGCCGGTGACCACGGGCGGCAGGACGGCGTGGATGATGCGGGCGCCCAGAGCACGGACGACCGCCCCGCACAGGAAGAGGACCGCGCCGACGACCAGCAGCGCCCCGGTGAGGGTCGCCGCGTCGCCGCCCTGGGTGTTGATGACGGCGGCCACACCGATGAACGACAGGCTGCTGCCGAGATAGCTGGGGATGCGGCCACGGGTGATGAGCAGGAAGAGGATGGTGGCCACACCGGATGCCATGACGGCGAGGTTGGCGTCCAGCCCCATCAGGATCGGGGCCACGAAACAGGCCCCGATCATCGAGACCACATGCTGCGCACCGAGGCCGGCGGTGCGGCCCCAGGTGAGCCGCTCGTCCGGTCGTACGACCTCGCCCGGTGCGAGGCTCTTGCCGTCGCCGTGCAGCTTCCAGCCGAAGCCCGCCATGGTCTTGCTCCTCGATGTGTTGCTGGGGTGGTCCTGAGGCCGGCCGACGGGGTCGGGCAGCTTCGATCAATGGCGGAGCACTGGGTTCAGAGGCACGACGACAGGGCCGGCCGTGGGTGAACACCCGCCTGGCGCACCCTCTGTCCTGGGTCCACCCGCGGAAAAGATCAGAGCCATGGTAGTGCTGCGGGCCGGTGACCTCGCGCTCGACCCCACCGCCGACGGAACCTGCCGTTCCGTCGGCGTCCGTCCGTCCCCGTCCGTGTCCCCGGCCCGCGACACCGCCGGGCCGTCAGCCGCCCGTCGGGGTACCGGTCGCCGTCGGCTGCGCGACGCCGCCTTCCGTGACTTTGCGGTCGCTGCCCCGCAGCACTCCCGCCCCCAGCACCAGCCCGAACGCCAGCGCCGTCACCAGGCCGAAGGACACCAGAAGCGAGGTCGCCTCGGCCAGCGAGCCGATCGCCGACGGTGCGATGAGTCCGGAGGTGTACGTGATGGTGGCGACGCCGGCGATGGCCCGGCTCGGGTCGTCCCCGCTGCGCCCCGCCGCGGCGAAGGCGAGCGGGACGGTCACCGCCACGCCGAGTCCGAGCAGGCCGAAGCCGCACAGGGCCAGTGCCGTGTTCGGGGCGAGGACCACCAGCAGGCCGCCCACGGTGGCCAGCACTCCACTCACCCGCACCGTCGGTACGGCGCCGAAACGGTCCACCACCCGGTCTCCCGCGAGCCGTGCGATCGCCATCGTCAGCGCGAACGCCGTGGTCGAGGCCGCGGCGACCCCGGCCGAACTGCCCAGGTGCTCCTTGAGGTAGACCGCCGACCAGTCCAGACTGGCGCCCTCGGCGAAGACCGCGCAGAACCCGACAGCGCCGATCACCAGGGCGGACTTCGGCGGCAGGGTGAAGCGCGGAGGCGGCTCCTCGTCCGGCCGGCTGCGCAGGTCCAGTACGCCCTGGCAGGCGATCAGACCGAGCACCGTGAGGACGAGGGCGGCCGCCGTGTGGTGCAGCCGGGCGTCGGCCCCGATGTGCGCGGCGACCGTACCGGCCGTCGAACCGATCAGGGCGCCCACGCTCCACATGCCGTGCAGCCCGGACATGATGGATCTGTCGAGGCGGTTCTCCACCTCCACACCCAGCGCGTTCATCGCCACGTCGGACATCCCGGCGGACGCCCCGTACACGAAGAGCGCCGCGCAGAGGGTGTACAGGTTCGGTGCGAGGGCCGGCAGGATCAGTGCGAGGGTCCAGAGCGCGAGCAGTGCGCGCAGAGCGGTCCGCGCGCCGAAGCGGTGACTGACCCGGCCTGCGAGCGGCATCGCCAGGGAGGCGCCGATGGCCGGGAAGGCAAGGGCGAGGCCGAGTTCTCCGGCGCTGACGGAGGCGTGGTCCTGGATCCAGGGGACCCGGGTCGCGAAGCTCCCGGTCACCGCCCCGTGCACGGTGAAGACCGCCATGATCGCGTACCTGCCACGCCTGACCTGTTCCGTGCCGAAGGCCGTGACCGCGGGAACCGATGTCATACGCCGTGCCCTCCTCTGAGACGTCGTCCGCCCGCCGGTCTCTCCGGCCTCGTCGCCACGGTCCTCCGGGCATACGGCTGCGGTGCGGGCAGTAAACTATCAGGAACCCTGCCTGATAAATAGCCCGTAAGGTTCCGCACGGCAGTGATCTGGAAGGATCCCGGCATGCCCGCATCTCCGAGCACCGCCCGGGTCATCAACGACCGGCTCGCCCTGCGTCTGCTCCAGCAGGACGGCCCGTTGACGGCCAGTCAGCTGAAGACCCTGACCGGTCTGTCCCGGCCCACCGTCGCCGACCTGGTGGAGCGCCTGCAGGAGGCCGGACTGGTCCAGGTCGTCGGGGAGAGCGGCTCACAGCGACGCGGCCCCAACGCGCGGCTGTACGGAATCGTCGCCGACCGCGCGCACCTGGCCGCCCTCGACGTGCGTACGGACAGTGTCGCCGTGGCCGTCGCGGACCTGCTCGGTGTCACGCTGGCCGAGGCCACCCTGCCCATCGGCAGCGACACCGGGACCCGGCCCGCCGTCGAACGGGCCGTGGCGACGCTGGAACGCACCGCCCGCACGGCGGGCACCGCCCCGCTGCACAGTGTCGGGATCGGTGCTCCCGGCCTCATCGACCCGGTCACCGGTGAGCTCAGGGACAGCGCCGGGCTCCCCGCCTGGCACAGGGGTCTGGTCAAGGAGCTCCAGCAGCGGCTGTCCGCCACCGTCCTCGTGGAGAACGAGACCAATCTCGCCGCCGTGGCCGAACACCGTGTCGGGGCGGCCCGGGACCGCGACACCTTCGTGCTGCTCTGGCTCGGGCACGGGATCGGCGCCGCCGTCATGCTGGACGGGAAGCTGCGCCGCGGCGCGTCCGGGGGAGCCGGGGAGATCGGCTTCCTTCCGGTGCCCGGCACCGCAGGAGTTCCGTCGGCGGTCAACTGCGACGGAGGCTTCCACTCCCTGGTGGGTTCGGCAGCCGTCTGCGAGCTGGCCGCTGAACACGGCATCAGCACGTGGGGCGGTCCCGAGGCCGAGGGAGCGCAGGAGCAGGACCCCGCCGCGGCGTTCGCCGTCCGGGCCGCGCTGCAGGCCGGTGACACCGCGGGGGAAGCCTTCCTGGAAGCGCTCGCCGGCCGTCTCGCGCTCGGGGCGGCCTCCGTCGTCTCGGTGCTCGATCCCGGCTGCCTCGTCCTGGCCGGTGAGGTCGGCCGCGCGGGAGGCGGTGCGCTCGCGGCGCGGGTGGAGGAGCGGCTCGCCAGGATGTCACCGCTGCGTACCGAGGTCAGGGCGGGGACGCTGGGCGGCGGCGCGGTCCTGCGCGGCGGGCTGTTCGCCGCCCGGGACGCCGCCCAGGACGCCCTCTTCGCCCCGGCGCGGTGACGCTCCGAGGAGGGTCCGATGTCTCTCTGTGACCCGTTCCACAGACGGCGCCCGGATGGACCACTGCGGACCGTGGCAGAATGAGTTCTGTACCAGCAGCAGCGCACTCCGGGGTCGGTGTAATTCCGAACCGGCGGTTATAGTCCGCGACCCGTCCGCATCCAGCGGCCGGTTGACCAGGTGAGATTCCTGGACCGACGGTGAAAGTCCGGATGGGAGGCAGTGCGCGGCGGGTTGTCACAGGTACGCCGCCGTCGGCGGACGTGGGTTTTCCGGGATGCTCCGGAGCGCCTCGTCCGTGCAACCGGTTTTCGGCGTTCCCCTGTTGCCGTCCGCTTCATCTGTCGTCATCGACAGGCCCCGGAGTCCGTGCCCGAAGAGGCAGGAGGACCCGGTGGCCACCGCAGCCGAAACAACCGCCATGCGGCGGGCAGTCATGCTCGCGGCCCGCGGACTCGGCGCCACCAGCCCGAATCCGGTCGTCGGATGCGTCATCCTCGACGCCGCCGGGGAACAGGCCGGCGAAGGCTTCCACCAGCGCGCCGGCGGGCCGCACGCCGAGATTCACGCCCTGCGTGAGGCCGGCGAGCGGGCCCGGGGCGGCACCGCCCTCGTCACCCTCGAACCCTGCAACCACACCGGCCGCACCGGCCCCTGCGCCCAGGCACTCGTCGAGGCCGGTGTGCACCGTGTCGTCTACGCGGTGGGCGATCCGAACCCACAGGCCATGGGCGGCGCCGACACCCTGCGCGCCGCAGGCGTCCAGGTGGAACAGGGCCTCCTCGCCGACGAGGCGGAGGCCGGCAACACCGCCTGGCTCACCTCGGTCCGCCTCGGCCGCCCGTACGTCCTGTGGAAGTACGCGGCTACCCTCGACGGCCGTATCGCCGCCGCCGACGCCACCAGCCGCTGGATCACCTCCCCCGAGGCCCGTGCCGACGTCCACCGGCTGCGCGCCCAGGCCGACGCCGTCATGGTCGGCTCCGGCACCGCCCGCACCGACGACCCCCAGCTCGGCGTACGCGGCATCGAGGGCGCCACCCAGCCGCTCAGAGTGGTCGTCGACACCGGCGCCACGGCCGTCCGGCCGGGGGCCCGGGTCCTCGACGGGACCGCGCCCACCCTGATCGCGGTCGCCGACGACGCCGTAGCCGGCCACCTCCCCCAGGACGCCGTGCTGCGCCTGCCGCGCGCCGCCACCGGGCCCGGGCTGGACATCGACGCCCTGCTCGCGGCCCTCCACGGCCGGGGCATCCGCTCTGTACTCCTCGAAGGCGGGCCGGTCCTGGCCGGCTCCTTCGTCGCCGCGGGCGCGGTCGACACCGTCGTCGGCTATCTCGCACCGGTCCTCCTCGGAGCGGGCCCGTCAGCCCTCGCCGACGCCGGAATCTCCACCCTCGCCCAGGCGTTGCGCCTCGATGTGACCGAGACCGTTCGTGTCGGCCCCGATCTGCGCATCACCGCCGTCCCCGTCCCTGCTCGGAAGGGAAACTGAGTGTTCACCGGAATTGTCGAAGAACTGGGTGAGGTCACCGCCGTCGAGAAGCTCGACGACGCCTCCCGCTTCCGACTGCGCGGCCCCGTCGTGACCGAGGACGCCAAACACGGCGACTCCATCGCCGTCAACGGCGTCTGCCTCACCGTCGTGGACCTCGGGGAGAACGAGTTCACCGCCGATGTCATGGCCGAGACGCTGGACCGCTCCAGCCTCGGCGCCCTCACGGCCGGCTCCCGGGTCAACCTGGAGCGCCCCATGGCCCTCGGCGGCCGCCTAGGCGGTCACATCGTCCAGGGGCACGTGGACGGCACGGGCCGCATCATCGAGCGCCGGGTCTCGGAGAACTGGGAGATCGTCAAGATCTCCCTGCCCGCCGGCCTGGCCCGCTACGTGGTGGAGAAGGGCTCGATCACCGTCGACGGAGTGAGCCTGACCGTCGTCGACGCCGGGTCCGACCACTTCACCATCAGCCTCATCCCCACCACCCTCGCCCTGACCACGCTCGGCATCAAGGAGCCGGGCGACCCGGTCAACCTCGAGGTGGACGTCCTCGCGAAGTACGTCGAACGGCTGCTCGGTCACGGCGCCGTGCCCGGAGCAGGGGAGCCGGTCGCATGAGCGCCCTCGACTGGCTGAACTCGGAGGCGTTCACCGCCTTCGGACAGCGCATCATCTGGTCGGACATGATCGGCAACACCATCGGCCTGATCGCCCTGGCCCTCGGCTGGCTCCGCTCGGTCTGGACCTGGCCCGCCCAGCTCCTGTCCGGCGTCGTCCTGGTCGCCGCCAACGTCTCCGTGCAGCAGGCGGGCAGCGTCGGCAAGCAGCTGATCGTCATCGCCGTCGCCGTCTGGGGCTGGCAGCAGTGGACCCGCGGCAGGCAGCAGGCGCAGGACGGTTCCATCGCCGTACGGTTCGCCACCTGGCGCGAGCGCGGGTACCTGGTGGGCGGCGCCGCGCTCGGCACGCTCGCCGTCGGCGGGCTGTTCACCGCCTTCCCGTCGCTCTCCTGGAGCCCGTGGGCGGACGCCTACATCTTCGCCGGCACCCTCGTCGCGATGATCGCCCAGGCGCGCGGCATGGTCGAGTTCTGGTTCGCCTGGCTGCTCGTCGACCTCGTCGGCGTACCGCTCAACTTCCACGGCGGACTCGCCTTCTCCGGTCTCATCTACGTCGTCTACGGCGCCCTCGTCCTGTGGGGCATGCGCGACTGGTGGCTGCGTACGCGGACACCCGCTCTGGAAGGAGCCACGGCATGACTGCCCAGCCCACCTGGTTGCACGACCGCGTCCTCGAAGACCTCTCCCTCGACCCCGTCGAGCAGGCGATCCGCGACATCGTCGCCGGACGGCCCGTCGTGGTCGTCGACGACGAGGACCGGGAGAACGAGGGTGACCTCGTCATCGCCGCCGAGAAGGCGACCCCCGAGATCATCGCCTTCATGATGAGCGAGTGCCGCGGTCTGATCTGCGCGCCCATGGAGGACGACGAGCTGGAACGCCTCGAACTCCCGCAGATGGTCACCCACAACACCGAGTCGATGAAGACGGCCTTCACCGTCTCCGTGGACGCCTCCACGGAGCACGGCGTGACCACCGGGATCTCCGCGGCCGACCGCGCCACCACGCTCCGGATGCTGGCGGGAGGCAGGGCCGGCCCCGACGACTTCGTACGCCCCGGCCACGTCTTCCCGCTCCGCGCCCGCGCCGGTGGTGTGCTCGTACGCAACGGCCACACCGAGGCCGCCGTCGACCTGGCCAGGCTCGCCGGGCTGCGGCCCGCCGGTGCCATCGTCGAGATCGCGGGCGAGGACGGCGTGATGCTGCGGCTGCCCGAACTCGTCCCGTTCGCCCGCAAGCACGGCCTCACGATCATCTCCATCGAGGACCTGATCGCCTACCGCCGCAGCTCCGAGCCCACCGTGCGCCGCGAGGCCGAGGTCCGGCTGCCCACGGCCTTCGGCCTGTTCACCGCGTACGGCTACCGCTCCGTCGCCGACGGCGTCGAGCACGTGGCACTCGTCCACGGTGACATCGGGGACGGCCAGGACGTCCTCGTCCGGGTCCACTCCGAATGCCTGACCGGTGACATCTTCCAGTCCCAGCGCTGCGACTGCGGCCCCCAGTTGCACGCCTCGATGGAACGTGTCACGGCAGAGGGCCGGGGGATCGTCGTCTATCTGCGCGGGCACGAGGGCCGTGGCATCGGACTGCTGTCCAAGCTGCGCGCCTACGAACTCCAGGAGCTCGGCTCCGACACGCTCGACGCCAACCTCGAACTCGGGCTGCCCGCCGACGCGCGGGACTACGCGGCGGGCGCCCGGATCCTGCGGGACCTCGGCGTGCGCTCCCTGCGCTTGATGACCAACAACCCTGAAAAGACCGCGGCGCTCGTACGGCACGGGCTCGAGATCACCGGGCGGGAACCCATGCCCGTACAGGCCGGTGAGCACAACCTGCGGTACCTGCGCACCAAGCGGGACCGGATGGGACACGACCTGCCCTGGCTCGACGCCCCCGCGTCGGCCTGCAGCAACCAGTAAGCACCGACGAACACACAGGAGAGACATGAGCGGCAAGGGCGCACCCGAACTGTCCGTACGCAACTGCGGAGACCTGCGGGTGGCGGTGATCGCGGCCCAGTGGCACGAGAAGGTCATGGACGGGCTCGTCGACGGGGCCCTGCGCGCCCTGCGCGACCTGGGCATCGACGAGCCGACGCTGCTCCGGGTCCCCGGCAGCTTCGAGCTCCCGGTGGTGGCCAAGGTGCTCGCCGGCCGCGGTTACGACGCGATCGTCGCCCTCGGGGTGATCATCCGCGGAGGCACCCCCCACTTCGAATACGTGTCCCAGGGCGTGACCAACGGCCTCACCCAGGTCACGGTCGACACCGGAGTCCCCGTCGGATTCGGTGTGCTCACCTGTGACAACGAGGAACAGGCTTTGGACCGGGCCGGACTCGAAGGCTCCAACGAGGACAAGGGGCACGAAGCGGTCACCGCCGCCGTGGCCACCGCCGCGACACTGCGCACCGTCAGCGAACCCTGGCGCTGAGCAGCGCCTCGGGACCCCGTATTCTAAGGACATCATGGCGAACAAAACCTTCGAAGAGCTCTTCGCCGAGCTGCAGCTCAAGGCCGCCGACGGCGACCCCTCCACCTCCCGCACCGCCGAGCTGGTGGACAAGGGAGTGCATGCCATCGGCAAGAAGGTCGTCGAGGAGGCCGCCGAGGTCTGGATGGCCGCCGAGTACGAGGGCAAGGAAGCCGCCGCCGAGGAGATCTCGCAGCTGCTCTACCACGTCCAGGTGATGATGGTCGCCCGCGGGATCTCCCTCGACGACGTCTACGCCCACCTCTGAGCCACCCCCGCCCAACCCCCGAACATCCCTCCGCACAAAGGAAACCCGACCTCATGCTGCGCATCGCCGTTCCCAACAAGGGTTCACTCTCCGGACCTGCGATGGCGATGCTCCATGAGGCCGGCTACCAGCAGCGCAAGGAGTCCAAGGAACTCGTCCTGGTCGACCCGGCCAACGAGGTCGAGTTCTTCTACCTGCGGCCGCGCGACATCGCGATCTACGTCAGCTCGGGCCGCCTCGACATCGGCATCACCGGCCGTGACCTGTTGCTGGACTCCGGTGCCGACGCCGAGGAGATCCTGCAGCTCGGCTTCGCACGCTCGACCTTCCGTTACGCCACCAAGCCCGGTACGGCCACCGGCCCCCAGGACTTCGACGGCATGACGATCGCCACCTCCTACGAGGGCATCGTCGCCGCGCACCTCGCCGACGCCGGCGTCAAGGCCTCCGTCGTCCACCTCGACGGAGCGGTCGAGACCGCCATCGAGCTCGGTGTCGCCCAGGTCATCGCCGACGTCGTCGAGACCGGCACCAGCCTGCGCAACGCCGGGCTGGAGGTCATCGGCGAGCCGATCATGACGTCGGAAGCCGTCGTGATCCGACGCAAGGGCGCCGACACCGAGGACCCCAAGGTGCAGCAGTTCCTGCGCCGCCTGCAGGGCGTTCTGGTCGCCCGCTCCTACGTGATGATGGACTACGACTGCCGCGTCGAGCACCTGGAGCGCGCCGTGGCCCTTACCCCGGGCCTGGAGTCACCGACCATCTCCCCCCTGCACCACGAGGGCTGGGTCGCCGTCCGTTCCATGGTCGCGGCCAAGGAGGCCCAGCGGATCATGGACGACCTGTACGAGCTGGGTGCGCGCGCCATCCTCACGACGGCCATCCACGCCTGCCGCCTCTGACAGCCGGCCCCAGCCGGAGCAGACCCCTGAACCGGACCACAGCACACCTCTAAGGACGCAGCGCCGCCATGTCCGACCCCGCGCCCCGGCCGTCCGGGCTCCCCGCTCTTCCGGCCACCTTCAGGCCCACCCTCACCCGGGTGGTCCTGCTGGCCGTGGGGGCGGCCATGTTCGTCGTCATCACCGCCGTCGCGTTCATACTGGAGCACCTCAGCCCGGGGGAGCGGACCAGCTTCGTCTTCGTCGCCCTGCTCTTCTTCGGCGTCCTCGCCCTGCTCAGCAGGCCCCGCATCACCGTCGACGAAGCGGGGGTCACGGTCGTCAACATCACCCGTACCCGCCGGCTCGCCTGGGCGCAGATCCTCCGTGTCAACCTGCGCGCCGGAGACCCGTGGGTCTTTCTCGACCTCAACGACGGCACCAGCATGCCCGCACTCGGCATCCAGCCCGGAATCGCCAGGGAACGGGCCATCAGCGACGCCCGGGCCCTCCGCGCCCTCGCCGAATTCCACGGCAGCGGAGTGAACGACGCCACGGAGAACAGCTGAGCCCACTGCCCCGTACGGGCCGATCCCGATTATTCTGGGACCGGTGGCGCACCGGGTGCGCCCCGCCCCGCAGCGGAGGGCCTTCGAGGCCCGCGGGGCATTTCCTGCGACCCAAGGAGTGACTCCCTCCAGCAATGGACGGATCGTCCGGTAGTACCTGCGCCGCCCTCTCTCCGGAGGCGGCGGCATGACCACCCCCCTGTTGCTGCTCCTCGCGGCATTCCTTCTCATTCTCGCCAACGGGTTCTTCGTGGCAGCCGAATTCGGGCTCGTCACCGTGGAACGGCCGGACGCCGAGCGCGCCGCCGCCGAAGGCGACCGCCGGGCCCGTACCGTCGTCGCAGCCCTGCGCGAGCTCTCCTTCCAGCTCTCCGGCACCCAGCTCGGCATCACCATCACCTCGCTGGTCGTCGGCATGCTCGCCGAACCGGCGCTCGCCCAGTTGCTCGCCGGACCTCTCACCGCCACCGGACTGCCCCACGGGGCTGTTCCCGGGGTGAGCGTCGTGATCGGTATGTTGTTCGCCTCCGCCGTCCAGATGGTGATCGGCGAACTCGTACCCAAGAACTGGGCGGTCTCCCGGCCGCTCCAGGTGGCCCGGTTCGTCGCCGGGCCCCAGCACCTCTTCTCCACCCTCCTGCGGCCGGTGATCACCGCCCTGAACGCCGTCGCCAACCGGCTGGTCCGGCTGCTGGGCGTCGAACCCACCGACGAACTCGCCTCCGCCAGGACCCCGGGCGAGCTCGTCTCGCTGGCCCGGCACTCCGCCGAGGCCGGCACCCTGGAGCAGGACACCGCCGATCTCTTCGTGCGGACCCTGTCCCTCGCCGGTCTCACCGCGCAGCACGTCATGACACCTCGGGTGAAGGTCAGCGCGCTGCAGGCGTCGGCGACCGCGGCGGACGTGCTGAACCTCACGCGGGCCACCGGGCTCTCCCGCTTCCCCGTCTACCGGGACCGCATCGACGAGGTCGTCGGCATGGTCCACCTCAAGGACGCCCTTGCCGTCCCCTCCCAGGACCGGCTGCGCACCCCGGTGAGCCGGATCGCCGTGCCGCCGCTCCTGGTGCCGGAGTCCCTGCCCGTCGAACAGCTGCTCCAGCGGCTGCGCAGCGAGCAGCCGATCGCCGTCGTGGTCGACGAGTACGGCGGCACCGCCGGTGTCGTCACCCTCGAGGACATCATCGAGGAACTCGTCGGCGAGGTACGGGACGAACACGACGCGGAGGGCGCCGACCGCCCCGAGCTGACGCCCGTCGTCGCCGAAGACGGACGGTCCGGCTGGGACGTGGAGGGCAGCACCCGGGTGCTGGCCCTGCGGAGGATGGGCCTCGACGTGCCCGAAGGGCCGTACGAGACCGTGGCCGGGCTGATTGCCGATCTGCTGGGGCGCATCCCCGCACCCGGTGACCGGACCGAACTGCCCGGCTGGCGGATCGCCGTCCGCCAGGTCGGCCACTACCGTGCCGAACAGGTCCGCTTCGTCCGCCTGACGGACGCACCGCCGGCTCAGGCCGGCCGGCCGGAACAGCACGCACAGCCGGAACGGCTCACCCAGGAACTGCTGGAGGCCGTGCGATGAGCCTCGTACAGCTGGTCTTCGCCGGTCTCCTGGTACTGGCGAACGGCTTCTTCGTCGGCGCCGAATTCGCGCTCGTCTCCGTACGGCGCAGCCAGGTCGAACCCCTCGCGGCAGGCGGGTCCAGCCGGGCCAGACAGGTCCTGCACGGACTGGAGAACCTGCCGCAGATGATGGCCGCCGCACAGTTCGGTATCACCATCTGTTCCCTCACGCTCGGCGCCGTCGCGGAGCCGACCGTGGCCCACCTCCTGGAGCCGGTCTTCCACGCGGCGCACCTGCCCGAAGGACTCGTGCATCCGCTCGGCTTCGCGGTCGCCCTCGTCTCCGTGGTCTTCCTTCATCTCGTCATCGGCGAGATGGTCCCGAAGAACCTGGCGATGGCCGCCCCCGAGAAGACCGCGATGTGGCTCAGCCCCGGCCTGGTCGGCTTCGCCCGGCTCTGCCGGCCCGTCACCTCCGCCCTCGGCGCATGCGCCACGCTCGTCCTTCGGCTCTTCAAGGTCGAGCCGAAGGACGAGGTCGACGCGGTCTTCACCAGCGAACAGCTCAATCGTCTGGTGGAGGACGCCGGTATGGCGGGCCTGCTGGAACCGGAGGCGCGTGATCGCCTCGGGGACGCCCTCGAGCTGGGCAGCAGGCCCGTGACCGACGTACTGCTCGACCGGGCCTCACTGGTCACGGTGGACCCCTCCGTCACCCCGCGCCGCGTCGAGGAGCTGACCGTGCGGACCGGCTACTCACGCTTTCCCGTCTGCGCGGAGGGCGGCGGACCGTTCATGGGCTATCTGCACGTCAAGGACGTCCTGGAGCTGGAGGACGGCGAGCGGGCCGTCCCGCAGCAGATCTGGCGCCCGATGGCGACGGTACGGGCGGAACTCCCGCTGGACGACGCCCTGACGGTCATGCGCCGCGCGGCCACACATCTCGCCCAGGTCGCCGACGCGTCGGGCAAGGTACTCGGCCTGGTCGCCATGGAGGACGTCCTGGAAAAGCTCGTGGGGGAGGTCCGGGACCCGGCCCACCGCGTCTCTGTGCCCCGCCGCGCGGTGGAGGCGCCGAGGGCCATGGCTCCCCTCGGCTGAGCGAAGCTGCCGTCGGACAGCCCCGCGGGGCTGCCCGACGGCAGCTTCACCGGTCCCCGGGCTCCTGTGTCCTGCGGTCGGCCGGGCCACGGCCCGACAGCACCTCGCCGTACGCCTGCATCAGATCGGGCAGGCGCAGCGTGGCCAGATCGTCCCGGGTCGGCGGGGCGGCGCAGCCGGACAGCCGCAGGTCACGGTAGGCGCAGCTCTTCTCGTACAGGGTGCGCAGGAAACGGCCGTTGCCCAGCTCGTCGATCCAGCCCTGCTCGACCACATGTCCGCTGATGCTGCGCAGCTCCTCGAGGGACTCCTCGTCCCAAACGTCGCCGTTCTCGGAGGCCAGCACCTCACCGATCGCGGTGAGTTCGAGGGGACGGTAGCTCGGGAAGTCGACCCGCGTGGTGAAGCGTGAGGAGAGCCCTGGGTTGGTGGAGAGCAGCCGGTCCATGCCCTCCGGGTAGCCGGCGAGGATGACGACCAGGTGGTCCCTGTTGTCCTCGGCCCGCTTGAGCAGGACCTGAAGGGCCTCGTCGCCGTACGCGTCGCCCTTGCTGTAACCCGAGTTGGCGAGGCTGTAGGCCTCGTCCACGAACAGCACCCCGCCGAGAGCCGAGTCGATCAGCTCGTTGGCCTTCACCGCCGTCTGTCCGAGGAACTCGCCCACCAGGTCGGACCGTTGGGCCTCCACCAAGTGGTCCCCGCCGAGCAGCCCGAGTGCGTAGAACACCCGGCCCAGGATGCGGGCGACCGTGGTCTTGCCCGTCCCGGACGGGCCGGAGAAGATGAAGTGGCGCTTCGGCGGCTGCACCGGAAGACCCTGCTCGGCCCGCAGACGCGCCATGTTCAGCTGCGCGGACAGGGCCTTGACCTGACGCTTCACCGGTTCGAGCCCGACCATGCGCTCGAGCTCGGCCAAGGCCGCCGCGAGCATCACCGGGTCGCTCGGTCCTGCGGGGAAGACGGCGGCCCGCGGCGCACCGGGCTTCGCCCGTGCCCCGTCACCGCCGGACTTGGAAGGTGGCACCACAGCACCCGGCGGGATCTCCGGGTCGCCGCCGAGCCAGGGCTCACGGCCCTCCACCAGGTCGGTGCCGAGAACCATGTCCCCGTCCGCCCGGGACTCCACGCCCGAGCCGTCCGAGCCGAAGCCGGCCAGCGAGACCGCGGCGAGATCGGAGGCCTCGTCGTAGCCGTCCCCCTCGGAGATCGCCGCGAGTCTGGCGGAGGTGTCCATGAACGCCGGGTCCACACGGTGTACCGCCCGGTACAGCGGCAGGGCCGCCGCGCTGCGACCGGTGCCCTCGTGGGCCCGCGCCAGCCAGTAGCGGAGCTCCTTGCGCTGCGGCTGTTCGCTGCGACAGCGCATCAACGCGGCGGACAGGAAGGGCTCCGCCTGCCCGTACATCTCCAGGCGCACCCGCGCCATGCCACCGAAGAGCCCCGCCTCGATGCCGAGCAGCGGATCGTCGATCAGCCGCTCAGTGGTGCGTACGAGCTGTTCCCAGTCCTTGACCAGGTACGAGCGGCAGGCGTGCAGGAAGCGCACCTGGGCATCGGCGTCGACCGGCGGAAGGCCCGCCAACGCCCGGTCCAGCTCCGGCACATGGCGGCCGTCCAGCCAGTGCGAGGCGTGCGCGAGAAGCAGATCGCGTGGACTCTCCAGCACCGGCTGCACCCACCACCCCAGCCAGTACCACGAGTTGAGCGTGCGGCGATGACGGGTGCGCTGCTCGCCGAAGCGCTCACGATGGTGGTACATGCGTAACAGCGCCGTGGTGGTGTCGATCCGCAGCGCGTGCAGACCCAGCCAGCCGTCGGCCATGCCGGGATCAAGGCGCACCGCGGTCCTGAACTCCTCCTCGGCCTGGGGGTACGCGCCCATGGTGTAGGCGTCCACCCCGCGCAGCCAGGCCAGGTCGGCCGGGGCCTGCGCGCCCGGCGTGCCGATGTCCATCAGGTCCCCCACAAACCGTGCCCCCAGAATGTCCCGCCCGCACAGCATGCCCAGCGCGGCGCACCTAATCACCGTGCCGGGGACGGGAATTGACCACACCCGAGAGGCATCGTACCTGCACAGGGAGTGAGCGGTTAAGGGTGCAATCGGCGCATCGGGGGCGGTGACCGAGGGTGAGTGAAGGGCTCGGTGCACCGGAGTGGGAGGGCAGAACGAAGCCCCCGATCACGGGGGAACAACCGGGGGCTTCGCGTCTGCGGGGCTTCGAAAAGCCGCACATCGCGAACGTAGGACCTGTACGGCCCGCCGGTCAAGCCGAGTAGGAGCCTCTTCGGGGCATTCCCCTACCGGCCGGTACGGCTACCCTCGAGTTTCACTTTCCGTCACGACCTGACTCGCCACCGCTGTCGGACGGGGCCCTTCCAGCCACGCGTACCCCGTGGGTGTCCGCCGTATCACCGCGTCCGCGAACGGGTAGGAGGGGTCTTCGGCGAAATGCCGCCGCTCCGCGACGGTCCAGCCGTCCCAGAAGTCCGACAGCTCGGGGCCGTCGCGGTGCCTGCCCTGCTCCCAGGAGGCCTCTCTCTCCCCCTCGACCCACAGCAGCCCCGCGAGGAACGGCCGCACCGCGGCGCGGCCCGCCCCCACCCCCTCGAGAAGCACCACGGGGGCGGGGAGCAGCGTGCCCGGCGGTCCGAAGCGCCGGGCCGTCCAGTCGTACGGGGCGTACCGCGCGGGCTCTCCCCGTGAGAGGGGATCCAGGACCTGTCGCCGCAGCCTGTCCGTCCAGGCGAAGAGCTGCTCGTGTGTGGCCAGGTCGTCCAGGTGCAGCACGGGCGCGTCGCCGAGTGCCGCGGCCAGACGGCCGGCGAAGGTGCTCTTGCCGGACCCCGCGTGGCCGTCGACCGCGATCAGCCGCACCGGCCCGCAGGACGGGGCGAGGGAGCGCAGTCGGCGGGCGGGGTCCGCCAGGTCGTTCATGCATCCCACCCTACGAGTCCTGCGGGCCCGACCGTGGCGCCGCCCTGGTCACATCAGTGGACCAGACCCATATTGCTTGCGCGGCACAGGGCGAATCACTGGCCGGACCCGGCTTTGACCCGCGATAGTTGGCGCACCGATCGGCACCCGCAGCCCCAATCCGCTCGATGACCGGGGGTCTCGCCCATGACCAGACCGACTTCACGCAGAACCGTGCTCACCGCCGCACTCGCGGCAGCAGCCGGGACAGGCGCCGTGGCCTCCCCCGGCCCGGCGACCGCCGCATCATCCCGTACCGACTCGTCACCGGCGGCAGCCTCGCTCGTGGACAACCGTTTCTGGACCACCTACTCAGACTGGCGCTGCGGGACGTCCACGGGAACCCGCGCCGTCGCCGGCCCCCGGCCGGGCCTGGTGATCTCCACCCCCGTCGGAAGCACCGACTACACCGACCCGCACACCGGCGCGACGCGTGCCTGGGAGTACGCGACCTGGACCTCCCCGGTCCACCGCTCGGCCGTACCGGCCACCGAGGTGATCGCCTCCTGGAACGCCCACACCCCGCCGGGCACCTGGATCCAGATCGAGCTGCGCGGCCGCTACTCGGACGGCACGGACACGCCCTGGTACGTGATGGGCCGCTGGGCCGCCGGTGACGCGGACATCCGCCGCGCCTCCGTGGACGACCAGACCGACGACAGAAGTACGGTCTGGACCGACACCCTCTCCGTGGACGACGCGGCGAGCGGGCTGCGGCTGGTGTCGTACCGCCTGAGGCTCACGCTCCACCGGGCTCCCGGCACCCGCCTCACGCCCACGGTCCACCGGGTCGGCGCGATGGCCTCGGACATCCCTGACCGCTTCACCGTCCCCGCCACAGCGCCCGGCACCGCACGTGAGCTGGTGGTGCCCCGCTACTCGCAGAACATCCATGAGGGGGAGTACCCGGAGTACGACAACGGGGGTGAGGCCTGGTGCAGTCCCACCTCCTCACAGATGATCATCGAGTACTGGGGGCGCAAGCCCACCCCGGAGGACCTGGCCTGGGTCAGACCCGGCCTCGCCGACCCGCAGGTCTGCCACGCGGCCCGCTACACCTTCGACCACCAGTACGAGGGCTGCGGCAACTGGCCTTTCAACGCCGCCTACGCCTCGACGTACAGGGACATGAACGCCGCGGTCACCCGGCTCGGGTCGCTGGCCGACCTGGAGGCGCTGATCGGCGCGGGAATCCCGGTCATCACGTCCCAGTCGTTCCTCAAGGGCGAGCTGACGGGCGCGGGATACGGGACCTCGGGCCACCTGATGACAGTCATCGGCTTCACGGCCGACGGCGACGTGATCGCCAACGACCCCGCATCACCGTCCAACGACGCGGTGCGGCGCGTCTATCAGCGGCGCGAGTGGGAGAACATCTGGCTGAGGACCAAGCGCTACGACGCGAACGGGCAGGTCAGAAGCGGTACGGGAGGGGTCTGCTACGTCTTCTGGTCGACTGCCCTCACGGCGGCTCAGAGGCGCGTTCTGCGCCACCTCGACTTGTTCTGAGGCCACCCCGGCTTCTCACGGCCGAGTGAGACGTCCCGACCTTCTCGGTGCGCCCTGCTGATCTTGCACCGTGCTCGAACTCGGGCGAACCCCGCCCTCGCGGCCACCGACGGAGGCGGCGGGCCGGCGCGCGGGGTTCTCGGTCGCTCCCCTCCAGCGCGAGGGGCGGGCGCCCGTTGCTCACGACGGGTGGGGTGGGGCGCCCGCCCGGCACCCCACCCCTGACCCGCCCTGCGGTGCGTGTACCCCGCCCGGGTCAGATGATGGCCTTGATGAGCTCGCCGTTCGTGGTGTCGCCGCTGAGCTCCCAGAAGAAGGTGCCGCCCGGGCCCTGCCGGTCCTTGTGGTCCGTCTTCGTGGCGATAAGCGGGAGTGCCGTAGCCCCACCAGCTCGTGCCGCAGTGGGCGTACGCCGTGCCCGCCACGGGGCAGCTGTTCTTCAGGACCTTGCAGTCCTCGATGCCCGCCTCGTACGTCTGCGGCGCTCCCCGGTCGCCGTACCGCCCGGCTCCGCCTGCGTCACGCCGGCCTCGGCGAAGCCGCCGGACCGACTCCACCCGCCGAAGGACCAGATGGTCTCCGGGCGCTCGCCGCCACCGCGTGCACCGCCGAGCTGCGCCGGGGCGGCGAAGTCCGGTCGTAGTGGCTCCTCGTGGGGGGAGGGCGTGAGTGCGGGGAGGCATGCTCGCGGCTCCCCGAATGGGCATGGACGCGATCGTGGGCGTGGGAGGAGGCCGCAGGAGGACTGGACCAGTTGGGTCAATGATTTTCGGGCCGGATTCCCTGGTGACGGTCGTCAGCAACCGGTGACGCATGCGCTCCGATCGGGCATACTCAACGCGCCACAGCCGCTGGCCAGCACCTCCCGTGATCCGGGAAGGCAGGATCGGCGGTGGAGCCGTAGATTTCCGGGCATCGCCCGGGACCACCCGGCGGTGCCGCGCACACCCCGCGCGCGCGACCGTCGTCACGCCCGACAGGGAGGAGAGCGCCGTCATGTCCGACCGTGCCCCGCAGCCGGTGGAACGCCGTCTGCCCACCGAGGAGTCCCGGCAGCTCGTCGAGCTCGTACGCGACATCGTGTCGAAAGAGATCACGCCCCGGACGGCCGAGGAGGAAGAGGCGGGCTTCTTCCCGCGCCCGGTCTTCACCCTGCTCTCCGAAGCCGGGCTGCTGGGACTGCCGTACGACTCCGCGTACGGAGGCGGCGACCAGCCCTACGAGGTGTACCTCCAGGTCCTCGAAGAGCTGGCGGCCGCACGGCTCACCGTCGGCCTCGGCGTCAGCGTCCACTCGCTGGCCTGCCACGCACTCGCCGGATACGGCACGCAGGAGCAACGGGCCGACCATCTCCCGGCGATGCTCTCGGGCGGCCTGCTCGGCGCCTACTGCCTCTCCGAGCCGTCCTCGGGCTCCGATGCCGCCTCGCTCCGCACCAAGGCCGTACGGGACGGTGAGGACTGGGTCCTCACCGGAACCAAGGCATGGATCACCCACGGCGGCATCGCCGACTTCTACACGGTGCTGGCCCGCACCGGGGGGGACGGCCCCCGTGGCATCACCGCCTTCCTCGTCCCCGGCGACGCCGAGGGCCTCGACGCGGCACTGCCCGAGAAGAAGATGGGCATGAAGGGCTCACCCACCGCGCAGCTGCACTTCGACGGCGTACGGATCTCAGGCGACCGACGCCTCGGTGACGAGGGGCAGGGCTTCGCCATCGCCCTGTCCGCGCTCGACTCGGGACGGCTGGGAATCGCCGCCTGTGCCATCGGCGTCGCCCAGGCGGCCCTGGACGAAGCGGTCGGATACGCCACCGACCGGCGCCAGTTCGGCCGGCCGATCGCGGACTTCCAGGGGCTGCGCTTCATGCTCGCCGACATGGCCACCCGCATCGAGGCCGGACGCGCCCTCTACCTGGAAGCCGCCCGGCTCCGTGACGCGGGACTGCCGTTCTCGCGGCAGGCTGCCATGGCGAAGCTGTTCTGCACCGACGCGGCGATGCAGGTGACCACCGACGCGGTCCAGGTGCTCGGGGGCTACGGCTACACCCTCGACTTCCCCGTCGAGCGGCTGATGCGCGAGGCCAAGGTGCTCCAGATCGTCGAGGGCACCAATCAGATCCAGCGCATGGTCATCGCCCGTCACCTCGCTGGTCCCGAGACCCGCTGACCCGCACGGGCCGGCGGTGTGCGGCACGGACTGCCCCGCGGACCGGCCCGAGCGGCCTCCCGGCCGGGGCCCGTCCCGTGGTCCGATCCACCGGACGACGGTGCGGCGGCCGACGGCCGTTGCCTGCGGCGGGGTCCTGCAGAGCCGACGCCGCTGAGGGGCCGGGTGTCACTGGCGGCCGATCGGCGTGCCCGTTCCCCGGGGGCGCGGCCACCGGCCGTCCGATGGCCTGTCCGCACCACGCCGGCCCGGCCGTCGTGGTGCGCGCAGAGTGCGCCTTTCGCGGCGCTGGGACCTCAGGCGGCGTGACGCCGCGTCTGAGGCGGCACGTACCGAAGGGGACGCGAACCCGGACCGCCGGCGTGCGAGAAGGGCTGCATCCGCCAGTCGAGCCCCTGAGGCAGCGTCAGCAGCAGAGCGGTCTCCTGCTCCTGCGCCTCGAGCGTTTCGTCGGCCGGGCGCGCCTTGGAGGCGTCGCGGTTCGTGCCGGGGCAGACGGTGAGGACGAACGGGTTCCACGGCGTGGGGCACAGCGCGTGTTCGGGAAGCACGTCCTCGTCCGCCAGCAGGGCGATCGGCTGGGCGCAGTCCGGGCAGATCACCCGGTACATCTCGAATGTGTCGTACGCGTCGAGAACGGTGTCCTCGTCGGGAGCCGCGTACGCGGCGTCCTCGGTGTCTGTGTCCGGCTGCGGTTCGGTACGTCCGGTGAGCTTCAGGCTCTGCATGGGTCATTCCCCCCTCGGGTGGGCCGACAAGGCGCCACGGCCTCGGCCACAGCAAGCACTTCCCGTGGGAAGTCGGCCGTAACCGCGAGGTCCTCGGCTACCCACCCGTAAACCTGTGGCATTCGTCACATGCCCCTCGAACGTGCCCTTCCGGGGCTCCCACGGCTGTGCCTGGAGCGCCCGGGGCCTTAGGTTGATCCGCATGGAGGAGCTGGACCGTCAGATCGTGGAGTTGCTCGTCAAGGACGGGCGGATGAGCTACACCGACCTGGGCAAGGCCACGGGCCTGTCCACCTCGGCCGTTCATCAGCGCGTCCGCCGGCTGGAGCAGCGCGGGGTGATCCGGGGCTACGCCGCGGTCGTCGACCCCGAGGCCGTCGGCCTGCCTCTCACCGCGTTCATCTCGGTGAAACCCTTCGACCCGAGCGCACCCGACGACATCGCCGAACGGCTGGCGGACGTGCCGGAGCTGGAGGCGTGCCACAGCGTCGCGGGTGACGAGAACTACATCCTCAAGGTGCGGGTCTCCAGCCCCCTGGAGCTCGAGCACCTGCTCACCCGGATCCGTACGCTGGCCGGCGTCTCCACCCGTACGACCGTCGTCCTCTCCACGCCCTACGAGGCTCGGCCACCGCGTATCTGAGGCGCCCCGCCCCCGCTGCGGAGGGGGCGGAGGAGGAACCGGTCCCGCCAGGCGCGAGACTGGTGCCATGACCGAGAACGCCGCCCCCCAGAGCGAACACCGCACCGTGCTGCTGCGCGGTGGAGACGTCCACAGCCCCGCCGACCCGTTCGCCACCGCGATGGTCGTCGAACGCGGCCATGTCGCCTGGGTGGGCTCCGAGGGGGCCGCCGACGCCTTCGCGAGCGGTGTCGACGAGGTGATCGACCTGGAGGGGGCCCTGGTCACCCCGGCCTTCACCGACTCGCACGTCCACACCACATCGACCGGACTCGCCCTCACCGGGCTGGACCTGTCAGGTGCGCGCACGCTGGCGGAAGCCCTCGGTCTCGTACGTGCGTTCGCGAACGGACACGCCGGGGACGGGGTGATCCTCGGCCACGGATGGGACGCGGCACGCTGGCCCGAGCAGCGGCCCCCGTCGCGCGCGGAGCTCGACGACGCGGGCGGCGGCAGGGCCGTCTACCTGCCCCGTGTGGACGTCCACTCGGCCGTGGTGACCACGGCGCTCCTGGACCTCGTCCCCGGCGTCACAGGGCTGCCCGGCTACCACCCGGAAGCCCCCTTGACGGGCGACGCGCATCACGCGGTGCGGGCGGCCGCCCACGGCGCCGTCACCGCACGGCAGCGGGCGCAGGCCCAGAGTGCCGCCCTGGCGCACGCCGCCTCCCTCGGAATCGGCACCGTGCACGAGTGCGCGGGTCCCGAGATCTCGGACGAGGAGGACTTCACCGGGCTGCTGAGGCTGGCCTCCGAGCAGCCCGGCCCCCGGGTCTTCGGTTACTGGGCCGAGCCCGTGGAGGACGCGAAGGGTGCCCGCCGCATCCGTGAGCTCGGTGCCGTGGGCGCGGCCGGTGACCTCTTCGTCGACGGTTCTCTGGGCTCGCACACCGCCCTCCTGCACGAGCCCTACGCCGACGCCCCGCACACCGGCACAGCCCGGCTCGACGCCGCGCGGATCGCCGCGCATGTGACGGCGTGCACCGAGGCGGGGCTCCAGGCCGGCTTCCACGCCATCGGTGACGCCGCGGTCTCCGCCGTGGTGGCAGGCGTCCGCGCCGCCTCCGAAGCCCTCGGGCTCGCCCGGATCCGGGCCGCAAGGCACCGTGTCGAGCACGCGGAGATGCTCACCCCGGAGACCGTCGCCGCCTTCGCCGAACTGGGCCTCACCGCCTCCGTCCAGCCGGCCTTCGACGCGGCCTGGGGCGGCTCCGACGGCATGTACGCCCGGCGCCTGGGTGCCGAGCGCGCGGCCACCCTCAACCCGTACGCGGCGCTCCTGCGTGCCGGTGTGCCCCTCGCCTTCGGCTCGGACAGTCCGGTCACCCCGCTCGACCCCTGGGGAACCGTGCGGGCCGCGGCCCATCACCGCACACCCGGGCACCGTGTCTCGGTACGCGCCGGCTTCACCGCCCACACCCGGGGCGGCTGGCGGGCCGTCGGCCGGGACGACGGGGGCGTGCTCGTCCCGGGCGCCCCGGCCGACTACGCCGTCTGGCGAACCGGTGAACTGCTGGTCCAGGCCCCCGACGACCGGGTGGCGCGATGGTCCACCGATCCCCGTTCCGGCACGCCTGGCCTGCCCGATCTCACCCCTGGGGCGGACCTGCCGGTCTGTCTGCGCACGGTGGTCTTCGGACGGACCGTCTATGTAAGGCCGAACGAGTGACGTCGGGACGTTTCGTACCGCCGATTGAAGGCGCGAAAGCGCTGGCTCGACCTCCGTCCCCTCGGTACTGACCAGGTGTTTTCGGGAGAAACAGCAGGTCGAGCGACTGTTGACAGGAAGCGCCCACGGGCCGGTAGGTTCGGCCGGGTCCACCACTGGACGTCCGACCGGTCAAACCTCCACGCAGTCGTCGAACGCCGCTGGGTCACGGGGTCGGTGTGCCGAACCGGCGCACCACCACTGACAGCCAGGTTCAGCGCCCGCGCCTCGGGGGCGAGGGAAGGTTTGTTCCGGACGGCAGGTGCGACCCGGGTGGGGCCCGGAGGTTCAGTAGACAACGGCTCTCGGTCGACCCGCAGCCAGCGGGCCCCAGGTCGGCCCGAAGGACGCCGGGCCCCGATCCGCAGCGCTGCCCTTCTGTCCACAGTTCCATGCTTCTGTCCAGGCGGCACAGGTCACCCCGTGACCGGGTCGGAGCCGGGCCGTGCCGTGCTGGATATGGTGTGCACCTGCGTACGGACTTTAAGGGGCAGTAGTGAACGACGGCGGTCAGAGGCAGTTCGGCCCGCTCGGCAGAGTCTTGGTGATCATTCCGACCTACAACGAGGCCGAGAACGTCAAGCTGATCGTCGCCCGGGTACGCGCCGCGGTTCCGGAAGCGGACGTCCTCGTCGCCGACGACAACAGCCCCGACGGCACCGGCAAGGCCGCCGACGAACTGGCGGCCGGCGACAGTCAGGTGCACGTCCTGCACCGCAAGGGCAAGGAAGGGCTCGGCGCCGCCTATCTGGCCGGTTTCCGCTGGGGCTCCGAACACGGCTACGGCGTCCTGGTCGAGATGGACGCGGACGGCTCGCACCAGCCCGAGGAACTGCCCCGCCTCCTCACCGCGCTGAAGGGCGCGGACCTGGTCCTCGGCTCACGCTGGGTCCCCGGCGGCCGGGTGGTCAACTGGCCCCGGCACCGCGAGATGATCTCGCGCGGCGGCAGCCTCTACTCCCGGATGCTGCTGGGCCTCGCGGTGCGGGACGTCACCGGCGGCTACCGGGCGTTCCGTACCGAGACCCTGGACCATCTCGGTCTCGACGAGGTCGCCTCGCAGGGCTACTGCTTCCAGGTCGACCTCGCCCGGCGGGCCGTCGAGGCGGGCTGTCACGTCATCGAGGTGCCGATCACCTTCATGGAACGGGAGATCGGCGACTCCAAGATGAGCCGGGACATCCTCGTCGAGGCCCTGTGGCGGGTCACCGGCTGGGGGATCACCGGCAGGGCCAACAAGGTGCTGGGCCGCAAGGCGCCCTGACCGCCCGGTGTCAGCCGCATGATCACCCCCTTACGTCGCTCGCACGCCCGTACAGGCACACTGGGGGCATGACGACCGGCACACCGCCTCCGAACCGTCCCCGGCGCTCGCGCGCCCGTACCCTCCTGCCCCTGGGCGTCGCCGCCTGGCTGGTGCTGGAGATCTGGTTGCTGACCGTGGTGGCCGGGGCGGCGAACGGCTTCACCGTGCTGCTGATCCTGGTCGCCGGCGCCGTGCTCGGTGCCGCGGTGATCAAGCGGGCGGGCCGACGGGCCTTCCGCAACCTCACCGAGACCCTTCAGCAGATGCCGGGGCAGCCCGGCGCTCCCGCGGCAGGCCCGGCCGCGCCCCCGGCCGGCAGCAAGGGCAACGGCTTCCTGATGCTGGGCGGCCTGCTCCTGATGATCCCGGGCGTGATCTCCGACGCGGCGGGGCTCCTGCTCCTGCTGCCCCCGGTCCGCTCCGTGCTCGGACGCTACGCGGAGCGCTCCCTGGAACGCCGGATGAGGGCGGCGACGACGCCAGGAGGCCTCCAGGACGCGTTCCAGCAGGCCCGTATCCACCGTCCGGACGGAAAGGTGGTCCAGGGCGAGGTCATCCGCGAGGACGGCCCACCCGCCCGCCCGCGCCCCGATGACGGCCCGGGAGCGGACCGCCCCACGCTGATCCCCTGAGTATGCGTGTCGGCCGGGAGTCCGGCGGGGCCCAGGCGGCGTGAGCCGCGGGCAGCACCGGACGCACAAGCCGAGGGCCGCGACACATGATCTGTGTCGCGGCCCTCGGCTCTTGTGCGGTGCGGTGATACGCGGTCAGGCAGACTTCCTGCTGTCCCGCGGGTGCACGGCGATGTTCATGGCGCCGGAGCGCAGGACCGCCAGCCTCTCGGCCAGCACTTCCTCCAGCTCCTCGCGGGTGCGTCGCTCCATGAGCATGTCCCAGTGCGTACGCGCAGGCTTGCCCTTCTTCTCTTCGGGGCCGTCCCCGTCCACCAGAAGTGCCGTGGCGCCGCACGCCTTGCACTCCCACTCCGCCGGAATTTCCGCCTCTACCGAGAACGGCATCTCAAATCGATGTCCGTTCGGGCATGCGTACTCCACCGCCTGGCGCGGGGCCAGATCGATGCCGCGGTCCGTCTCGTAGCTGGTAACCACGAGTCGCGTACCGCGGAGAGCTCGCTCACTCATGAATCGTGCCTCCCGGGCTTGTCGCCCACAGGACAGGTGTCGCTGTCGTCGTCATCCGGTCAACGTCCGGTCGGCGGCAAAGATTCCCGTTGCCGGTCATGCGTCGCCCGTCGTGCCGCTGCTTGGTCTGGGTCTCCTACCCACCGGTGCCCGGATTGTCACCTCTGGTCGAAGTTGTCACCCTAGGGTTCGGCTTCTTCCGCTCGCAGTAACGGTCCGCCGGGCACACCAAAGGCGTACACTACCGGCCTTTCACTTCAACGTCTAAATCCGGTCCGGCACGGGGTTGCCCGCGGCGGCCACCGCGGCCCGTACGGGAACCCTCGCCAGGAGCACGGCACCGAGCGCGAAGAAGAGCACCAAGGACAGGATCGCGTCACGGTAGCTGCCGGTGAGCTGGTAGCCGAGACCGAAGACCAGGGGCCCCAGCCAGCTGAGCCCGCGGTCGCTCATCTCGTAGGCGGAGAAGTACTCCGCCTCCTTCCCGCGCGGTACCAGATGCGAGAACATCGACCGCGAAAGCGCCTGGCTGCCGCCCATCACCAGGCCGATCGCGGCGGCCAGGGTGTAGAAGAACACCGGCGCGCCGGCGGGCAGCGCGTAGGCGGCGGCGAGGATCAGCGTCCAGACGGCCAGGGAGGCGAGGATCGTGCGCTTCGCTCCGTACAGCCGGGCGAGCCGTGCCATCCCCAGCGCCCCCGCCACGGCGAGCACCTGCACCAGCAGTACCGCGGTGATCAGGGTCGTCTGGTCGAGGCCGAGCTCCTCGGAGCCGTACAGCGAGGCCTGGGAGATCACCGTCTGGATGCCGTCGTTGTAGACCAGATAGGCGAGCAGGAAGGACAGGGTGAGCGGGTGGCGGCGCATGTCGCGCAGCGTCGCCCGCAACTGCCGCCAGCCGGAGCCGACCGCACCGTCGCCACCGGGCGCCACCCTGCGGTCGCGCAGCCGCCGCAGCGGTACGAGGGCGAAGGCGCCCCACCACACGCCGGCCGACGCGATGCAGATCCGGACCGCGTCGGGCTCGGACAGCCCGAAGGAGTCGTGGCCTGTGTAGAGGACCAGATTCAGGACGAGGACGAGCGCGCCCGAGGTGTATCCGAAGGCCCAGCCGCGCGAGGAGACCGCGTCGCGTTCCTCCGGGGTGGCGATCTGTGGCAGGTACGCGTTGTACAAGGCCATCGACACGGAGATCGACGCGTTCGCCACGATCAGCAGGAACGCCCCCAGCAGGTAGCGGTGGCCCTCCAGGAAGAACATGCAGGCCGTCGCAGTCGCGCCCGTGTACGCGGCAGCCGCGAGCAGGGGCTTCTTGCGTCCCGTGCGGTCCGCCGCCGCACCCACGACCGGCATCACGAGCACGGCCACGACGATGGACACCGACACGGTGTACGCGAAGAGGGAGCCGGCCCGCACGGGTATGCCCAGGGGATGCACGTACCCGTCCGCGTCGGCGGCCGCCTTGGCTATCGACGTCAGATAGGGGCCGAGGAAGACCGTCACGACACTGGTGGAATACACGGAGCAGGCGAAGTCGTAGAAATACCAGCCGCGTTGCTCTCGCCTGCGTGCGGCGGCCTCGACCGGCTGTCCGGCCGGATCCGCCGTTCCCGCGGTACCGGTGCTCACGCCGCGCCCCCTCGTCCGTCAGTGCGCACGCGGCAGGTTCCGGCGTCAGGCCCAGGCCCCCCGCTCGCTCAGCACCGTGCGCAGCGTCTCGATGTGATCGGTCATGATGCCATCCACCCCGAGGTCCAGGAGCGCCGCCATCCGTTCCGGTTCGTTGACCGTCCAGACATGGACCTGCAGGCCGCGGGCGTGCGCCGTGCGGACGAAGCTCCGGTCGACGACGCGGATGCCGTTCTGGCTCTCCGGGACCTGCGCGCAGACCGCGCCTGCCCGGAGTGCCGCCGGAATGCCGTACGAGCGCAACCGCAGCCCGAGCACGCCGCGTACCCCGTAGGAAGTGGCCAGGCGAGGGCCCGCGAGGCGGTGCGCCCTGGCCACACGCGCCTCCGAGAACGAACCCACACACACCCGGTCCCAGGCGCCGGTCCTGCGGATCAGGTCGATGAGCGGCGCGAGGGCGGGCTCCGCCTTGATGTCCACGTTCCACCGGGCCTCGGGGAATTCCTCCAGCAGTTCCTCGAAGAGCGGCAGCGGCTCGCTGCCCGCCACCCTCGCCCGGCGTACCTCGCTCCAGGGGAGCCCGGCTATCCGCCCCCGGGAGTCCGTCACCCGGTCCAGGGTCGGGTCGTGGAAGGCGACCAGGCGACCGTCCGCCGTGGCGTGCACATCGGTCTCGAAGTAGCGGTAGCCGGCGTCGGCCGCGCGCCGGAACGCGGCTGCGGTGTTCTCCAATCCGTCCGCCGCTCCGCCGCGGTGGGCGAAGGGAATCGTCGAAGGGTGGTCCAGATAGGGGTGGCGCCCCGAAGTCGCTGCGGTCACCGCGGAAGTATCGCCCCTCACGGTGTCCGTCCGGCGACGGCCGGGGTGCGGGCGCCGGACGAGGGGACGTGGAAGAGGCGCAGGAAGAGCTGGGCGAGCGGACCGATGGCCAGGGCGTACAGGACCGTGCCCGCGCCGAGTGAACCGCCGAGCAGGAAGCCGGTCACGACCACGGCCACCTCGATCGCCGTACGCACCAGCCTGATGGAACGGCCCGTGAGCCGGTTCAGCCCGGTCATCAGGCCGTCGCGCGGCCCCGGGCCGAAGCGCGCGGAGATGTACAGACCGGTGGCTACGCCGTTGAGCACGATGCCCGCGGCCATCGCGGGGATCTGCGCCCCGAGACCGTGGACTTCGGGGACGAGGGCGAGTGTGCCGTCCATGGCGATGCCGACGGCGAACACGTTGGAGACCGTCCCGAGCCCCGGTCGCTGCCTGATCGGGATCCAGAGGAGCAGGACGACCGCTCCGACGACGATCGAGACGACGCCGATGGAGATGCCGGTCCGCTCCGCGAGCCCCTGGTGCAGCACCCCCCACGGTTCGAGTCCGAGACCGGCGCGAACCAGCAGCGCCGAACTCGCCCCGTACAGGGCCAGCCCCACGTAGAGATGGACCAGCCTTCGGGTGAGCCGGGCGCCGCCCCGGGCGGTGGAGTCGGACAAGTGGTGCCCCCTGTGTGGTGGTGGTGGACTGCTTCGTGTCACTCTGTGGCGGGGAATCGGCCACCAACTAGGGCCAATCCGAGGAAGGTGGACTGATTTACATGGTGCAGTGGACTTCGACCGTCGGCGCGGCACAGCTCGCACGTCAGCTCCAGGGCCAGCAGGCACGCCCGCTGGCGCCGGGCACCCGTAAACCGCCCGCCTACCGGGCTCTCGCCGACGGAGTGCGTCTGCTCGTCCTGGAAGGCCGGGTCCCGGTCGCCGCGCGGCTCCCCGCCGAACGTGAGCTCGCCCTGGCCCTGTCCCTCAGCCGGACCACCGTCGCCGCCGCATACGAGGCGCTGCGCGCAGAGGGGTTCCTGGAGTCGCGCCGCGGGGCGGGCAGCTGGACCGCCGTCCCGGCGGGGAACCCGCTGCCCGCCCGGGGCCTCGAACCGCTGCCCCCGGAGTCGCTCGGCTCGATGATCGACCTGGGATGCGCCTCGCTGCCCGCCCCGGAGCCGTGGCTGACCCGGGCCGTCCAGGGCGCGCTGGAGGAACTGCCACCGTACGCGCACACCCACGGCGACTACCCGGCCGGCCTTCCCGCGCTGCGGCAGATGATCGCGGACCGTTACACCGGGCACGGCATCCCCACGATGCCCGAACAGATCATGGTCACCACCGGGGCGATGGGCGCCATCGACGCCATCTGCCACCTCTTCGCCGGACGCGGCGAACGCATCGCCGTGGAGTCCCCGAGCTATGCCAACATCCTCCAGCTCATGCGGGAGGCGGGCGCCAGGCTGGTGCCCGTGGCGATGGAGGAGGGCCTCGGCGGCTGGGACATGAACCGCTGGAGGCAGGTCCTGAGGGATGCCGCGCCCAGGCTGGCCTACGTCGTCGCCGACTTCCACAACCCCACCGGGGCCCTTGCCGACGAGCAGCAGCGCCGCGCCCTGGTCGAGGCCGCCCGGTCGGCGGGCACGGTCCTGGTGGTCGACGAGACGATGCACGAACTGCGCCTGGACGCGGACGTGGAGATGCCCCGCAGGGTCTGCGCGTTCGACCCCGCGGGCAGCACCGTCCTGACCGTCGGCTCCGCGAGCAAGGCATTCTGGGCCGGCATGCGGATCGGCTGGGTGCGGGCCGCCCCCGACGTCATCCGCAGCCTGGTCGCGGCACGCGCGTACGCCGACATGGGTACGCCGGTGCTGGAACAGCTCGCCATCAACTGGCTGCTGAACACCGGCGGCTGGGAGCAGGCGGTGGCGGTCCGGCGTGAGCAGGCGCGTGAGAACAGGGACGATCTGGTGCGGGCGTTGCGCCGGGAGCTCCCGCAGTGGGAGTTCGAGGTCCCGGCCGGCGGCCTCACCCTGTGGGTGCGCACCGGCGGGCTCTCCGGCTCCCGGCTGGCCGTGGCGGGCGAGAGGGTCGGCGTCCGCGTCCCCTCGGGGCCCCGTTTCGGGGTCGACGGAGCCTTCGAGGGCTATGTGCGGCTGCCCTTCACCGTGGGCGGCCCGCTGGCCGACGAGGCGGCGCTCCGGCTCGCCGCGGCCGCCGGGCTGGTCGGCTCCGGGGCCGGCGTGGGAGCGGAGGCGCCCCGCACCTTCGTGGCCTGAGGCGCCCGGGCTGTCGTGGCCCGAGCGGCTCATCCCTCCGCGACGGCCGGTGTCCCGATCGGATGGTCCTTGTGCGTGGACACGGGCCCGGCGGTTTCAGGCGCGGCCTGTTCCACTGCCGTCGTCCCGCCGGGCAGCAGGTCGAGCACCGCCCGGCGGTGCGCCTCGCTCGTGGCCCCGTCGTACGGGTCCGGGGTGGCGGGCACCTGGAGCCGCAGGACGGGTCCGTTGCCCAGCCGGGTGTAGCCGCGCCCCGGCGGGACGTCGGGGGTGGGCGTGGTGTGCGGCGGGGTGCCCAGGACCGCCGCGACCTGTTCGCGGTCCGCCGGCCCGAGGACGGCGCGTGCCCTGGTGTGGGTCCGTACGGTCTCGGTGAGGGCGTCCAGGCTGTCGAAGGCGTCCGCGACGACCACCGTCACCGCGGCGGCGCGGCCGTGCCGCAGCGGCACCTGGAGGAGCTCCTGAGGATCCTGTCTGCGGTCGGCGGCCGCCAGGTGGCCCAGGGCGCTCGGGCGGTCCAGCAGGATCCAGAGCGGGCGCTTGATGTCCTCGGGTTCGGGGTGCCCGGCCTGACGGGCCCGGTTGGCGGCGATGAGCCGCCGCTCGGTCTCGTGCGCGGCCCACTCGAGTGTCGCGAGGGCCCCGGCCAGACCGGACTCCACCGCCAGTACGCCGTCTTGGCCGGTCAGGAAACCGTACTCGCCGGTGCCGCCGCCCTCCACGACGAGGACGTCACCGCCGTGCTGGAGCGCCTGCAGGGCGAGGGAGCGCATCAGGGTCGTGGTGCCGCCGCCGGGGTGCCCGACGATCAGCAGATGGGGCTCCGTCGACCGGGCGCCGGTCCGCCAGATCACCGGGGGGGCGTCCCGCGTCACCTCGCCGTCCCGTACGGGGACGGTGCGCCGGACCGCGTCGGCATCGGTGAAGCCCAGCACGGTCTCCCCGGGGGCGGTGACGAAGCGCTGGGCGGCGATGGTGGTGGGGAGCGCGGCGAGCACGCTCATGTGAAGGCGGTTGCCTTCCTCGTCCCAGACGAAGTGGTATTCGCGGCCCCGGCCCGACTTGGCGTGGAGCACTTGTTCGACCCGGGCGCGGGACAGGGGATCGCCGTCGGTGAAGTACGCCGGATAGCTCACCTGGAGCCGGGTGAGGCGCCCGTTGCCGTCGAACTCGTACGACGTGCCGAAGGCCTTCTCCCAGTCGCCGCCGTGGGAGAACAGCGGACCGGGGTCGTCTGGCACGGAGAAGTGCGGCACCAGCGCCTCGTAGAGCGCCCGGAGCCGTTCCGTCTCCGCCTCGCCGGGGCGGGTCTTCGCGGGGGTGCGGTCGTGTCCCCGCCATGCGGCGGCGCCCATCACCGAGATCAGGGCCAGGAGGGGTCCGTAGGGGATGAGCGCCACCGCCAGTGCACAGGCGGCGCCCAGGAACAGCACGTGTCCGCGCCGGTCCCTGGGCGTCGCGGACCATTTCCGCCCTCCTGCTCCCGCCAGCAGCCGCAGACCACGGGTGACCGTGATCAGCGGGTGCAGGACGTCGGTGGCGTTGTCGGCGGCCGTGCGCGCGATCTCGCGACTGCGGGTGATCGAAGCACTGCCGCTGCTCAGAATGCGGGGGAGTGGTCGCCGGGCCACGTCGGTCTCCTGAAGTGGTGGGAGCGGTTTCGGAGCGTCAGAACTTGATCCCGCCCAGCATGCCGGCGAGGCTCGCCCCGCCGGCCGTGATGCTCGGGGCGATGGCCGTACCGGCCAGGTAGAAGCCGAACAGTGCGCAGATGAGGGCGTGGGAGGCCTTGAGCCCGTCCTTCTTGAAGAACAGGAAGACGATGATGCCGAGCAGTACCACGCCCGAGATGGAGAGGATCATGAGCGGTTCTCCTGGTTGAGGGGACAGTCACCATGAGTACTTCCAGGATCACAAGATGTACCTATACGATAAAAGGTGCAACCGAGTGAATACCGATTCATTTCACTCGACCGGTGGGCGAAAAGTGGGCACCAGGGGGTTCCGGGAGTCGCACGGGCCTTGTCCCAGCCGGAAAGTGACGCCCGGCACCGTGACCCTCCGCTGCTCCGGGCAGGCTGACGACTGCCCGGAGCAGTACCCTGTCGATTCACTCGTACGGCCCCCGCCGTACCCCTCACCAGGCCGGTAACGGCCGAAACGGCCATGGAAGGCGGTCCGTCCGATGAGCGAAACCCCCGATCCCGAGGTGGTCGGACTGGCGACCAAGGTCTTCGACCTGGCGCGCCGCGGCGACAGCGAGGCGCTCGCCGCCTATGTCGACGCGGGTGTTCCCGTGAACCTCACCAACGACCGGGGCGACTCCCTGCTCATGCTCGCCGCCTATCACGGGCACGCCCCGGCCGTCAGTGCGCTCGCGGCCCGTGGTGCCGACGCGGACCGGGCCAACGACCGGGGGCAGACCCCGTTGGCCGGAGCGGTCTTCAAGGGCGAGCGCGAAGTGATCGACGCACTGCTCGCCGCAGGGGCCGATCCTTCCGCCGGAACACCCTCCGCGGTGGACACCGCACGCATGTTCGGCAAGGGCGACCTGCTGGAACTCTTCGGTGCGCGCTGAGACGCGCTCCGGTCCGCCGGCCGGCCGGTGCGTCGTAAATGTGGTCGCGTCGGCGAAATGGCTGGGTCATCATGACGTCGCGGGTCCGTTTCGGGCCACCGACGAGAGGCAGAGGAAGATGAGCACCAGGCAGAAGACGGCGGTCGGCCGATCATGTTGCTGCGCGGCCTAGGGGATGTCACCCCGGCACATGGAACAGCACAGTCCCGGTTGCGTCGACAGCTTGATGTGAGGCTTTCCCCATGTTCGATCCGTTCATAGCGCCGAGCGGCACACTGCTCGGCCTGCTGCAGAGGGGCCGCGGCGACGGCACGCTCCACGCTCTCGCCGCTCCGCGCACCGAGGCCCTCGCGGCCCTCAGCCACTGCGTCCTGAGCGATCCGCGGCACGACTGGCAGGTCGAGAACCGCTCCCTCTACTACGCCCGCCTCTACCTCGACCTCGACGGTGGTACCGAGGAGATCGAGCGGCACCTCTTTGATCCCGAGGACCACCTCGACACCGGCGAATCACGCACGGGTCTCGCGCTCGCCGTCCTCGGGCACCTGGCCTCCTACGGCCGCGACGACGCCCTCGTACTCCTGCGCCGGTACGCCGCGACAGGGGCCAACTGGGCCTGGGCGCTCGACGAGCTGGCCCTGCGCGACGACGACGCCGGGCTGCGCTCCCTCGCCGAGCCGGTGCTCGCCCGTTTCCCCGCCACGGCGGAGGGCTTGGCCGAGCTCGCCGCCACTGTGCGGGACGCCTTCGAGCCCCGTCCCTGGCGGCTCTGGGCCGACGACCCGCGTGCCACGGTCGGCGCCCGGATCAGGGCGGCGACGGAGCAGGGTTCCTTCGACCGGTGGCAGCGGCAGATGCGGCCCGGCGGACCGCGCCCCGGCTGGAGCGTCCAGGCCGTCTTCGACTGGGCCCAGGAAGGGCTGGAACGCGGCAGCGCGCTCCACATCCCCGCGGCCCGCTGCCTCTCCGCCGTCGCCGGGACCGAGGACCGGCCCCTGATCGTCGAGGCCGCCCGCAACGGCTCCGACGGCGCACGCTGCGCAGCCCTGCACTATCTGGCAGAGGCCCAGGACCCCGCCGTGCTCGACATCGTCGAGGAGGCCGTCGTCGGTCCGTCCCGCACCGTCGCAGACGCGGCCGTGGCTGCCTTCGAGCGCATGTGCGGAGACGCGGCGGTCGACCGGGCCCGGCGCTGGGCCCACCGGCCCGACGCCCTCGGAGCCTCGGCGGCCGGGGTCCTGGCCTGCCGCGGCGCCGCCCAGGACGCCCCGCTCGTACTCGCCGCACTGCGCGAGACGGTCAGGGGCGAGGGCCCCGACGCCCCGCTCCTGTGGACCCTCGTCGACGGAACGGGGCGCCTGGGCATCGCCTGCGCCGCACCCGTACTGCGCCATGTGTACCGGGAGACCTCCTCCTCGCACCTGCGCGGACGGGCCGCCCGAGCACTGGCCGTCACGGATCCGTCCTTCGCGAGCGGGTTCGCCGTCGAATGCCTCTGGGACTGCGAGGAGACCACCCGGGAGCTGGCCGCGCACCACGCGGAGACCGGGGACGTCAGGGTCGCCGAACGGCTGAGGCGGCTCGCCGCCGACCCGGCCGAGGAGGCCGAGGTCCAGACCGCCGTACGCAGCAGGATCGGGCCGGACGCGCCCGCCGTCTGAGCCAGGGCCCCGCCGGCACACGGAGCCCGGAGGCCGCGCGCCGGGGGCGCGCGGCGCACACGCTCATAGGATGTTTCCCGGACGGAAAGATCCAAGTCGGCAAGGGCACGCCCGGCGCGGTGACAACACCCGTATGCGTGTCGTCATCGTCACCGAATCCTTCCCGCCCGACGTCAACGGTGTGGCCCACTGCACCCTGCAGACCGCCCGGCACCTCGCCGCCCGCGGCCACCAGCCGCTGGTGATCGCCCCCGCCGGGGCGACGGCCACCGCCCACTCCGCGCCCTCCGGCGATCCCTGCCCCGTGGTGCGCGTCCCCTCGCTGCCCCTGCCCGGATACCCGCAGGTCCGCGTGGCCCTTCCCGGTCGGCGGCTGGCCGCCGCGCTCACCGGACACCGCGCCGAACTCGTCCACCTGGCCGGCCCGTTCGTCCTCGGCGTGCGGGGCATGGCGGTCGCCGCCCGGCTGGGGCTGCCCGCCGTGGCCGTCTACCAGACCGACCTGGCTGGCTACGCCCGCACCTACCTGGGCACCGGCGAGAGCACCGCCTGGCGCCGGATGCGCGCCGTGCACAGCGCCGCCGACCTCACCCTCGCCCCCTCCTCCGCCGCACTCCGGGACCTCACCGACCACGGCGTGCCCCGGGTGAAACTCTGGCCGCGCGGAGTCGACACCGTGCGGTTCCGCCCTGGTCTGCGCGACGAGGCACTGCGCCGCGCCCTCGCCCCCGCCGGCGAGAAGCTCATCGGATACGCGGGACGGCTCGCCCCGGAGAAGCACGTCGAACTCCTCGCCGGCGCCTGCTCGCTGCCGGGAGTGCGCGTCGTGGTCGTCGGCGACGGACCGAGCGAGGCGTCGCTGCGCTCGGCACTGCCCGGCGCGCTCTTCCTCGGGCGCCGTACGGGGAAGGAGCTCGCCCGCTTCTTCGCCTCCCTGGACGTCTTCGTGCACACCGGGCCGTACGAGACCTTCTGCCAGACCGTCCAGGAGGCCATGGCCTCCGGAGTCCCGGTCGTCGCCCCGGCGGCCGGCGGGCCGCTCGACCTCGTCGCCCACGGGAGCACCGGGCTGCTGGTACCGCCCCACGAGGCGGGGGCGGTACGCGAGGCGGTCGCCGCACTCGTCGCGGACCCGGCGCGCGCCGACGCCTTCGGCAGGACCGCGCGGGCCGCGGTCGAGGGCCGCACCTGGGAAGCCGTCGGGGACCAGCTGCTGGGCCACTACGACGAGGTCCTGCGCGGCCGGACGGCGGTGGCCGCGTGAACCGGCCCGGCGGACTCAGGATCGTCCGGCCAACGCGCGCAGTGCACACGCCTACGCGCGGATCGTGTGCACCACCGAATGGGCGGAGCGCGAGTTCGCACGGATCGGCGTACGCAACGTGGCGCGCGCCCCGCTCGGGGGGACCTGCGGCGCTTCCGGCCGGGACTGCGCAGTACGGCGCTCCGCGCCCGCCACCTGCGTGGCGCGGACGTCCTGCTGCCGCTCGGCTCACGGCTCTCCGTGGAGAAGCGGCCTGGCCGGGCGGTGGACGCATTGGCGGCACCGCGCCACCACGGTGTGCGGGCGGCCCTGGTGGTGGCGAAGGACGGCCCACTCCGTGCGGACCTGGAGCGCAGGGCCCGGGCCCAGCGGCTGTCGGCCGAGTTCCTGGGCCACGTACGCGACCGCGCGCACCTGGCCCGCCCCCAGGCGAGCGCCGACCTCTGCCTCGCACCGGGGCGGCCGGCAGCCCGTACGCCGTATCTGCGGTGGTCCGTCCCGCGCGCCAGAATGGAGGGATGACCGGACGCTGGGAGTTCTGGATCGACCGCGGCGGCACCTTCACGGACGTGGTGGGACGTGACCCCGGCGGCCGGCTCGTTTCCCGCAAACTGCTGTCGCACGATCCGGACCGCTACCGCGACGCGGCCGTCGCGGGTATCCGGCTGCTGCTCGGTCTCGGCCCCCGCGACCCGGTCCCCGCCGACCGGGTCGCGGGCGTGAAGATGGGCACGACCGTCGCCACCAACGCCCTCCTCGAGCGGCGGGGCGAGCCGACCGTCCTGGTCATCACCGAAGGCTTCCGGGACGCCCTGCGCATCGCGTACCAGAACCGGCCGCGCCTCTTCGACCGGCGCATCCTCCTCCCCGAGGCCGTGTACGAACGGGTCGTCGAGGTCCCGGAGCGCGTCGACGCCCGCGGGGACACCGTGAAGGCCCTCGACCGCGACGCCGTGGCCGGGCGGCTCCAGGAGGCTGCGGAGGACGGGTTCCGCAGCGCCGCCGTCGTGCTCATGCACGGCTACCGACACCCGGACCACGAGAGAGCCGTCGTGGAGGAAGCCAGGGCCGCGGGCTTCACCCAGGTCAGCTGTTCGCACGAGGTCAGCCCGCTGATCAAGCTGGTACCACGCGGGGACACCACCGTCGTCGACGCCTACCTCTCGCCGATCCTGCGCCGTTACGTCGACGAGGTGGCGGCCCAACTCCCCGGGATCCGGCTCATGTTCATGCAGTCGAACGGGGGGCTGCGCGAGGCCGCGCACTTCCGGGGAAAGGACGCCGTGCTCTCCGGCCCGGCCGGCGGTGTCGTCGGCATGGCGCGTACGTCGGCACAGGCGGGTCACCACCGGGTCATCGGCCTCGACATGGGCGGGACCTCCACCGATGTCTCCCACTACGCGGGTGAGTTCGAACGCGAGCTCGGGACCCAGGTGGCCGGGGTGCGGATGAGCGCTCCCATGATGAGCATCCACACCGTCGCCGCGGGCGGCGGGTCCGTCCTGCACTTCGACGGACGGCGCTACCGGGTCGGCCCAGACTCGGCCGGAGCCGACCCCGGACCCGCCTGCTACCGCCGGGGTGGGCCGCTCACCGTCACCGACGCCAATGTGATGCTCGGCCGCGTCCGCCCGGAACACTTCCCCGCCGTCTTCGGCCCCGAGGGCGACCAGCCGCTGGACGCCGGCCTCGTGGAGGAGCGCTTCGACGCGCTGGCCGAAAAGGTCTCCCGCGCCACCGGGAACACGCGTACGGCCGCCGAGGTGGCCGCGGGCTTCCTGGAGATCGCCGTTCTGAACATGGCGAACGCCGTCAAGAGGATCTCCGTCCAACGCGGCCACGACATCACCCGCTATGCCCTCACCGGCTTCGGCGGCGCCGGAGGGCAGCACGTCTGCGCGGTCGCGGACGCCCTGGGTATCGACACCGTCCTCGTCCCACCGCTCGCCGGTGTCCTGTCCGCGTACGGGATCGGTCTCGCCGACGCCACCGCGATGCGCGAACAGTCCGTCGAAGCCGCGCTGGACGAGGAGACCGGGGGCCGGGTGCGCGGCATCTGCGAGAACCTCGCGGAACGCACCCGCACCGAACTCCGTGCCGACGGGGTCCCGGACGCCGCCATCGGCACCCGTGCGCGGGTCCTCCTGCGTTACGCCGGCACGGATGCCGCCCTGCCCGTCGCCCACGGCGCCGTCGCCGCCATGGCCGGCGAGTTCACCGAGACCCACCGGGCACGGTACGGATTCACCATGGACAAGCCGCTGGTGGTCGAGACCGTCTCCGTGGAGTCCACCGGAACGGCCGGACCGCACACTCCTCCGCGCGTGGGTGCGGGCGCGGGGGAAGGGCCGCTCCGCCCCCTCGGAACCGTGACGATGTTCGCCGGGGGCGGATGGCGGGACGCCGGACTGTACCGCCGCGCGACACTGCGCGCCGAGGACGCCGTGACCGGCCCGGCCGTCGTCACCGAGGACGACGCCACCACCGTCGTCGACCCCGGCTGGCAGGCGACGGCCGGGCCGGCCGGACACCTCGAGCTGCGCCGGGCCGAGCCGCGACCCGAGCGGACCGCCGTCGGTACCCGGGTCGACCCGGTCATGCTCGAAGTGTTCAACAACCTCTTCATGTCGATCGCCGAACAGATGGGCGTACGACTGCGGAACACGGCGCACTCCGTCAACATCAAGGAGAGGCTGGACTTCTCGTGCGCGCTGTTCGACGCGGACGGCAACCTGGTGGCCAACGCCCCGCACATCCCGGTCCATCTGGGTTCGATGGGGGAGTCCATCAAAGAGGTGCTGCGGCGTAACCAGGGCACCCTGCGGCCCGGTGACGTGTACGCCGTCAACGATCCGTACCACGGCGGCACCCACCTGCCGGACGTGACCGTCGTGACGCCCGTGTTCGACGAGCCGGCCGACGGGCAGGAGAGCCGGCTGCGCTTCCTGGTCGCCTCGCGCGGCCATCACGCGGAGATCGGCGGCATCACCCCGGGCTCCATGCCCGCCTTCAGCCGTACGGTCGACGAGGAGGGCGTCCTGTTCGACAACTGGCTGCTGGTGCGCGACGGGACCCTTCGCGAGGCGGAAACCAGGGAACTGCTCACCACGGCCGTCCATCCTTCGCGCGACCCGGCCACCAACCTCGCCGACCTGCGCGCCCAGATCGCGGCCAACGAGAAGGGCATCACGGAACTGCGGCGCATGACACGCCAGTTCGGGCAGGACGTCGTGCAGGCGTACATGGGCCACGTCCAGGACAACGCCGAGGAGTCCGTACGCCGGATCGTGGCCGGACTACGCGACGGCTCCTGCCGTTACGAGACCGACAACGGCGCCGTCATCCACGTGAGTGTGACCGTGGACCGCGACGCCCGCCGGGCCGTCCTCGACTTCGCGGGCACCTCGCCGCAGCAGACCGGCAACTTCAACGCCCCCACGTCCGTGGTCAAGGCCGCCGTCCTCTATGTGTTCCGGACCCTCGTGGAGGACGACATCCCGCTCAACAGCGGCTGCCTGAAGCCCTTGGACATCCGCGTCCCGGAAGGATCGATGCTGGCCCCCGTCCACCCGGCTGCGACCGTGGCCGGCAACGTCGAGACCTCCCAGGCCGTCACCGGCGCCCTCTACGCGGCCCTGGGCGTCCAGGCCGAGGGATCGGGCACCATGAACAACCTCACCTTCGGCAACGAGCGCGTCCAGTACTACGAGACCGTCGCGAGCGGTTCCGGCGCCGGCGACGGCTTCGACGGGGCCGACGCCGTGCAGACCCACATGACCAACTCCCGGCTCACGGACCCCGAAATCCTCGAGTGGCGTTATCCGGTGCTGCTGGAGAGCTTCGGCGTACGCGAGGACAGCGGGGGCCCGGGCCGGTGGCACGGCGGCCGCGGGGTGGAGCGCAGGCTCCGCTTCCTCGAACCCGTCACCGTGGCCCTCCTGTCAGGACACCGCCGGGTGCCGCCCTACGGCATGGCGGGAGGGGGGCCGGGAGCCCTCGGTGAGCAGTACGTCGAACGGGCGCCCGGCTCGTCCGTGACCCCGCTCGAAGGCTGCGACACCGCCGCGCTGGACACCGGCGACGTCCTAGTGCTGCGCACCCCCGGCGGAGGCGGTTACGGACGCCCGTGACCGGTCGCTTCTGCGCCGTTTCGACCGTTGTCGGTGCGAGGACCTAATCTGTGCAGCGTGACTTCGCCTGCCGACACCCAGACAGCTGCGCCCCAGCTCAGCGCGGGACCGAGGCCCGCCCAGGGCCCGGCCGCCGATGAGGGGCTCTCACGTCGGCTGCGCGCGCTCGCCTGCACCGCCCCCCTGCACGACCTCGACGTGCGCAAGGCCAATCTGGCCGGCGAGTACACGGTCTACGCGATGGCGGAAGTGGCCCTCGCGGCGATCGATCTGGTCACGCTCAACATGGACTTCGACACGGGCGCCGACCACGACCAGATAGTGGCCAGACTCCTCCCGCGCGTCGCCGCCCAGGCACCGCGCCGGCCCGTCACCGAGCACGAACGGGTCGCGCGCTGGGTCCTGGAGAACCTGATCAACGTCGGCAGCGTGGACCGCGGCTTCCGAGCGGTGTACGGCACCTTCGGGCCCGACGGCGTATACGTCCGCAGGGATTACGACTTCAAGCTCATCGAGGAAGTCCCCGGCCACGGAGGCACCGTCTACCTCCGCGCCACCGACGAGGCGGTCAACGTCCTGGTCGGCGCCCTGGACACGGACGTCACCAGCGCCCAGATCGCCGCCGAGGTGAAGCTGGAAGTCCTCATCAGCAGGGGCCGTCTCGCCGACGCCCAGCTCGCCGCCGAGCAGGCCCGCTACCGCACCGTGCAGTACGCCGAGACCCTCCGCAGGACGCTGGAGGCGACCCGGCGCAACGTCCGTGCCGTCGACTGGCTCAACGCCGTACCCGACATGATCACCGAGGCGTTGGACCACGTCGCCGACCGCTACCGCCACGAGAACGCGATCCTCACCAACATCCGCAAGGCCAGGGACGAGGCGGAGGAGCCCGAGCACAAGCGCCGCGCCGCCGAGCTGGTCGACATCGTCAAGGACTGCATCCGCCGTCACACCCAACTCCAGTCCAGACTGCTGGAGGCGGGGCCGCTCTTCCGGGCCGAGCAGGACCGACAGGCATTCGCCACGCCCACCGCGCAGACCGGCCTCGACCTGTACGGCCAGCTCGTCGTCCCGCTGCTGCCGCTCCCCGTCGAGCAGGCCACCCGGGCCACCGACGCGTTCTTCGCGCACGGCACCGGGCTGCGCACGCCCACCTCCGTCCGGGTCGGCGACCTCGTCGACCTGCTGCTCATGCCCCCGGTGGAGCGCGAGCACCTGGGCGCCGAAATGCCCGAGCCCGACCTCATCGCCACCCCGGACGACAGCCGGTTCAGCGAGGAGCAGCTCGGACACGCCATGGAGCTGCTCGACCTGGAGCACGACGCCCCCCGCCGGCTCTCCGGGCTCCTGGCCGAAGCCAGGCTGCGCGACCCCGAGCTTCCCTACCTGGTGGCCCTGCTCGCCGTCCACGCGGCGAGCCCCCCGGTCGGCACGGCCTACCGCCAGGGCGAACGCCGGCTGCTGTTCGCCGTCGACGACGGCACCCCGCTCGAGGACCACGAGTTCGGCGGAGCCGACCTGATAGTGGGCATGGCCCTGCTGGACGCGGCAGGAATGGCCGCGGCCCGCAAGGACGCCTCGTGAGCGCACCCGGTCCGACCACCCACCCACTGCCGCGCGGGAGCGGCACCCGTACCGAGGAGTCACCGAGTTGAGCGAGCAGCACGCCGAGCACAGCGACGCGTGGGGCGATCAGCCCCTCACGCAGGCGGCCGACGCCGCACGGCAGGCCGCTCCCGCCGCTGTCACCCCCGCCGACGCGGCCGACGCCGCCCGGCTGGTCTCGTTCGGTCTGCAGCCGAAGCTGATGCCCGCCCGCGACGCCGAGTACACCGAGCTGCTCCGCCGGTACCGCGAGGACTCGGTCTTCGCCCGGCTCGCCGACGCCGTCGCCACCGGCCTGGGGCTCATCGTCCTGGAGGTCTCCACCCGCGCCGGGATGGCCGTGGCCGCCGGCGAGGACTCGGTCTTCGCCGTACGCATGGGTGACTACGCCCGGCGCGCGTCCTCCGACTCCGCCGACCGCTTCCTGCACGGCCTCGCCCACCTCGCCGTGGCCGCCATGGCCTTCCCCCGGCCCGAGGACCTGGCCGACGACTCCTACATCGGCCGCATCACGGTCAACGGTGTCGACGCCTTCGTCCGCCAGGCCTGCCGACGCCTGGAGGAGCGCGCCGAAGAACAGGGCGACAACACCGATCCGGCCACCGACGCGCCCGGCCTGGAATCCGGGTGGCGTATCTACGCCCGCCGCAGCGCCACCGGAGCCACCAAGGACGCCCGCCGGCTGGCCGGCTCGACCACCGGCATCATCGGCAAGGCCGTCGCCTTCCTCACCGACTCGGGTTTCCTCCAGCGCACCGGGGACGACGCAGGCGGTGCCTACCGCACCACGGCCCGCTACCAGCTCCAGGTACGCGACATGGCGGGCAGTGCCGCCATGGCCGAGCTGCTGGAACTCGGCGTCGTCCCGGTCACCGACGGCTCGGCCACCCTGCTGCCCCCGCCCGATCCCGAAAGCCTGGAGCTCGCCGCCGACGCGGGGCTCCCCTTCCACTCCTGACCGCCCACCCACGCCGCCGCACCAGTTGCCCCGCCGCCTGAACGACGAGAGTCCGCCGCCATGTACGAGTTGTCCCGGGTCCGCCTCTACTCCATCGGACCCGCCGGTGCGCGCTACGCCGACACGGTGCTCGACCTGCGCGGAGTCGGCGAGCCGGTGCCCAGGCCGGCGCCGGCCCAGGCGGAGTTCTTCGAGGACGAGCCCGTCGGCCCCCCGCGCCGCCCGGCGCCCGCCGGTGTGCTGTTCCTGGAGAACGGCGGCGGCAAGTCCGTCCTGCTGAAGCTGATCTTCTCCGTGATGCTGCCGGGACACCGCAACACGCTGGGTGGCGCCAGCTCCGGCGTCCTGCGCAAGTTCCTCCTCGCCGACGACTGCGGACACGTCGCCCTGGAGTGGCAGCACACCCTCACCGGTGAGTGCGTCGTCGTCGGCAAGGTCAGCGAGTGGCGTGGCCGCCAGGTCTCCAACGACCCGCGCAAGTTCGCCGAGGCCTGGTACTCCTTCCGCCCCGGTCCCGGCCTCAGCCTCGACAGCCTCCCCGTCGCCGAGGCCACCTCGGTGGGCCGCCCCGTCGAAGGCGTCTCGGGCGCGCGCGGCAGGCGCCGCACCATGAAGGGTTTCCGCGACGCCCTCACCGACGCCGGCAAGTTCTACCCGCACCTCGATGTGCACTGGGAAGAGATCCACGACCGCTGGAACGAACACCTCGGCGATGTCGGGCTCGACCCGGAACTCTTCCGCTACCAGCGGGAGATGAACGCCGACGAGGGCGAGGCCGCCGGCCTCTTCGCCGTCAAGAAGGACTCCGACTTCACCGACCTGCTGCTGCGGGCCGTCACCGACACCCGTGACACGGACGGCCTCGCCGACCTCGTCAGCGGCTTCGGCAACAAGCTCGGCCGCCGCGCCGAACTCACCGCCGAACGCGACTTCACCGCCGGTTCCGTCGACCTGCTGGGCCGGATCGTCGACGCCACCGCCACCAGGGCCCGCAGCCGCGACGTCCACGCCGGGGCCGAGCGGCGCACCCGCACCCTCGCACGCAGGCTCTCGGGCCGCGCCGCCGAGGAGCGCGGCCGCACCGCGGAGCTCGCCCAGCGGGTCACGGCCGCCGCCCACACCGTCACCGAGGCCGAAGCCACCCGCGGCCACCGGGACCTGGTCGCCGCCGAACTGGCCTACCGGCACGCCTCCCTGGCACTCACCGCCGCCGAGAAGAGCGCTGCGGCCCAGCGCCGCGAGCTGGGCGAGGCACGCACCCTGCACGCCGCCTGGCAGGCCGCCGAAGCCGTCCTGCGCCACCGCGCCGCCGCCGACCGCTCGGCCCGCGTCGCCGTCGCCATCCGGGAGGCGGAGCGCGACGCGGCCCCCGCCCTGGCCGCACGCGCCACGGCCGCCGCCGACCTCGTACGCGCCCTGCACACCGCCGCCGAGGCGGGGGAGCGGGTGGCCGACGAGGAGGAGGAGCGCTCCGCGACCCTCCAGATCACCGGGGAAACGGCGCACCGGGACGCCACCACCGCCGCCACCGAGGCCCAGCGCGCGCGCAGCGAGGCCGGCCATCTGCGCCAGCGCCTCGCCGAGGTCGAGCAGGAGACCGCCGAGGCCGTACGGGCCGGCTGGCTCGACGACACCGCGCCGGACGCCGACCCGGCCCGCGCGGCCCTCGCCGCGAACGACGCGGAGAAGGCCGCGGTCGCCGCATGGGACAGCGCACGGGAGGCAGCCAGGTCCACCGCCGACCACGCCCGGGAAGCCGCGGCGGTGGAAAGCCGTACGGAGCTCGCCGCGGCCCGCGCCGCCGACGGTGCACAGGCCGCCGAGCAGTCGTACGAAGCCGAGCACAGGGCCGCCGAGTCGATCGCCGCCGAGCACCGCCTCACCGACCTGCTGGGCCTGCCGGCAGCGGCCGGAGCGGGCATCCCCCGCGGCGGCGCCGACGGCACGGACGACCCCGCCGACAGGGTGCGGGAACCGGCGTCCGAGAGCGCGCAGCCCCTCACGGCCGAGGAGTTCGACAAAAGCGCAGACGAGCTGAGGGAGCTCCTCGACCAGGGCATCGCCGCAGCCGAGCGCAGGCTCTTCGACCTGCGCACCGCCGCCGCCGACGACTCCCGCATCCTCGGCGCCCTCGGGGACGGTGGGCTGCTGCCCCCAGGACCCGATGTCCTCGCCACCGTCGAATTCCTCGGTGAACACGGCATCCCCGCCCTGCCCGGCTGGCGCTACCTCGCCCAGGCCGTCGACCCCGCCGACCACGCGGCGGTCCTGGCCGCACGACCCGAGCTCGTCGACGGTGTGGTCATCACCGACCCGGACGCGCACACCCGTGCCCGCGACGTCCTGGCCGCCGCCGCCCTGCTCCCCCGGTCGGCCGTGGCCGTCGGCACCACAGCGGCCCTCCTCGCCCCCGTACCGGCTCCCGGCGGGGCAGGTGAGGGCGACGTGTTCCTCGTCCCGCCCAACCCCGCGATGCACGACGAGCAGGCAGCAGACGAGGAGCGTCAGGCCCTCAGGGCACGGGCCACGGCACGTGACGAGGACATCAGGACGCTCGCGGCGCGGCTCACCGCCGACCGCTCCCTCGCCGCGCGCATCGGTTCCTGGCGCGCCGACTGCCCGCCCGGGATGCTCGCCGAGCTCGGTGAAGCCGCCCGCACCGCCCGCGCCTCCGCGGTAACCGCCGAAGCCGCACTCGCCGAGGCGCGTACAGTCCGCGCGGAGGCCGACGAGGCCGCCGCCGACGCCGCGCGCGTCCGCGACGACCGGCAGGAGGCTGCCCAGCGCGCCCGCCGCGCCGCCGACGCACTCGCCGGTCTCGCCCACCGTCTGCGTGACCGGGCGGGCTGGCAGGCGCGGCTGCGCGAACTGACCGACGAGGCAGCCGAATCCGAGGCGCGCGCCACGGCCTGTCTGGAGCGGGCACGCGCCGCCGACGAGGACCGCAGGGCTGCCCAGCGCGCCGCGGACGATGCCCACCGCACCGCCCGTGCCCTGCGTGCCGAGCGAGCCGAGATCGCGGGCGCCCCGGAGACGCTTCCGGAGCCCGACCCCTCCACCGCGCGTACGTCGCTGCCCGCCCTGCGCGAGGCGTACCGGGCGGCCTCCCAGCTGTACGAGAAGGTGGGCGTCGGAGCCGACCTGCGCGCCGAGCAGGCGCGCGCCGAGAGTGACGAGAGCGCCGCCCTGGCCGAACTCGACCGCCTCACCAACAAGGTCCGCACCCGTGCCTCCCAGCTCCTCGAGGGCACCGACGGAGCCGACGGGCCCTCACGGCAGGCGGCCGCGGCCCGCGCCGAGTCCCACGTGCAACTCCTGGAGACCCGGGCGTCCACGGCCAGCGAGCAGCTCGGACGGCTGCGCGGCGAAGCCGAACGGCTCGCCCCCGCCGACGAGGCGTCGCACCACACCGAGCTCCCCGCCGACCTGGTCCCGGCCGACGCCGACCAGGCGCAGACCCTCCTGCGTACGGCCACGGCCGAACTGGCCTCCGCCACCGCCGCGCTGGACACCGCGCGATCCGCTCACGCCGAACTGCTGCGCGCCCACCGCACCGCCGAGGACTCGGCGAGCGGCTTCGACGAGACCGCCGCGCTCCTGCGCGACCTGCTCAGGGACCACGGCGCGGAGGACGAGACCGAGGCCCCCGACCCGTACCCGGGCACCCTGGACGAAGCGCGGCAGTCCGCGGCCGAGGCCCGTCGCTCACTGCGTGGCTGCGTCACCGACCTGTCGGCTGCGGAGAGCTCCGTGCGGGAGGCGAGCGACGTCCTCGTACGGCACGCCAACTCCACCCGCTACGAACAGGTCCGCACGCCGGCCCGGCAGCAGATCCGGGAGCTCCCGGCAGCGGCCCTCCCCGACCACGCCGAGAAATGGGCGGCGGCCTTCGCCCCCAGACTGCGTGTACTCACCGACGAGCTGGCCCAGCTGGAGCGCAACCGTGACTCCATCGTCGACCGGCTCCGCGGGCTCGTCGAGTCAGCCCTCACCACGCTCCGCTCCGCCCAACGGCTCTCGCAGCTGCCCGAGGGTCTGGGGGAGTGGTCAGGCCAGGAATTCCTCCGCATCCGCTTCGAGGAACCCGACCAAACCACGCTCACCGAAAGGCTCGGAGAGGTCATCGACGAGGCCACGCACGCGGCCCTCAGGAAGAACTCCGACCTGCGCAGGGACGGCATGTCCCTCCTGCTGCGCGGGGTACAGGCGGCACTCCAGCCCAAGGGCATCGCCGTGGAGATCCTCAAGCCGGACGCGGTGCTCCGCGCCGAGCGCGTCCCGGTCGGACAGATGGGCGACGTCTTCTCCGGCGGCCAGCTGCTCACCGCCGCGATCGCGCTGTACTGCACGATGGCAGCCCTGCGCAGCAACGACAGGGGACGCGACCGGCACCGGCACGCCGGCACGCTCTTCCTCGACAACCCCATCGGACGCGCCAACGCCACCTACCTGCTGGAGCTGCAGCGCGCCGTCTCCGACGCTCTGGGAGTCCAGCTCCTCTACACGACAGGGCTGTTCGACACCACGGCGCTCGCCGAGTTCCCGCTCGTCATCCGCCTCCGCAACGACGCGGACCTGCGGGCGGGGCTGAAGTACATCAGCGTCGAGGAACACCTCAGGCCGGGGCTGCCCAAGCAGGACCCCGAGGGCGGGACCGTCCACGGGGAGATCACCGCGACCCGCATGTTCAAGCGGACCGGCGACGCCTCCGGCGGCGCGGGCAGGGCGGCGGTCCCCGCGATGCGTACGGAGACGACGGATACGCACGCGGAGGCGGCCCAGGCCTCGGAACAGCGTTAGGGAGAGCAGGGGCGCAGGCGGTCAGGCCCGGGAGAGCCGGCCTTCGCCCCGGCGCCGTATCCGGGCCTCCCTGCGGACCTGGGCCCGGGCGGCGCGCCTGGCCGCCCGGCGCTCCCGGCGCATGCGGCGCGCCGTGCTGCTGGGGACGGACACCACGCCGTTGCGCTGGTTCCACACCTGCCGGGTCACCCAGACGTCCAGCACCGACCAGGTCGCCACCACCGTGCCCGCGACACCGCTCAGCACCATCGGGAAGGCGAGCCAGGACTCCGCGAGCGTGCACAGGAAGGCCACCATGGCCTGAATGACGGTCAGCGACATGATGAGGACGGCGCGAACGGCGGCCGCCCGCACAGGATCCGGCATCCTCCGCCGTATCGCCGGTTCCTCCACCCACAGCTGCCGTGGGATCCGAGCCCCGACCGCAGACGCGTCGACCGCAGACGCGTCAACCACAGACGTACCGACCACAGACGTACCCGCCGCCGACGGTGTCGCCTTACTCCGGCGCTCATCCGTGTCCAAGGACCTTCAACTCCCCACCACTGTCCGACTCAAGGGTGGCTGCCCGGCTTGCGACCGTTCTACGCGGAATGAGCCGCTTGCCTGTCGCACGTACCCCCGTGAGGTTCTTCTGCCCCGTACGTCTGGACGAACGCCAGGCCGCGAAGATTCCCGGCGGGGGCCTCAACCGGCCCCGCGGAGGTACGGAACGAAGACTTCCAGCCAACTGCCGTGCGTGTAGGCAACGCGTCCGGCCAGGAGTTCTCTGTCGCTTTCGCGAATTTCTTCGCCGGGAATACCGGGACAACTGGTGAGCAACTCGGGGCAGAGCGGCTGGAAATCGTCCGGACACGTCTTCGAGTTACCGGTAGGTCAGTAGTAGGCTCGCGCCGTTTGTTGACGGAACACCGGCCCACGCCCGATGGACCGAGGCAGGGAACACCGCAACAACCGGGTACACAGACACGACCACCCCCGCGGTGCGGGGCCGAGCTGGGGGAGGCCATGCGCTTTCGCGGGAAGTCCATCCGCAGGAAGATCGTGGCGTTGCTCCTGGTGCCGCTCGCCTCTCTCACGGGTCTTTGGGTCTTCGCCACGTACGTCACCGGCCGTGAGGCCGGTGAACTGATGGGCGCGAGCGCCATCGTGGAGCAGGTCGGCCACCCGCTGGAAGACACCATCCGCGCCGTTCAGGACGAACGCCGCCAGACGCTCGTCTTCCTCGCCGACCCCCGGGCCTCGGACGCCCTGCCTCTGCTGCGCCGCCGGCGCGCCGCGACCGACCGCGTCGTGGCCGACGTCAGGCAGAGCGCGAAGAGCCAGGACATCCGGGAGAAGCTGAGCGCGGAGTCGGAGGCCCAGCTCGACTCGGTCCTGAACGAGATCGACGGCCTGGACGCGCTGCGCACGTCCGTCGAGAAGCGCACCATCGACCGGACCAGGGCCCTCGACTTCTACAACGGTCTCGTCGACCCCTGCTACCGCTTCCTCAACGGTCTCCACACGATGGAGAACGTATCGATGGACAAGCAGGTCCGGGCCCTCGTCGGCATCTCCCGAGCCCGCGAGATGCTCTCCCGCGAGGACGCCCTGATCGCGTCGGGCCTCGTGGCGGGACGGCTCGGCGCTCCTGAACTCCGCGTGGTCTCCGACCTCGCCGCCAGCCGCTCACTCCTGTACGAGGTCAACCTCGAGCTGCTGCCGGCGAGCGAGCGCGGACGTATGGAGCAGTACTGGAGCAGCCCCGACACCGAGCCGCTGCGAACGACCGAGCAGCGGCTCATCGCCGCGGGTCCGGTCACGAAACCGGGCGCCGTCGACGCCGGACGCTGGGAGGAAGTGGCTCCCCCGGTCCTGGAACACCTGGCCAACGACGGCACCGAGATGACCAACCGCTTCCAGGACCGCGCCGAACCCGCCGGCTACCGCGTCCTGATCCAGGCCGGTGTCGCCGGTGTACTGGGGTTCGTCGCCCTGCTGGTGTCCGTCTTCGTGTCCGTACGGGTGGCACGCGAACTCGTCCGCGACCTTTCCCGGCTGCGGAAGGACGCCCATGAGGTGTCCGGCGTACGGCTGCCCAGTGTGATGCGGCGGCTGGCCGCGGGCGAGCAGGTCGACGTGGAGACCGAAGCCCCTCACCTCAGCTACGAGCCTGACGAGATCGGCCAGGTCGGGCAGGCTCTCAACACCCTGCAGCGGGCAGCCGTCGAGGCCGCCGTCAAGCAGGCGGACATGCGCCGCGGCGTCTCCGAGGTCTTCGTCAACCTCGCACGCCGCAACCAGGTGCTCCTGCACCGTCAGCTGACGCTCCTGGACACCATGGAGCGGCGCACCGAGAACAGCGACGAACTCGCCGACCTCTTCCGCCTCGACCACCTCACCACACGCATGCGCCGCCACGCGGAAGGCCTCGTGATCCTGTCCGGGGCGGCCCCGTCCCGGCAGTGGCGCAAGCCGATCCAGCTGATGGACGTGGTGCGGGCGGCGGTCGCGGAGGTGGAGGACTACGAGCGGATCGAGGTCAGGCGGCTTCCCCGCATCGGCGTGGGCGGCCCGGCCGTCGCCGACCTCACCCACCTGATCGCGGAACTGCTGGAGAACGCCACGGTGTTCTCGCCCCCGCACACCGCGGTCCAGGTGCACGGCGAACGTGTGGCCAACGGCTTCACTCTCGAGATACACGACCGGGGCCTCGGCATGGCGCCGGAAGTCCTCCTGGACGCCAACCTGAGGCTCGCCGAGACACCCGACTTCGAGCTCTCCGACACCGACAGGCTCGGCCTCTTCGTCGTCAGCCGGCTCGCCCAGAGGCAGAACGTCAGGGTGTCGCTGCAGACCTCGCCCTACGGAGGGACGACCGCGGTCGTCTTCATCCCGGCGCAGCTGCTCACCGACGCCCCCGACACGCACGGCACCGGCTTCCGCCTCGACCGCCGGGCCGAGAAGGCCATCGGCAGCTCCGGCCGGCCGGGCAGCCAGGCGCCGGGCAGCGACAAGGCCCGTAGGGACGGAGTCGCGGACACGAACCTTCAGGGCCGGCCGGCCGGTCTCTCCCCGGTTCCCACCGGTCTCACCGACCCATCGGTGCTCGACGGGCCCGTCGAACTGGAAGGCCCGGTGGGCACACTCGGGTTCACCGACGATCCGGCACTCGACCGGGAGCTCGATCCGGCGCTCGCCCCGGTCCTCGACGGCGTATCGGACCTCGAGGACACCGAGAGCGAACGAGGTGGCATCTTCCGGGCCCGCGACCTGCGCAGGGAAACAGACAGGGAGCAGCATCAACAGGCCTTCGACGCTTCGGACGGCCGCTCCGCGGACGTCCGGCCGATGCGGCCCGCCGGCCCCGTCCCGCTGCCCCGACGCAAGCCGCCGACCCTCGTCGCCGAACACGGCCGCCGTATCGGCGACGGGGGCCGCCCGCACCCCGGTACCTCGGACGGACCCGCGCCCGAGGCCACCGACGCCGAGCCCGGTACGGACACACTGGGCGGCCTCCCGCGCAGGGTCCGGCAGGCGAGCCTCGCCCCACAGCTCCGGGAGGACTCCGCAGGGCGGACTTCCGGCCACGTCCCCGCGGACACCGACGACGACCTCGAACGTGACGCGGACGACGTACGCAATCGCATGGCTTCGCTTCAACGCGGCTGGCAGCGCGGCCGTCGGCAGAACGCCGAGGACGCGACCGGCCCTGGAGAGACAGCACCAGGAACGACTCCGGGAGGGGACGGTCGATGACCGCACCGAACGCCGCAGCACCCAACGCCACACGCCAGGGCTCCGGCCAGCTCAACTGGCTCCTCGACGAACTGGTCGAGCGCGTCGCGAGCATCCGCAAGGCGCTGGTCCTTTCCAGCGACGGCCTCGCCACCGGCACGTCCCAGGACCTGACCCGGGAGGACAGTGAGCATCTGGCGGCCGTCGCCTCGGGATTCCACAGCCTCGCCAAGGGGGTGGGCAGCCACTTCGACGCGGGCAAGGTCCGCCAGACCGTGGTCGAGCTCGACGAGGCCTTCCTCTTCGTCACGGCCGCCGGCGACGGAAGCTGCCTCGCCGTCCTGGCCGACTCCGACTCCGACGTCGGGCAGGTGGCGTACGAGATGACCCTGATGGTCAAGCGCGTGGGGGCGCACCTGGCCAACGCCCCCCGGACCGATGGTCTGCCCGCCGGAGGGTGAGGTGAGGGGATGAGCGCAGATTCCGTCCGGGACACCGCGCCCGGATCACCACCCGCTCCCACCGGAGCGGGCTCCTCGCGCTGGTACGACGCCGAAGCGGGGCCGGTGGTCCGGCCCTACGCGATGACCCGGGGGCGTACCAGCAGCGCGTCCCGTCATCGCCTCGACCTGATCGCGATCGTCGTCCCAGAACCGGCGGCGGACGATCCAGGCCGGGACCAGACGCTCTCCCCGGAGCACGTGGAGATCGTCGAACTGTGCAGCGACATGCCCCAGTCGATCGCCGAGCTCGCCTCCGGGCTGGATCTTCCCGTGGGGGTGGTCCGTGTCCTGGTCGGTGACCTGGTCGAGGACGAGCTGGTGCACGTCACCCGTCCCGTTCCGCCGGCCGAGCTGCCGGACGAGAGCCTTCTTCGCGAGGTGATCAATGGCCTTCGGGCGCTCTAGCCGCAGAAAGCGGCACGTCGAACCCGTCACTCTCAAGATTCTGGTGGCGGGCGGCTTCGGTGTGGGCAAGACGACCCTGGTGGGCGCGGTCAGCGAGATCAGACCGCTGCGCACTGAGGAGACGCTGAGCGAGGCGGGCCGTCCCGTCGACGACGTGGCGGGGGTCGAGGCCAAGAACACCACCACGGTCGCCATGGACTTCGGCCGGATCACCCTGCGCGAGGATCTGGTCCTCTATCTGTTCGGGACCCCGGGGCAGGACCGTTTCTGGTTCCTCTGGGACGAGCTCGCCCAGGGCGCCCTGGGCGCGGTGGTCCTCGTGGACACCCGGCGGCTGGAGGACTGCTTCGCGGCGGTCGACTACTTCGAGCGCCGGGGGATCCCGTTCACGGTCGCGGTCAACCTCTTCGACGGCGCCGCGCAGTTCCCCACCGAGACGGTCCGGGCCGCGCTCGACCTCGACGCCGACGTGCCGGTCCTGCTCTGTGACGCGCGTGACCGGGCGTCCGCCCGGGACGTGCTGGTCACGGTCGTGGAGCACGCCATGGTCCACGGCGACCGGCTCCGCGAACCCGCCGGGACCTGACCACCGCACGTGACGCGGCCCGTACCCCCGCCGACCGGGGTACGGACCGCGCGTACGGTGCGGGGGGCGTGAAAAAGTCCTCACCCGGAGTGACGGGCCGTCAACCCCGCGGGAGCCGCGGGGTCACGAGTTCTCGGCCAGCCACTTGGCCGCGGTCCCGGCCAGTTCGCCGTCCCGCCCGGCGAGCATCATTCGGATCATCTGCACATCGCCGCGCAGCGACCACGCGGGATGCCCGAAAGTTGCCGGATTATTCCTCTCGATGAGGAAGTGCGCGGGCCAGGCGGCGCCGTATCCGATCAGAGGAAGGGCCAGGGCGTAGCGCTTACGGCCGCGCGCCAGACCGTACGCGGTGACTGCGAGGCCGGTCAGGGTCCCGGTCAGATGGACCCACCGGGTCGCCGCCCTGGAGTGCATGGCGACGTAGTAGGGCCAGAACTCTTCGTACGAGTCGAACGTCTGTTGTGGCATGAGGGCACGGTAATGGCTCGGCCGGCAACCGGACACGGCAATTCCGCGTCCGATACTGAGAACGGGCGGCCGGAGCCCACGGGGGTGGTCCCGGTCGTCCGTTCTCCGCCCGTCGCCGTCCTGGCCGTCAGTGCCCCGCGACGGAGCGCCTGGCCACCGGGAAGTCGAAGTACGTGTCAGGGAAGAGCTCGGGCTTGTAGGTGAAGTGCCACCACTCCTCCGGCAGATTCACGAACCCCAGACCGGTGAGCGTCTCCTTGAGGAGCTGCCGGTTGGCACGCTGCACCCCTTGCACCCGAGGGTCGTCCGTGTGCGACAGGGTGTCGAAGCAGTCGTACCCCGTGCCCATGTCCACCGAGTTGTCGGGGAAGCGCTCGCCCTGCGGCGCGTAGCACGGTGCCGGCGCCTCGCCCGGTTCGTACGGCCTGGTCGGCTCCGCGGGCAGCTTCACCAGGGTCAGGTCCACGGTGCTGCCCCGGCTGTGCCCGGACTTCTCCGCGATGTAACCGTCCTCGAACAGTCGCGCCTTGTCGACCATCGGGTAGAACTCGTCCTTCATGGCCTGGTCGTCCAGATCCTTCGCCCAGCGCACGAAGTGGTCCACGGCGCGCTGCGGCCGGTAGCAGTCGTACACCTTGAGCGAGTAGCCCTGACGCAGGAGACTCCGCTGAGCCGTGCGCAGCGCGGAAGCGACGGGCCGGGTCAGGATGCAGACGGACTGCCGATACCCCTCCACCGGCTCTCCCATGAAATTGTGCGCGGTGGTGTAGCGCATCTCCGTGAGAATCGTCGGGTCGACGGAGCGCAGGTCGACGAACTCCGGCGGAGCCTTGGGTTCGGGCCTGGCCGCCGCCACCGGTGCGGCGGCGGTCACGGTGAGCAGAGCGGCGCCGGCGACGGCCAGGGCGCGGAGTGCACGAGCTATTCCTGTCATGGGCACACCGTCTATCAGTTTCGGGGACGCAAGAGAAGAGTGATCGGATACAGTCCGCTCGTGAAGGACTCCCACTGCGACAGCTGCGGGGCCCCGTACGCCGCGGACACCTGGCCCCGCGTCTGCGCAGCGTGCGGCCACACCGCCTATCGCAACCCGCTCCCCGTGGCCGTCGCCCTGCTGCCCGTCACCGGACCGCACGGCACCGGCCTCGTCGTCATCACCCGTGCCATCCCTCCACACAAAGATGGGATCGCACTGCCCGGCGGCTACATCGACCAGGCCGAGGACTGGCGCCACGCCGTGGTCCGCGAGCTGCGCGAGGAGACCGGCATCCGGGCCGACGAGACGGACGTACGCCTCGCCGACGCGCTGAGCTCCCCGGACGGCCATCTGCTGCTCTTCGGACTGCTCCCGCCGCGCCCCGCCGAGAACCTCCCGCCCTCCGCACCCACGGACGAGACCTCGGGCCACGACGTGCTGTACTCCCCGGACGCACTCGCCTTCCCGCTGCACACCCGGGCCGTACGCTCCTGGTTCGACGGCGCCTACCACTGACCCGACAACCCCCGCACGCGGACCGGGTACGGCACCAGCCCCTCCTCACCGTCACGCTCCACGACCACGCGCCCGGCCCTGAGGCACGACGTGTAACGCTCCACCTCGGCCGGCGCCCACCCCTCGCCCACATCCCGTACGACCAGCCCGCCCCCGGTGCGCCCCGCGGCCGGAGCCCACACCTCCAGCTCGACCCCACCCTCAGGTCCCCGTACCGGAACCACCGCACCGGCCCGCGCCAGCACCGGAATCCGGGACAGCGGCGCGTCCACCACCACCTGGCCCGGCCCCTCGTACGTCCGCCCGGTGGCCGTGTCGTACCAGCGCCCGGGCGGCAGGCGCACCGAGCGGCGGTCCGTTCCCTCGTCCAGCACCGGCGCGACCAGCAGCGCGTCCCCCAGCAGGAACACGTCCTCGCAGTCCCGCAGCTCCCGGTCCCCCGACGCGCCCCACCACACCGGCCGCACGTACGGCGCACCGGTCAACCGGGCCAGCTGCGCCAGCGTCACGAAGTACGGCAGCAACCGCTCCCGTTCCCTCAGAGCCTCTCCGGCATGGACGAGTACCTGCGGCCCGAACTCCCACGGCTCCCGGCGCCCCGCGCCGATGGCCGCATGCGTACGGAACAACGGCATGTACGCGCCCAGTTGGAACCAGCGCAGGTACAGCTCCGGCGACGGTGACCCGTCGAACCCCCCGATATCCGGACCGGAATACGGCACCCCGCAGAGCCCGAGCCCCAGCACCAGGGCCAGCGAGGCCCGGAGCCCCGGCCACCCCGTCGCCACATCACCGGACCAGGTGCCGCCGTACCGCTGCATCCCCGCCCAGCCCGAACGGGAGAACAGGAACGGCCGCTCCTCGGGGCGCAGCCGACACAGCCCTTCGTACCCGGCCCGCGCCATCGCCAGCGCGTACACGTTGTGGGCCTCCCGATGATCACCGCCACGGCCTTCCAGGGAGTGCCGGGACGAACGCGGCAGCGAAGGATCCCCGAAGGCCGAGAACGACACGGGCTCGTTCATGTCGTGCCACACGCCGGCGAACCCCTGTCCGAGCCGCTCCTCGTACAGCGCTCCCCACCACTCCCGCACCAGCGGATCGGTGAAATCCGGATAGACACACGCACCCGGCCACACCTCACCGAGCACCGGCACCCCCTGCGGATCACGGACGTACGCCCCCTCCGCACCGACATCGAGGCCGCTGTCGAACACCGTGTCGCCCGCCGACGCACGCACCGCGGGATCGACGATCGACACCAGCCGGACGCCCTCCGCGCGCAACTCCTCCGCCAGACGGGGCAGGTCAGGGAACCGCTCCCGGTCGACCGTGAACACCTGATGCGCGTCGTAGTGGTCGATGTCCAGGTGCAGCACCGACAGGGGCAGCCCTCGCTCCCGGTACCCCGCCACGATCCGCCGCACCTCCCGCTCGCTGCCGAACCCCCAGCGCGCGTGCTGCGGGCCCAGCGCCCAGGAGGGCGGCAGCGCGGGCGCCCCCGTCAGCGCCGTCCACCCCTGCAGCACCCTGGCCGGCGTACCCACGACGACCCAGCAGCGGAGCGGACCGCCGTCCATCCTCGTCTCACAGGTGCCGGCCCGGTCATGTCCTGAGCCGGCGCCTTCCTCGCCCTCCCGGACGGTCACCCCGCCCGACCAGGAGTTGTCATGGAACGCCAGGTGCGTGCCCGCGTCGGACACCACCATCTGCACCGGCATCGTCACGTACAGCGGGTCGTCCCCAGGACCGAAACGCCCGCCCGGATCGGTGTTCCACAACCCGTACGTGCCCTCTCTCAGCCGCGGACCGCCGGGCCGCCCGCCCAGCCCGAAGAAGCGCGCGTCGGCAGGGACCTCGGACCGCTGCACCCACCGTGCCTCGCCTCCGTCCACCGGTTCCCACCAGCGCGGCGGCAACTCCCGGCGCAGCAGTACACCCCCCGGAGTACGCAGCTCCACCGCTCCGTGCCGCGACACGACGACCGTCAGCCGTTCGGACACGACCTGCCAGCCGCCGTTCGTGTCCGGCTCGAGACCCGCCCGCGGATCGGGCTCCGGCTCGGCCCCCGGCAGGGCGTACGACGGCAGCGGCTCCGCGCCGTCCCAGGACCAGAACACCGCACCGCCCACGGCGACCCGGACCCGCAACTGCGAGCGCGCGAACCGCACGACCCCACCGCCCGGACCGGGCTCCGCACCGATCAGGAGGCCGGGCACACGGGCCCGCTCCGCACCACGCGGCTCCAGGCCCCGGGCATCCGCACGACGGTGCCGCCAGGCCGAGCGCACCGTCCGCATCCCCTGCACGGAACCGACCATCTTCACCGAACGCACCAGGTCACGACCATCCATGCAGGCCACCCTGCCATCCGCCGTGACGGAAACGTGTTCCGTTCAGCTTCCGTTCACCTGAGGCACACGACACCGGCGGACACGCAACCACGCGGGGGACCCTGGTGCGTAAGACGATCACATGGCATCGTCCGTGAAAGCCGTGCACGCGCACACCCGAGCCGTGCGCGCGACGCACGCGCACCCCGCGTACACCCCGAAAGGCCAGGGAGCCTCCATGACCTCAGCAGCCGGCGAAGCCCCCCTCTGGCAGCCCGAGCCCGAGCGCGTCGAGACCGCGGCCGTCACCCGCTTCCAGCGATGGGCGGCCGGGCGCTACGGAGCCCCGGCCGACGGCGGCTACGCGGCGCTGCACCGCTGGTCGATCGACGAACTCGACACCTTCTGGCAGGCCGTCGCCGACTGGTTCGACGTACGCTTCTCCACCCCGTACGAGGCGGTTCTCGGCGACCGCACCATGCCCGGCGCCCAGTGGTTCCCAGGCGCCACCCTCAACTACGCCGAGCACGCCCTGCGTACGGCCGACGACCCGCTCCGCGCGGACGCCCCCGCCCTGCTGTACGTCGACGAGACCCACACCCAGGTCTCCGTCAGCTGGTCCGAACTCCGCCGTCGGACAGGCTCACTGGCCGCGGAACTCCGCGCACTCGGCGTCACCCCGGGCGACCGGGTCAGCGGGTACCTCCCCAACATCCCGCAGGCGGTCGTCGCATTCCTCGCCACCGCCGCGGTCGGCGGCGTCTGGACCTCCTGCGCCCCCGACTTCGGCGCCCGCAGCGTCCTGGACCGTTTCCAGCAGATCGAACCCGTGGTCCTCTTCACCGTCGACGGCTACCGTTACGGCGGCAAGGAGCACGACCGCACCGGCACCGTGGCCGAACTCCGCCGCGAACTCCCCACCCTGCGCGCGGTCGTCCACATCCCGCTCCTGGGGACGGACGCGCCCGAAGGCGCACTGGAGTGGTCGGCCCTCACCACCTCCGACACCCCACCGGTCTTCGAGCAGGTCCCCTTCGATCACCCGCTGTGGGTGCTCTACTCCTCCGGTACGACCGGACTCCCGAAGGCGATCGTCCAATCCCAGGGCGGAATCCTCCTCGAACACTTCAAGCAGATCGGGCTGCACTGCGACCTCGGCCCCGACGACCGCTTCTTCTGGTACACCTCCACCGGCTGGATGATGTGGAACTTCCTCGTCTCGGGCCTGCTCACCGGCACCACCGTCGTGCTGTACGACGGCAGCCCCGGGCATCCGGACGTGAGCGCCCAGTGGCGCGTCGCCGAACAGACCGGAGCCACCCTCTTCGGTACCTCGGCCGCCTACGTCATGGCGTGCCGGAAGGCCGGCGTCCACCCGGGCCGCGACCACGACCTCAGCCGTGTCCAGTGCGTCGCCACCACAGGCTCCCCGCTTCCGCCCGACGGTTTCCGCTGGCTGCACGACGAGATCGCCGACGACCTGTGGATCGCCTCCGTCAGCGGCGGGACGGACGTCTGCAGCTGCTTCGCGGGCGCGGTCCCCACGCTGCCGGTCCACATCGGCGAACTGCAGGCACCCTGCCTCGGCACCGACCTCCAGTCCTGGGACCCCGAAGGCCGACCGCTCACCGGAGAGGTCGGCGAACTCGTCGTGACCGCACCCATGCCGTCCATGCCGGTCCGCTTCTGGAACGACCCCGACGGGCGCCGCTACCACGACAGCTACTTCGACATGTACCCCGGCGTCTGGCGCCACGGCGACTGGATCACGCTCACCGACCGCGCCTCGGTCGTCATCCACGGCCGCTCCGACTCCACCCTCAACAGGCAGGGCGTACGGATGGGGTCCGCCGACATCTACGAGGCGGTCGAGCGGCTCCCCGAGATCCGTGAGTCCCTCGTCATCGGCCTCGAAGAACCGGACGGAGGCTACTGGATGCCCCTGTTCGTCCACCTCGCCGAGGGCGCCACACTCGACGACGGACTCCGCGACAGCATCAGACGGACCATCCGCGAGAACCTCTCACCCCGCCATGTACCGGACGAGGTCATCGAGGTCCCCGGTATCCCGCACACCCTCACCGGCAAGCGCATCGAGGTTCCGGTCAAGCGACTGCTCCAGGGCACAGCCCTTTCCAAGGCGGTCAACCCAGGTTCTGTCGACAACCTCGAACTCCTCCGCTTCTACGAGGAACTCGCCCGCGCACGCCACTGATCCGTCCGCCGGACCGGCCGTTGTCAGTCCCTCTGATTACGCTGAGTGAGCATCGATCACCAGTGCACAGGGGGACCCATGGCGCACATCAAGCAGACCAGGCGCAGCCGGCAACGCTCCGGCACATCCATGCGACGCACACTGCGCCGCGAAGCACCCAGTACGGTCGGCCTGCTCGTCGACCCCGAGGACTTCGCGGCCATGCGGCACTACCGCAGCTTCCCCTTCGACGACCACGCGGTCTACCTGCAGCACGTCGAAGGTCTGCTGCGCACACTCACCGCCCAGGGGACGCACACCATCGTCGCCCTCTTCGACCCGGAGGACTACGCGGTGTTCTGCACCGAGTCCGGTCTCGATCCCGACGAGCGTACGAGCCGCAGCCAGTTCACCGCCGAGATCGCCGCGGGCGGAGCCACCGTGGCTTACACCGGGCAGCCCATCGACACACTGATCCCATTGCTCGTCTCACGAGCCGTCCGCCGCGCGACATGGGAATACGCCACGATGCTGCTGGCCGGCCTCGGCGACTGCGCGGACTGCGGGCAGGACATCGGCCGGGCCGCCTTCGACAGGGCGTCCCACCTGCTGGTGCGCCTGCTGGACACGGCGGGACCGGGCACCCACCACATCGTCTGCAGCACGCCCACGGAGAACGAACAACTCCTCGCCGTCCTCCATACCGCCGGCGACAGGACCGGACCGGCCCGGCTCGAATCGTCGGAAGGGGCGGAGTTCACCACGGTGCTCGCCGTCGGCGTCGCGCTCGAGACGCAGGGAGGCGTCGTCCTGCGCACCACGGCGCCCGGCGCCCCTGACCGGGTGCACGGCTGGCGCCTGCACCGGGGCAGCCTCCTCCCGCTCACGGCGGGCGAGGTCTTCAACGCCTACTGCACCGACGCCGACACGGGCGAACCCGTGGCGCCGGAATCCGGCGTCGAGTACTGCGCGGGCTTCGACCTCGGAGCCGACGAACCGGAACCCCATCACTGACAGACCGAAGGGGTTCCCACCGGTACCGGAACCGATGGGAACCCCTTCACATCCGACCGTGTGCGGCGGACGGCGTCACTCGCCCGACAGCACCGCCTGCGCGGCGAGCCGTGCCTCTTCGGCGGAGTCCGCCGCACGCGCGGCGGAGGCGGCACGCTCGCACTGTGCGAGCGTGTGCTTCGCCAGCGTCGCCCGCACATAGGGAATGGATGCCGCACCCATCGACAGAGAGGTGACACCCAGGCCGGTCAGCACACACGCCAGCAGGGGGTCCGAAGCGGCCTCGCCACAGACACCGCAGCTCTTGCCCTCGGCCCTGGCGGCGTCGGCGGAAAGCGCGACGAGGTCGAGCAGGGCGGGCTGCCACGGGTCCTGCAGCCGGGACACGGCGCCCACCTGACGGTCGGCCGCGAAGGTGTACTGCGCCAGGTCGTTGGTACCCAGCGACAGGAACTCCACCTCCTGAAGGATCGAACGGGCCCTGAGCGCGGCGGACGGGATCTCCACCATCGCCCCGAACTTCGCCTGCAGTCCCGCCTCACGGCAGGCGTCCGCGAACGCCTTCGCGTCGGCACGGTCGGCGACCATAGGGGCCATGACCTCGAGGTACACCGGCAGACCCTCGGCGGCCCTGGACAGTGCCGTCAGCTGGGTCCGCAGCACATCGGGGTGGTCCAGCAGACTGCGCAGCCCGCGCACACCCAGTGCGGGGTTGGGCTCGTCGGCCGGTGTCAGGAAGTCCAGCGGCTTGTCGGCACCGGCATCCAGCACCCGCACCACGACACGTCCCTCGGGGAACGCCTCCAGCACCGCGCGGTACGCCGCGATCTGCTTCTCCTCGGACGGCGCCTGCTTGCTGTCGTCCAGGAAGAGGAACTCCGTACGGAACAGCCCGACACCCTCGGCGCCGGCTTCCAGTGCCGCCGGCACGTCACCGGGGCCACCGACATTGGCGAGCAGCGGCACCTTGTGACCGTCCGAGGTGGCCCCGGGACCGGTCACGGCCGACAGCGCCGCCCTGCGGGCCGCCGAAGCGCTCTCCATCTCGGCGCGCTTCTCCTGGCTCGGCTCGACGAAGATCTCGCCGGTGCTGCCGTCCACCGCCACGACCGTGCCCTCGGCGATCTCACCCGCACCGGGCAGAGCCACCACGGCCGGCACCCCGAGCGCCCGCGCGAGGATGGCGCTGTGGCTGGTCGGCCCGCCCTCCTCCGTGACGAAGCCGAGCACCAGGGCGGGATCGAGCAGGGCCGTGTCCGCGGGGGCCAGGTCACGAGCGATCAGGACATACGGCTCATCGCTGTCGGGTACACCCGGCATCGGCACGCCGAGCAACCGCGCCACGATCCGGTTCCGGACGTCGTCGAGGTCGGCGACGCGCCCAGCCAGGTACTCCCCGGCATTGGCCAGCAGAGCCCGGTACGCGGCGAAGGCGTCGTAGACCCCACGCTCGGCGGTGCTGCCGACCGCGATGCGGCGCTCGACGTCGGCGATGAGCTCGGGGTCCTGCGCCATCATGGCCTGGGCCTCGAGCACGTGCTGCGCCTCGCCCCCTGCCAGATTGCCGCGCGCGATGAGGTCGGCCGCAACAGCTTCCACGGCCTGGCGCGCACGCCCCTGCTCGCGCTCGGCCTCGTCCGCGGGGATCTGTTTGGCCGGCGGCTCGAGGACCGCCGTACCCATGTGCCGAACCTCGCCGATCGCCACACCGTGGCTCACACCGACGCCTCGCAGCGTTGTCTCCATTTCACCCGTCTCCGATTGTGCGGCGGCTGCACCGCCGCGGTGGATACCAACTGGCTCTAACTGCGCAGAGGGTGTCACTGCCAGCCGAACAGCGTCTCGCCGACCTTCACGTCGCCGTCCTCGCGGACGTCGGAGAGGGACTCGGCGGTGGCCTCCAGGGCCACGACCGGGCAGATCGCGGACTTACCGGCCGCCTCGACGCCGGCCGGGTCCCACCGGACGATGCCCTGCCCGCGGGTCACCGTGTCCCCCTTGTTCACGAGCAGCTCGAAACCCTCGCCGTTGAGCTGCACGGTGTCGATCCCGAGGTGCGTCAGCACCCCGTGCCCCTGGTCGTCGACGACGACGAAGGCGTGCGGGTGGAGGGAGACGACGATCCCGTCGACCGGCGAGACGGCCTCGGAGGGCTCGCGCACGGGGTCGATAGCTGTACCGGGACCCACCATGGCTCCGGAGAACACGGGGTCGGGAACCGCGGTGAGTCCGATGGCACGGCCGGCGAGAGGGGACGTCACTGTGGTCATGGAGAGCCTCCAGGGGGTGGGGATCCGTATGTCACCGCCATGGCTGAAGGAGGGCGGCGTACTGATCAGCAGCGTAAGTCATATGAAGTCCCGGTTCCGCCCGAGAGCTACCGGTTGGCCGACCTGGAGGCACACCGGAAACGATTTGCCTCGTCTCGCTGCGACCTGTACTGTCGTACCCCTGCCTGACACCGACACGACTTCCAGTCCGGGGTCGGCAGCGACTCCCAAACCCAGACTGTAACTCTGATGGGGCTCTCGCATGCTCGCGAGACCTTGGTCAAAGGAACGGGAAAAGGACTGATAGAGTCGGACTCGCCGGAAAGGGAAACGCGAAAGCGAAGAACTGGAAAGCGAAACAGCAGGAACCCGCTTCGGCCGGGAATCGGACACGA
>NZ_JBIAIP010000019.1:0-94789 GCF_042871485.1 Streptomyces sp. NPDC005791
CACCGTCCACGGCACCCTGCACGGCCCCGGCTACTCCGGCAGCGGAGGCATAGGCGCGGGTTACACCCTGCCCGGCGGGCAGGCGTTCGCCGACGACTTCCACACCTTCGCGGTGGACTGGGCCCCCGGCTCCGTCACCTGGTCCGTCGACGGCACCGTCTACCAGCGCAGGACCCCCGCGGATCTGAACGGCAACGCCTGGGTCTTCGACAAGCCGTTCTTCCTCATCCTGAACCTCGCCGTCGGCGGCTACTGGCCGGGCGATCCGGACGGCAGCACCAGCTTCCCGCAGCGACTCCTCGTCGACTACGTCCGTGTGACCACCGGCGACTGACACGGACGCGGACCGGCGGCCACCCCGCCGGTCCGCGTGCCGACGTAGCATGATCCGTATGGAGCAACGCACACTCGGCAGGACCGGCCGTGACGTCTCGGTCGTGGGGCAGGGCACCTGGCAGCTCGGCGGGGACTGGGGCGAGGTGAAGGAGGCCGATGCCTTCGGCGTCCTCGACGCCGCCGTCGAGTCGGGAGTCACCTTCTTCGACACCGCGGACGTGTACGGCGACGGGCGCAGCGAACAGCTCATCGGCCGCTATCTGAAGGACCGGCCGGACGCGGACGTCTTCGTCGCCACCAAGATGGGCCGCCGCGCCGAACAGGTTCCGGAGAACTACGTCCTCGACAACTTCCGAAGCTGGAACGACCGTTCACGCGCCAACCTCGGCGTGGACACCCTCGACCTCGTGCAGCTGCACTGCCCGCCCCCTGCCGTCCTCTCCTCCGACGCCGTGTACGACGCCCTCGACACGCTCGTCGCCGAGCAGCGGATCGCCGCCTACGCCGTGAGCGTCGAGACGTGTGCCGAGGCGCTCACGGCCATCGCGAGGCCGGGCGTCGCGAGCGTCCAGATCATCCTCAACCCGTTCCGTACGAAGCCCCTCGACGAGGTGCTTCCCGCAGCCGTCGAGGCGGGCGTCGGGATCATCGCGCGCGTGCCGCTCGCCTCCGGGCTGCTGTCCGGGAAGTACACGGCGGACACGGTCTTCGCTCCCGAGGACCACCGCACGTACAACCGCCACGGCGAGGCGTTCGACCAGGGCGAGACGTTCTCCGGCATCGACTACCCGACTGGCGTGGCCGCCGCCGCGGAGTTCGCCGGGCTCGCTCCCGCGGGCGTAACCCCGGCGCAGACGGCGCTGCGCTGGATCATCCAGCAGCCCGGCGTCACCAGCGTCATCCCCGGGGCGCGTTCGGTGGAGCAGGCCCGTGCCAACGCGTCGGCCGCCGCGCTCCCGCCGCTCACGCAGAGCACCCTGGACGCGGTGCGCGACCTGTACGACCGCCGGATCCGCGCGGAGGTCCACCCGCGCTGGTGAGCCGACGGCTCAGTCGTCCTCGCCGTCCCCGCCCGGAGCGGAACCCGCCGTCGGTCCGGTCGGCGGGGGCGACTCGAGCCCGGCCGTCGGCGAGGATCCGGGATCCGGGGTGTCAGCCACCCCGGTGTCCGGTGCGAAGAGGACCGTGCCCAGATACACCGCCGCCAGGAAGGCGATCGTCCCGGCCACGGCGCTCGCCACGCGCGGGCGGCGGCGGATGGCCTCGCCCGTGCTGATCCGCCGCGTCGTGGCCGATCTGGCCGCCGCTCTGGACACCCGGGGCGCGGGAGCCGCCCGTCTGCGGCCGGTGGCCTGCGGCAGCCGGTACGTGGCGGAGCCCCCGGCAGTCGGAGCGCCCGGGACCGGTGGGACCGTGACCGGGGCAGCGGGGCGCGGGGCGGCCGGCGCGTGCTGCGGCAGTGGCTCGGGCCGCCCGCGCCAGGCATCCGTACGGAACCAGTCGGAGACCTGCTGCGCGCTCGGCCGCTCCTCGGGCTGCTTCGCCAGCAGGCCCAGCAGATACGAATCGAAGGCGGGGGAGATGTCCACCCCCCGCTGCCGCACCGGCACCGGGGGAGTGTCCACATGCTGGTAGAGCGTCGCGGTAGCCGTGTCCGAGCGGAACGGCGGCTGCCCGACCAGTAGTTGGTAGATGACGCAGCCGAGGGAGTACATGTCCGACGCGGAGTCGGCCGTACGGCCGAGTGCTCGTTCGGGGGCCAGGTACAGGCTCGTACCGACGATGTGGCCGGCCGTGGTCAGAGCCGTCGAGGGGTCGTCGACGAACTGGGCGATACCGAAGTCGCCGATCTTCACCGACCCGTCGGCGTCGACCATCAGATTGCCGGGCTTGATGTCACGGTGGACGATGCCCTGCCGGTGCGCCGCGGCCAGGCCGGCGGCGGCCTGTTCGGCGATACGGGCGACCTGCTCGGGAGGGACCGACTCCTGAGCCTCCAGCAGATCGCCGAGGCTCCTTCCCTCGACGAGCTCCATCACGAGGAAGAAGCGGTCCTCCCAGGAGCCGAAGTCGAACACGGCTACCAGGTGAGGGTGGCTCAGACGCGCGGCCGTCTGGGCCTCGAGGCGGAAGCGCGCGGTCGACGAGGCATCGGCCTGGTCGCCCAGCAGGAGCTTCACAGCCACGGCCCGCCCCAGCACTTCGTCCGTGGCGCGCCACACCTCACCCATACCGCCACGGCCGATGGGGGATATCAGCCGGTACCGTCCAGCAACCAGCACCTGTGCACACCAATCTCGAATTGTGGCCCGCTCCGACTGCCGCGGCGGCGACCTCCTCGGGCTCATCGCCTCGGTACGGTGCGTCGGGGTGCGCGGCATGATCAGGATATCCGTCCCCCGGACCTCCTCTCGCCCGGCCGGAGCGTGGGGCGTCCGATCCGGCCAACCGATGTGCGGGACCGGCCTGTTCTCACGTGGTGGAAAGCCAGTCGAGCACGGCGGTAGCGGTGAACTCCGCCTGTCCGCCGGGGAACAGCAGCTCCGCCCTGCCGAACGCCGCCCCGTCCGCCGCCGCTGCGGCGTCGGGAACCGCGACACAGCGCATTCCCGCCGCGTGAGCCGCCCGGACGCCCGGGACGGCGTCCTCCAGGACCACACACGAGTCCGGCGCCACACCGAGTCGCCGGGCGGCCTCCAGAAACACATCGGGCTCCGGCTTTCCGTGTGCCACCTCCTCCGCGGAGACGTAGAGGGGGAGGTAGGCGTCAAGACCCGTGACGGCGAGCGTGGCGGCGATCGCCGCCCTGGACGACCCCGAGGCCACCGCCATCGGCACCCCGTCCGCGTGCAGCCGCTCGACGAGGGTACGCATCTCGGGGAACACGGTGGTGGAGGTCCCGGCGAGCTCCAGGTACACGGCGTTCTTGCCGGCGAGCAGTTCGTCGACCGGCGCCTCGATGCCGTACTCCTGGCGCAGGACGGTGAGGGTCTCACGGGTGCCGATCCCGATGAAGCGGGTGTGGTTCTCCCAGCTGAAGTCCCGTACGCCGTACCGGGCGAGGAGCCGGCGCCCCGCCTCGTAGTAGTTCGGCTCGCTGTCGACGAGGGTGCCGTCGAGATCGAAGAGGACGGGCGGGGCAGCGGAGGGCGGGGTGCTCATGGCCCCAGCATGCCTGACGGTGCTCAGCCAGGGCCCGCTGCCCGCCCCACCGCCTCCACCAGGGGAAGGACCCGGTGCGCCACCCGTTCGCGCAGGGCCACATCGGTCCGGGTCCTGACGACGCCCGGGAGCTGGATCAGCTGCTGGATCACGTCCTCCAGGTGTCCGTTGTCACGGGCGACGACGCGCGTCAGGAGGTCGCCGCCCCCGGTGGTCGAGAAGGCCTCGATGATTTCCGGGACGGAAGCGAGCGCGTCGCCCACCTCGTCCAGGTGCCCCTGGGTGACCTCCAGGTGGACGAAGGCGAGTACCGGGTGACCGAGGGCCGCGGGGGAGAGGGCCGGGCCCGTGCCCGTGATCACCCCGTCCCGCTCCATGCGGTCCAGCCGGGCCTGGAGGGTGCCTCGTGCCACGCCGAGGATCCGGGCGTATTCGCGCACACTGGTGCGCGGCTGCTCGATGAGAAGCCGAAGGATGCGGGTGTCGAGGGCGTCCACCGCCATGTCCGGCTGTGCTCCTCCCGGCTCGGTGATCGGTCGCCCGACTGTACCCAGGGCGGAGCGGCGTCCGGTGACGGGCGCCGTCGACTCGCACCGCATCACGGAGGTGATCGGGTCATGGGCGTGACCGGAGGGCTCCGGCGTGTCCTGCGGGGACCGGACGCCACGTGGGGGCTGGACACCGTCTCCCTGCCGCTCCGAGTGGTGTCGCCGGGCCGGGCCCGGCCGGGAGCCGGGCGCGTGCTCTGCGGCCGGTCGGGCGTCCGTCGTTTGACGGGGCTGTCCGCGCATGATTGTTTGGGTGCTCAAGCAATGATTAAGGCCGTTTCGTCACGAAAGCGGTTGTACATGGTCCTCGCTTCGCCGGTGAACTCGCACAACGAGTGGGACCCTCTGGAAGAGATCGTCGTCGGGCGGCTCGAGGGGGCGACGATCCCCTCCGGTCACCCGGTCGTCGCGTGCAACATCCCGCCCTGGGCGGCCCGGTTGCAGGGGCTCGCCGCCGGTTTCACCTATCCGCGACGGCTGGTCGAGCCCGCACAGGAAGAACTCGACGGGTTCATCGCGCTGCTGGAGTCCCTCGGCATCACGGTGAGGCGCCCGGACGCGGTCGACCACCGGCGGCGTTTCAGCACCCCCGACTGGTCGTCACGTGGATTCTGCAACACCTGCCCGCGCGACAGCATGCTCGTGATCGGCGACGAGATCATCGAGACCCCGATGGCCTGGCCGTGCCGGTATTTCGAGACCCACTCCTATCGCGAGCTCCTCAAGGACTACTTCAGGCGTGGCGCGCGCTGGACGGCGGCGCCGCGGCCACAGCTCACCCACGAGCTGTTCGACCCCGATTTCCGACTCCCCTCGGTCGGTGAGCCCATGCGTCACCTCCTCACCGAATTCGAGCCGGTGTTCGATGCGACGGACTTCGTGCGCGCGGGACGCGACTTGTTCGTCACCCGGAGCAATGTCACCAACCGTATGGGAATCGACTGGCTGCGTCGTCATCTGGGGCCCGGCTACCGCATCCACGAGATCGAGAGCCGCTGCCGCACCCCCATGCACATCGATACGACGTTCCTCGTGCTCGCTCCCGGGAAAGTGCTGGTCAACCCCGAATACATCGACGTCGACCGGCTGCCCGACGTACTCGGCTCGTGGGACGTCCTGGTCGCCCCGGAGCCCGACCGGATCGACGACCGGCTGCTCAAGCTCACCTCGCTCTGCGGCAAGTGGCTCAGCGTGAACGTTCTCATGATCGACGAGAAGCGGGTGATCGCGGAGCGGCGCCACACAGGCATGCTGCGCGCACTCGAAAGGTGGGGATTCGAGCCGATTCCCTGCGACCTGCTGCACTACGCGCCGTTCGGCGGCTCGTTCCACTGCGCGACGCTCGACATCCGGCGTCGCGGAACGCTCGAGTCGTACCTCGACTGACCGGCCGCCGCTCCGCCGTGGCGCGTACGAGCCACCGCAGAGCGGCGAAACCACTGCCCTGATGTCGTTATGCGCGTCCGGACGGGGTCAGTCGGAGCAGGGTGCCCTCGCCGTTGGCCGACAGGACGAGCGAACCGTCCGGCGCGGCGGCGATACCGGCGAAACGACGGGCGAGCCCCGGCAGGCCGTTGGCGAACAGCGGGGGTTCGGCTTCCGGCGGGGTCGGCACAACCTGTGGGGACGAACCGATCGGCAGGTCCTCGGCCTCGGTCCAGCTCGCCGCTGTGGTGAGGGAGACCGCGCGCACCCTGCGGTGCGCGGTCTCCACCGTGTACAGCTCGTCGCCCAGGACGGTCAGCCCTTGCGGTGCGCCGAGGCCGTCGGCGACGACGGTCACCGTCGCGTCCTGCTCCAGCCTGAGCACGGCGCCCGCCTGCTCGTCACTGACGTAACACCGCCCCGCCGCGTCGAAGGCCACGTCGACCGGCCGTCCGAGCCCTTCCGCGAGGACGGTGACCTTGTCGTCCTCGGCGACGGCCAGCACCCGGCCGCCGCCCGCCTCGGCGACGACGAGCCCACCGGCCGGGCTCACCGCGATGCCCATGGGACGGTTCAGCCCTCCCGCGCGCGTCCGCATCGACCCGTCGTCGGGGTCGTAGGTGCGGACGTCCCCGAACTGAGAGGTGAGGTGGAGGAGTTCACCGTCCGCGGCGATGCCGTGGGCGAAGGGCGCCAGTACGTGACCGGTCGGCTCGCCTGGGCCGGCACCGTCACCCGGGTGTGCGGCCGGAGGGCTCGCCACCCGGTAGTGGTCGGCCGCGTACACCGTGCCGCCGAGATCGACCGTGACGCCGTAAGGACCGTCGAAGCCGCGTGGCACGAGCACCCGGGTCCGTCCGTCGGGGTGCATCTCGGTGATGCCGCCACTGGCGTAACTGGAGACGAACATCCGGTTCTCCGCGTCGAACGCCGCGTTGTCCAGTCCCGCCAGGCCACTGGTGACCAGTGTCCTGGCCCCGGTGCCGTGCAGGTCGATGCGGGTCACCCTGCCCTCCGGCCCGAGTGACAGGACATGCAGCACTCCGCCCCGGTCGAAGCGCACCGCCACCGGCCGGTCCACCTGGTCCGCGACCAACTCGGGCTCACCGCCGTCCGGTGGGATGCGCCAGATCTGCCGGCTGATCATGTGCGGGTAGTAGAGGTACCCGTCCGGCCCGCGCTGCATCGCGTTGCCCATGGCGAGACCCTCGGTGAGCACGGCCGGCTCACCGCCGTCCGGAAAGAGTTCCACCAGGCGGCCCTCGGGCTTCATCTCGTTGACGAACAGCCGGTCGCCGATACAGGTGATGCCGTTGGGGTTCTGCACCTCGTCGCTGACCAGGGAGTACCCGCCCTGCGGAGTGCGCCGCCAGACCCGGCCCGGGACCAGATCGGCGATGTACATCGAGCCGTCCGCCGCGAAGGCGAGGTCGTCCGGTGACTGCACCGGCCCTCCCGCCGGAACGACGACGTCGAGGTCGCCCCGCGCGAGATCGACCGCGCTGATCCTGCCGCCCAGGAACTCGGCGACGTACAGCCGCCCGTCCGGGCCGAACGCGATGCCGTTGGATCCCCACAGCGGGTTGGCCGGGTTGAGCCTTTCGGCCGTTCGGTGGCCGCTCGCCGGGGTGGTCCCGTCGAACCTGCTGGGAAAAGCGGCCCCCTGCTCGTCCGTTGCGCGCACCGTCGTCACTCCGCCCCGGCCAGGACGTCGTCCATGCCGTCGCCCTCGCGCCAGTTTCTGAGCAGCTCGTGGAAGGCCACCGGGCCGTCGCCGAAGGATTCGCTGCGCGCCCGGGGCCTGCCCTCGTTGTTGTAGTACCCGGGGGTGCACTCCGCCTGGAACGCGTGCAGGCTCGGCGCCTTCCGGCGGATCGTGGCCACCCACTGTTCCTGTGCCTCGACGGTGGGCTCGACGCGCCGGGACCGGCGCCTGTGGGACTCGGCGACGACCTCGGCGACGTGCGTGGCCTGTTCGTCGAGGATGTGGACGTAGTTGACGGAGCTGGCGTTCTGCAACGGGCCGAGTTGGAAGAAGTTCGGGAAACCGTGGCTGTAAAAACCGTGGAGCGTCTTCGGGCCCTGGGCCCAGGTTTCCAGCAGGGAGATCCCGTCCCGTCCGTACACCGGGAGCTTTCCGGACATCACGCCGGAGATGCCGACCTCGAACCCGGTCGCGAAGATGATGCAGTCGACCTCGTACTCGACGCCACCGACCACCACGGAGGTCTGGGTGATGCGCTCGACCCCGTGGCTGTCAGCGGTGTCGACGAGGGTGACGTTGGGACGGTTGAAGGTCTGGAGATAGTGATCGCTGAACGTGGGCCGCTTGCACATGTAGCGGTACCAGGGCTTGAGCTTCTCGGCCGTCTCGCTGTCCTCCACGACGGAATCCACGCGGGCGCGGATCTCGTTCATCTTCTGGAAGTCGGCGATCTCGTACGCCTGCTCGCGTTCCTCGGCCGGAACATCGGCGTAGGCGTCGGTCGGGATGAGCTTCTCCTGCAGGCGCGCCGTGCTGGTCCAGGCGTCGTTCACCAGGTCCTCGTCGACCGGGTTGCCGGTCACGACCTTGAGGAAGTTCTCCATCCGTCGCCGCTGCCAGCCGGGCGTGAGCGACCTGACCCATTCCGGGTCGGTCGGCCGGTTCTCGCGGACGTCGACCGAGGAGGGGGTGCGCTGGAACACGTACACCTGACGTGCGTCGGCTCCGAGGTGCGGGACGACCTGAATGGCGGTGGCGCCGGTACCGATGAGTGCCACACGCTTGTCGGCGAGTCCCACCAGGCCGCCGTCCTGGTTGCCTCCGGTGTACTCGTAGTCCCAGCGGCTGGTGTGGAAGGTGTGACCCTTGAAGTCCTCGATGCCGGGAATGCCGGGCAGCTTCGCCTGGCTGAGCGTTCCGCTCGACACCACCACGTAGCGGGCCCTGATGCGGTCACCGCGGTCCGTGGAGACAGTCCACTCCGCCGCGCTGTCGTCCCACCGCAGTTCGGTGGCCTCGGTCTGGAAGCAGGCGTCGCGGTAGAGGTCGAAGTGCCGCGCGATCGCCTGCGAGTGCTCGCGGATCTCCTCCCCCGGCGCGTACTTCCACTTCGGGACGTAGCCGACCTCCTCCAGCAGGGGCATGTAGGTGTAGGCGTCGATGTCGCAGTGGATGCCCGGATACCGGTTCCAGTACCAGGTGCCGCCGAAGTCCCCGCCCTTCTCGATCACCCGGATCGATCGGACACCGGCCTGGCGCAGCCGGGCCGCGGCGAGGAGACCACCGAATCCACCACCGATGATCACCGCGTCGACCTGGTCCCGCAGGGGTTCCCGCGTGAGGTGCGGGTCGGCGTAGGGGTCGGCGTCGTAGTAGCCGAACTCCCCGGCGGCGCTCCGGTACTGGGCGCTGCCGTCGGGCCGGATCCGCCTGTCGCGCTCCGCACGGTACTTCAGACGCAGCTCATCGAGGTCGAAGCCCACATCGTGCGTGGCGGCGCCGTCGGGTGTGGGTGAGGTGTGGGGGGAGGGCATGCAGGGCCTCGTTCCTCTGGGGATGGGATCAGTGGCGTTGTCGTCGTACGTGCGCCGACCGGGTGCGGAACAGGTCGGGGAGGAGCTCCTTGCCGGTGCGGATGCGCGGTCTCCCGCAGGCTACGAGAGGCTGCGCCCGGGGGTTTGATGAGTAACTCCCCCTGTTCCTCGCGCTACTTGCGTCAAGGCACGCACCGCAGAAGTGCATGATACACATTATGTGGATGATGCATACTCGGGTGCGGAGGGCCGGCCGGTCCCGGCCCACCCTCACGCCGCCGCCGGGTGACGGTTACTCAGACCGCGGACCAGCCGTTGTCGACGGGGAGGATCGCGCCGTTGACGTTGCTCGCGGCGTCGGATGCGAGGAAGACGATCGCCGCCGCCTGCTCCTCCGCCTGTGAGGGTGCGCCCACGTTGCCCATGTAGGGGGCGAGGGCGGCGGGCCCGTCGGCTTCCCGGTCGGCTTCGACCCGGATATTGGTGATGGTGCCGCCCGGTGCGATGGCGTTGGAGCGGATGCCCTTGTCGCGGTACATGACCGCCAGGGACTTCGTCAGGCCGGCGATGCCGTGCTTGGACGCCGTGTACGCGGCACCCGCCGCGCTGCCCCGCAACGAGGCCTCGGAGGCGGTGAAGACCACGGCGCCCTTCCCGGCGGCGAGCATGTGCGGCAGTACCGCCCGTGTGAGGCGGAACGGGGCCGTGAGGTTGATGCCGATGACGCGCTCCCACTCGTCGTCGCCGGTGTCGGCCGCCGCCGACATGCTGTCCATGACCCCGGCGTTGTTGATCAGGACGTCTATGCCGCCGTACTCCTCCATCGCCGTCGCCGCGACCCGGTCGATGACGGTCTGGTCCCGTAGGTCCCCGATCACGGTCACCGCGGTCCCGCCGGCCTGCTTCGCCTCTTCGGCGACGGCGCGGGCGGCCGAGTCGTCGACATCGGCGATCACGATGCGCGCGCCCTCCTTCGCGAACAGCAGGGCGGTTGCCCGGCCGATGCCTGACCCGGCGCCGGTGACGATGATGCTGCGGCCCGGGCCGTCGCTGATGACGCTCACGTGGTGGCTCCTCGTTCGATGACTGAGCAGGCACGTTACCTTTAATGGCGTACTGCGCCAACCAGGCGAATGGTGCCAGAAAAGATATCGCTACGATGGGCGCAGTGGAAAGGAAGGTGGCCGAAAACCGTGGGAACCGTGCACGCCGGAGTGGCGCAGGACCCTGCCCCGGTCATCGTCGGAGCCGATGCCGAGGCCGGAAGCGGGGGCGGAGCCCGCCTCGGACGTCCTCCGCTGACCGAACGCCGTAAGGCCGCGACCCGGCTGGAGATCGCCCGTGCGGCCGTACGTCTCTTCGCCGAGCGGGGCGTGGCCGCGACGACCGCCGACGAGATCGCCGCCGCCGCGGGAATCTCCCCGCGGACCCTGTGGCGCTACACCTCGTCGAAGGAGCTGTGCGTCAGCCCTCTGCTGACCTACGCGCTCGACTTCGTCACCGCGCTCATGAGGTCGTGGCCACGGGACCGGCAACTGGTGGAGGCGGTGGTAGGGCCCCCGTCCGCGTTCCCGGACATGCCCGCCGGACCCGAAGCGGAAGCGCTGCGCGACCTGGTCCTGCTCACGCGCACCGAGCCCGGACTGCGCGCCGTATGGCTCCAGGTGCACCACGACGCGGAGCTGGTCTTCGCCGAGGTCATCGCCGAGCGAGCGGGACGCGGACCCGACGACCTCGAGCCACGCATGCAGGCGACCCTGCTCAACAGCACGCTCCGCATCGCGGTGGAGCAGTGGGCGTGGAGCGCGGACCCGCGGCCGCATTCGCTGTCCCGCACCATCCACCGCGCGCTGGCCATCGCCCGGTCGGGCCTGTCCGGCTGAGAGGCGGCGCCCGCCGGGGGCCAGAGGCTCCGGACGTGTCCGCTCGCACGGCTCGTCGTTGACCACCACATGAACCTTCGGTCCATGTCCCTCGTACTCGTTGCCCTACTGGGCGCGGCCGGTTGCGTCTCCGTCGAGGCCGGAGGCGGGAGGCCGGCTCCCGTGGCCTCCGTGAGCCCCGGCAACGCCCCAGCCGCGCAGACGTCCACGCCGCCCACCGCGCCCCCGGCCGTCCATGACGCCTTGGGCAAGGCCGAGGAGCGGCCGGAGCGCGCGAGCGAGAAGAAACGGAAGAAGGAGGAGGGAGCGCGAACGCCGGCCCGGCGTCCGGACGCCGGGGCGCCACCGGTCCACGAGGAGGTCCGGAGCGGGCTACGACGCGTGGCTCCCGCGCCGCCCGAACCGCCGCGCCGCGTGCAGCCGCACGACATGCGCGCCGTCTGCGCGACGGGCCAGGGGGTCGCGCCCCCCGAGATCGTCGAGCTGTGCAGCACCGCGTACGGACGCTGAGGGTGCGACACGGGCCCCGGATGTCGGTGCCGGCCCCGGTCGGAGGTGCCGTGCCCGCCGCTGGTCCGGTCCGTTCCTGACGCGCGCCGGACCAGCCATTGGCAGAACCCTGGTACACCTTTAGGAGGATCGAATGAGCCAATGGCTCAGTGCGTCGGCCGACTGTTGAGCCAGTAGCCGCAAGCGTGGTGTGATGGTCCCGTCGATGGCGCTGCGGATTCCGTGGCGCCCTTTTTCATGCGAAGGGGCGGGCAGAAGTGCTGAAGAGGGCGTTCGTGGCTCCGGACCCCGGAAGGCTCCGGCTGCGCCACGCGACCAGGGCCGTCCTCGGTATCGGACTGGCCGTCGTCCTGTGCGGCCTGGCCGGTCACTCGCTCGCCGGCGCCGTCACGGGCGGGCTCGCGGCGCTGCTGGCTCTTTTCACGGTGACCGACCCCACCGTGCGTGGGCAGGCCCTCACGACGGCGCTCCTGCCCGTGGCGGGGCTTCCGGTGCTCGCCCTGGCGGCGGCGCTGCACGACTTTCCCGTGGCGCGTGACCTGGCCTTCCTCGCGGTCATGGGCGTGGGTGTCCATGCCCGGCGATGGGGGCCGCGCGGTCACTCGCTCGGGGTGTTCGCCTTCATGGCCTTCTTCGTCACCCAGTTCCTCCACACCCTGCCCGAGCAGCTGCCCGAGCTGTACTCCGCCGTCCTGCTCTCGCTGCTCGCCTCGTCCGCCGTCCGCTTCGGCCTCTGGTGCTACGAGCGACGACTGCCCGCCGCCGCCCTGCTCGCGCCCGTGCCCGGTCGGGGGCTGGCCCGGACGACCACGCGTCAGGCGATCCAGGCGACAGCGGGCGGGGCGCTCGCGCTGCTCGCGGGCCAGCTCCTGTCCGGGGAGCGCTGGTACTGGGCCGTGGGCGCCACCTGGTGGGTCTTCGTCAACACGGCCTCACGTGGCGAGACACTGGTCCGTGGATTCCGCCGGGTGCTGGGAACCCTCGCGGGCATCCCCGTCGGGCTGTTCGTCGTCGCTCCGCTGCACGGCGCGGCTCTGCCGTCCGCGGTCCTGGTGGCCCTCGGCGTCTTCGGCATCTTCTACACCGCGGCCGTTTCCTACACCTGGATGATGTTCTCGGTGACGGTCCTCGCGGGAACGCTCTACGGCCTGCTCGGTGTCCTCGACCCCGCGCTGCTGGCGCTGCGCCTCACGGAGACCGGCGTCGGCGCGCTCGGAGCGATGGTGGCGGTGCTCCTGATCCTGCCGGTCACCACCCACGCCACCACCGATGCGTGGATCCAGCGGGCCCTGCGCTGCGTGCACGCCTGCACGGCGGAGGCCGCCGCACGCCTCGCAGGCTCGGCGACCGCCGACCCCGCCCCCAGGGTCGCCGAACTGGAGGCGCTCCTCGGGCGGGTACGGCTGTCGCTCGGCCCGTTGGTGCATCCGCTGAGTCCGTTGCGCGCCCGTAAGGCACGAGCCACACAGGTCCTCGCGCTGCTCGACGTCTGCGTACGCGAGGTGCGGGGCCTGGCGTCCGTCGCGGCGGACCCGGAGGCGTCACACGACGCCCGTCTCGCTGCTGCCTGCTGGCGCGTGGAAGCCTCGGTGGAAGCACTGACCGCACCGGCGCGCAGGCCCCGAGCCACGGCGGCGTGCGCCGACGTACAGCTGCCCGCCGGTGCGGCCGAACCCGCGCTGGCTCACCTGCACAGCCTGGAGAGGGCGCTCGCCGAACTCGCCGCCCCCCTGCACAGCTCCCCGCGCGCTCCGCTGATCGGCGCCTGACTCCCTACCGCACACCCTTTTCGGTCCGGACCGAAAAGGGCTGCCTGCTACCGTCGGCCGGGAAGATCGTGACGGACGTGAAGAGGGGTAGCGCGATGGGCGCCGACCACGCACAGCGGGCATTCATAGGGTCGTTCACCTCGGCGGGCGGCCGTGGCATCACCGTCGCCTCCGTCGACCGGGACACCGGGGCGCCGTCGGTGCTCGCGTCCACGGACGTCGTGGCCGACCCCTCGTTCCTCGCGGCCGGCCATGCTCCTGGGACGGGTGGCACCGTGCTGTACACGGTCAGTGAGACCACGGACGGCGCGGTCGCGGCATTCGGTATCGACGACGACGGCACGCCGCGGCTGATCGGAGAGGTGCGGTCTGTCGAGGGGAGCAGCCCCACCCACCTGGCCCTCACGGCGGACCATCTGCTGACGGCCAACTACGGCTCCGGCAGCGTCACCGCGCTTCCCGTACGCGACGACGGTGCGATCGGCACGGCGACGGCCGTGCTGAGGCACGAGGGCAGCGGTCCTGACGAAGGCCGGCAGTCGGGCCCCCACGCGCACCAGGTGCTGGCCGACCCGTCGGGGAACTGGCTCCTGAGCGTGGACCTCGGTACGGATTCCGTACGCGTCTGTGCGCTCGACCCCGCTACCGGCTCCCTGCGGCTGCACGCCGAGACGGCGCTGCGGCCCGGTACCGGACCCCGGCATCTCGCCTTTCACCCGTCCGGGGGGCACGTCTACGTCCTGAACGAGCTGGAGCCGACTGTCACCGTGTGTCGCTGGGACGCGGCCGGCGGCCTGCTGGAACCGCTGGGGGAGACGCAGGTGCTGCCCTACGACCACGACGAAGGCGATGCCGTGCGCACGTACCCGTCGGAGCTCGTGGTCTCGCACGACGGCCGGTTCCTGTGGACCGCCAATCGCGGGCACGACAGCATCTCCGTCCTCACGCTGGACGAGACCGCCGAGAAGCCCGTGCTGGCGGCGGCCGTGGGCTGCGGCGGACGCTGGCCCCGCGATCTCACCCTCGACCCCACAGGACAGTGGCTGTACGTCGCCAACGAGCACTCCGGAAACGTCAGCTGGTTCGCCGTGGACGCGGAGACGGGTGTCCCGGCGCACGCGGGCTCCGTCGAGATCCCGGCCGCCTCCTGCGTGGTCCTCGCCTGACGCCGGGGGCCCCGCCGCGGTACGGGGCGCGGACCGGAGAGATCCCGGTCCGCGCCCCGTACGTGCGGGCACCGGTGGCGCGGATCAGTGCGCCGGGGCTCCCTGCGGCGTCGCCGGAGTGATGCCCAGCGTCGTCGCGTACAGCGAGAGCACGAGCTTGCCGATGGCCGGGTACGCCCCGAGCGGCTCGGCGGTCGCGCAGCCGGCCTCCTTCGCGGCGGCGTCCAGGAGGCCTGCGTCGATCTCCGGGCCCACCAGGTAAGGCGCGAGGGCGAGCTGCGCCGAGCCGGAGTTCTGCAGCTGTGCGGCGATCGAGGCGACCGAACCCTCCACGTCCAGGGCGGCGGCCATCACCGGCACGGCGAGACGGGCGGCCAGCAGCATGCCGGTGATCCCGGCGGCTTGCACGGCCTCCTCGCCGCCGACCGTGACCAGCACGATGCCGTCGGCCGCGGTCGCCACGGTGAACAGCCGCGCGCGGTCGGCGCGTGCCAGGCCGGCCTCCGAGAGACGTACGTGCAGGGCTTCGGCGAGCAGCGGGTGCGGACCGAGTACGTCGGTCAGCTCCACCTGTGTACCGCTGTCCATGACGGCCTGCCGTATGCGCCGGACCAGGGCGTTGTCCGGCCCCGCGAGCAGCGGCACCACGACGGCGGACGGGCCCGAGGGCTCGGCGACCTCGCGGCCCGCGGCGGTGGCCTGCTCGTAGCGCGCGGTGCGTTCGGCGGCGGCATGGGTGAGTACGGAGGCCAGCGTGGGATATTCGGCGTCGTCGCCGTCGAGGTAGCCGATCTGCGCGTTGAGACCGGGCAGCTCGGAACGGGCGATGCTGATCACTTCCTCGGCCAGGCTGCGCGAGGCCGGGGAAGGAGTGCCGGGAAGGGCAAGAACGAGGGCGGCAGCGCCCTCAGGTGCGACCACGGGCTCCGGGCGGCGGTGCCGTCCGGACTGGCGAGGTCGCGGCATTCGTACAGGCAGGCCGGAAGCGGGCCCAGTGGGGGTGCTCATGGCGCCGCATGCTACTGGTTTTGGGTGCCCCTCTGTTCGGGGAGGGGGCGGTCAGGCGTTATCTGTCCGTATATGTCTGTTGAGCGGCATAGCGGGCAACTGGCCTGTTCCGTCCGGACGGATGATCGCTCGAATCGACTACGTTACTCCCGGTAGGAACAACAGGGCCGGGTGGGGTGGCAGTCGCAGTCCGGGACCGGCGAGAGCCCGGGCGATCTCCAGTGCGCCCTGCAGCGGATCACCCTCCGCCGCGACCACGTGCGCCTGTGGTACCTGCTGGGCCAGTTCCCTGCGCAGCGGCCCGAGAAGAGGCTCACCCATGCGGAACAGCCCGCCGGTCAGAGCGATTTCACAGCCGTCGGGGTGCGATCCCGAGGGGGCGGGGCACACCGCGTTCGCCGCTTCGGCGATGTGTGCCGCAGCCTGTGCCAGGATGCCCGCCGCGACCTCGTCCTCGAGGGCGCAGTTCCCGACCTCAGGGGCGAAGGAGGCGAGCAGCGCGGGACGGTCCGTACGCGGGTAGAGCAGGCCCGGGAGGCCGGCGACCGGCCCGAAGACAGCCTCGAGCCGCGCCAGCAACGCCGGCGAACCGCCGCGTCGGCCGTCATGGGACCGCATCGCCGCGTCGAGCCCTGCCCGGCCGATCCAGGCGCCGCCGCCGCTGTCACCCAGCAGATGTCCCCACCCGTCCGCCCGGCGCCACGTCGAGAGGTCGGTTCCGAGCGCGATCAGACCGGTGCCCCCCGCGACGACCGCCCCGGGCCGCTGCCCCAGCGCCCCGGCGTACGCGGTCACCGCGTCGGCGGCCAGGGCCACCCGCCGTATGCCCAGCGCGTCCGCGAGCGCACCGGGCAACCGGGCGCGCAGCTGGTCACCGAGCGTCGCCATTCCCGCCGCGCCGATCGCCGCGGCGGTGACGGCCGTCCCGGGTCCCGTCTGCTGCAGGAGCCGACGGACCGCCGGCAGCAGCTGATCCAGCAGATGCCCGGCGTCGATGCCGTCCGGGCCCGTCCGCACGGGCTCGGCGCAGACGGCGGTGAACGGCGGAGGTCCGGCGGTCACCGGTCCGAGCGCCACCCGCAACCCTGTCCCGCCCGAGTCCACCCCGAGGACCAACGAGTCGGCGCGGGCTGCGGACGAATGGCGGGACCTCATGGACGGACTCCGGAACGGTGGAGGACTGACTGGCCACGAGCGGCACCCTATCCCTCGACCTCCGCCCCGTGGGGTCACATGATCACTCCGGTTCCGGTGGGCCGGTAGAGTGACGACCGTGGCAGCGCGACCGTTGAGTGAACTTGTGGAGCCCGGGTGGGCCGAGGCGTTGGGGCCCGTGGCCGGCCGGGTCGCGGCGATGGGGGACTTCCTCCGTGCGGAGGTAGGTGCCGGGCGCACCTACCTGCCGGCGGGGAAGAACGTCCTCCGCGCTTTCCAGCAGCCCTTCGACGAGGTACGCGTCCTGATCGTGGGTCAGGACCCCTATCCGACCCCGGGCATGGCCATCGGGCTCAGCTTCGCGGTGGCGCCCGACGTGCGGCGGCTGCCGGGCAGCCTGGAGAACATCTTCAGGGAACTGCACTCCGACCTCGGCGTTCCCAGGCCTTCCAACGGCGATCTGACGCCCTGGACACAGCAGGGCGTGCTGCTGCTCAACCGGGCGCTGACCACGGCGCCCGGCAAGCCGGCCGCGCACCGGGGCAAGGGCTGGGAAGAAGTGACCGAGCAGGCCATCCGTGCCCTGGTCGCACGGGGCAAGCCGATGGTGTCCGTGTTGTGGGGGCGGGACGCACGCAACCTACGGCCACTCCTCGGCGACCTGCCCGCGGTCGAATCCGCCCATCCTTCGCCCATGTCGGCGGACCGCGGCTTCTTCGGCTCGCGGCCTTTCAGCCGCACCAACGACTTCCTGGTCCGTGCGGGGGAACGCCCCGTGGACTGGCGGCTGCCGTGAGCAGGTGTCGGGCGGCAGCCGCAGTCAGCTGAGCACCGCCGCTCTCACGCACAGCACATCGGGCAGATGTGAGACCAGCTGCTGCCAGCTGTCGCCGTCGTCCGCGCTCGCGTACACCTCGCCGTTGCGGTTGCCGAAGTAGACCCCTGCCGGGTCGGCGTCGTCCGTGCAGAGCGCGTCACGCAGCACCGTGCCGTAGTGGTCGCGGTCCGGAAGGCCCTGGGAGAGTGGCTCCCAGGTCTCTCCCGCGTCCTGCGTGCGGAAAACCCGACAGCGGTGTCCGGCCGGGACGCGGTCCGCGTCGGCGTTGATCGGGAAGACGTAGAAGGTGTCCGCGCGGTGCGGGTGCGCGGCGGCGGCGAAACCGAAGTCCGAGGGCAGACCGGTGCCGATGTCCTTCCAGTGCCTTCCGGAGTCGTCGCTGCGGAACACGCCCCAGTGGTTCTGCAGATAGAGCCGGTCGGGATCGGCCGCGTCCCGGGTCACCTTGTGCACGCACTGGCCGAACTCGGGGTCGGGCTCCGGCAGGAAGACGGCGGAGACGCCCTTGTTGGACGGCGACCAGTGCTCGCCGCCGTCCTCGGTGCGGAACACTCCCGCGGTGGAGACGGCGACGGTCACCGCACGGGCGTCACGCGAATCGGTCAAAATGGTGTGCAGCCCTTCGCCGCCCCCGCCCGGCACCCACTTCGACCGTGTCGGGTGCTCCCAGAGCGGGCGGACCAGCTCGAAGGACTCGCCCCGGTCCTCCGACCGGAAGAGCGCGGCCGGCTCGGTCCCCGCGTAGACGACGTCCGGGGCCTCGGGGCCGGCGGGATGCAGCTGCCAGACCCGCTCCAACGAGGCGTCGGTGAACTGCGGGAACCTCACCGCGGGTTGTTGCGGCTCCACCCAGGTCGCGCCCAGGTCGTCGGAGTGGAAGACCGAAGGACCCCAGTGGGCACTGTCGCCGCCGACGAGCAGCCGGGGCGACCGTCCCCGGGTGTCGATGGCGATCGAGTAGATCGCCTGCGCGTTGAAACGGGGATCGCCGAACGTCCACCTGCCGCCGTTTCTGCGGCCGATGAAGAGTCCCTTGCGGGTACCCACGGTGAGCAGTACATCGGTCATGACAGGACCTCCCGAAACGTCTTTGTGCCGGATGAGGGCCAGTCTGCACCGAGCCACTGACAGTGGCCGGGTGATGCGGAGTCGTCGCAGGTCGCAGCGGTCGTGGCAACCCGCGGGCCATGGCGCGGGACGGCCGGTCGCGCGTCGGGACCCGGCCCGCTCAGCGCGCCGGCGGGGCCGTGCTGCTGCGGACCACCAGGCTCGTCGCCAGGTCGACCCGGGTCGTCGCAGGTTGCTTGCCCCGGCCGAGGTCGAGGACCAGACGGGCCGCGGTCTCGGCCATCTCTATGAGCGGCTGGCGCACCGTCGTGAGCGGCGGACCGATCCAGCGGGTCAGCGGGAGGTCGTCGAAACCGACCACGCTGAGGTCTTCCGGAATGCGGAGCCCCAGTTCGCGCGCTGCCTCGTACACGCCGAGGGCCTGGAGGTCGTTCCCGGCGAAGACGGCGGTGGGCGGTTCCGGCAGGCGCAGCAGCTCCAGCGCCGCCGTGTAGCCGTCCTCGTGATTGAACTCCCCCTCGCGCACGAGCTCGGGATCCATCGGGACGCCCGAGGTCTCCAGAGCGGCGCGATAGCCGTCGAGCCGCGCACGGCTGCACATCATGCGGGTCGGGCCACCGACGATGCCGATCCTCCGGTGGCCCAGGCCCGTCAGGTGGCGGGTGGCGGCAAGACCGCCCTGCCAGTTGGCCGCCCCGACCGAGGGGATGTCATCGCCGGGGTCACCCGCCGGATCGACGACGACGAACGGGATGGAACGGCTCGTCAGCTGCGCGCGCTGTGCGGCGTCGAGGTCCGAGAGCACCAGGATCACTCCGGCCGGGCGGCGTGCGAGAACACCGTCCACCCAGGTCTGGCCGGGAGTGAGCCGGCCCGCGCTCTCCGAGAGGACCAGGCTCAGACCCTCCTCCCTCGCGACGTTCTCGACACCCCGGACGACTTCCATCGCCCAGGCGCTGTCCAGCTCGTGGAAGACCAGGTCGATCAGCTGGGACTGCTGGGAGGCTCCCCGCCTGCGGCGGTAGCCGTGCCTCGACAGCAGTTCCTCCACCCTCGTGCGCGTACCGGGGGCGACATCGGCGCGGCCGTTCAGCACCTTCGAAACTGTCGGAGCCGAAACTCCGGCCGCTCGGGCGATCTCTGCCAGCGTGGCGGTGCTCTCCGACGACTCGACGCCGGACGCCTTCTCCTGTGGGGGCTGGACCTTTGCAGGGCTCATGCACGAATCGTAGCGTCCCCGGCGCCCTGCATCCGCGTCCGGGCAAGGTTCGTAAATGCTTGCTCCTACCCCCTTGACGGGCCCGAAACACGACCGTACGGTTCCGGCAACATTCGAAGGGCAAGCCGAAACATTCGACAGAGGTGCGGTCATGCGGTCGGGGATATTCGCTCAGGGCACACGTACGACGAGATGGGCTGCGGCGGGCGCGGCGATGGTCATGGCCGGGCTGCTGGCCGGCTGCGGCTCAGGGGCCAGCGGTGGCGACAGCGGGACCATCACCGCTTACGTCTACGGGGATGACGCGGTCAAGGTTCAGCAGGCGGCGGTCGACACCTTCAACAAGACCTCCAAGGTCAAGGTGAAGCTGGTTCCGGTCCCCGGCGCCGACTACGTCAACAAGCTGCGCAGCGCCATGGGCTCGCCCAACGCTCCTGACGTCTTCTACAACTGGGGCGGCGGCTCCATCAAGCCGTACGTCGACTCCGAGGACCTGGTCGACCTGACGTCGACGGTCAAGAACGACGCCACGCTCAAGGACGGCTTCATCCCTTCGATCATGACGGCCGGCGGTCTCGAGGGGAAGATCTACGGGGTTCCCATGCGCGGCATGCAGCCCGTGATGCTCTTCTACAACAAGTCCCTCTTCGCCGAGCACGGCATCGAGCCGCCGAAGACCTGGGAAGACCTCCAGGCGGCGATCAAGACCTTCAAGGCCGCGGGCATCATCCCCTTCGCGCTCGGCGGCTCGGAGAAGTGGCCGGAACTGATGTGGATGGAATACCTGCTGGACCGGATCGGCGGTCCGGAGGTCTTCAAGAAGATCCAGGACGGCGACACCGACGGCTGGGGTGACCCCGCGGTGCTCAAGACGGCCCGGACCGTCAAGGAACTGATCGACCAGGGCGCCTTCGGCAAGAACTTCAACTCCGTGGACTACGGCAGCGGAGCGGCGCCGACCCTGCTCAGCAAGGGCAAGGCCGCGATGCACCTGATGGGCTCGTGGGAATACTCGACCCAGTTGGGCAAGGCTCCCGAATTCGCCAAGAAGGACCTCGGCTGGACCACCTTCCCGACGGTGGCGGGCGGGGTCGGCGACCCGGCGAACATCGTCGGCAACCCGACCAACTACTGGTCCGTCAACGCCCGGACCAAGCACAAGGACACCGCCGTCGAGTTCCTGAAGACGATGGCGTCGAAGACCTACGCGCAGGCCCTCGTCGACAACGGTGACGTCCCCACCACGTCCAACGCTGCCTCGATGCTGAAGGACTCTCCCAACCCCCAGTTCGCTACCGACCAGTACGAAATGGTGCAGAAGGCCCCGAGCTTCACCCTCTCGTGGGACCAGGCGCTCGAATCCCAGTACGCCACGCCACTGCTCACGGAGATCAGCAAGCTGTTCGCCGGCAAGACGACCCCTGAGCAGTTCGTCGAAGCAATGAAGGCCGCAAAGTAACGATGTCCCACCACACTCCGGTCGCGAAGAGGCACGGAGACAGGAAGGCGGCCGTCGGCAACGCCGGCCGCCCCCCGGTCGCCTGGGCCGTCCCCGGAATCCTCTTCTTCGCCGTCTTCGCGATCGTCCCTCTGGCGATCGCCGTCTATCTCTCCTTCACCGAGTGGGACGGGCTCAACTCCCCGACCTTCACGGGTCTGGACAACTGGACCCGGCTGTTCAACGACTCCGAGTTCGGCCAGGCCGCCTGGCTCAGCCTCCTGCTCACCACGATCAGCTGGGTGTTCCAGACTCCGGTGGCCCTGCTGCTGGGTGTGTGGGCCGCGGGCCGCCAGCGCAGCCGTGCGTTCCTGTCCGCGATCTTCTTCATCCCGCTCCTGCTCTCCACCACCGCCATCGCGATACTCTTCCGTGCCCTGCTGGACCCCAACTTCGGCGTGATCCAGACGATCGGACCCTGGCTAGGCATCGACCCCAACGTCATGGGATCGTCCACCGGCGCCCTGCTCGTGGTGGCGTTCGTCGGCGGCTGGCAGTTCATGCCTTTCCACACGCTGATCTACCAGGGCGGCGCCCGGCAGATCCCGGAGGTCCTCTACCAGGCCGCCTCCATCGACGGTGCGGGCATGGTGCGGCAGTTCTTCCACATCACCCTGCCGCAGCTGCGCCACACGATGACGACCTCGTCGATCCTGATGATCGTCGGCTCGCTGACGTACTTCGACACCGTGCTCATCATGACCAAGGGCGGCCCCGGCACGGACACGACGATCCTGCCCTACCTGATGTACCGGACCGGCTTCCAGACGTACGACCTCGGCTACGCGGCGGCCATCGCCACGGCGCTCGTCGTCGTGGCCACCAGTATCTCGCTGATCATGGTCCGCCTCAGTGGCTTCGGGTCCATGCGGTCCACCCGGGAAGGTATGTGACGAGATGTCGACCGACACCCGCCCCGCCTCGTCGCGGCAGTCCGCGACACCCGTCCCGCCGCGTCGCGGCCGCCCGTCCGGACGACGCAAGTCCCTGGGCAACCCCGTGGCCGGCATCGGCTCACTGATCTGGCTGGTCATCGTTCTGGTGCCGCTCTACACGCTGGTCTCCGCGTCGCTGATGCGGCAGGACGAGGCCCTGAACGGCGACCCGCTGGCGATCCCCACGGACCCGACGCTCGACAACTACGTCTTCGTGCTGGACAGCGGGTTCCTCTCGCTGATCGGGAACACCGCGATCGTGGCCGTGGCCACGGTGGCCATCGTGCTGGTGCTCTCCGTCCCGGTGGCCTACGTGGCGGTGCGCACCCGCAGCCGCCTGTCGTCGCTTGCCTTCCGGACCTTCCTGCTCGGCGTCGCCATCCCGGCGCAGGCCGTGATCGTGCCCCTATACCTGATGATCGGAAAGATGGGGCTGTACGACACCCTGTGGGCGATCGTCCTGCCCACCGCCGCCTTCGCGATGCCCGTCGCGGTCCTGGTGCTCAGCGGCACCATGCGTGATGTCTCCGAGGAGATGTACGAGGCGATGGCCCTCGACGGAGCCTCGCCCCTGCGCATGCTGTGGCAGCTGGCGGTGCCGCTGTCCAAGGCCGGGATCAGCACGGTGGCGATCTTCTCCGCCCTTCAGGCGTGGAACGGCTTCCTGTTCCCGCTCATCCTGACGCAGTCGGAGGAGCAACGCGTCCTGACGCTGGGGCTGTTCAACTTCATGAGCCAGTTCGGAGTGAACATCCCCGCTGTACTGGCAGCGATCGTCCTCTCCGTCATACCGATCTTCGCCGTGTACCTCGTGGCCCGGCGGGCGCTGATCAACGGACTGATGGGGGTGGGCGGCAAGTAGCACACCGACGCCGCCCCGGACCACCGCACTCATGAGAGGAACCCCTGCCGCCATGGCAACCCACCCCGTCCCGCACACCCGCCAGGCCGATCCGCCCCCCGCCGTCGACGGCCCGTGGCGCGACCCTGCGCTCAGCCCCGAGGAGCGGGTGGCCGACCTCGCGGCCCGGATGACGCTCGAGGAGAAGGCCGCTCAGCTCTACGGAATCTGGGTGGGTGCCGACGCGGAGGGCGACGGAGTCGCACCGCACCAGAACGACATGGTCGACCCGGTCGACTTCGAGGAGATCACCACACGAGGACTGGGCCAGCTCACCCGCCCGTTCGGCACCGCCCCGGTCGACCCGGGCGTGGGCGCCGTCTCGCTGGCCACGGCCCAGGCCAGGATCTGCGAGGCGGGCAGGTTCGGCATCCCCGCTCTCGCCCACGAGGAGTGCCTGGCCGGCTTCACCGCCTGGGGCGCGACCGCCTATCCGGTCCCGCTGGCCTGGGGAGCGGCCTGGGACCCGGAGCTGGTCGCCGAGATGGCCCACCGAATCGGCAGCGACATGCGGTCGGTCGGAGTCCATCAGGGCCTGGCGCCGGTCCTTGACGTGGTCCGGGATCTGCGCTGGGGCCGCGTGGAGGAGACCATCGGCGAGGACCCCTACCTCGTCGCGACCATCGGTACGGCCTACGTCCGGGGCCTGGAGTCCTCCGGGATCGTCGCCACGCTCAAACACTTCGCGGGTTACTCCGCGTCGGCGGGCGCGCGCAACCTCTCCCCGGTACGTGCGGGCGCCCGCGAGATGGCCGACGTGATCCTGCCGCCGTTCGAGATGGCGATCCGCGAAGGCGGCGCCCGGTCGGTGATGCACTCGTACGCCGAGATCGACGGCCTGCCCGTCGCGGCCGACCCGGCCCTGCTCACCGGGCTGCTCCGGGACACCTGGGGGTTCAGCGGAACGGTGGTCGCCGACTACTTCGGCGTCGGCTTCCTGGAGACGCTGCACAAGGTCGCCGCCGGACGAGGTGACGCCGCGCGGCTGGCCCTCACCGCCGGAGTCGACGTGGAACTGCCCACCGTACGCAGCTACGGCGACGCACTGGTCGCCGCCGTACGCGAGGGACTCGTGGCCGAGGAACTGGTGGACCGCGCCCTGCACCGGGTTCTGCTGCAGAAGTGCGAGCTCGGTCTGCTCGACCGGGACCGCCCCGCCCTTCCCACGGTGCTGGACGGGGTGGACCCGGAGCAGGCGCGCGGCACGGTGGACCTCGACCCGCCGCGGAACAGGGCCCTGGCCCGGCTGCTCGCCGAGCGGTCCTGTGTCCTGCTGGCCAACCCCCGGGGAGCGCTGCCGCTGAGCGGCAGCGGGCGGATCGCGGTCGTCGGACCGCGCGCCGACGATCCCCTGGCCATGCTCGGCTGCTACTCCTTCCCGAGCCATGTCGGAGTCCAGCACCCCGAGGCACCCATGGGAATCGAGGTGCCGACGGTGCTGGAGGCGCTCCGCGAGGAGTTCCCGGACGCGGGCGTCGACTACGCGCAGGGCTGCGAGGTGGACGGTACGGACGCCACCCGGATCGCGGAGGCCGCAGCCCTGGCGGCCGGGGCCGACGTCTGTGTGGCCGTGCTCGGTGACCGGGCCGGACTCTTCGGCCGCGGTACCTCCGGCGAAGGCTGCGACGCCTCGGATCTGGCGCTGCCCGGTCTCCAGGGCGACCTCCTGGACGCGCTGCTCGCGACCGGTACGCCCGTCGTCCTGATACTGCTGACGGGACGTACGTACGCGCTCGGCGGGCGGGGGGACCGACTGGCGGGCTGTGTGCAGGCGTTCTTCCCCGGCGAGGAGGGCGGCCCTGCGCTCGCCGGTGTGCTCTCGGGACGCGTCAATCCCTCCGGGCGTCTTCCCGTGGGCGTGCCCAACGACCCCGGTGGCCAGCCGTGGACGTACCTGCAGCCGCCGCTGGGCCGGTCCAACGGAGTGAGTAATCTCGACCCGACGCCGCTCTACCCGTTCGGCCACGGGCTCTCGTACACCTCGTTCGTCTGGGAGCCCGGTGCCGAGGTGCCGGCCGAACTCCCCACCGACGGCGAGACGGACCTCGAGATCACGGTCCGCAACACCGGCGACCGCGACGGGGCCGAAGTGGTCCAGCTCTACGTCCACGACCCGGTCGCCCAGATCACGCGCCCAGAGGCGCGGCTGATCGGGTACGCCCGGGTGCCGCTCGCCGCGGGGGAGTCCAGGAAGGTCAGCTTCCGTTTTCACCCGGACCTGGTCTCCTTCACCGGGACCGGCGGGCGCCGGATCGTCGAGCCCGGCGACGTGGAGCTGCGTTTCGCCACGTCCAGCGACGTGGCGGACGTCAAGCACACCGTACGGCTGCGCCTCACCGGAGCCGAGCGCACCGTCGACCACCGGCGCCGCATGGTCTGCGCCACGTCGGTCGACGCGCTGGTCGCACAGAACTGACGGGGCCGCGGGGCCGCGCCCCCTCCCCGTCTGCTCCGTCCGCCCGGAAGGTGAGCGGAGACCGTGTCGAAACTTTCGAAGGCATCCCGGCGCGATCGGTCACGGCTCCTCGTCCACGCGTCACTACCGGAAGGAATGTGCCATGCCCCAAGCCCGCCTACGGCACCCTGCGCCAGATCCTGACGCTCGCGCTCGCCGCGGGCCGGCACCGAACCGGCGGCGCCACTGAACGCGGCCGGCGTGCGGGAACCGACGACGACGCACCGCGGCCCGTCCATGCACTGAAATTCTGGATGGTCGACCCGACCGTGGTACTCCAGAACCTCGTGGTGGACACCGGCGGACTCAAGCCCAGCTATCCGGGCCCGCCGGAGAGTCTCCGGCTGAGCTGACCGGAGCGGGACGAGGAGGCGGCAGGGATGGGTATCGAGATCCGGGACACCGAGGGCCACGGTGCGAGGCTGGAGGTGGCCCCCGGCCCCGCGGAGGGGGCTCTCCAGGTAGGGATCCGGATCGAGGGCCCCCCGGGGCCGGCCTCCTCCTGGTCCTGTTCCCCGGCTGCGGCCAGGGACCTGGCCGCAGCGCTCGTCGCTGCGGCCACCGAGGCGGAGAGCGTACGGTCGGCGCGGCCCGTCACCGTCAAGGCGCGTGAGCTGCTGCGCGGCGACGTACGGGACGGCGACCGGCTCATGACGGTGGAGGCCGTCAGGACGGACGGGGCGAACGTCCAGGTGACCTGGACCTCAGGAGGCGGACGGAGCTGGACGCAGATGTACGACGCCGAGGCCGGCATCCGGCTCCGTCGGCGGCTTTCATAGTACGGCGCATCTCGTAGTACGGTGAAAATCGTAGTACGGTGAATCTCGTACGAACAGGCGGCCCGGTGAGCCGGGCCGTCCTGCCGCCCGTCGCTTCCCGAGGAACCGGAGTCCCCTGTGAGTGCACTGTTCGAGCCCTATGCCCTTCGGTCGCTGACCATCCCCAACCGGGTCTGGATGGCCCCGATGTGCCAGTACAGCGCGGACGCGTCCGGCCCCGACACGGGCGTGGCCAACGAATGGCACCGCGCCCACTACGGCGCACGCGCCGTCGGCGGAACCGGCCTCGTCCTGGTGGAGGCCACCGCCGTCAGCCCGGAGGGCCGGATCAGCCCCGCGGACCTCGGCATCTGGAACGACCGCCAGGTGGAGGCGTTCCGGCGGATCACCGGCTTCCTCACCGCTCAGGGAACCGTCCCGGGCATCCAGCTCGCCCACGCCGGACGGAAGGCGTCGACCGACCGCCCCTGGCTCGGTGGTGCCCCCATCGGCGCCGGTGACCCCGAGGGCTGGACGCCGGTCGCACCGAGCCCCCTCGCGTACGACGAAGCGCACACGGTGCCCTCGGAGCTGAGCGTCGAGGACATCCAGCAGGTCGTGCGGCAGTTCGCCGACGCCGCCCGCCGGGCACTCGACGCGGGCTTCGAGGTCGCCGAGATCCACGGGGCGCACGGCTATCTGATCGGCGAGTTCCTGTCCCCGCACAGCAACCACCGCACCGACGCCTACGGCGGCTCCTTCGAGAACCGCACGCGCTTCGCACTGGAGGTGGTGGACGCCGTGCGCGCCGTGTGGCCCGAGGAGCTCCCGCTGTTCTTCCGCGTCTCCGCCACCGACTGGCTGACGGAGAACGCGGACGACCCGCGCGAGGGCTGGACCGCCGACGACACCGTCCGCCTCGCACGCGAGCTGCTCGCTCACGGCGTCGACCTGCTGGACGTCTCGACCGGCGGCCTGGCACCGAAGGCGCGGATCCCCGTGGAGCCCGGCTACCAGGTGCCGTTCGCCGAGCGGGTGCGCAGCGAGACCGGCCTCCCGGTGGCCGCCGTGGGGCTGATCACCGACCCGGTGCAGGCGGAGAAGGTGCTCGCCGACGGCAGCGCCGACGCGGTCCTGCTCGGCCGGGAACTGCTGCGTGATCCCTACTTCGCGCGCAATGCCGCACGCGCGCTCGGCGGCGACGTCCACGTGCCCGCACCGTACGGTTACGCGGTGTGACACCGCCTCCGTGGGTACGCTGAGCGGCGATGTTCACTCCCCAGGGCCCCACGCTGCGCGAACTGGCCGTACAAGCGCTCTCCTCCACGATGCGCGGATACGACCTGCTCGCTCCGAAGTTCGACCTCACGCCCTACCGGACCCCGGACCGGGTGCTCGAAGCCGTCGCCGACGAGGTGCGGCCCCTCGGGCCGTTCGGCCGGGGCCTGGATGTCTGCTGCGGCACCGGGGCAGGCGTGGGCGTGCTGCGTACGCTGTGCCAGGAGCGGGTCACCGGGGTCGACTTCAGTGCCGGCATGCTGGACGTCGCCAGGGCGGCGGACCGCGGGGAGACCGGAGGCCCCGTGGTGGACTGGGTCCGGGCCGACGCCCTCGCGCTGCCGTTCGCGCGTGCCTTCGACCTGGCCCTGAGCTTCGGGGCGTTCGGCCATTTCCTGCCGGAGGAGCGCCCCGCGCTGTTCGGCCAGGTGTACGCGGCGCTGCGGCCCGGCGGCCTGTTCGTCTTCCCGGTGGGCGCACCGCCCGTCGTGGGCTCCCGCGCCTACTGGTCGCTGCTCGGCTTCGACCTGGCCATGCGGACGCGCAACGCGCTGTGGCGACCGCCCTTCGTCATGTACTACCGCACGTTCCCGCTCGCGGGGGTGGTGGACGACCTCGTGCAAACCGGATTCACACTGCGGCTGCTGCCGCTGGAGTCGTTCGGCCGCAGGCCGGACGGCAGCCCTCGTGTCCGGCTCGTGGTGGCGGCCCGTGGATAAAACTACGACGACTCTCGTACAATGAGAGTCCCTGGACGAAGTGGAGCCACCGTGACGACGAACGCCGCTCGCGTGCTCGCCCACCCCTCGCGCGAGGAGATCCGCGTCGAGGGCGTGCTCCATGCGCTCTCCGATCCGATCCGGCTCCGCATCGTGCGCCAGCTGGCCGGCGCGACCGACGAGCAGGCCTGTTCGCACTTCGATCTCCCGGTGTCCAAGTCCACCACCACGCACCACTTCAGGGTGCTCCGTGAGAGCGGCGTCATCAACCAGTACTACCGCGGTACGGCCAAGCTGAGCTGTGTGCGGACGGAGGACCTGGACGCCCTCTTCCCCGGCCTGCTGGACAGCGTGCTCGGTGGCGCGGACCGGCAGGCCGCGCGTCTCGGCCACGGCTGACACGCCCTCCGGCGCGCTACGCGCGGTCGCCCCTGGACGCAGGCAGAGGCCGGCACACCTCAGGACATCAAGCCCCGCATCCGGTCGATCTCCACCGTCTGCTGGGCGGCGACGTCGTTGGCCATCTCCTCGACCAGCACGTTGTTGCCGTCCGCGAGGGCCTCGGTGGCCATGGTGACGGCTCCCTGGTGATGGGTGATCATCAGCTGCAGGAACAGCCGGTCGAAGGCCTTGCCCCGCTCGGCACGAAGCTGCTCGATCTGCTCGGCGGTCGCCATCCCGGGCATCGCCGAATGGTCGTGCGTCTCCTCGCGGTCGTCCCCGCCGTTGTTCTTCAGCCAGCCCTCCATGGCGCCGATCTCCGGTTTCTGGGCTGCCGATATGCGCTTCGCCAGCCGCTCGACCGATGCGGAGGAGGCCCGTCCGGGGACGAGGGCGGTGAGCACGAGGGCCTGTTCGTGATGCTCGATCATCATGCGGGCGTAACGGAAGTCGGCGGAGTTGGGCGTGTCGTCCCCTGCGGCCTTCGCGGCTTCCTCGGCCGACAACGTCCTGGCCGGTTCGCCGGGTTTACCGGGCGCCACGACCGAAATGCCCTTGTCCGCACCGGCGTCGGCCGCTTCGCCGCTGCCGTCGTCGCAGCCGCCCAGAGCGAGGACGGCGGCGGCCACGAGCGTCGTCGTCAGGGCGGCTGAGCGCACGCGTGTGGTTCGACGGGACATCAGCACGGCGACCTCCATGGACACATGAGTCTGTTGCAGACCGTCCTAACACCTTCCACCGGCGGGTGATCAAAAACTTTTATTACGTCTCTGTTGCCATCTGTTGGTGTGTACATGCGAGGGACGATACTGCCGGGATCCAGGAACCGTTCGTCGACGAACGGACACAAGGGAGGACGCAGTGACCTCGTTGCACACCACCAGCGTGCGGCGCAGACGTCTGGGCGTGGCGGCAGCCGCGGCCGGGCTCATCGCGACGCTGTTCACGGCCGGACCCGCGGCCGCGACACCGGACCCGGGTGACACCACCGCCACCCGCAGCGGTGCCACCTCCAGTGAGCAGGCCGAAGCACGGGCCGCGATCGAGAGCGGCGAGATACCCGGCGTGGACGAGATCGTCCACAGCGCCAACATCGAGCACGTCACCAACGTCCCCAAGGACGCGCTCCAGGGGCTCAACACGGACCTGGCCTTCCAGGGCACCTACGCCTACGCCGGAAACTACGACGGGTTCCGGATCTTCGACATCCGCAACCCGAAGAAGCCGAGGACCGTCGCGCAGGTCCTGTGCCCCGGTTCGCAGAACGACATCTCGGTCTCCGGGAATCTCCTCTTCCTGTCGACCGACTCCTCCCGCAGCGACAACTCCTGTGCCAGCACCACCCAGCCGGCCACGGAGAAGTCCTCCTGGGAGGGCATGAAGGTCTTCGACATCAGCGACAAGCGCAACCCGAAGTACGTCGCCGCCGTCGAGACCGCATGCGGTTCGCACACCCACACGATCGTGCCCGAGCGCCGGAGCGTGTACGTCTACGTCTCGTCGTACGCGCCCAACGAGGCGTTCCCGGACTGCCGGCCGCCGCACGACGGGATCTCCGTCATCAAGGTGCCGCGCAGCGCCCCCGAGGACTCCCGGATCGTGAACTTCCCGGTGCTCTTCCCGGACGGCGGCAACCCGGGAGCGCCGGCCAACCCCGGCGTCTCCAAGACCACCGGATGCCACGACATCACCGTGCTGCCTTCGAAGGACCTGGCGGCCGGGGCGTGCATGGGCGACGGTCTGCTGTTCTCCATCGAGGACCCGGAGAACCCGAAGATCATCGACCGGGTCCAGGACAACGTGAACTTCGCGTTCTGGCACTCGGCGACGTTCAACCAGGGTGCCGACAAGGTCGTGTTCACCGATGAGCTCGGCGGCGGCGGCGCGGCCACCTGCAACGACGAGATCGGTCCGAACCGCGGGGCCGACGGCGTCTACGACATCACCGGCAAGGGTGACCACCGCAAGCTGGTCTTCCGTGCCTACTTCAAGATCGACCGCCCGCAGGCGGACACCGAGGTCTGTGTCGCGCACAACGGCTCGATCATTCCGGTGAAGGGCAAGGATCTGATGGTCCAGGCCTGGTACCAGGGCGGCGTCTCGGTGTGGGACTTCACCAACTCCTCGAAGCCGAAGGAGATCGCGTACTTCGAGCGCGGTCCGGTCTCGACGGACGCCGTCACCACGGCCGGCCCGTGGTCGGCGTACTACTACAACGGCTACATCTACTCCAACGACATCGCCAAGGGCTTCGACGTCCTGAAGCTCGACGACCGGCGGACAGACCCGGCGAAGAAGGTGCGGCTGAAGGAGCTCAACGTACAGACGCAGCCGGACTACTTCGACCGCTGATCCACCGGTTCCCCCGCGGACGGCGGCGAGTGCCCCGCCGGACGGTCTCCGCCCGGCGGGGCACGTTTATCTCATTGACCGCTGGGCGGCGCGGGGACATGCTGTACCCCTGATTCCGGCGATGCGGGGGATCGCCGGAATCAGCCGCGGGCCGCGGACCGCCAGGTCGCTCAAGCGGCCGGACGGACGCTCGTGCCCGAGGCGGTGGCCCACTCCACCAGCAGGCGCTGGTACTCCGTCTCGTCTTCGGCGGACAGCAGTCCGCCCGAGCGCTGCCACAGGTCGCGAATCTCTTCGTTGACGACGGAGGCGGGGCGCACGGCGACGGACGTGTTCGGATACGGGGACATGACCACCAAGCTAAACCCCCTCAGGGCCGTCGGACCCACTCCGGGACAGGGATATCCCTCACACCGTCTCCCGGAATCCTTCACGGGAGGTGTGTGCCGGGTGCCTCCACGGGCAGTCCCGGAAGCCCCAGCGCCCGGAGCCCGTCCGGCCGCTCCGCCACGGGCAGATGGTCCACGAAACGCACCTCACAGCCCACGGCGGCCGCGCCGCCGTCCGCGTGGCGGTTGTCACCCACCATGACGACATCGGCTGGATCCAGTTCCAGCAGCGTGCACGCCGTGCGGAACAGGCGTGGATCGGGCTTCTGGACGCCGTGTTCGTAGGACAGGACGTACGCGTCGACGAATGCGTCCAGACCGTGTGCGCGGAAGACGGGGCGAAGGTCCCAGCCGATGTTGCTGACGACCCCGACCGGAACGCCGTTGCCGCGCAGCCCACGCAGCACCTCCGCCGCGTCGGGATACGGCCGCCAGGCGGCAGGGCTCATATGGCGGTCGTACAGCGCGTCGTACAGGCCCGGGTCCGGAAGCGCCACCTGCCGGGCCAGGCCGGTGTACGCCTCCCTGTGCGTCAGCGCGCTGCGGTCGCGGTCGGCCCACGCGGCGGCCAGCGCCGGCGGAATCCTGACGGGGTCCGGGCCCCCGGGCAGCGCTCCGGCATCGGTCAGCCGGCGCGTCCAGTGCTCGAAGTCCGCCTGCCCGACGGAAGCGCCCCGTGCGTCGAGGGCCGCGTGCAGCCACGCCGAGACGGACTCTATCCGGAAGAGGGTCCCGGAGAAATCGAAAAGTACACCTTTGATGGGCATGGGCCGATCCTCGCTGCCTTCGGTGAACTTCTACAAGGGCGCACCCTCGTCGGCCGCCGGCTGCCGGGTGCGCCTGGTGTATCCGGTGTATCCGGCGGCGGAGAGCACGGCCACGGCGACTCCCAGGAGCGTTCCGCCCAGTACATCGCTCAACCAGTGCACGCCTAGGTAGACACGGGTGAGGGCCACGCCGGCCACCGAGATGACAGCGAGAGCGAGTGAGCCCCACCACAGAGCCGGGCGCGCGCCGTGCAGACGCAGCAGCCACACGAGCAACCCGCAGGTGACCGCCGCGGTCATGGCATGGCCCGAGGGGAAGGCCGCGTACTGTGCCGAGTCCACCGGGTCGATCCACCGAGGGCGTTCCCGGCCCACGGCGGCCTTCAGCCCTTGCTGTACGAGCGAGGTGAGCAGACTGGTCGCTGCGACCCACCCCGCGAGCAGCCGGGAGCCGCGCCACCACAGGGCGATCACGACGACGGCGGTCAGCACGCGCATGGTCCACGGGTCCCATACCCAGTCCGTCAGCACCCTGCTGACCTGGACCAGCCCTGGTTCGGTCACCGCCCGGCGGTGCAGCGCCTCGGCCACCGTGGTGTCCAGCGTCATCAGAGGCGACCAGCGGACCGCGACCAGCAGAAGGAGAACGAGGGACAGGGAGACACAGACGAGGCCCGTGGCCGGGATGTGGGCTCGTGTGCGGGGAGGGAGGGGAGGGGAGTGCATGGGGTCGATACTCGTGCATGATCCGCGCGGGAAGCTATCCCAGAGCGCTGAGCCCCGGCACGAAGGCCACCAGCAGCGGGACGGCGGGCACCAGGGCGGCGGCGGCTGTCAGCCTCAGCCGACGGGCCGCAGTGAGCCGCTCCACCGGCGTGAGCAGGCGGTTCACCCTCAGTGGCATGTGGGCGCCGGAGGTCGGAGCCGGTCCGAACACACCCCGGTCCTCGTTGAGTTCGACCAGCGCGAGCGCGATCGTGAGACGCCCGAAGCGCCGGGATGCCACGTCGTCCGCGGCCAGTTCGACGAGGCGGTGCATCTCGTCGCGGAACGCCGCGAACACCGGCACCTGCGGGAACCCGGTCGCGAGTGCGTCCGAGCAGTGCAGGAGCCAGTCGTGGCGGGCCTGCGCATGGCCCTGCTCGTGCGCCAGCACGGCATCGAGCTGACGGCCCTTCAGCCGGCCGAGTGCCGCGGTGGTGATGACCAGTCGGGGAGCCGCCCCCGGCAGCCACCACGCGCCGGGCCGCTCGCCCTCCAGTACGACGAGGCGTCCGCCGCCGGGTTCCTCGCCCGGCAGCAACGGGGAACGGACCAGCAGTTCGGTGCGCCGTCGCCTGCGCCGGGCCCGGGCCCGATGGATCTCCCGTACGAGCATGGCGGCGGTCCAGACGCCGCCGAGGGCCAGCAGCACCGCGATGACCGCCGACCACGGCCCGTAGGCACCCAGGGCGTACGCCTCGACCACGGCGTGCGGAGCGGGGGCGAAGACGTGGCCGCGGACCGCCTGCCAGGCGGCGGCCGCGCTGAAGATCATGGAGAGTCCGAACGACAACAGGACGCCCGCGACCACGCACTGCCACACCCACAGGGCCACGACCGGCTCGCGCTCCGGCCATCGTGCCCTCGCCATCAGGCCCGGGGCCACGACGGCGGCCAGTGCACCGAGCAGCAGGAGCGCGAGGGAGACCAACATGGGCGTCAGCCTATGAGTGCCGCGGTATCCACGGGTATGGCCGCGCGCGCCAAGTGACGTACGACACGGGGCGGGAGCCACGCCGTCTCACAGGGTGAGCAGCATGGCGAACATGGCCATCCCCATGGTCAGCCTGCATCCCAGGGCCAGCTCCGGCCGTGCGAGCCAGGCCGGGGCCGCCGTCACGCCACCGGCCGGCAGACCGACGGGCGTGGGAGCCGGTGCCAGTCGTCCGGCCGAGTGCAGGACGTAGAACGCGTAGTAGACCAGGAGCACTCCCGTCAGCACGGGGACACCTCCGGCTGTGCCTCCTCCGTGTCCGGCGTGGCCGCCCCCCGCGCCGGAGGCCGCTCCCGGCGCCATGGCCCAGGCCATGTAGACCATGGCCAGCGAACCGACCAGATGATGCAGATGGTGGCCGCCGCGCCTGGCGTACACGAGCGCGTGCAGCGAGGCGGCGCCGAACACCACCGCGTAGACCACCCAGATCCAGTCCGGGAACGTGAGCAGCGCGGCGGGTACCGCCATCGCGGCCATCCCGAACCCCATCAGCGCCTCGGCACGCGCCGATCCGCGTTCCCGCTCCGAGCCGTTGTGCGCGCGCAACAGGCAGTAGGCCCCCGTGGCCCCGCACAACACCATGAGCAGCCAGCCGGACGGCGCCGGTCCGTGCACAGTGCACCTCCCCCTACGGCGTGTCACGCCGGTGTCGTCCCATCGATGCCCCGTTCCCGTCGCTCCTACCGGGGCGCATTGGGGTACTGGGGGAGCGCGCCCGGGCCTGTGAGGGGCGGTCGGGGCGGGAGTAAACAACTGTTCTTATCTTTTTCAATGGATATGCGGTGTTCTCTGTGAATACCGTGTTGCTGTGAAGCTTTCGGAGTGGGCGGTGCGCAACGGTGTGCGTTACCAGACCGCGTGGACGTGGGCGAAGGCGGACCTGGAGCGTCAGGTAGCCCGTGCTGTGCAGGGTGCGGTCGCCCGGGGGCTCGTGGTCGCTGATGTGGTGACGGAGGTCGGATCCGGCCTGAACGGGCGCCTCCGTAAGCTGCACCAACTCCTGGCCGATCCGGGTGTGGCCACGATCGTGGTCGAACACCGGGACCGCCTCGCCCGGTTCGGCGTCGAGCACCTCGAAGCGACTCTGTCGGCGACAGGGCGGCGCCTGCTGGTCCTCGACCCGACAGAGACTGCCGATGACCTTGTACGGGACATCACCGAGGTCCTCACCTCGATGTGCGCCCGCCTGTACGGCCGTCGTTCGGCGAAGAACCGTGCGGCTCGGGCCGTCGCCCTCGCCACCGGCCCGCAGGAGGAGGCCGGGTGAAGAAGTTCATCCAGGGTGATGTGCCTGCCGTCGGGCTCGATGCGGATCGTGCGCGAGGACGGTGAAACCCGGCCGCGGCAGAAACAGCTGCGTCGCGCCAGTCGTGTCGTCTCGCGCCGCCGGGGTCCCGACCGGCGTACCGGGCAACAGGCATCGAAACGCTGGGAGGGCCGACCAAACCCGGAACAAGGTGCACCATCGGGTCGCGAACCTGCGTGAGGACACGCTGCGGCACCATCGTCGTCGAGGACCTCAACGTGGCCGGGATGGGCCGCAACCGGCGCCTGTCGCGCCGGGTCGCGGATGCGGCATTCGGTGAGATCCGGCGCCAACTGTCCTACAAGACCCGTCGGCACGGCACCCGTCTGATCGTGGCCGACCGGTGGTTTCCCTCCTCGACGACGTGCTCGCGCTGTGGTGCGGTGAAAGCCAAGCTGCCCCTGAGCGTGCGTGTCTTCGAGTGCGACACCTGTGGACTCGTCCTGGACCGGGACGCGAACGCGGGACACAACCTGGTCGCCCTGGCGACCCGCACCACCCGCCCGTGCAACCAGGCCGGGACGGGGCGGGCAGGTGGCACAATCCCCAGCCCCAGGACCGGGACAGAAACGGGAGACCGTCAACAGGACACCAGAACACAACTCGTACTCTGGTGACACCGTTACGGACCATCCCGGCAGAAACGCCGCCGGGATTGCTGAGATCTATTGATACTCAAAGCAACGGTTAGTCTCGGGTGAGCACAGTCGGCAGCACGGAGAAGCCACATGGACATCGCACCGGCCACGGCACGGGCAGAACTGACCTTCCGCGACGCGACGGAGGACGATGTGCCGGTGCTGGTGCGACTCGTCGAGTCCGCCTACCGGGGCGACACGAGCCGGGCCGGCTGGACGACCGAGGCGGACATCCTCCAGGGGCAGCGCACCGACGCCGACGGGGTGCGCGAGGTGCTCGCGGTACCCGCCGGCCGGGTCCTCGTCGCCGAGCGGGACGGCGAGCCGGTCGCCTGCTGCCAGCTCGAACACCGGGGGACAGCAGCGTACTTCGGCATGTTCGCGGTCACGCCGGAGCTGCAGGGCGCGGGCCTCGGTAAAACGATCATCGCCGAGGCGGAGCGCACGGCCCGCGAGAGCTGGGGTGCGAGCGCGATGCACATGACGGTGATCAACGTCCGCGAGGAGCTGATCGCCTGGTATGAGCGCCGGGGGTACCGCCGCACGGGAGAGCTGACGCCCTTCCCGTACGGCGACGAGCGCTTCGGTGTCCCGCAGCGTGACGACCTCGCGTTCGAGTTGCTGGTCAAGGAGCTCTGAGGCGCATCCCGGCCCCAGCGCGCCTCAGGCGGTGAAGCGGCCCGCGCGCCGGATCTCCGGATAGTCGGTCGTCGCGCCGTCCAGCCCCAGCGCGCGGACGAGACGCAGGTGGTCCTGGGTGTTGACCACCCAGCCGATCACCTTCAGGCCCTCCGCGTGCGCCTGCTCGACCACCTCGAGGGTGAGGCGGCGGATGTTCAGGGCGAGGGTCGCCGCGCCCACCGCCTTCGCCCGGTCCGCCACATCGCCCTCCCAGCGGCTGGCGATGAGCGCCGTCCGTACGCCCGGGACCAGCTGGGCGATCTCGGCCACCGCCTCGTCGTGGAACGAGGACACCTCGACGCGGCCCGCAAGACCGCGTCGCAGCATCACCTCGGCCAGCGCCCTCGCGGCAGTGACGTCCTTGATCTCGGCCTGGACGGGCGAGCTGATCGCGTCGAGCACCTCTTCGAAGACGGGCACCCGTTCGCCCTGCCCGGCGTCGAGCTCGCGGAGCTCCGCGAGCGTCTTCTCGGCGATCAGCCCCCGTCCGTCCGTCGTGCGGTCCACGGCGGCGTCGTGCATCACGGCGAGCGCGCCGTCCTTGCTCAGATGGAGGTCCAGCTCGACGGCGTCCATGCCGGCCTGCTCCGCGTGCGCGAACGAGCGCAGCGTGTTCTCCGGCTCGACACCCATGACCCCGCGATGACCGATGGTGAGAAAAGTCAAGGCACTCCCGCTTCCGTCCGTCGTGTCCGCCCCGTGCGGCTCCTGCCTTCCCAGGGAACCAGTTCTCGCGCGCAGGACGGCCGCCGCCCTGCCTGTCCGATGGAAGGAGTTGTCTCGCGGATGTGTGACAGGAAAAATAACGGTGAAGCTGAGAGTCGACAGGATATTTTTCTGCCCTCCACTTGTCCGAAGGAACCGTGCATGGATACGGTTGCTTGACGCGAGGTTCTCCCGTGAAGGAAGTGTCATGACGGAAATTCTTGAGCACGCCACCGCCTCCGGCGCGACAGCTGCTTCCCTGCGGGTCGTGGAGCACCCGGCCTGGCCCGTGCTCAGGAGTGCCGTGGAAGAGCTCCGCCCCTGGCAGTCCAAGGACGGTTCCATCGACTTCGAGGCTGAGGGCGCCCCCTCCGCCGAGACGGCCGGAACCGTCGTCGAACGTGTGATCACGGCGGTCGAGCAGCTCTCCCCGCTGCTCCCGCACGACGCCGCCTACCATCGCGCGCTCGTCACCGACCTGCGCCGCTGGGCCGCGGAAGGATTCGGCGTCCCGGACTTCCTCGACTCCCTGCTGGCCTTCCATCCCGCCAGGAACCGCACGGACGGCCTCCAGCACCTGGTCGTGTTCGCGATGTACACCCAGAACGGAAACCCGGACCGTAATCTCGAAGCGGTCGTGCTGCGGATGGTCTGGCCCGAATGGCTCGCCGACCTCGAGGCCACGCGGTACGACAACCCGCTGTTCTGCGGCATCACCTTCGAGGACTTCACCGCAGGCTACGACACCAACTCGGCTGTGCTCTTCCCCGAGACCATCGCCGTACGGGAGGCGCCGGAGCGCTTCAGCTGGGGCGGCATCTTCTGTGACCGGGAGGCCGCGCGCTTCCGCCGTGTGACCGAGGCGTCCGTCGACCTGCTGGGCGTCGAGCTGCCCGACGACATCCGCGCGATGATCGGCGACCAGAAGCGCTGTGAGCAGGCCTTCGTGCTCTGGGACATGGTCCACGACCGCACCCACAGCCACGGCGACCTTCCGTTCGACCCCTTCATGATCAAGCAGCGCCAGCCGTTCTGGATGTACGGGCTCGAGGAACTGCGCTGCGACCTCACCGCCTTCAAGGAGGCCGTGAAGCTGGAGGCCGACGGCTTCGGCCAGGGCCGCGATGTCCAGTTCGCCGTGCTCTTCGACCGGATGTTCCGCTTCCCCGTCACCGGCGAGCGCGTGCGCAACTACGACGGCCTGGGCGGTCAGTTGCTCTTCGCCTACCTCCACAAGCACGACGTGGTCCGCTGGACCGACAACACGCTCAAGATCGACTGGGCGCGTGCCCCGCAGGTCACCAACCAGCTCTGCGGGGAGATCGAGAAGCTTTACCGCGACGGGATCGACCGCCCCAAGCTTGTGCACTGGTTCGCGGCCTACGACCTGGTCGCGACCTACCTCGCACCCCATCCGGGCTCCCGCTGGGCCAAGGGGCCGGACGCCCTGGACGTGACTCTGCCTCCTCGTAAGCTCGTCGACGACGTGCTTCCGGACGAGTTTCCCCTGAGCATGTTCTATGAGGCGCTCTCGAAGAAGCTGAAGCATGTGATCGCCTCCACCAAGGGGATCACCGCGGCGGACGCCGGGCGGGCAGCGTGAGCGCGGGTTCTGAGGAGGCGGTGGCGATGAACGGAACAGGCAGGGCCGACGGCGGGGCGCTCGAGGGCGCGGTGATCGCGGTGGCCGGAGCGGCGGGGCCGGCGGGCCGCGCCACCCTGCTCCGGCTCGCCGAGGCGGGCGCGACCGTGGTCGCCTCCGACGCCAATCCCGGGCGGCTGGCGGAGGCCGTCGACGCCGCGCGGTACGCACACGGCGGAGCCACGGTCACCGGGGAAACGGTCGATCTGCTCGACCTGGAGGCCACCCGGGACTGGGTGGTCAGGACGGAGAAGGAGTTCGGCCGAGTCGACGGCCTGGTCCACCTCGTGGGCGGATGGCGAGGCAGCGCCGGTTTCGCCGACACCAGCCTCGCCGACTGGGACTTCCTGGAGAAGCTGCTGATCCGTACCGTCCAGTCGACCTCGCTCGCGTTCCAGGACGTCCTTCAGCGCAGCGACCGCGGCCGGTACGTGCTGATCAGCGCGGCAGGGGCCAGCAGCCCCACCGCCGGAAACGCGGCCTACGCCGCTTCCAAGGCGGCGGCCGAGGCATGGACGCTCGCACTGGCGGACGCCTTCCGTAAGGCAGGGGGCGACGCGGGTCCGACCTCGGCTGCTGCGATCCTGGTCGTCAAGGCACTGGTGCACGACGCGATGCGCGCCGAGCGCCCGAATGCGAAGTTCGCGGGCTTCACGGACGTCACGGAGCTGGCCGAGGCCATCGCCGGAGTCTGGGACGAGCCCGCCGGAGAAGTGAACGGAAAGCGTCTGTGGCTGACCCCGCAACCGTAAGGACCGATGCGCGACGTCATCACGATCCGCAGGTACGCGGTTTCGCCAGTGACAACTACGCGGGTGCGCACCCGGAGGTGCTCGCAGCCCTCGCCCTCGCCAACGGAGGCCACCAGGTCGCCTACGGCGAGGACGACTACACAGGCCACCTCCAGCGGATCATGCACAGTCACTTCGGCCCTACCGCGGAGGCCTTCCCGGTCTTCAACGGCACCGGGGCCAACGTCCTCGCCCTCCAGGCGCTGACCGACCGCTGGGGCGCGGTGATCTGCGCCGAGTCCGCCCACATCAACGTGGACGAAGGTGGTGCGCCGGAGCGGATGGGCGGGCTGAAGCTGCTCACCGTCCCGACGCCGGACGGGAAGCTGACGCCGGAGCTCATCGACCGCGAGGCGTACGGCTGGGACGACGAGCACCGGGCGATGCCGCAGGTCGTCTCGATCACCCAGAACACCGAGCTGGGCACGGTCTACACCCCCGGTGAGATCCGCGCGATCTGCGAGCACGCCCATGAGCGGGGCATGAAGGTCCACCTGGACGGGGCACGGATAGCCAACGCCGCCGCGTCGCTGGACGTGCCCATGCGCACGTTCACCAACACGGTCGGTGTCGACGTCCTCTCCTTCGGAGGCACCAAGAACGGTGCGCTCTTCGGCGAGGCCGTCGTCGTCCTGAACCCGGATTCCGTCCGTGCGATGAGGCACCTGCGCAAGATGTCGATGCAGCTCGCCTCCAAGATGCGCTTCGTCTCGGTCCAGCTGGAGGCGCTGCTCGCACGCGACCTGTGGCTGCGCAACGCACGCCACGCCAACGCCATGGCCCAGCGGCTCGCCGACAGGGTCCGGTCGGTGGACGGTGTGGAGATCCTCCACCCGGTCCAGGCCAACGCCGTCTTCGCGCGGCTGCCGCACGAGGTGACCGAACGGCTGCAGAAGCGGTTCCGGTTCTACTTCTGGGACGAGAAGGCCGGCGACGTCCGCTGGATGTGCGCGTTCGACACCCGCGAGGACGACGTGGACGCCTTCGTGCTGGCGCTCAAGGAGGAGATGGCCAGGCAGTAGCGGGACACCTGTGCGGCCGACCGGGAAGGCACTGCTCCCGGCCGGCCGCACAGGTGCGCCCCGTCGCGCGCTGCGGAGCTCCCGCGCGCCGCGGGACTGGGCGGGCAGGCCGCCCACCCCCTCCGCGCGACGGATCAGCCGAGTTCGCGTGCCTCCGCGGGCGTCGGAGCCGTACCCCCGAGGTGCGCAGGGACCCACCAGGTGTCGGCCGCGTCCTTGGGACGCACCGGATAAGCGCGCTGCGCCGCCTCCAGAAGTTCCTGTACGCGCTCCCGCAGCCGACGGGTGATCGCCCCCGCGTACTGGTCGGCGGGGGCCTCCACGGCCTCGCCCACCCGGATGGTGATCGGTGTGTGGCTGCGCCCGAAGTTACGCGGGCGCCCCTTGGTCCACAGCCGCTGGGTGCCCCACAGCGCCATCGGGATGAGCGGTACGCCGGCCTCCTGGGCCAGTCGCGCGGCGCCCGACTTGAAGCTCTTCAGGGTGAAGGACTGGGAGATGGTGGCCTCGGGGAACACGCCGACGATCTCGCCCGCGCGGAGCGAGGCCAGCGCGTGCGCATATGCGTCCTCGCCCTGGTTGCGGTCGACGGGGATGTGCTTCATGCCGCGCATCAGAGGTCCGGACACCTTGTGCCGGAACACCGATTCCTTCGCCATGAAGCGGACGAGCCGCTTCTGGGGCAGGGCGCCGAGGCCGGTGAAGATGAAGTCCAGATAGCTGATGTGGTTGCTGACCAGAACCGCGCCACCGGTCTTCGGGATGTGCTCCGAACCCTGGGTGTCGATCTTCAGGTCGAGCGCCTTGAACAGCGTGCGAGCGGCGCCGATGACCGGCCGATAGACGAGCTCTGCCATCTGGATGAAGACCCTTCTTCAATGCCTGGGGAGGGTTCTCCCGGCGGAAGTTACGCAGCCGTAGGTTTTCGGCATTGTGGCGATCGTGCCCCATGTGCGACGCCGTGGCCAGCCCCGAAGGCCCCAGGACGAGAGATTCTCGTCACGTGAATCTTCCGGGAATGTAATGCGGCCGCAGGGCGCTGACCCATTGCGCGGAGTTCTGAAAGGGAGGACGGGATGGACGGGCTGACGACCGCCGGGATGTTGGACGCGGCCCAACTCGGCGCGGAACTGGGGGAGCGGGCCACTCTGGTCCAGTTCTCCACCGCGTTCTGCCAGCCGTGCCGCGCCACCCGGCGCACGCTCACCGAGGTGGCCGGGATGGTCGAGGGCGTCGCCCATGTCGAGATCGACGCCGAGGAACACCTGACGCTCGTGCGCAGCCTCGCCATCAGCCGGACGCCCACGGTCCTGGTGCTCGACGCGAGGGGCCGTATCGTCCGCCGGGCGGTGGGACAGCCGCGTACGGCGGATGTCGTCGCCGCACTGGGCCGGGCGATATGACGGACCGTGACACATCTCCCACATGACGGAACGCACTTGACTGTGCACGCCACGCATCGTCAGTCTGACGCCATGCCGCCAGAACTCCTTCTCTTCGGCCGGGTCCACACCGACCTCACGCGCCACGCGAGTGCGCGCTGTCAGGGTGCCTGAAGAACTCACGGACCCGTACGCCTCCTCACAGAAGGATCTTTCCATGTCGGCCTCGCCCGCCCTCGGCACCCCCCGGACGGCCGCGCCCGGACTCCTGCGCTCCGTCTTCCGGCAGCACGCCGCCGGCGTCGCCGTGATCACCGCGGCCGGTGCGGCGCCCGTCGGTTTCACAGCGACCTCGCTCAACTCCGTCGCCGCCGAGCCGCCGCTGATCTCCTTCGGGGTGGGCACCTCGTCCTCCAGCTGGCCTGTGGTCGCGGAGGCGGAGCACATCGGCGTCCACATACTCGGCGAGGACCAGCAGGAGCTGGCCGCCACGTTCGCCCGGAGCGGCGCCGACCGGTTCGGCCCGTCCACCGACTGGCGCACGGGGCCCGAGGGGGTGCCGCTGCTCGGGGGAGTGGTGGCCTGGCTGGTCTGCCGGGTGGCGGCCCGGGTCCCGGCGGGGGACCACCGCATCGTGATCGCCGAGGTCGTGGCCGGGGATCCGTCGGGAGGCGGCCGGCCGCTGGTCTACCACCAGGGTCGTTTCACGGCTCTGCGAGACTGAGGGCGAGCACGCCGTGCAGGAACGTACCTCGTTGGCTACGTCACAGTTCCAAGCGCTTGCTTATGGGTAACGTACTGGGTGTACTGGCGAGTAATATTTCACCGGGAGCCGGGTCGCCCCCGACCGGAAACCGCCCGATAAGGCGCCTATGCTGCGTGCAACAAGGCAGCCCAGAAATGACGATGCAGTAGGAGAGCCGGCGTGAGCTTGAGGATCGTTGTCTGTGTGAAGTACGTGCCCGACGCCACCGGCGACCGGCACTTCGCCGATGACCTGACCCTGGACCGTGACGACGTCGACGGTCTGCTGTCGGAGCTCGACGAGTACGCGGTCGAGCAGGCGCTGCAGATCGCCGACGAGGCGGACGACGCGGAGATCACCGTGCTCACGGTGGGTCCCGAGGACGCCAAGGACGCGCTGCGCAAGGCGCTGTCGATGGGCGCCGACAAGGCCGTCCACGTCGAGGACGACGACCTGCACGGCACTGACGTCATCGGTACCTCCCTGGTCCTGGCCAAGGCCGTCGAGAAGACCGGCTACGACCTGGTCATCTGCGGCATGGCGTCGACGGACGGCACCATGGGAGTGCTCCCGGCGCTGCTGGCGGAGCGCCTCGGCGTCCCGCAGGTGACGCTGCTCTCCGAGGTCTCGGTCGTGGACGGCACCGTGAAGGGCCGTCGTGACGGCGACTCCGCGAGCGAGCAGCTCGAGGCGTCCCTGCCGGCCGTGGTCTCGGTGACCGACCAGTCGGGCGAGGCCCGCTACCCGTCGTTCAAGGGCATCATGGCGGCCAAGAAGAAGCCGGTGGAGTCGCTGGACCTCGAGGACCTGGAGATCGAGGCGGACGAGGTCGGCCTGGGCGGTTCCTGGACCGCGGTCGACTCCGCGGCCGAGCGTCCCGCCCGCACCGCGGGCACGATCGTCAAGGACGAGGGTGAGGGCGGCAAGCAGCTGGCCGAGTTCCTCGCGGGCCAGAAGTTCATCTGAGCCCCGCCCGTTCCTCTCGCCGCCCCGCCTCTTTCGTACGCAGGAGATTGAAGTCCCATGGCTGAAGTTCTCGTCTATGTCGACCACGTGGACGGTGCCGTCCGCAAGCCCACGCTGGAGCTGCTGACGCTCGCCCGCCGCATCGGTGAGCCGGTCGCGGTCGCGCTGGGCAACGGCGCCGCCGACACCGCCGCCGCTCTCGCCGAGCACGGCGCGGTCAAGGTACTCACCGCCGATGCCCCGGAGTTCGCCGACTACCTCGTCGTGCCGAAGGTGGACGCGCTGAAGGCCGCCTACGACGCGGTGTCGCCGGCCGCCGTGCTGCTGCCCTCCTCGGCCGAGGCCAAGGAGATCGCGGCCCGTCTCGCGCTGCGCATCGGCTCCGGCATCATCACCGACGCCGTCGACCTGGAGGCCGGTGACCAAGGCCCGGTCGCCACGCAGTCGGCGTTCGCCGCCTCGTACACCACCAAATCCCGTGTCTCCAAGGGCACTCCGGTCATCACGGTCAAGCCGAACTCGGCCGCCGTCGAGGCCGCCCCGGCCGCGGGCGCCGTCGAGGCCCTCTCGGTCTCCTTCTCCGCCACGGCCACCGGCACCAAGGTCCTCTCCCGCACCCCGCGCGAGTCGACCGGGCGTCCGGAGCTGACCGAGGCCGCGATCGTCGTCTCCGGCGGCCGCGGCGTCAACGGCGCGGAGAACTTCGGACTCATCGAGGCCCTCGCCGACTCCCTCGGTGCCGCCGTCGGCGCCTCCCGCGCCGCCGTCGACGCCGGCTGGTACCCGCACACCAACCAGGTCGGCCAGACCGGCAAGTCGGTCTCCCCGCAGCTGTACATCGCCTCCGGCATCTCCGGCGCGATCCAGCACCGGGCCGGCATGCAGACCTCGAAGACCATCGTCGCGGTCAACAAGGACGCCGAGGCCCCGATCTTCGACCTCGTCGACTACGGCGTCGTCGGCGACCTCTTCGACGTCGTCCCGCAGCTCACCGAGGAGGTCAAGTCCCGCAAGGGCTGACCCGGCAGGAGCTCTGCCCGTACGACGGCCCGGGGCCGCGTGGTGTTCTCACCGCGCGGCCCCGGGCCGTTTCCGATCACCATTGACGCGGGACCGGGAGACTTATAACTTCACTATGCGGATGGAGAATTCCGGGAAGCGGAAATAGTGGACACGTGGAGGGTACGGTCATGGGTCAGCAGGAGAAGGTGGCAACGAGCCTCACCGGTGCGGTCGGTGCGGAGATCAGTGCCTCCCTCACATCGGTGGACGCCGAACTCGCCCGCCGCTACCCGGGGGACCCCGGCACGCGCCAGCCCGTCCACACCGTTTACGTACCTGCCGACGGCTTCACCGCCACCACCCTCCGCACGTGGGGCGACCAGGCGCTGGCAGCGCTCGACGAGCACGCCCCCGACGCCGCCTCGCTCGCCGCGGTCCTCGGGATCCCGCAGGAACTCGCCGGACCGGTCCACGACCGCGTACGCGCCAAGCTGGAGCGCGAGCCGGTGGAGGACCTGCGCATCGACTTCGAGGACGGCTACGGACCCCGCCCCGACGCCGAGGAGGACGAGGCCGCTGCCCGCGCGGCGCGTCTGGTCGCCCAGGCGTACGCCGACGGGACCGCGGCTCCGTACATGGGCATCCGGATGAAGTGCATGGAGGCCGCCGTGCGTGACCGGGGCATCCGCACCACGGACATCTTCCTCACCGGCCTGATGCGGGCCGGAGGCCTGCCCGACGGGCTCGTCCTGACGCTGCCCAAGGTGACGTACCCCGAACAGGTCGCCGCCTTCGTGCGTCTGCTCGAAGCCTTCGAAGCGGCCCACGGACTGCCCGCCGGACGTCTCGGGTTCGAGATCCAGATCGAGACCAGCCAGTCCATCCTGGCGGCTGACGGCACCGCCGCCGTGGCCCGTATGATCGACGCCGCCCGGGGCCGGGCGACCGGTCTGCACTACGGGACCTTCGACTACAGCGCCTGCGTCGGCGTCAGCCCCGCCTACCAGGCCAGTGACCACCCGGCCGCCGACCACGCGAAGGCCGTCATGCAGGTCGCGGCGGCCGGCACCGGGGTGCGGGTCTGCGACGGCTCCACGAACGTCCTGCCGGTGGGCCCCACCCAGCAGGTCCACGACGCCTGGAGGCTGCACCACGGCCTCACCCGCCGCGCGCTGGCCCGCGCCTACTACCAGGGCTGGGACATGCATCCGGGCCATCTGCCCACCCGGTACGCGGCCGTCTACACCTTCTACCGCGAAGGCCTCGGCCAGGCGGCGGCCCGGCTCGCCGCCTACGTGGCCAAGGCCGGTGGTGACGTCATGGACGAGCCCGCCACCGCCAAGGCGCTGAGCGGCTATCTGCTCCGAGGTATCGACTGCGGCGCCCTGGACGCCGCGGAGGTCACCGGCCTCACCGGTCTGACCCGCGCGGACCTGGACGGTTTCGCGTCACCCCGCCGCGGCGGGCTGACCATGACGGCGCCGTAGCCGTTCAGCTGCCGGCGCTCAGGCGGGCGGGAGTTCACCCGAGCCGCGCGCGACGAGCCGGGTGGGGAGCTCCACCCTGGCCGGGGCGTGAGCGGCGCCGTCGAGGCGGCGGAACAGATGTTCCGCCGCCGTGCGGCCCACCGCTGCGGCATCCTGCGAGATGACCGTGATGCCGAGCAGGTCGGCGAGCTCGATGTCGTCGAAGCCGACCAGGGCGATCCGGCGGTCGCACCCGGCGAGAACGCGGACGGCTGTGACCGTCACCCGGTTGTTGCCCGCGAAGAGCGCGGTCACCGGCTCCGGGCCGGTCAGCATGGCCTCGACGGCGGCCCTGACACGGGTCGGGTCGGTCGGACCGAGGGAGACCCAGGCGTCCTGGACCTCGACCCCGGCGTCGGTCAGGGCCGTGTGATAGCCGCGAAGTCGTTCCTTCGCCGTGTGGATGCGCGGCTGGTCGCCGACGAAGCCGATCCTGCGGTGGCCGTGCGCGATCAGGTGGGCGACGCCGGCACGTGCGCCGCCGAAGCTGTCCGAGAGGACCGTGTCCGCGTCCACCCGGCCCGCCGGGCGGTCGACGAAGACGGTGGCGATGCCCGCCTTCATCTCGGGCTCCAGATAGCGGTGGTCGTCGCCGGCCGGGATCACGATGAGGCCGTCCACCCGCCGGGCACAGAGCGCGAGGACGAGCTCCTGTTCGCGCTCCGGGTCCTCGGCGCTGGAACCGTTGATCAGCAGGGCGCCGTGCGCGCGGGCCACTTCTTCCACAGCGCGGCTCAGCGGGCCGTAGAAGGGGTCGGCGAGGTCCTCCAGCACGAGGCCGATGGACGCGGTCCGGCCCTTGCGCAGGACGCGCGCGCTGTCGTTGCGGCGGAACCCGAGAGCCTCGATGGCCTCCTGCACGCGGCGCTCGGTGTCAGGGGTGACACCGAGCTCGCTGTTCACCACGCGCGAGACCGTCTTGAGTCCCACTCCGGCTCGGGCTGCCACGTCCTTCATGGTCGGCCTGTTGCCGTAGCGGGACTCGGAATGGCGGGCGGTCTCGGCCACGGTGCGTTGTCCTGTCGTCGGGAACGGATGATTCCGGCCTTCACCGGTGGTGCCGGGGAGGGGGCGGATGCTGTGGCGTCGAGCATAGGCCCTGGACAACGTTGTCAAGAGAATGGAGACTGGTTGGACCATCTGACTGAAGTCGCAGGTCCTGCGCCTCACCCCTCCGGAGAGTCCACACCGATGCATACCGACCTCGTCGCCGCGCTCGACATCGGCGGTACAAAGATCGCCGGGGCGTTGGTCGACGGCGGCGGAACCCTTCTCGCGAGGGCGCAGTGCCCGACGCCCGCCCGAGAGGGTGCCGAGGCCGTGATGGGCGCGGTGAGCGATGTGCTGGCGGAGCTGATGACTTCTCCGTTGTGGCACCGCGCGCGTGCGGTCGGCATCGGCAGTGCCGGACCCGTGGATGCCTCGGCGGGCACGGTCAGCCCGGTCAACGTCCCGGGCTGGCGCGGTTTTCCGCTGGTGGACCGGGTGGCCGCGGCAACCGGCGGACTGCCGGTCACCCTGGTCGGCGACGGGGTGGCGATGACGGCGGCCGAACACTGGCTGGGAGCCGCCCGGGGCTATGACAACGCGCTGTGCCTGGTCGTCTCCACCGGCGTCGGCGGGGGACTCGTACTCGGCGGGAAGCTGCATCCTGGCCCCTCGGGCAACGCCGGCCACATCGGTCACATCAGCGTCGACCTGGACGGCGACGCCTGCCCCTGCGGCGCGCGCGGCTGCGTGGAACGTCTCGCGAGCGGGCCGAACATCGCCAGGCGGGCCCTGGAGAACGGCTGGAGCCCCGGTCCGGACGGTGACGCGACGGCCGCCGCGGTGGCCGCCGCCGCGCGGGCGGGAGATCCGGTCGCGGCCGCGTCCTTCGAGCGGGCCGCCCGGGCACTCGCCGCCGGAATCGCTGCCACAGCCACCCTGACCGACATCGACATCGCCGTGATCGGAGGGGGAGTCGCCGGGGCGGGTGAGGTGCTCTTCGCGCCGCTGCGCAGATTCCTGCGCGACTACGCCACGCTCTCCTTCGTCCAGGACCTCACCGTGACCTCCGCGGTGATGGGCGCCGACGCGGGCCTGGTCGGCGCCGCGGCCGCGGCCTCGGTCGCGACCGGCCGTCCCGGCGCTTCCGCCTCCGGCGGCGTGCGGGCCGTAGCCGCCCCGTAGGGAGAGGTTTCCACCGGTCCGCGCAACCGCATCGCCCCTACGGGGTTTCCGGAGCGGGGTGATGCGGGCAAGCCACAGTGGGCTACGGAAGAGGGGGACCCGTGATCGTCTGGATCAACGGTGCGTTCAGTGCGGGCAAGACCAGCGCCGCGTGCGAACTGATCGATCTGATCCCGAACAGCACCTTCTACGACCCCGAACTGATCGGCGGAGGACTGCGCAGGCTGCTGCCCCAGAAGAAGCTCGCCGAAGTGACCGACTTCCAGGACCTGCCGATATGGCGGCGCCTGGTGGTCGATACGGCGGCGGCGCTTCTCGCCGAACTCCCCGGGGTACTGGTGGTGCCGATGACTCTGCTGCGGCAGGACTACCGTGACGAGATCTTCGGAGGGCTCGCCTCCCGGCGCATACCTGTGCGCCATGTACTGCTCTCGCCTGAGGAAACGATCCTGCGGAGGCGGATCGCCGAGCGTGAGGAATGCGCAGGCGACTCCGACCGCAGCGAGCGGGTCCGGCAATGGGCGTACGAGCACATCGAGCCCTACCGGGCGGCGCTCGGATGGATCACCGCGGAAGCGCACACGATCGACACCAGCACGCTCACGCCGTACGAGACGGCCGAGCGGATCGCCGAAGCCCTGCGCACCGGCGAGGCCAAGGAATGCGGGATAGTACAGACCCCGGAGCCGAGGGCGGAGACTGTGGCGTCCGGGGTGCTGTTCTTCGACGAGCACGATCGGGTGCTGCTCGTCGACCCGACCTACAAGCCCGGCTGGGAGTTCCCCGGCGGTGTCGTGGAGCCCGGAGAGGCCCCGGCGCAGGCGGGTGTACGGGAGGTCGCCGAGGAACTCGGGCTCAGTCTGGACGTGGTGCCGAGGCTCCTGGTGGTCGACTGGGAGGCACCCAAGCCGCCTGCATACGGAGGGCTGCGCTTCCTGTTCGACGGCGGACGCCTGCGGGGCGAGGAGGCCGCGCAACTGTTGCTGCCGGGATCGGAACTGCGCGGCTGGCGGTTCGTCACCGAGGACGAGGCGGCCGGAATGCTCCCGCCGACCCGCTTCGAGCGGCTCCGATGGGCCCTGCGCGCGCGTGAGCGGTCAGTCGTGCTGAACCTGGAGGCCGGGGCGCCCGTGGGCGGCCGATAGCCGCATGCGGGCCGCCGGTCACCGTGAGGCGGCCCGCAGTGCGGCTGCCGCGCCGGCGGTGAGGGGATCACCGTGGCCGAAGCAGGCGACATCGTGGTCGAGGGCGGCGAGCCGGCGGAAGGACGCCTGGGCCTGCGCGTGGTCGGTGTTGAACACGCCCAGAATCACCCGGTCCACCCTGGCCACGGCGTCTCCGGTGAAGAGCACCCTGTGGCGCGGCAGATGGATGCCGATGGAGCCGGGAGTGTGCCCGGGGGAGTGCACCACCTGGGCGCCACCCCCGAACGGGAGCTCCTCACCGCCGGTCAGCTCGCGGTCGACCCGGGTGGGCGGGGCCTCCGGGACCGTCAGCCCGTGGGCGTACAGGGGCCGCTCCCAGTCGTGCAGGACGGGATCGGGCACGGGCCTTTCGCCCCGGACGGCCGGGGCGTCCAGCCTGTGCGCCAGGATTTCCGCGCCGTACGCGTCCGCGAGTTCCTGCGCCGCGCCGTAGTGGTCACGGTGACCGTGGGTGAGGACGATCCGCCGGATCCCGGCCGGATCCAGCCCGAGCCCGCGTACGCCGTCCTCGACGGCGGTCGCCGCGTGCCGGTCGCCCGCGTCGATCAGGGTCAGGTCCGAGCCGTCACGCCAGAGGTAGGCCTGACCGATGCGGAAACGGAACATGTGCAGCTGTGGCAGTACCTCGACACAATCCATACGGGAAACGTACGAGGAGCAGGCCGCCCGTCGCCCGGAAATCTGCTCCGGGCGACTTCGCTCAGCGCGTAGCGAGAGGCCGGGGCGGGCCCTCAGACCTTCTTGGACTCCGCGTAGTTGCGCAGGAACAGCGCCTCGGCGACCGAGAGCCGCTCGAGCTCCTCGGGTGACACGCTCTCGTTCACCGCGTGGATCCGGGCCTCGGGCTCGCTCAGTCCTATGAGCAGGATCTCCGCCTGCGGGTACAGGGCGGCCAGGGTGTTGCACAGCGGGATGGAGCCGCCCATGCCGGAGGACTGCATCTCCTCACCCGGGTAGGCGACCCTCATGGCCTCGGCCATCGACGTGTAGGCGGGGCTGGTGACGTCGGCCCGGAACGGCTGCCCCTGGCCGACCTGTTCGACCGAGACCCGGGGGCCCCCCCGGGGGCGCGCCCCCCCGGGGGGGGGGGGGCCCGGGGGGGGCCCCCCGCGGCCCCCCCCCGCCCGGGCCCCCCCACAGAGCAGGTCCCCCGCCCGCCCCCGCCACCCCCGGGGGGCCCCCCCCCGCGCCGCCCCCCCATCCTGGTTGTGGGGGGGGGTGGTCCCCCGGCCCGCACGGGGCCCCCGCCGCCCCCCCCTACCCCCCCCCCCCCCCCCCCCGGGGGCCCCCCCCGACTCGAGGTGGGCGGTCAGCAGCTTCGTCGCCTCGGCGGCGTCCTGGCCCGGCGGGACCCGCAGACTGATCTGAGCCCGGGCGCTCGCCTGCAGCGACGGGGTCGCCCCGACCACCGGCGGGCAGTCGATCCCGATGACCGTGACCGCAGGCCGCGCCCAGATGCGGTCGGCGACCGTGCCCGTACCGATCAGCTCCACGCCGTCGAGTACCTTGGCGTCCTTGCGGAACTCGTCCTGCGGGTACTGCAGTCCGTCCCACTCCGCGTCGGTGGTGAGCCCGTCGACCGTCGTCGTGCCGTCCTCGGCCCGCAGGGACGACAGCAGCTGGATCATCGCGGCCAGCGCGTCCGGGGCCGCGCCGCCGAACTGACCGGAGTGCAGGTTTCCTTCGAGGGTGTCCAGCCGCACCCGCAGCATGGTCATACCCCGCAGCGTGGCGGTGACGGTAGGCAGCCCGACGCGGAAGTTCCCGGTGTCACCGATGACGATCGTGTCGGCGGCCAGCAGCTCCGGGTGCGCCTCGGCGTACTGTTCCAGGCCGCCGGTGCCCTGTTCCTCCGAGCCCTCCGCGATCACCTTGACGGAGACCGGGACGCCGCCGTTCGCCTTGAGGGCGCGCAGCGCGAGCAGGTGCATGATGAAACCGCCCTTGCAGTCCGCGGCTCCTCGGCCGAACCAGCGGCCGTCGCGCTCGGTCAGCTCGAAGGGCGGGGAGAGCCAGGCGGACTCGTCCAGCGGCGGCTGCACGTCGTAGTGCGCGTACAGCAGCACCGTGGGCGCACCGGCCGGGCCGGGTAGGTAGCCGTACACCGACTGGGTTCCGTCGGGGGTGTCGAGCAGGGCGACGTCCTGGAAGTCCTCGGCACGCAGTGCGTCGGCGACCCACCCCGCCGCCGCCTCGCACTCGCTCCTGGGGAACTGCGCGGGATCCGCCACCGACCGGAAGGCCACCAACTCGGCCAGCTCCGCCTGCGCGCGGGGCATCAGCGAGGCAACGGTCTCAGAAATCGGACGGGCGGTCATGGGCACGCTCCTGGTGGGTGCGACGTTAGGACTATGGCGCGGTGTGTACGCGGCCGGGGGCGACGCCGTGGATGCGACGTCGCGTATGCGACGAATTCATGGCTGATCCTCCCACAGCGGGGTTCGGCCGCGACGCGCCGTAGGATGCCGTGAGCAGCTGGGGCCACTGGTCGGATCGGGAGCAGAAGCACATCGTGAGCAGCGAGAACGCAGACGCCGGACATGAGCCGGATGAGTCGTCGTCGGTACCGCATGATTCCTCGGTATGGGACGTCGTCGTGGTCGGCGCGGGCCCGGCCGGAGCCTCCGCGGCGTACGCGGCAGCCGTCGCCGGCCGCCGGGTGCTGTTGCTGGAGAAGGCGGAGATCCCCCGTTACAAGACGTGCGGCGGCGGAATCATCGGGTTCTCGCGGGACTCCCTGCCCCCCGGCTTCGAACTTCCCCTGAAGGACCGGATCCACGCGGTCACCTTCTCGCTCAACGGGAAGCTGTCGCGCACCCGCAAGTCCAGGCGCATGCTCTTCGGCCTGATCAACAGGCCGGAGTTCGACGCCGGTCTGGTGGAGGAGGCGCAGAAGGCGGGTGCCGAGCTGCGCACGGGTGCGACGGTGACGAGGGTGGAGCAGCACGGCACCGCCGTGCCCGACCGGCGCACGGTCGCGGTGGTGCTGGCCGGCGGCGAGACGGTGCTCGCCCGGGCAGTCGTCGGGGCGGACGGCAGTGCGGGCCGCATAGGGGCTCATGTCGGCGTGAAACTCGACCAGGTGGATCTCGGGCTCGAGGCGGAGATCCCCGTTCCGAAGACGGTCGCCGAGGACTGGGCGGGCCGGGTGCTCATCGACTGGGGGCCGATGCCCGGGAGTTACGGCTGGGTCTTCCCCAAGGGCGACACGCTGACCGTCGGTGTGATCTCGGCGCGCGGCGACGGCGCGGGGACCAAGCGGTATCTGGAGGACTTCGTCGGCCGGCTCGGCCTGGCCGGGTTCGAGCCGAAGATCTCCTCGGGCCATCTGACCCGGTGCCGCAGCGACGACTCACCGCTGTCCCGTGGACGCGTGGTGGTCTGCGGCGACGCGGCCGGGCTGCTGGAACCCTGGACCAGGGAGGGCATCTCCTTCGCCCTGCGGTCCGGACGGCTCGCCGGTGAATGGGCGGTACGGATCGCGGAGTCGCACGACGCGGTCGACGCCCGGCGCCAGGCGCTCAACTACGCGTTCGCCATCAAGGCGGGGCTCGGCGTGGAGATGAGCGTCGGACGCCGCATGCTCAGGCTGTTCGAGCGGCGCCCCGGGCTGCTGCACGCGGTGCTGACGGGTTTCCGCCCTGCCTGGAACGCGTTCGCGGGCATCACCCGGGGGACGACGTCGCTGGCCGAACTGGTCCGGTCCCACCCGCTGGCGCAGCGGGCGCTGCACGTGATGGACCGCCAGGGCACGGACCGGGCCGGCTCGCGATCGTGATCCGGAGGGCCGGGGCCGGGAGGGTGCAGCCGTGCCCGGACGGATACTCCGCCGGGAGCGCACCCCTCACCACACCCGGCTCGCCACGATCGAGCCGGACGCTCGGGGCATGCCCAACTCGCGGTGCCGGTCTATGAGTCGGGGCTCGTGGGCCCTGGCTGAAAGGGCGGAAGGCGCCGCTCCTCGGCCGCGTGGGGAAAACGCCGGAGCACATGGACCACCCGGACGGTGAACACCAGTGTGCCCAGCGCGGCGCCGACGCGGAACAACACGCGTTCGGCGCCGCCAGGCAGCGGGAGCAGAAGAGTGGGGACGAGGAAAACCCCGGCGAACGTGGCCGCGGCCACCAGCAAGCCGCTGACCAGGGCGTAGCCGATCTCCACGGTCATCGCGTCCCGCTCGGCCTGCGTGCGTCGAACCATGTCCGCAGTGTCACAGGGTGCGGGTCCGACGACAAGGAAGCCTTCCCCACTGGGCGAGCAGGTGTGCATGTATTGCGCATGCATGAAGAGCTCGCTCCTCTGCTAGCGTGCGGTCATGGCAGCGAAGAAGTCCGAGCAGGCGCTCGTCGGTGAGTGGCGCGGGCTGCTCGCGCTGCACGCCAGGACGCTGGGTGAGCTCGATCGGGCGCTGGAGCGCCACGGCCTGGGGGCCAGTGACTTCGAGGTCCTGGACGTCCTCGTGGACGCCTCGGAGGGCGACGGCGCGTGCCTGCGCGTTCAGGAGATCGGTTCGCGGGTCCATCTCAGCCAGAGCGCGTTGTCGCGGCTCGTGGCACGGCTGGAGAGGGGCGGCCTCGTGTGCCGCGCGATGTGCAGCGAGGACCGCCGCGGTGTACGAGTCGAGCTGACGGATGCGGGCCGGGCCCTCCACGCGGAGGCCAGGCCCCTTCAGCGGGCGGTGCTCGCCCACATGCTGAACGAGGCGGATGACGAACCGGACCGTCGCTGAACCGGGCCGGTGGGTGAACCCGCCCCGCCCACGACCGGTCCGCGGCGTTCTCCGCACGCCGGTGATCGTCCCGGCGGGGTCAAGCGCCCTGGGGGTGTGCTGAGCGACTCCGGCGGGGGCTGCGGAGCAGCCGGGAGAACCAGCCCAGCGCACAGGCCTGTACGAGCACCGACACGACCAGGCCGAGGTACATGAACCAAGCGGGGCCACCGGCTTCCGCGCCGGCCATCGAGCCGCCGAGGAGGAAGGCGAAGACGGTCGGCGCGGCGAGGAGGAACACCCAGACACCGGCGAACGAGGCATCGTCGTGCGTGACGAACAGCGTGTCCACCGCGACGAACACCGCGACCGCCAGTACGAGGCCGAGATAGATCCGCGAAGCGGTGTTACCGAACGTCAGTCGTGCAAGCGTGCGCAGCCGCTCGTTCGTCATCTGGTGGCTCATGTCCCGCTCCCCGTGGATGGTTGTTGCCTGTTGCCCCCATCGTGCGCCGGATGGACTGCCGACGCCTGAGTACGGCTACTTAATCGTTCAGGCGTTCGTTGCGTTGCGGGCCGCATACCCGAGGACGGCGGCCGCACCGGCGAGCGGCGTGACCGTGGTGAGGGCCACCGGGAGGGAGAACGCGTCGGCGAGGAAGCCGATCACCGGCGGTCCCAGGAGCATCCCGCCGTAGCCGAGGGTCGACGCTGCGGCCACCCCGCGGGGGCCGACCAGTGCGCCCGCCCGGCCTACCGCGACAGGGAATATGTTGGCCAGCCCCAGTAGAGCCGGCCGGTGAGCATCATGGTGACCACCGCACCCGCGGAGACCCCGAGCAGGGCGAGCCCGAGGGTGGAGGCGGTGGCCCCTGTCTGCTGCTTGATCGCCGGGATGCGGATCACCCAGCCGGCGAAGAGGGAGCCGTCTGGGCGAAGAACACGGTCAGCGCTGCACGGAGGCGCGCTGACGAGAGCGGGGCGGCATCCCCGTCACGCGCCCTCGACAGGGTCGTCCGTATTTTGTTTACGTGCGGCACAAAGTGCGGCATAGGGGCGCCCCGGCGGCGTGCGCAAGAGCGGTCCCCCGGTGGCCGGCCGGTGAACGGTGCGGGATGCCGGAGCGTCGGCAACGACTCCGGATCATGGGAGACTCGCCCCCATGAACGGCAAGCCGACCACCACGCGGACGAAGTTGGAGAGGGGCCGCAGCGCGCTCGGGCCCGCCTTGGAGCTCGTGCACACCGGACGCGCACCCACGCGCGCCGTACTGACCTCCGAACTCGGCGTCACCCGTGCGACGGCGGGCGCGGTGGCCGCGGAACTGGAGGCACTGGGGCTCATCAAGGTCGACTCCAGCCCCGGCTCCGCCGCCGGCTCACAGGGCCGACCCTCCCACCGCCTGTCGGTCCGGGACAGCGGGCCCGTTGCCCTCGCGGCCCAGGTGCACTCCGACGGCTTCCGCGCCGCGCTCGTCGGGCTCGGGGGCAGGATCGTGGCCACCGCACCCGGCTGCGTCGCCGTCATGGCCGATCCCGCCCAGGTCCTCGGCGAGGTCGTCGAGGCAGGAGCCCAACTCCTGCGCGAGACCGGTCTGCGCTGTGTCGGCGCGGGGCTCGCCGTGCCCTCCGCCGTGGCCGAACCCGAGGGGACGGCGCTCAACCCGCTGCACATCGCCTGGCCGGCCGGCTCTCCTGTCCGGGACATCTTCTCCGCCTGCGTGCGCGACGCGGGAATCGCCGGTCCCGCGTTCACCGCCAACGACGTCAACCTCGCCGCCCTGGCCGAGCACCGGCACGGCGCCGGGCGCGGCGCCCAGCATCTTCTCTGCGTCGCCACCGGCCACCGAGGGGTGGGGGGCGCCCTCGTCCTCGACGGCCGCCTGCACAGCGGGAGTTCGGGACTGGCCCTGGAGGTCGGTCATCTCACCGTGAACCCCGAAGGCCGCCCCTGCTACTGCGGCGGACGAGGCTGCCTGGACGTCGAGACCGACCCGCTCGCCTTCCTCACCGCCGCCCGCCGCGAGCCCGGCCCCGAGGAATCGCTCCTCAAGCAGTCCGGCGACCTGCTGCGCGCGGAGTACGACGACCCCGATGTGCGGGCCGCCGCCGAGGAACTGATCGACCGGCTCGGTCTCGGCCTCGCGGGGCTGGTCAACATCCTCAACCCGGACCGGATCATCCTGGGCGGACTGCACCGCGACCTCCTGGAGGCCGACCCCGAGCGACTGCGGGCCGTGGTCGCCGACCGCAGCCTGTGGGGCCGCAGCGGCAGTGTGCCGATCCTCGCCTGCACGCTGGACCACAACAGCCTGGTGGGCGCGGCCGAACTGGCCTGGCAGCCCGTACTCGACGACCCGCTGGCCGCGCTGGCCTGACCGGCCGCACCAGTTGGGGCGCAGCCGCCGCAGCGGGTACGGCGTTCCCTGCTACCCGTGTCCGAGCCGGTCGCGCTCCGGCGTCGACAGACGCAGCACCTCGTAGCGGTCGCCCGGCACCTCGGGCGGCACGTGTGTCCAGAGGGTGAAGTGAATCAGTTCCCAGTGGCGCGGGTCGAAGGCCAGCGTCGTGGCGACGGCCCCCGGGGCCTCGGTCAGCCGACGGCTCTCCTCCAGGGCGGCCTCCACCGCGACGGCCGGTGCGACGGTGTCCGGGATCCGCTCCAGACGCCGGACCGCAGTGCGGGGTACGGCCCCCGAAGCCACCCCTTCCCGGTAGCGGAGTCCGCTCCAGTGCTGCACTTCGGGGCGTCCGAAGTCGTCGACGATGCCCTGGAATCCGGGGCCCCGGAGAAAGGCGTTCATGCCCTCGGGGGCGGACCACAGGTACAGCGGGGCGTACTGGTTGACCGGTGAGGTGTCACCGCGTTCGCGGATCAGGAACGCCTTGAGGCCCAGGCCGGGGAACTCGTCGAGGAGATGGCCCCTGGTCGCGACCCGTTCGCGGATGAATCCCATGTCGTAGTCGGCGGGCAGAGTGATCTCGTACTGCATGACGTGCACCGCGTACTCCTCAGGCCGGACGGTTCGACGTGATGTGCGGGGCTAGCAGGCAGAGCAGCCCCTGGACCGCCGAGTCGAAAGCCGCCGTCGATCCGGACGCGCGGGCGAGGACATAGCCGCCCTGGACCGTGGCCACGACGGCCGCAGCGACCTGGTCCGGCGCGATGCCGGGGGTGAACTCGCCTGTGTCCAGGCCCTCCTGAAGGATTTCGGCGAGCCGCCCCCGCAGCCAGCCGATCGTCTCGTCCACCGGGGCGAGCAGCGCGTCGCTGGCCACCACATCGGCATCCATCGTCAGCCGGCCCACCGGGCAGCCCCGCAGGACCTCGCGCTCGCGCAGCAGGTAGGCCGAGAGCCGCTCGTAGGCCGACCCCGGCCCGTCCAGCAGACGTCCGGCCGTCGCCCGCATCTCGGCGGACGTGCGGAGCACGGCGGCCAGCGCCAGGTCGGGCTTGCCCGCGAAGTGGTGATACATGCTGCCCTGGCCCGCGCCCGCCCGCTGCTGGATCGCCTTGGGGCTGGTGCCCGTGTAGCCGCGTTCCCACAGCAGTTCCTGGGTGGCCTCGATCAACCGGTCCGTCGTACTCATGAGACACTGTACATACCAGTAGGTACAGTGCTGGTGGCCATCGGCACACAAATGACCCGGCATGTCCGCGGAAGGCGGGGGTGAGGTGCGGGCGCGAAAGGAGCGGAGCGCGTCGGTCCCGAGCGGATCGACGCGCTCCTGGTGCGCTGTGTGCGGTGCGCGGGCTCGTCCCGTTCAGCCGACCACGGCCGAGCGGGACCGCGTGCGTGCTGCCATCGGCTCCATGGGCACCGCGAGGTCCAGGGTGAACGGGCCGTCGGTCGTCGACCCGTACACCGGGAGAGGGGGCAGAGCGGCGGTGAAGGACGGTGCGGGAAGGGTGAACCAGATGACCTTCCCCGAGTCGTCACCCGGTCGTACGCCCCAGCTCTCGCTGACCGCGGCGATCATCGCCAGTCCGCGCCCGGAGGTGGCGGACGAATCGGCATCGCACACGGTCGGCAGCCGGGGGTCGTGGTCGTGGACGGAGACCGTCAGACGGTCGAGCAGCAGCTCTATCTCGACGGTGCATGATTTGTCCGGCTGCGCGTGCCGGTGGACATTGGTCAGCAGTTCGGTGACACCGAGCGCTGCCGGGTCGATCAAAGGATCGAGATGCCAGTAGCGCAGTTGCGCCGAAATGATTCTGCGGACCTGACCGATCCGCGACGGCAGGGCCTGGAGCTCCACCGCGCAGTGCCTGCTTGGCTCGCTGATCACGGCTGCGACTCCCCGAATTAGGTCCGGAAGAAGACGAAGATACGGATCCAGCAGATGGCTGACTGCTGTTTCTGGTCGGGCGTGGTCCGCCCCTGACGGCTCCCGGCGGAACGACTCTCGCTGTAACCGCCGGTGCACCATCAGTGACGTGTGACCAGCGTGACTCAGAGGGTAGGGCTCCGCAACTCGCGGTGTCCGTACCGGACCGTAGCGTCAGATCCGCGCTCCCGCGGAGCCCCGCAGCGCCTCCAGGAATCTGCGGACCGGCGCCGCCCCGCCCGGCCTGCGGTTGCGCTGGCCCATGGTCAGCCGGTACCGCACCCCGTTGATACGGGCGATCGCCGAATCGGCGGACAGGAACCACGGCTTCCCGGCACTCACCGCCGACACCGGGGCGCTGGCGATCTCCCGGCCGTTGCTCGTCAGCAGCGCTATCCGGCCGTCCTGGACGATCACTTGGCCGGCCCTGGTCAGTGACCGGGCCCAACGCTGGATCCTGACATCGTTCGCGCGGAACTCCACCGCGCCGAATTCCGGTGCGCCGAAATCCGCGGCGCCGAATTCTGTCTCGGCCATGGCGACTTCGCCCCCCTTGTACAGGCTTCTGCAAGTCTGCCCGCGGACGGGGCTCCTGCACCAGGCCTGGTCACCACCGAATCCGGCCAAGATCCGCAGCCGGGGCAAGGGGAGTCGGGGCACCTGGGCCAAGGGAGGGCTATGGATCGCCAAAGGAAACGTTTGTGCAGGTGAGGGGAATAGTGTGGGGCCCACGGAGTACCGCCGTCACCCGAAGGAGACCGCTGATGGACACCAGTGAGCACACACCTGGCGGGGACGTCGTGAAGACCGTGGACATCGACCGGAGCGACCCGGACTACCGGGCCTGGCTCAAGGAAGCGGTACGCAAGGTCCAGGCGGACGCCAACCGTTCGGCGGACACCCATCTCCTTCGCTTTCCGCTGCCGGAGCACTGGGGCATCGACCTCTACCTCAAGGACGAGTCGACGCACCCGACGGGCAGCCTCAAGCACCGGCTGGCCCGTTCGCTCTTCCTCTACGGTCTCTGCAACGGCTGGATCCGCCGCGGCAAACCGGTCATCGAGGCCTCCAGCGGCTCGACGGCCGTCTCGGAGGCGTACTTCGCCAAACTGATCGGCGTGCCCTTCATCGCGGTGATGCCCCGGACCACCAGCCGCGAGAAGTGCCGTCTGATCGAATTCCACGGCGGCCAGTGCCACTTCGTCGACGACTCCCGCCGACTGTACGAGGAGTCGGCGGCCCTCGCGGCCGAGACGGGCGGACACTACATGGACCAGTTCACCTACGCCGAGCGCGCCACCGACTGGCGCGGCAACAACAACATCGCCGAGTCCATCTACCAGCAACTGAGGCTGGAGCGGTATCCCGAGCCCGCCTGGATCGTCGCCACCGCCGGCACCGGCGGCACCTCCGCGACCATCGGGCGCTACGTCCGCTACATGCAGCACGATACCCGGATCTGTGTGCCCGACCCGGAGAACTCCTGCTTCTTCGACGGATGGACCCGGCACGACCAGTCGGCGACCAGCGACTGCGGCTCCCGCATCGAAGGCATCGGCAGACCCCGGATGGAACCCAGCTTCGTACCCGGAGCCGTCGACCGGATGATGAAGGTGCCCGACGCGGCCAGCGTCGCGGCGGTGCGGGTACTGGAGCGTGCCATCGGCCGCAAGGCGGGCGGCTCGACCGGCACCGGGCTGTGGAGCGCCTTCAAACTGGTGGCCGAGATGGTGGAGAGGGGAAGCACCGGAAGTGTCGTGACGCTGTTCTGCGACCCGGGTGACCGCTATCTCGACAAGTACTACTCGGACGACTGGCTGAGCGGGCAGGGCCTGGACATCCGGCCGTACACGCGGACGATCGACCATTTCCTGGCCACCGGCACCTGGCACGCCTGAGCCGGGGGACCCGCGCGCTTCAGTCCTCCAGCAGAACGCCCAGCTCGCGGGCGAAGACCCGCCGACCGGCGCTCGCCAGCAACGGATCGGTCCAGCGGGGCAGCAGCCTCACACGCAGTTCCTCGACCCAGATCACGTGCGAGCCCGAACCGGTCGGGCAGACATCGATCGACGCCCGGCCGCGCACCACGGAGCCCCGCTTCTCCAGCCGGCACAGCCCCGCCCGGCCGGCGGCGGGCGGGGTCCAGCGCACCACTTCCATCGGGTCGTCGAAACCCAGCGGCCCCACGCTGGTACGGGCCACGAAGACCGTTCCGATCCCGGTGGGCAGGCCCGCCGGGGCGGTGACCGTGGTGAACGGAACGGTTTCGCCGTGCCGCTCCCAGTCGGTCACCCGGCGCCACGCCTCGGCGGCGGGGAGGGGGGTGAAACGTTCGATGCGGAATACGGCCACAGCCCGATCCTAGGACGTCCGTCGTCGGCGAGCCCCTGTAGCGGAAGGCGCGTCACCCAGGCGTCGGCTGTTCGTCCGCGGGTCCACCCGCCACCACGAGGCCCGGCAGGCGCTCCTCGATCTCCTGCCTGGCGGTGTCCGGCAGGCCCGCGTCCGTGACGAAGGCGTCGACCTCGTCGAGCGCCGCGAACGTACTCAGCCCCACCGTGCCCCACTTGGTGTGGTCGGCGACCACGACCACGCGCCGTGCCGCCCGCACGAAGCGGCGGTTCGTCTCGGCCTCCGCGAGGTTCGGCGTGGAAAGACCGGCCTCGGCGGAGATCCCGTGCACGCCGAGAAACAGGACGTCGAAGTGGAGCGAGCCGATCGCGCGGTCCGCGACCGGGCCGACGAGCGAGTCCGAAGGCGTACGCACCCCGCCGGTCAGGACCACCGTGGCCGCTCCGGCCCGCGCACCTCCCGTCGCCGGCGGACGCTGCGCGTCGTGGAACACATCGGCCACCCGCACCGAATTCGTCACCACCGTCAGCCCCGGTACCTCCAGGAGATGCCGTGCCAGCGCGAACGTGGTCGTGCCACCGGAGAGGGCGATCGCGCTGCCGGGCACCGCCATCGTGGCCGCCGCGCGCGCGATGTCCTCCTTGGCGCTCAGCTCCAGCGTCGACTTGGCCTCGAAGCCGGGCTCGTGCGTGCTCGCCTCGACGACGGGCACGGCTCCGCCGTGCACCTTCTCGATGACGCCCTGACGTGCCAGTGCGTCCAGGTCCCGGCGGATGGTCATGTCGGAGACGCTCAGCTTGCGGGTCAGCTCGTTGACCCTGACCCCGCCGCGCTTGCGTACATCGTCGAGAATGAGCGCGCGCCGCTGCTCCGCGAGCAGATTCTGGTTCTCGCTCAACGCCGGGCCCCGGTCCTTCGCTCTGTCCGCACGGTCCGGCAGCGGTCCTGCGGGACGCACTCATCCTGCCACGCACGCCCGCGGCCCGGTCCACTGGGGAGATTCGGTGAGAGGCGGTGCGGCAGGAGCCTCCCGTCCGCGATGGTGGTGACTGCACATCAGATCGGATCCCAGCCGCCCCTCCCGCCGGCCGCGAGCCGGACGGATCAGAGAGCGAGTCACCGTTGTCCCCTGCACCCCAGACCGAGGCCGCGCAGAGCAGCGGCGCCGCACTCGAACTGCTCGTCCACGGTGTCGGCGGAACCACCCCGCAGGAGATGCTCGGTGACCCGCGTACGACCAGGATCACCGGTGACGGCACAGCCGCCGTCCACCGGCGCACCGAGGACGTCGGAGCCGAAGAGCGTCCCGAGCGTCACCGGGACGGGCCGATCGCCGAGGCCTACTGCTGGTCCAACCTCACCTCGGGCAACGGCTCCCGGGCGCTCTGGCTGCTGCTGCTGCCCTTCATGGTGGTCAACCTCGCCCACTGGATGCGCCCCACCGCGAGGGTGCGCACCCGGACGGTCCGGCTCTACGGGGTCCTGGTGCGGCTCGTCGCCCTCACCCTCACCGTGCTGCTGACGGCCGCTGTCTGCGAGGTCGCCCTCGACCTGGTGGCCTGGCAGTGCGCGGGGACACCCGAGTGCGCCGCACAGCGCTCCTGGCTCGGCTTCCTGTCCGCACGGCAGGACGGATGGTTCGCCCAGCCAGGACGCCGGCTCGCCGTCGCCGCACTCGTGCCCGCCGCCCTGGTGGGGCTGCTCTGGTACCTGTCGAACCGCACGTGGAGCGCCTACGAATCACAGCGGCCCCTGACCGGGGACGGACCGGACAGCGCGGATGCGGACACGGACACGGACGCAGCCGCGCGGTCCGGCGCGCCCTTGGTCCGCCCCGCCCTCGGCAGGCCCGGCTTCTGGTACGGACGCAGGCTGGTGGCCCGGTTGCGCGCGGCGCACACGGCGGCCGGGTTCCTCACGGTCGCGGCCGCGGTCGGCGGCGCGGCGGCCCGGCACGACCGGGCGGCAGACAGCCCCGTACCCGCCGGGATCGGCGTCCTGTTCGAGGCCGGGATCGTCCTGTGCGCCCTCGTCGTCGTCGCTGTCGTATGCCACCGCGGGCGCAGCGAGCGACGCCTCGACAACCGGCTCGACCGGGCTGTCACCACCTTCCTGCCAGGCGCCGCTCTCACCTTGCTGTTCTGCGCGCTGGCGTACGCCGGCTGGTCACGTCCTGGCTGGGTGTCCTCGGGCGCCCTCCCCGGGGAGGCGGCCTTCCGCGCACTCGCGCTCGGGCAGGGCATCCTCGTGGTCCTACTCGCGGTGGCGGCCCTGAGCCTGTACCGCAGCGCCCCCGAGCCGCGCACCACCCTTCACGGTCTCGGGGGCCCCTCGGTGGCCATGCTGGCCTGCGCCCTCGGCGGTGTGATGACCGGCGGGATCGCCCAGCGCGTGGCCGACTGGCTCGACGGCCCCGGAACCCCCGGCATGGGTGCCGGCGCCGCCATAGGAGGACCGCCCGTACTGCTCAGCTGGCAGGCTTCCGTCATCCCTGTGCTGCTGCTGCTCCTTCTCCCGCCCGTGATCTGGCTGGCGGTCCGCACCATGCGCCGCGCCCGCCGACTGGGCCCCGTGATCGAGGCGGAGTACGAGGAGAGGTCCCCCGAGCCCGGACGCACCCAGAGGATCGCACGTACCCGGGCCACGGCCGCGCTCACCGACTCCGCACCTGGGATCCTCGGACTCCTGTCCGCCGCCACCCTGCTGCTCGGGGCGGGAGCGGTGACCGGCTCCTGGCTCACCGGGAAGGTCCCCGGCCTGGCGATGGACGGCACGGGCCCGTTCGTCGAATCGCTGGCGGAGACGGCCCAGTCGACCGGCTCCTGGCTGACCGGTTTCGGGGTCATACTGTTCGTCACCTTCGGCCGTCGTGCCTACCGTGACGTCTCCGCCCGGCGCACCATCGGCATCCTCTGGGACGTGGGCACCTTCTGGCCGCGCGCGGCCCACCCCTTCGCGCCGCCCTGCTACGCCGAGCGGGCCGTCCCGGACCTGTCGTCCCGGATGTGCGCCTGGACGGGGCGCACCCGCGGCAGGCTCGTCATCTCCGGCCACTCCCAGGGCAGCGTGCTCGCCGCGGCGGCGGTGTGGCAGCTACCGGACCCGGTCCGGCGCCGGGTCGCACTGCTCACCTACGGTTCCCCGATCGAGCGGTTGTACGGGCGCTGGTTCCCGGCCTACTTCGGCCGGGCCCCCCTCGAAGGGCTGCAGCGGTCCGTGCACTGCTGGCGCAACCTCTGGCGTGCGACGGACCCGATCGGTGGCCCGGTCCGGATCGACGAGGGCGGTGGCCACGAGGTGGACCGGGGGCCGCTGAAGGACCCGCTGGTCTACGGCCGCACAGTCGAATACCCGCTTCCGGAACCGATTCTGGGCCATTCCGACTACCAGGCCGACCCCGTCTTCGCCGTGGAGCGCGCCGTACTCCTGGAGCGGCTCGGGCCCGTCGTGCCCCAGCAGGCGGGCGCGGGTGCGGAGGACGGGGGCGGCGCCCCTCAGGGCAGCGCCGGAAGGTCCTCCGGGTAGAGCATGGTCAGGTCGTCCGTGCTCGGCTCGGTGAGCTGGGCGACCCGGCCGGCGTGGCGCTCCACCATCGACTCGAAGGTCTGACGGGCCGTTCGGCCGTTACCGAAGGCCGGGCCTTTGGGAAGCGCCGTGAAGTACTTGAGCAGCGCTTCCCTCGTCCCTTCCGCCAGGCTGTACTCGTGCTCGTCACTCTGCTGCCCGACGATCCGCAGCAACTCCTCGGGCTCGTAGTCGCTGAAGGTGATGGTCCGCGAGAAACGCGAGGCCACCCCGGGGTTGACGGTGAGGAAGCGCTCCATCTCGTGCGTGTACCCGGCCACGATCACCACCACGGCGTCGCGGTGGTCCTCCATCAGCTTCACCAGCGTGTCGATGGCCTCCCGGCCGAAGTCGCGACCGGAGTCCTCGGGCGACAGGGCGTACGCCTCGTCGACGAACAGGACGCCGCCGCGTGCCCGGTCGAACGCCTCCTGGGTGCGGATGGCCGTGGACCCGATGTGCTCGCCGACCAGGTCGACGCGGGAGACCTCGACGAGATGGCCGTGCTCCAGGACACCGAGCGAGGCCAGTATCTCCCCGTACAACCGGGCCACGGTCGTCTTGCCCGTGCCCGGGGACCCGGTGAAGACCAGATGCCGGCGCACCGACGCCGCCTTCAGACCGGCCAGCCGGCGACGGCGGCCCACCTCGATCATGTCGGTCAGTGCCCGCACCTCACGCTTGACGCTGTCCAGGCCCACCAGCGCGTCGAGCTCGCCCAGCACGGCGCCCGAGTCGCGCGCCGGCTCGGTGGGAACCGGAGGGGCGGCGGGCTCGGCGGCCGGCCGGCCGGGTATCGCGCCGAGCAGCCCGGGCGTGGTCCGGGTCGCCGTGAGGACCGCGGGGGCCGGGGGAGTGGTGCCGCGCAGACCGCTCTCGTCGCTGGTGCAGTCCCGCGCCACCGGGCCGCCCGCGTGGCCGTCGCCACCCGAGCCGTCGGCGAACTCGTAACCGCCGCGTGCGCAGCGCTCGGTCCGGCACCGGGTGAGGGTGGAGCGGCAGCCGTCCATCACATGGAAGCCGTAGCCCTCGCTCCCCGTGACACGACAGCCGTCGAAGGTGCCGCGGCCCTCGGCGGAGACGTAGAAGCCGGCCTCCGCGGGCGAGGTGACCGTACACCTCTCGATGGTCGGGTCGGCGCCCTTCGTCACGATGACCCCGGTCTGCGCCGCGTCGATGGTGCAGTTGTTCAGCGTGCCCCCGCTGCCGTGGTCACGGAACCACGCTCCGGTGGACGCCTCACGGATCCGGCAGTCATCGAGCTGGGCGGTGGCCCCGTCGCTCACCGACACCGCCGTGTTGCGGATCTGGGACAGATCGCTGTCCACGACGTCCGCGCGTGAACCCCGGTCGAGGACGAAGAGGGCGTCGGGCACGTCATGGACGCGGCACGCATCGAGTATCACCGTGGCCCCGTCGCTGACCCACACCGCCGGGTAGTCGCCCGTACTGTCGTGGATCTCGCACTGGTTGGCATCGACACGGGTGCCCGGGTCCCAGACCGAGAGGCCGTTGCGGCCGAACCTGCGGACGGTGGAGCGGGTCAGGGTGAGCACCGAACGGGACCGCAGGTCGACCGCGTTCTCCGGGATGTCGTGGATGTCGCAGTCGGCGAGCGTGAGGACCGCGTCGGTGTCCAGGGTGACCCCGTCGGCGGACGTGCGGTGCACGGTGCAGTCCGTGAGGTGCGCGGAACCGCGGGAGGTGACCTGCACCCCGCTGCCCTTGATCTCGTACACCTCGCAGCCCACCGCCTCGAGGCCGCTGCCCTCCCCGGTCACACTCAACCCCGCACCCGAGGCATGGTGAACACGGCAGCGGTCGAGCCGCGGGTGCGCGCCGTCGCGCACCGAGACACCGGACTGCCCGGCCGAGACGACCTCGCACTCCTCGAACACGCCGCCGGCACCGTCGAGTACGGCGATGCCCACACCGGCCGGGTTGTCGACCGTGCAGCGGCGCACGGTGGGCCTGGCCGAGCCCCGGACCTCCAGGCCGGCGGCCGATCTGGTCACGATGCGCAGATCCGACAGCTCGGGAGTACCCTCTTCGACGAGCAACGCGGGAGCGGCCGAATCCTGGCCCTCCACATGGAGGTCCTGGACGACGGCGGAGGCGCGGACAGTCAGGGGGACCCCGTCGGCCGGTGCGATCCTCACGGAGCCGGCGGAGCCCTCGGGGCCGCGCAGCGTCACCGCGCGGTCGATGACGAGGTTCTCCCGATAGGTGCCCGGAGCGACGGTGAGGACGTCACCGTCGGCTGCGGCCTCCAGAGCGGCGGTGAGGGAAGCGTATTCGCCCGTACGGCGTCGCCATCGGGATGTGCCGGTGTGCGTCACCTGGACCGTGCCCTGTGCCATGGTGCTGCTGTGCCCCCACCTCGTGCCGTGTGCGCTGCCTCGTGCCTGTCCGCGGGTGCCGCCGGTTCACCGGCGGCCCTCCGGCCCGCCTGCCGAGGAGTCGGGCGGGCCGGTCCACCGTAGCGCGCGCGACGGGCGCGAGTTGACGGGCCGCCTGATGACGAGTCCGACTCGGCCGTGCACGAGGTGGGCCCCGTGCCCAGGTGTCAGCTGCCCGTACCCGTTCTGCCCCAGTCGGGGCCGACTTCGGCCCACGCGCGGTCCAGCCGCGCGTACCGCTGTCGCATCATGCGCCATACGACGAGCCGGCGGGAGATCTCCGTCGCACCGCCGGCGAGCAGTGCCACACCTACGCCGGCGAGAACCGCGTGGGTGTGAGCCGTGGAGGTGTCCATGGGACGCATCACGGGGTGACCCCGGTGGTCCGTCCAGACCCGGATCCGGGAGCCCGGCGCGGTCTCCGTGGGCGCCGACGACACCGTGCCCGTACGTGCCGTACCGTCCGGGGCACGCCATTCGGCGACCACAGAGGTGCGCGTGGAGTCCTCGGTGACGGCCACCTCGGGATCCCGGGCGAAGCGCGGCGTGTCCGAGGACGCTCTGACCACGACGGCCGCGGTGAGATGGCGTTGCTGGTGCTGGGTCCGCACCACCTGCCGGAGTGAGTCGTCGACGAGTGCGCCGGCCTTCCAGCCGAGCACCGGTGCCGCCAGCAACATCAGCAGAAGGGCGACCAGCGCCACCCATACCTCGTGGCGGTCGGTGGCCCGGCACACGGGATTGTGCCGCCACCGCCGGAATCCCAGAACCGCTCGCACAGTCATGCACCCCCTTCCCTGTCCGTGATAACCCGACAGGGCCGTGATCACGTCCGACGAGGACGAAGAGAGAGCAACCTCACGCCCTCAACACCTACCGGTCATCCCTGCGTTCCGGGGAGCCGCGGGTCCGGGCGGTCAGTCCAGGACCCGCACCGGATCCCCGACCCGGATGACCCCCGTGCCCTCCGGGATCATGTGCCGGCCGAAGAGGACGTGCGTGCCGTCCCGGCGGTGTCGGGCGAGCGTGCGCAACGGCTCCCTGCCCCGCTCCGCCGTCCGCTGGTCGGTGGTCGTGATGACGCACCGTCCGCAAGGCTTCACGACGCGGAAGGCGACCTCCCCGATCGCGATCCGTTCCCACGTGTCCTCCGCCCACGGCGCTGTCCCGTCCACGACGACGTTGGGCCGGAACCGGTTCATCGGCAGCGGCCCCTCTCGTGGGTGATCCCCCTGCGCCACCAACGAGTTGAGCGCGTCCAGCGAGGCGCACGTCGTGAGGAGCAACGGGAAACTGTCAGCGAGCGACACGGTCTCGCCCGGCCGCCCGAACTGTGGATCGACGGGTCTGCGGTGCGACGGCGCGTCGAGATGGACGAGCCGGACCTCCACACCGAGACGTGCGCCGAACCAGGCGTGAGCGGTGTCCGCCGCGCTCACCACCTCCACCCTGCTCCGGTGCAGCTCAGCGGTGACGGTGCGGGCCGGATCGGGCACCTCCACGGTCAGCGACGGGCTTCCGGGCGCGGACAGGACGAGTCCGCCACCGGGCAGGAGCTCGGCGGACAGCAGCGCCATACGGGGCTGCTGACGTTGGGTGACGACTCTGCTTCCGCTGTCGATCAGCATCCAGCGGCGGTCGCCGGCGAGTCCCCATGGCTCGACGGCGGCCTCGTCACAAGCGCGTGCTCGCAGTGACTTGACCGGGTGGATGCGTACGGCACCGAGTGCGGGCGAAAGCATGCCTTCATCCTGCCAGCCGCCACTGACAGCCGCCGGCAGCGGCTCAGTACCCCCGGCCCTGGTACGGACGGTTGTAAGGATCCTCGTACGGCGACTGAGCCGGAGCGGGCGCGGGCCGAGGTGACGCGGGACGCATCGCCTCGTACCCCGTGCCGGGCCGCTGCTGCTGTTGCGGTTGCGGTTGCTGATAACCGCGGGGCGCGGAAGGCTGCTGGGGGATGTACGGCGCCGGCGCGTGCTGAAGCTGTGCGGGCTGCATCATCGGCGCCTGCTGCGTACCGGCGTCTCGGAACTGCGGCTGTGCCGCCTGCTGCGGGTAGCCGTAGGACCCGGTGTGCTGCGACGGGGCCGCAGGCAGGGCCGGGAGCGCCGACGGCAGAGCCGGCAGGTAGCTGTTCCCGGTGTCGTAGGCGGCAGGGACCCGGATCGGTGCGATCTGAGGGGTCCCCCGCTCGGCGACCAGGGAGTCGTAGATCGGGGTGTCGGGGAACGACGGCGCGGCGTAGTAGCCGCTGCCGTAGGTGGAGCGGGGGGAGGTCATGAGACATAAGTTAAGCCCACGATGTGCCGATTGGGGAGCCCCAATCTTGGGGTTATCCGTTTTACGTTGCTTTTGTCGGCCTGACCTGCCCGGGCAGCGTTAAAGCCTCTGTTAACAACAGGGGCTTTTCCGTTGGAAGGCTCCCGAGGCTCACGAGAAGTGGCGGACGGACCACAAAGGGCTACACCCGGGTCGCGCCCATCAGGACGCACGGTTTCGGCCGCGAGCGTACGGAACCTCACGCCCCGCCCGTGGGCCGCCGACGTCGACGGCGGCCCACTGCCCGTCGCCGTCGGCAGCGCGTCCGTTCGCCGGCCGACGACGTGGCCCCCCGGTGCACCAGTGCTTGCCTGCTGTCACGCCCGTCTCCGTGCTCTCCCTGCCTCGGCACCCGGTGCGTCGCTCGACGCGCGGACCAGGACGCGCGCCGGGCGCCGGAAGTCCGGTCGGTGTCCGGCCGGATGAATCGGCTCACCCTGAGCAGGCCGAGCCGGCACCCGAAGCCGCACCCGGATCGCGTTCTCGCCCCGAGGCGACGCAGTGTGCGCGCGGCGGCTGCCCCTCGGTCCCGGCGGGTGCCCGTCAGCTTCGGCGCGGAGCCGGGTGATTCGGCTGCGGCGCGGAAAACCGCTCCCGCGCGCAGGCGAGCAGGGAAGCCGGATCCGGGTCCGCCTGCAGGGACTTGAGCATGAGCAGCCACCACTGGTCCAGTCGCGTCCTCCAGTTCCGCACACCCGGCACCTCGTCGGTCAGAGTGCAGAGCCCGAAGAAGGAGCACACGAGCGTCACGGCCGCAGCCGACGGCTCCACTCCTGCAGCCAGCTCGCCTCGCGTGCGGGCCTGGGCGAGAAGCCGGGTGGCGGCCAGTACCCAGGTGTCGAACGGCGAGGGAACGGAGGCGTTGATGGCACGGCGTTCCGCCCACAGGCGTGCGCCCGCGCGTGCCACCACGTCTTCGCTGAGGAATCGCGCGACACCGAAGCTGAGACCGACCAGCTTCTCCAGCGGAGGAATGCCGGGCGCGGTGTAGGGGGCGACGAGTTGTGGCCAGGTGGCGAACTGCTCGCGGACCACGGCCAGTGCCAGGTTCTCCTTGCTGGAGTAATGGAAATAGATCGCTCCGCTGGTTTTTCCGGAGTGATCACTTATGTCATTGACGCTCGTTCCCGTATATCCTCGTTCGACAAATAGATGTGCTGCTGATTCGAGCAGTGCTTTACGGGTTTCGCGGGCTCTGTCCTGCACTACAGTTCCACCTTCGCTCAAGCGTTCCAAGAATCGCGGTGAGTGGGTCCGGGGCCCTGTCGCGGACAGCCCCCACGTGGCGCGCGGAAGATCCTATTATTATTCGGCCGTGCTTGCTCGCGGCTCACTCTCATCTTTTTTTGCCGACGGTGAAGAATCGTTTCTGAAGGTGTGTGGACTTCTGTCCGGCCGGCAGGGTGGCGGCCCCTCGAAGTCACTGCTCATGAGGCGTGGCGATCGCATTCCGCAGTGGCGTCACCGCCCTGTTCCAGGGGGTGCGGCCATGGTCGTCCTGGGTAATTCCGTCACTCGAAATGGTGATTGCGGAGTACTGGGGGCCAAATTAACGTAATCGCTACGATGTTTCGGCTTCGGTCGAAAGGGACGGTTGCGTCTTCATGGCGCGCACAGCGATGCCGTGCGGCGCAGGTGTGATGTGTCACGCGCAATTCCGCCTCATTTCTCCGAATGGATCAATCGCATCCCGGCACCAGCCCGCGCCCGCGTGCCGAACCGGTCGACGCGGCCTTCGAGAACGGCAGTCACATGACAGCTCATCCCATTCTTTCGTGGTCTCCCTCCGCCATCGTCTTCGACTGCGACGGGACCCTGATGGACACGGAACGACACTGGCAGGAGGCCCGGAGCGCCACATTCCGAGCATTCGGCCTCAAACCACCGGCCGGCTTCGCCGACCGGGCCAAGGGCGTCCATTTCACCGAGTGCGGGGCGCTCATGGCCGAGGAGACCGGCAAGCCGGACCTGGTGGACGAGTTGGCCGACACGCTGCTCACCACCTTCACCGCACTGGTCGAGCAGGACCCTGTCACCATGCCCGGTGCTGCCGCACTGGTCCGTCTGGCTGTCGGCCACCGCCCTCTCGCCGTGGCGAGCAACTGCCCCCGAGAGATGGTGGAGTCATGCCTCGGCAGAGCCGGGCTCCTCAGTTGCTTCGACCATGTCGTGGTCGCCGGAGAGGAGGTACGGCCGAAGCCGGAGCCCGATGTCTACAGCGTGGCAGCGCGCCTCTGTGGCGTACCGCCCGAGGAGGCCCTGGCCGTGGAGGACTCGCTCACCGGCATGGAGTCGGCACGCCGGGCGGGTCTTCGCGTCGTCGGAATCGGACCGCGCCCGCCGGGTCCGGAGTCGGAGCAGGCCGACCTGTGGGTCCCGAGCCTGGCCGACCGTGAGCTGGTGGCGTGGGCCAGGAGCCGGATCGGCGTGTAGAGCGGCTCGGGGACGGCAGCCTCGGCCCGGCGGTACGCGGTCAGCCCGTGGGCAGACGGGGCGCCAGCGTGTGCACGGGGGCGGTGGCGGAGGCGAAGAACAGGGCGATGCCCACCGCGCCGGGATCGGGGATGTCGGTCGCCCGTGCACCCAGGTAGCTTGCCCGGCCCATGCGCGCGGTCAGGGACGCGGTGTCCCGGACCCCCTGCCAGGCGGCATCCGCCGCCGCGGTCAAGGCCGCCGCGGGCGGCGTGTCCCGCGCCGTCCGCAACGCGGCGGCGGCTGGAGCAAGTGCGTCGACCAGTGTCTTGTCCCCAGGCGAAGCGTCACCCACACGGCGGATGGCGGCCAGCCCTCGGGCGGTGCCGTCGGCGAGTACGGCCGTCGTCAGGCCGGGTCCGGAGCCGGTGGCGGCCCTGCTCAACGCCTGGAACAACAGACCGAACAAAGGGCCGCTGGTGCCCCCGATCTCGTCGAGGAAGGCGTGCGCCAGGGTGCCCAGGATCTCTGCGGGGCCGGCCGGCGCTTGCATCCGGTCGAGTAGCAGACCGGCGGCCCGAACCCCGGCTGCGAGATTCGCTCCGAAGTCGCCGTCGCCCGCCCGCTGGTCGAGCGCGGTCAGTTCGGGCTCGGTGGCATACACCGATGCGGCGAAAGCGTGCACCCAGGAACGGGTCTGCGTGCCGTCGAAGGCGGCGAGCGTCATGGTGTCGTCCTCCTGCGTCTGTCGCGACCTGTCCGGAGCCCGGCAGGTCTGCCGCTCACCACCGCAGCGCCGGAGTGCGGACCGGCGCATCGTAGAAATCCAGCACGGCGCGGTCGGCGACCATGAGGGTCAGGGAGAAGCCCCGCATGTCGAGGGCGGTGACGTAGTCGCCCACGAGGTGCCGGGCGAGCCGCACCCGCCGGGTGTCGAGAATCCGGACCAGTTCACCGAATACGCCGTACAGCTCCAGAGGGGTGACCGCGCCCAGACCGTTGACCAGGGCGATGACCGGGTCTTCGGGGCCAGGGCGCAACGCGTCCAGCAGTGCACCCGTCATGTCCTCCACCAGCGCACCCACACGCCCCTGGCTCCTCGTTCGGCCTGCGCGTTCACCGTGGATTCCGACGCCGTACTCCAGTTCGCCGGACGGCAGGGCGAACGCAGGCTCGCCGTCGGCCGGTGCGTGGTGAGCGGCGGAAGCGGCAGCGAGCGTCCGGCACCGGCCTGCCAGTGTGGTACCGAGCCCGACCAGCCCGTCGAGTCCCATCCCGCTGTCCGCGGCGCCGCCCAGGACCTTCTCCACCAGCATCGTGGCACCCGTACCGCGGCGCCCGGCGGCGATCTCCTCGGAGTCGGAGGCGAGATCGTCGTCGACGAGGACGCGTGCGCAGGTGATGCCCGCGTCGGAGAGCCGCTCGGCTGCGATGCCGAAGTTGATCCGGTCTCCTGTGTAGTTCTTGACCACGTGCAGCACGCCTTCCGGCCTCGCCACCGCGAGGGACGCCCGGAAGATCTGCCGGTTGTGCGGGGAGGCGAAGATCCTGCCGGGGCAGGCGGCGTCGAGCATGCCTGCCCCGACGTAGCCGACGTGCAGGGGTTCGTGTCCTGCGCCACCGCCCGAAAGGATCCCCACCCGCCGTGTCGGCGCGGTGTGCAGAGCCGTGACGTACCCGTCGGCGGAGTCGTACTCCATGAGGTCCGCGTGCGCGCGGGCGAAGCCGGACAGCGCGTCGGAGGCCAGTTCGCCGGCGCCGTTCTCGAAGTACCTGGCCATAAGTGGCACGCCTTTCGTCCCCGGCACGAGGCCGGATGAGCCGGATGAGTCAGCCTCCGGACGAGAACTCCATGGTGCGGGTCACGCTGTGCAGACGGCAACTCGCTCGGAGTGCCCGCCGTCGCGCGGAGCGGGAGGCCGACCTCACGCCGGCAGTGTCAGGACGACCACGCCCGGTGCCGGGGAGGCCCTGCGGAAGGCGGCGCGTGCGATGTGGTGACGTGTCCGTGGGACCACGGTGCCCGTGGCGCCGGCGGAACGTCGGCGGCTGTGGGCCGATCGGCGGACGGTCCGGCGTGGTACCGCTTGTGGCTCGGCCGCGCGAGGTGCCGATGAAGGACGCGGTACGCGATCAGTAGGAGCAGGGATACGCCGAGGGCCGCGCCCCAGGTGGCCAGGTCGAAGAAGTCGTTCCGGCCACCCGTGAACGCCCCGGCGATGCCGAGACGGGTGGTGATGAGGAGCCCGCCCGGATGCTTCATCGACATGGCCTCGCTCCCTGGGCACACGGGCCGACGTGCCCACGGAGCGGGCGAGGACACCGGAAGCCGATGTGACGACGAGAAGCCTGGCTCGAGGTGCGTCGCTGGCCGCGGTATCGCGCGTCAGTTCCGGGAGCGCGTCACGGGGCCGGTGAAGTCGGGGCTCGCGAACTCGGGGCTGGTCCAGCCCAGTGGGCCGCGGTCCTGCGGAAGCGGGCCCGCGGCGGGCCGGCGGGGCGGTGACTGATCTGCGGCACTGCGGTCCTGACCGCTCAGGCGTTCGCGCAGGAACGGCAGGAGTCCGCGTTCCAGCAGCGCTTGCCGCCACGCCTGGTGAGCCGCGGCGACGGACGGGGCGAGGGGGTGCGGGGCGTCGTCAGGGGTGTAACGGTGCCGCGCGGCGGTGACGACCAGGGCGGTCGCGGAGGCGAGCGCCGCGAGTGCGGCCAGCGCCGCGGCGATCCAGCCGGTTCCCACGAGGGAAGCCGCGAGCTGCCGTTGCGTGCCGATGAGTCGGAGGCCGTAGCCGAGCAGGAGGAATACAGCCGCTGCGGTGGCGGACAGAAGTGGCGTGAGCACGGCCATCGCGCTCAGCAGTCCGCTGCCCGTGGTGGCGTCCGCATCTCGTCGCCGGGCAGGGCGATGGGCCGCGGACTCTTCTGCGCGGGCCCGCAGCCCGAGGTAGTAGCGGTACTCGGCGGCGGCCTCAGCGGCGATGGCCTCGGCTGCGATCAGCGCCTGGGTGCGCAGACGCTCGGCGTCGGTCTCCGCGTCCCGGTGCCTCAGCGCGGCCCGGATTTCCGGCGTGTCCAGGGCACGGCGCACCACCTGTTCGAAGTCCGCTCCGTGTTCCGCCTCGAGCCGGTCGGGCGCATGCATGAGAGGTATCCCCATTCGTAACTGCTCACGAACGCACGGGCGTTCGTGAGCCCGGTGTGGCGGTCTCCGGCTCGCTGTCGACGCCTCGTGGGCGAAGTGGTGCCCGGACCGGCGGCCGGGTGGTCCGTACGGCCGCCGACCGGAGGGGGTGACGGCTCAGACTCCGACGCCGTAGTCGGAGGCGATTCCGGCGAGTCCGGAGGCGTAACCCTGGCCTACGGCGCGGAACTTCCATTCCTCGCCGTGCCGGTAGAGCTCGCCGAAGACCATGGCGGTCTCGGTCGCAGCGTCCTCGGACAGGTCGTAGCGGGCGAGTTCGGCGCCGCCCGACTGATTGACCACGCGGATGTACGCGTTACGCACCTGGCCGAAGCTGTGGCCGCGGCCGGCGGCATCGTGGATGGAGACGGGGAAGACGATCTTCGACACCTCGACGGGGACGGCGGTCAGATCCACCTTGAGGGATTCGTCGTCGCCCTCTCCCTCCCCGGTGAGGTTGTCTCCGGTGTGCTCGACGGAACCGTCAGGGCTCTTCAGGTTGTTGTAGAAGATGAAGTGCTGGTCGGAGAGCACCTTTCCGGTGCCGTCCACCAGCAGCGCGCTGGCGTCGAGGTCGTAGTCGGTGCCGGTGGTGCTGCGCGCGTCCCAGCCGAGGCCGACGAGGACGGCGGTCAGGCCGGGGGCCTCCTTGCTGAGCGAGACGTTGCCGCCCTTGGCCAGACTGACACCCATGGTGCTGTTCCCTTCGCGCGTGCTCGCACCGCACCCCGGGTCGAGAGGCGGCCTGGTGATGACCAGCCCCTTGAATCTACAACACTGTAGAAGTTGGGGGGAGGGGTGCGAGGTGCCGGGAATCGAACCGGTCACCTGGAACCGCGGTTCAGGGAGCCCTTTCGGTGGTGCCCGGCTCGGGATTCCAGTCCAGCAGCCTCACCTTCGCGACGGTCCGGACATGGCGCCGCATCGCCGCGGCCGCGGCCTTGCCGCGCCGTTCCTCGATCGCGTCGAGGATCGCCCGGTGCTGAGTCAGGGAACGGCCGGGCCGGCGGGGCTGGCGTAGGGATTCGTGCCGGCTCTCGGCGATCTGGTCGGCGATGGACCGCATGAACTCGGCGAGCAGTGCGCTGTGGGCCGCAGCGGTCACCGCGGCGTGGAAACGCCGGTCACCTTCGACGCCGTGGCCGCCGTCGGCGATCTCTGCGGCCATATGGGCCAGCGAGGCCCTCAGTGTCAGCACGTCCTGCTCGGTGCGCCGCTCGGCCGCGAGTTCGGCGAGCTTCGTCTCCAGCGCCTCACGTGCCTCCAGTACGTCGGGCAGTCTGCGCCGGCGTTCGACGAGCCGCTCGACGGGTTCGGCGTCCAGTCCGTCGCCCCGGAGGTAGGTGCCGCCTCCGTGGCGCACCTCGACGAGCCCCTGCACCTCGAGGACGACGATGGCCTGCTTCACCGAGGCCCGCGAGACTCCCAGGCGCTGAGCGAGGTCGCGCTCCGGCGGGAGCCTGTCGCCGGCCACCAGACCACTCTCGGAAGCATAGGAACGCAGCCGGTCGAGCACTTGCTCGTACAGTCGAGTACGGCCCATGGGCCGCAGCGCGTCGGACATCCCCTGCCCCTGTTCCGGAAGGCCCCCACGCCTCCCTGGCACCGGAAGCCTAGCAGCGCCGCGCGGTCCAGTGGCTGGACCAATTCTGTGCAACCCCTTGACGGTTGTATCCGCCCCCCCGACTCTGAGTGCCGTCAACAGGCCAAGTGGCTCATCCACCAGACCAATGAGGGTCGACCCAGGACGGGAGCCCGCACATGTCCGCGGAACTCATCTCCATCCTCGTACTCGTGGTTGTCTTCGTGATCGCCACCACCCGCTCCATCAACATGGGCGCGCTCGCCTTCGCCGCCGCGTTCGCGGTGGGGGAGCTGGCCGCCGGCCTGGACGCCGACGGCATCTTCGCCGGGTTCCCCGGGGACCTCTTCGTCGTCCTGGTCGGCGTCACCTACCTGTTCGCGATCGCCCGGGCGAACGGCACCACGGACTGGCTGGTGCACGCCTCCATCCGCCTCGTCGGCGGGCGTATCGCTCTCATTCCCTGGGTGATGTTCGTGATCACCGGGGCGCTGACCGCGATCGGCGCGGTCAGTCCGGCCGCGGTGGCGATCGTCGCACCGATCGCGCTGAGCTTCGCCGTCCGTTACGGCATCAGCCCGCTTCTGATGGGCGCGATGGTGGTGCACGGGGCGCAGGGCGGCGGTTTCTCCCCGATCAGCATCTACGGCTCGATCGTGAACGGCATCGTGGAGCGCGAGAACCTGCCGGGCAACGAGATCGCACTGTTCCTCGCCTCGCTCGTCGCCAACCTGGTGATCGCCGGGGTGGTGTTCGTGCTGTTCGGAGGCCTGAAGCCGGCCCGGCACCGCACAGTGGAGAGCGACGACGGCTCGCCCGGGTCTCCCGTGGAGGAGGGCCGTGCCCGGCTCGACGCGCCCCGCACGGCCACCCTTGTCTCGCTCCTCGTTCTGGTCGTCGCCGTCCTCGTCTTCGATCTGGACGCGGGTCTGACCGCCATCACGCTCGCGGTGCTGATCAGTGCCGTATGGCCGGACACCAGCCGTAAGGCGGTCGGCTCGATCGCCTGGCCCACGGTGCTGCTCATCTGCGGCGTACTGACCTACGTCGGCGTACTCGAGGAGATGGGCACGATCACATGGGCCGGGGAGGGAGTCGGAGGTATCGGCGTCCCGCTGCTCGCGGCCCTGCTGCTGTGCTACATCGGCGCGATCGTATCGGCGTTCGCCTCGTCGGTCGGCATCATGGGTGCGCTGATCCCGCTGGCCGTGCCGTTCCTCGCGCAAGGAGAGATCGGGGCGGTCGGAATGATCGCCGCGCTGGCGGTGTCGGCGACCGTGGTGGACGTCAGCCCCTTCTCGACCAACGGCGCGCTGGTTCTCGCCGCGGCGCCGGACGTCGACCGAGATCGTTTCTTCAGGCAGCTGATGGTGTACGGCGGGGTCGTGGTCGCGGTGGTGCCCGCCCTGGCGTGGCTCGTCCTGGTGGTGCCGGGATTCGGGTGACTCCGAGCAGCCGTGGCTCTCGACCTCCTGACGGCCCGTCGATCGGAGTACGACGCGTGAATCGCCCCACCGCACTCTTCCCCGCACTGGCCGACGGCAGTTCGCGGCCCGCCCTGAGCTTCGGAGACCGGACACTGTCGTACGCGGAACTCGCGGTGTGGGCCGGCTCCCTCGCCGCGACCCTGAGTACGGCCCACCGCGTCGCCGTGTGGGCGACGGCGACTCCGCAGACCGCGGTCGCAGTGGTGGCGGCGCTCCTCGCCGGAGTACCGGCGGTGCCGCTCAACCCACGGATCGGCGGGCGCGAGCTGGCGCACGTCGTGGCCGACAGCGCGCCGTCACTGGTACTGGCCGCGGCGGGTGACGAACTCCCCGCCGAACTGGACGGCATACCTCGCACGAACATCGACGCGACCACGGGCCCAGCGGGCGCACCACCCGCTGAGCCCGGCCCCGACCATCCGGCACTGATCGTCTACACCTCCGGCACCACCGGACCGCCCAAGGGAGCCGTCCTGCCGCGGCGAGCCCTGACCAGCACGCTCGACGCGCTCCAGGACGCCTGGGGATGGGACGCCGACGACGTGCTGGTGCACGCGCTGCCCCTGTTCCACGTGCACGGGCTGATCCTCGGGATCCTCGGCCCGCTGCGGCGCGGGGGATCGGTGCGCCATCTGGGGCGGTTCAGCACGGAGGGGGTGGCGCGAGAACTGAGCACCGGAGCCACGATGCTGTTCGGGGTGCCCACCATGTACCACCGCATCGCCGAGGCCCTCTCCACCGTGCCCGGGGACGCCGCGCTCGCGGAAGCGCTGGCCGGTGCGCGCCTGCTCGTGTCGGGATCGGCCGCGCTTCCCGCGCGCGACCACGACCGCATCGAGGCGGCGACCGGCCGTACCGTCATCGAGCGGTACGGGATGACGGAAACCCTGATGAACACCAGTGTGCGCGCGGACGGTGAACCCCGGGCCGGGACCGTCGGAGTGCCCCTGCCCGAGGTCGAGTTGCGGCTCGTCGACGAGGCGGGGGCACTCATCGGTACCGGGCCGGACGGCGTGGGCGAGATCCAGGTGCGCGGCCCGAACCTCTTCACCGAGTACCTCAACCGGCCCGATGCCACCGCCGAGGCGTTCACCGAGGACGGCTGGTTCCGTACAGGGGACATGGCGGTCCGTGATCAGGACGGTTACGTCCGGATCGTCGGCCGCAGAGCGACCGATCTCATCAAGAGCGGCGGTTACAAGATCGGCGCCGGCGAGATCGAGAACGCGCTGATGGAGTACCCCGGCGTGCGGGACGCGGCTGTGACGGGCGAGCCGGACGCCGACCTCGGCGAGCGGATCGTGGCGTGGATCGTCCCGACTGACCCGCAACGCCGTCCGGACGCACGGAAGTTGACCGAACACGTCGCAGCCCGTCTCGCTCCGCACAAACGACCGCGGATCGTGCGCTACCTGCCCGAGCTACCCCGCAACGACCTCGGCAAGATCATGAAACGGGCTCTTCGTGCGTGAGGCCTCGGGCCGGACGGGCTGTGGATCTCTTCCCACTCTCCACGGAAAGGCAAGTCCTTGATCGATGCACCCTTCACCGGAGCCCGCCGCGCCCGGTCACCCCTGGCCAGGCGCGTCTTGATCGCCCTGGTCACCACCGTGACAGCGGCGACCCTCGCTGTCTCGGCGCCGACGACGAATGCCGCGGGTGACACCAAGTCCGGCCTGCGCCCCGGCGCGCGCGACTGGTTCACGTCCTGGGCGAACGCACAACACGACGTCGCCGCCACCCCCTTGCGCGACCAGACCGTCCGCATGATCAGCCATCTCAGCCAAGGAGGTGACGCACTGCGCATCCGGATCCAGAACACCTTCGGCACGACCCCGCTCACCGTGGAGGCCGCCACGGTGGGGCTCACCGACGGAAGGAGCGCTGCCACCCGAGGGCGCCCCCGACCCGTCACCTTCACCGGCCGGCGCGAAGCCGTCATACCGGCCGGCGGCGAGCTCTGGAGTGACGCCACCCCCCTGACGACCCGTGCCCAGGGCGATGTCGCGGTTTCCCTGTCCGTCTCGGGCACCGTGGTCCCCGGCCTGCACCGGACCGCCTTTCGCACCAACTACCTGACCGCGCCCGGCACAGGCGACCACACCCAGGACACGAGCGCCGCCGCCTACACGCAGACCACCGATTCCACGTACCTGGTCACCGCTGTGGACGTGCACAACCCGCGACTGAAGGGCAGTCTCGTCGCGTACGGCAGTTCCGTGGTCGACGGGGTCGGATCCACCGACTGCGGCTCCGGCTGCACACAGCTCGGTGCCAACCGGCGCTGGACCGACGGCCTCGCCCGGCGGATCACCTCGGAACTGCCTCCCACCCGGCAGTTCGCCGTCGCCAACGCCGGCGTCAACGGCACCACCAGCGCCGCCGACTGCCCGGCACTCGCTGAGCCCCTCCGCGGGCTCGACGCGCGGGCACGGCTGCAAAGGGACGTCCTGGCCCTCCACGGAGTCACCGGAGTCCTCTACTACTACGGCACCAACGACCTGCCCGCCGGGTGCGACGCCTCACAGGTGCTGGCGAGTTACCGCGACACCTTCCGCCGCCTGCACGCGGCTGGGATCAAGGTGTTCGTGACTCCGGTGACCCCCCGGCCGGGCTACACCGATGAACACAACAGGATCCGCCACACCGTCAATTCGTTCGTCTCGAAGTGGAACAACTGCGGCGGCACCTGTGACGGCGTCATGGGCTTCGACCAGGTGCTCAAGGACCCGTTGCGACCCAACGCCATCAACCCGCCCTACGACACCGGGGACGGCGTCCACGCGAACATCGCCGGTCAGCAGGCCCTGGCCGACACCCTCTCACTGCCGATGCTCGCCTCATCCGCACAACGGTGACGATGTCCCGGGCACGCCGGTGAGCGCCCCGGAAGGACCGGGGCGCTCGGTGCAAGGCGGCGGTCACGCCGCCTGGGGCTGGAGGTAGCGGGCCAGCAGGTCGTCACGCGCGTGCACCGATCCGGCAGCATCGCGGAGCGCTCGGGATGAGCGATGGCCCACGACTTGGGTGCCATCTCGCCGAGAACCATTTGAAGGAAGACGACCACGAGCACCGCCACCGCGAACGCCACGCCGTAACTGAGCGCGGCGGGCAGACCCAGCTTCTGCAGCAAGGGGTCCAGTTCGTGGGAGATCGCGGGGTTGGACACCGAGCCCAGGCCCAGGGTGCACACGGTGATGCCGAGCTGGGCACCGGCCAGCATCAGCGACAGTTCACGCCGACGCGGCGCCTCGGTCACTGCCACAATGTCCTGATGCCCTCCCCTCTCGCAGAGCTGTGGCTGCGCGGCGTCGCAGCCAATCCCGCCGCCCCGTCCGAGGTTCTGCTCCGGCTGCTGACCGAGCAGGCTCGCGCCACCTGGGCGATCCTCTGCGGGGAGCGCGCTCTTCCCCCGGACGTCGTCGAGGTGGTCGTCGCGCACCCGGAGCGCCTGATCCGCCGCCGCTTCGCCCGCAACCGGCACGCGTCCGCCGAACAGCGCGGCCGACTGGTCGACGACGAGGATCCTCTCGTCCGTGCGGCTCTGGCCTCCGGCCCGCGCCCGCGCCTGGGCAGGGCCGAGGCGCTGCCCGACCGCGTCCTGGAGCGCCTGCTGACCGCGCAGGACGACACCAGTGAGGGCCACCTGCTCACAGCCGACGAAATCAGACAGGAACTGCAGGTCTCCGGGCAGATCTCACCGTCGTTCCGCCGCCGGATGCCGGAGCACCCGGACCCCGAACTCCGGTACCAGGCAACAGGACTATGGCTGTGGCTCACACCTGGGCAGCGCGAAACGCTCCTGCGCGATCCGGAGCCCGTGGTGCGCGAAGCGGCGCTCAGAAGCGGACGGGTACTGGACCCGGCGGCGATGGAGAAGGACCTGCCGGAAGTCAGCTGCCACCATCGGTCCCTCCTGCTCGTCAACTACGCGGTGTCCAGCACCGTGGCCGCACAGTGCCTCGCGGACCGGCGCGACCTGGGAGCGCTCGCCCGTAATCCCCACACGCCCGGCGACATCGTCGTCCGGCTGGCGCGCGACCCCGATCCCGACGTGCGTGAACAGGTGGCCGCCAGGGCAGACCTCGATCCGGAGCTGCTGGCCGAACTGGCCCATGACCCGGACGTCACCGTGCGGAGCCGGGCGCTGCTGCGACCACTGCCGCGTACCTGGCCCGAGCGCGCTGCCATCAACCGGATCACCGGCCGGACGGCCGAGGGTGTCGGTGCGGTCGACGAGATGCTCATCGAGCCGCCGACCAGTTGGTACGAGACGTGCGCCGCGTCCGAGCATCCCGTGATGCGCCGCGTCGCCGCCGGCTGTCCCCGGCTGCCCGAGGAGGTCGTCCACCGCCTGGCCGGCGATCCCGACGACGATGTGCGCCATCTGCTCGCCTGTAACCACCCGCTCGCCCCGCCCGAGATCGTCCTGGACGCCTTCATCGCCGTGCCGCGCCAACGTCCCTACCTGCTCACCCTTTCCCGGCTGCCCCGCACCGGGCTGCACCACCTGCTCGGCCACGCCGACCCCGACGTCCGCGCCCTGGCCGCCGCCGACACCGGCCTCGCCGAGCCGCCGCTCCACCTGCTCACCGACCCCGAGGCCCGCGTACGTCGAGCGGCGGCTGCCAGCCGACTCCTTCCTGCCGACCTGATCGCATCGCTCCTCCACACCCCGGAGCATGCCGAAGGGGCAGCCGCCAACCCCGCTCTGCCCGCTGAACGTCTGCACGAGCTGCTCGACCTGGCCGGGCTGCCTCGACCGGCGGAAGAAACAGGGCGGGGGCAGGGCTCCGGTGACGACATCACCGGAGCCCTGCCCCTTCGGCCCCGGCCCTCAGCACGCTACTGACGGCCCCGTCCGATTCCGCCGCGAACGCTCATGCGGCCTGGGTGAGTTCCGCGCGGCCGAACAACAAGGCGTATCCGGGCGGGAGCTGGGCGAGGACGCGGTCCACGAGACCGGGGCCGGCCAGGTGGCGTATGACGGCGAGGACGGCTCCGGTGTCCCAGCGGGCGGTAGCGGGGGTGCCGCCTGTACGGGTGGCCAGGTCTTTGACGAAACCCCAGCCGGTGAGGGGCCGGTGGTCCGGGATCTGACCGGTGAGGACGGCTGCGGCCTCGGTGGGGAGGCAGGCGGCGAGCTCGACGCGTTCGTCGCCGATGAGCTGACGGCCCAGGGCTGCCAGCACGGCACGTGTGACGTCCTCGGCCCGCTCCCGGGTGGGGTACGCGCCTTCGTACCGGATCCTTTCCACCATCTGGTCGAACGTCGTGCCGGGCCGGGCAGCGGCCTGGTCGAGCAGTGGAAGCATCGCGGAGTGGTTGCCTTTCTCGTTCGGAGGGATGTGTCGTCGTCGGCGGGCAGGGCGAACGGGGGATTCTGCGATGGGTCGCGCTCCTGCGGGCTCAGGTGTCCTGGACGTCCGAGAAGGAGGCCGAGCCCCGGGGCGCTGGAGCAGGATGCGGCGGGTGAGTTCCTCGCCCGCCGCATCGGCGGTCACGCTCAGCAGGCCGCGGTCCGTGCGGGAGCTCCCTCGGTCCATGCCGCGGTCACCCGCAGGGCCACTGCGAAGGTGTCGGGCAGGCGGCCGGCTGGGCGTGGCGTACTCGGATGCCTCAGCCGCTGATCTGCCTGTGCTCGGATTCCCCACCGATCGTGATCTTGCGGGGCTTGGCGCGCTCGGCGATCGGGATGCGCACGGTCAGCACCCCTGCCTCGTAGTCGGCCGTGATGCGCTCGGTGTCCAGGGTGTCGGCCAGTACCAGCTGGCGGGAGAAAGCGCCGAGGGGACGCTCGGAGAGCTCCATGTGCACGTCTTCCGCCTTCACGACCGGGCGGCGCTCGGCCTTGACGGTGAGCATGTTCCGCTCGACATCGATGTCGAGTGCGTCCCTCGAGACACCGGGCAGGTCGAAGACGATCACATACTCCTCGCCCTCCCGGTAGGCGTCCATCGGCATCGCCGAGGGCCTGGACCACGTGCCGGTCACACCCGTGAGCTGCTGGGCGAGCCGGTCGAGTTCACGGAACGGGTCGGTGCGCATCAACATCGCGAAAACACCTCCACTGGTCTGGCAGAAACTGCCAATGCGCTTCGTCTGCCACCGTTGTAGCATGTCATCGAAACGATGACAAGCGACGTGTCGTCCGATGGGTGACGCACTGGAAGGATCTGCATGAGTGTTCTGCCCGAGCCCCGCGACCCCGCCTCGTTCCTCGCCGCCGCGGCAGCGCTGAACGCGATCGACGAGGCCCTGCGCACCGCCCGGACCGCGAACCGTCCGGAGGACCAGGACGGGCAAGCCGGTGCGGACCAAGCCCTCGCCGCGCTCCTCCTTCTTCGTGAACTGCGCGACCAGCTCGCCGGCTGGGAGCCCGGCCTGATCGAGGCAGCCCGAGCGGCAGGCTCCAGCTGGGCGGACCTGGCCCACCCCCTGGGGGTCGCCAGCCGCCAAGCCGCGGAGCGGCGCTATCTGCGTGTACGCCCCGGCGCTCCCGGGGCCACCGGCGAACAGCGCGTACAGGCCACCCGGAGCCGCCGCGCCGCGGACCGCACCGTCACCGCCTGGGCGAGGACCAACGCCGCCGACCTACGACAACTCGCCGGCCAGATCACCGCCCTCACCGACCTCCCGGCCCCGGCCCGCGCCCCCCTGACCCGCCTTGCCGAGGCCCTCGCCGACAACGACGCCGCCAACCTCATCAGCCCACTCGCCGCCACCTACACCCATCTCAAGGCCGGACACCCCGACCTCGCGGCTCGTGTCGACACCATCACCCACGACGCCGACCGGATCCGCCGGACCGGTGGCGGTCACGGCTGAACCGCAACTCGCTCCAGAAGCGGACGGCGTCGTGACCGCGCGACGGGCGAGTGCACGGGAGGTTCCGGCGGGTCCGGGCCTCTGTCCCGTCGCGGCTGTGTGCTCCCCGGCGGACCGGGGGCTAAATTGGTGGAAACCGTCCGGGCAGCCGGACTCGTGAGGGGGGCGAGCATGACCATGCAGAAGGGGACCAACGTCCCGGTGCCGGCTCGGGCCGTGCGGGTCGAACTGGGCTGGCGTACCGCTCCCGGGACACCCGACGTCGATGCCTCGGCGCTCCTGCTCGTGTCGGGAAAGGTACGCGGCGACGCGGACTTCGTCTTCTACAACCAGCCGGCGCACGCGTCCGGCGCGGTCCGCCACGAGGGCAAGCAGACGGCCGGCGGCGGCGTGACGGACAGCCTCACGGTCGACTTCGCCCGGATGGAGCCGACGATCGACCGTGTGGTGGTCGCGGCCTCGGCGGACGGCGGCACATTCGGACGGGTGGGCGGCCTCCACGTGAGGATCGTGGACCCGGCGGACGGCTCCGAGATCGCGCGCTTCGACAGCGCGGACGCGACCGTGGAGACCGCGTTCGTCCTCGGTGAGTTCTATGTGCGCCAGGGCGCATGGAAATTCAGGGCGGTGGGACAGGGGTACGACAGCGGACTCGAAGGTTTCGCGACGGACTTCGGCATCTCCGTCGACGAGCCGCAGCACGCGTCGCCGCCCCCGGCCCCGCAGCGGGCCCCCCAGCCGCCCGCGCCCCCCGTCGTACAGGCCGTGAGGCTGACCAAGGTCACGCTGACGAAGGAAGCCCCTTCCGTCTCGCTGGCGAAACAGGGCGGCACCTCCGGAGCGCTGCGCGTCAATCTCAACTGGGACGTGCGCAAACAGTTCAAGGGCTGGGGCGCGAAGCTCGGCAGGGCGGTCGCCATGCACGGCGACCTGGATCTCGACCTCTGCGCACTGTACGAACTCACCGACGGAAGCAAGGGAGTGGTGCAGGCACTCGGGAACGCCTTCGGATCTCTTCGGCAACCGCCGTACATCCACCTCGACGGGGACGACCGTACCGGCGCGGTCTCGAGCGGCGAGAACCTCACGGTCAACCTCGACCACAAGGACCGGCTACGGCGTGTTCTGATCTTCGTCACCATCTACGAAGGGGCGCGCAGCTTCGCCGATCTGCACGCCACGGTCACGCTCCAGCCGCAGCACGGCGCGGCGATCGACTTCTCCCTCGACGAATGCACCGTGCCTTCCACCGTGTGCGCGCTCGCACTGCTCACCGGCGAGGGGGGCGACCTCACCGTGCAGCGGGAGGCCCGCTATCTCGTCCCTCGGCGCGGGGTCAGCCCGCAGCGGACCGTCGACGCCGCCTACGGGTGGGGCATGAACTGGACCCCCGGGCGCAAGTGACCCCTCAGCGACCGTGTCCGCTCGGCCGGCCGGGTGGGCTCAGGGTTCCGGTGCGGCCTCGGGGCGGGCGTACGTACGCCCCTTCCATGCCGCTCCGAGCCCCCGGTGGTGCTGTACCGCGGAACCCACCGTCATCAGGAGATAGAGGACCGCGGTGAAGGGCAGCAGCGGCGCCAGCCAGAGCGACTGCCGGTAGTACCGGAGCATGGGCATGTAGGTCCCCGCCATCACCGCCCAGGCCGCCCCGCCCGCGCCCGCGGCCACCGGGTCGCCCGTCAGCAGCCCGGCGGCCAGCGTGACGGGCGGCGCGACGTAGACCAGGCCCAGACCGAGGACCGTGCCGGCCAGCAGCGACGGACTGTGCCGCAGTTGCGCGTACGCACTCCGCGCGATCATGCGCCACAGGTCCGCCAGCCGCGGACAGGGACGCACGCTGTCCACCCGGTCGGCGAGCCCCAGCCAGATGCGGCCGCCGCTGCGCCGTACCGCCCGCGCCAGCGACACGTCGTCGATCACCGCCTGGCGGATGGACTCCGGGACGCGGGCCCGCTCGGCGGCTCCGGTCCGCAGCAGCACACAGCCCCCCGCCGCCGCGGCCGTCCGCGACCCCTTCCCGTTCACCCACCGGAACGGGTAGAGCTGCCCGAAGAAGTAGACGAAGGCCGGCACGACCAGCCGCTCCCAGGTGCTCGCCACCCGCAGCCTGGCCATCTGCGAGACCATGTCGAACCGGTCCGCCCCGTCGGCGCCGGCAGCGGCCACGAGTTCCCGCAGACTGTCCGGCTCGTGCGCGATGTCGGCGTCCGTCAGGAGCAGGAACTCAGGCTCATGCTGACGGGCCAGCGCCATCCCGTGCCGCAGCGCCCAGAGTTTGCCCGTCCAGCCCGGCTCCGGCTCACCGGGCGTCACCACCGTCAGCGGCAGCCCACCGCACCGCTCGGACAGCACCCGGGCGAGTTCGCCCGTGCCGTCGCCGCTGCAGTCGTCGACCAGGAAGACCTCCGCGTCACCCGGATAGTCCTGGGTGAGCAGTGACGGCAGGCTCACCGGCAGGACCTCGGCCTCGTCCCTGGCGGGGACGACCACCGCCACCGACGGCCAGCGCACCGGATCCCCGCGCACGGGCAGCCGCTGGTCGGTGCGCCAGAAGAAGCCCTGGCCGAACAGCAGCCACACCCACACGGTCAGTGACCCCACGGCGATCCAGGCAACGGCGCTCATCCGACGAAGTGTGCCCCACTTCGGCGGCCCCGCATGGGCTGTCGACTAAGGTGACCGGGTGAAGATCGCACTCATGGACTCGGGAATCGGCCTGCTCGCGGCAGCGGCCGCCGTACGCCGGCTACGGCCCGACGCCGACCTGGTGCTGTCGTCCGATCCCGGCTCGATGCCCTGGGGGCCCCGTACGCCCGAGGACGTGACCCGCCGCGCCCTCGCTGTGGCACGCGCGGCGGCGGACCGGCAGCCGGACGCCCTGATCGTCGCCTGCAACACCGCCTCCGTCCACGCCCTGCCCGCCCTGCGGGCCGAACTGGAGCCCGGGTTGCCGGTCATCGGCACGGTGCCCGCGATCAAGCCGGCCGCCGCAGGCGGCGGGCCCCTCGCCATCTGGGCCACGCCCGCCACCACCGGAAGCCCCTACCAGCGCGGGCTGATCCACGATTTCGCCCGCTCCGTGGACGTGACGGAAGTGCCCTGCCCGGGGCTCGCGGACGCCGTGGAACACGCCGACGAGGCGGCGATCGACCGCACGGTCGCCGCCGCGGCCGCTCTGACTCCGGCCGACGTGACGGACGTCGTCCTCGGCTGCACCCATTACGAACTGGTCGCCGAACGCATCCGCGCCGCGGTGGAGGCCGGCCGGCCCGGCCGCGCGCCGCTCGTGCTGCACCGCTCCGCCGAGGCGGTGGCCGCCCAGGCCCTGCGTCGTGTCGGGGCGGTGCCCGCTCCGTCGGCGGAACCGGTCGGCACCCTCACCGTGCTCCTCGGCGGTGAGGCCGCCGACCTCACCGAACCCGCTCTGGCGTACGCCGAGGGACTGCTGCTCAAGGCCGTCATCCCCGCGATCTGAGCGCCCGTGGGGCGTAACCGGGGCAACGCAGTCCCTCCGAGCCGCGCGGAACGTGGGTACGCTGCTTGACATGACGGACCACTCCGGCAATCAGCGGCACGGTTCGAGCCAGGCCCCGAGCACGGTCTGGACGGGACGGGCCACCAATCGCTTCCAGTGGCTGCTCGCGGCCGCCGGGGCAGGGTGCCTGGCACTCGGTATCGAACTCGCTGTCGACTCGGCCTGGGGCGGCGGCTTCGCCCCGCTGCTCATGTCCGTCATCGGCTGTGTCGCCGCCGGGCTCCTGATCCTCTTCGGGACCCTCGCCTTCGTGCACGTGGCCGTCAAGGTCGACGGTGACGCGCTCGAGGTGCGCTGCGGACACGCCGGGCTGCCCAGGCGCCGGATCCTGCTCACCCATGTGGTGGGCGCGGACTTCGCACCCAAGGTCACTCCGCGCCACTGGGGCGGCTGGGGCTACCGCTGGCGCCCCGACCAGGGCACGGCCGTCGTCGTGCGCCGGGGTGAGGGACTTGTACTCCGGCTGGGGGACGGCAGGAGCTTCACCGTCACGGTGGACGACGCGGAGGCCGCCGTACGCTTCATCCGGGAGCGCCTGCACCTCACACCCACCGGGAAGACCCCGGGATCCTGAGCCACGGGCCGCAGGGGAAGTCACCGGGATCCTGAGTCCGGCCGGGCCCCGCTGCCCCGAGGTGGCCGGAGCGGCTGCCGCCTTCACAGCCGCTCACCGTAGACTCCGGCAGGTGAGCGCCACCATCACCATCGCCGAACCGTCGCCCGACCCCGTGTCCCGCAGCAGGGAGCTGTGGCCGCGGCTCGTCCGGCCGGCCGCAGCCGTGCTGTCCGGTGCCCTGCTCTACGCGAGCTTCCCGCCCCGCCCCCTGTGGTGGCTGGTACTGCCCGGCTTCGCCCTGCTGGGGTGGGTCCTGACCGCACGCGGGCTGCGCGCGGCACTGGGCCTCGGCCTCCTCGCGGGACTCGGCTTCATGCTGCCGCTGCTGCACTGGACGGGCGAGGAGGTCGGCCCCGTTCCATGGCTCGCTCTCGCGTTCGCCGAAGCGCTGTTCATCGCCGTCGGCTGCGTCGGTGTCGCCGCGGTCTCGCGACTCCCGTACTGGCCCGTCTGGGCAGCGGCGGTGTGGACCCTGGACGAGGCGCTCCGGGCCCGGGCCCCGTTCGGCGGCTTCCCCTGGGGCAAGATCGCCTTCGGCCAGGCCGACAGCGCCTTCCTGCCGCTCGCCGCGGTGGGAGGCACCCCGCTGCTCTCGTTCGCCGTAGTGCTGTGCGGTTTCGGATGCCTGGAAGCGGTCCGGCAGGTCCGCCGCTACCGCACCACCGGCACCGTGCCCCGCGCCGCCGTCGTCGCGGCGGCCGTCACCGTCGCCGCGCCGGTCGCCGCCGCACTGGCGGCCCTCCCGCTCGTGGACGACTCACCCGAGGACGGCACTGCCACGGTCGCCGCGATCCAGGGCAACGTGCCGCGCCTCGGCCTCGATTTCAACTCCCAGCGCCGGGCCGTCCTGGACAACCACGCGAACCGGACGGAGCAGCTCGCCCAGGACGTGGAAGCGGGCAAGGTGCCCCAGCCCGACTTCGTCCTGTGGCCGGAGAACTCGTCCGACCTCGATCCGTACCGCAATGCCGACGCCCGCGAGGCCATCGACCGGGCCGTGCGGGCCATCGGCGCTCCCACGGTCATCGGCGCCGTCCTCACCCCAGACACCGGCCCTCTCCGCAACACCCTGATCCAGTGGGACCCGGAGAGCGGCCCCGTGGACACGTACGACAAGCGGCACATCCAGCCGTTCGGCGAGTACATGCCGATGCGGTCCGTCGCACGGATCTTCAGCAAGGACGTCGACCGGGTGCAGCGGGACTTCGGCCCCGGCAACAAGGTCGGCGTGTTCGACCTGGCGGGCACGAAGGTCGGGCTCGTGACCTGTTACGAGGCAGCGTTCGACGACGCCGTACGCGACACCGTCGAAGACGGCGGACAGCTGATCGCCGTGCCGAGCAACAACGCGACCTTCGGGCGCAGCGAGATGACCTATCAGCAGCTGGCGATGAGCCAGGTGCGGGCGGTCGAGCACGGGCGGTCCGTCGTCGTGCCCGTCACCAGCGGCGTCAGCGCGGTGATCCGGCCGGACGGCACGATCGTGGAGAAGACGAAGATGTTCACCCCGGACGCCCTGGTCGACGAGGTGCCCCTGCGGTCCTCGCTCACGCCCGCCACCCGGCTCGGGGCCCTGCCGGAGGGCGTCCTGGCGCTGCTCGCCGTGGCAGGACTCGGCTGGGCCACTGCCACGTCGGTGCGGGCGAGGAAGGCGCGCAAGGACCCGGCGGCCGGTCCGGAGACGGTCCATGCCGCCGCATGATTCCGTTCGCATAGGCTCCTCGTATGGCTACTCCAGACTTCATCCGCGACATCCGCGCCACCGCGGGGCACCAGCTGCTCCTGCTGCCGGGAGTCACCGCCGTCGTCTTCGACGACGAGGGCCGGGTGCTGCTCGGCCGGCGGGCGGACACCGGTAGGTGGTCGGTCATCGGCGGTATCGGCGAGCCCGGTGAGGAACCGGCGCTGACGGCGGAGCGCGAGGTGTACGAGGAGACCGCGGTGCGGTGCGTCGCGGAGCGGGTCGTGCTCACCCAGGCGTTGAAGCCGGTGCAGTACGCCAACGGCGACCGGTGTCAGTACCTCGACATCACCTTCCGCTGTCGGGCCACCGGCGGCGAGGCCCGGGTCAACGACGACGAGTCGTTGGAAGTCGCCTGGTTCGACGTCGACGCGCTGCCGCCGCTGAGCGAGTTCTCGCTGTTCCGGATCAAGCAGTCTCTCACGGACGGCCCCACCTGGTTCGCGCGCACCGCCGAGGCCTGACGGCCTGCGGTCTCGCCGATGAGGGTGGCCCGGTCGGGCGGCGGGCGGATACTGTGGGTCGTCGGCGCCGAAGCTCCTCGACTCCTGGGGGATGCCGGGAAGTTGCCGTGAGGAGGGAGACCGTCGGTGCCCCCGGCAAGCGTAGATCCGGTGCTGGAGCATGCCCTCAGAGACCTGGCCTGGTACGAGCGCGTCACGAGACGGTCCCGGCGATGGTCCGCGGGTACGGAGCTGACCGGTTTGGTCACCGGGGCAGGGACGGTCGTCGCCGCGGGTATGCAGGCTCCCGCCGCCATCACCGCCTCCCTCGCAGGTGTCGCACTCTTCATCGGCGGGTTCCGCCAGGTCTTCAACCACGCGGAGCGACACGTACAGGCCGCGGAGGCGTGGTCGCGACTACGGCTGGCTGTTCAGCGCTACACCCTGACCGCTGAAGCCGAGCGGAGCGCCGACACACGGCAGCGCCTTCTGGAGGAGGTCGAAGCCGTCGCGCAGACGGAGCTGCGGAGCTGGGCCCAGAGCCGCCGCCTCGCGCAGCCCCCCGGCGGCCAGGCGCTTCCCTAGTGCCGCGTCAGTCAGGGTTTGCCCGTCAAGGAGCGGCGTCAGGTGCGTGCTATCGGTGTGCCGGCCGGAAGCCCTTGTACTGGATGTACTCGGGCTTTCGGCCGGTGCGGCGAGAGTGCGTGCCTGGCGTCGCGACGGGGCGAACCTTGGCTGATGCGGCACTAGCCACGCCGTCACCGGACGGGCCCCGAAGCCCACCGCACCCCTGTGACCCACCTGCGCGCAGGTGGGTCACAGGGGTGGTTTCCCGATGGCGCGATCAGATCGTTGCCGCGTCGATCACGAACCGGTACCGCACGTCGCTGTTCAGCACACGCTCGTACGCCTCGTTGATCTCGGCCGCGCCGATCAGTTCGATCTCCGCGCCGAACCCGTGCTCGGCGCAGAAGTCCAGCATCTCCTGGGTCTCCTGGATGCCGCCGATACCGGACCCGGAGAGGGACTTACGGCCGCCGATCAAAGAGAACAGGTTGACGGAGATGGGCTCCTCCGGGGCGCCGACGTTCACCAGCGCACCGTCCGTCTTGAGGAGGGAGAGGTAGGCGCCGAAGTCCAGCGGTGCGGACACCGTGGACAGGATGATGTCGAACGTGCCGGCCAGCTCCTCGAAGGTCTTCGGGTCGCTGGTGGCGTAATAGTGGTCGGCGCCGAGCTTCAGCCCGTCGTCCCGCTTGCGCAGGGACTGCGAGAGCACGGTCACCTCCGCACCGAGCGCGTGCGCGATCTTGACGCCCACGTGGCCGAGGCCGCCCATGCCGAGGACGGCGACCTTCTTGCCGGGACCGGCGTTCCAGTGCCGCAGCGGGGAGTACGTGGTGATTCCCGCGCAGAGCAGCGGCGCTGCCTCGTCCAGCGACAGTCCGTCGGGGATACGCACGGTGTAGTTCTCGTCCACGACGATCTGTGTGGAATAGCCGCCGTAGGTGGGATCGCCGTTCTTGTCGAGGGCGTTGTACGTGCCGATGTTGCCCTGGGCACAGTACTGCTCGAGGCCGGCTACGCAGTTGTCGCACGCGCGGCAGGAGTCGACCATGCAGCCCACACCCACGCGGTCGCCCACGGCGAACTTGGTGACGCCGGGGCCGGCCTCGGTGACGATTCCGGCGATCTCGTGGCCCGGCACCATCGGGAATATGCCCTCGCCCCAGCCGTCGCGCGCCTGGTGGATGTCCGAGTGGCAGATGCCGGCGAACTTGATGTCGATCAGGACGTCGAACTCGCCGACCGCGCGACGCTCGATGGTGGTGCGCTCCAGCGGGGCCTTGGCGGAAGGTGCGGCGTACGCAGCGACAGTGGTCATGGGGGGCTCCTAAGGAGTGGTCCTGCGCCCGGCAGCTTCCGGTCCGGGCACGCCGTCCAGCGTGCCCCACGAGCGTGACTTCACCCAGGCCACGGTTGTGCCTACGACCAGCGGTCCTACTACCGGCGGGGACAGGCTGGTGTGCGTACGACCGTGGATACTGGGCCCTATGGACGACGAGCAGCCTGTACGCGAGCGGCGGTCCGTCGGCGGCCCCGGGCCCGGTGGTGCCGGAGGGCACGCCCTCGACCGGCGCGCCGAGCTCAGCGAATTCCTCCGCAGCCGGCGTGCCCGGCTCAAGCCGGAGGACGTGGGTCTGCCCGACTTCGGGCGGCACCGCCGGGTCCCGGGGCTCCGCCGGGAGGAGCTGGCCCAGCTGGCCGGAGTGTCCGTGGCGTACTACACACGTCTTGAGCAGGGCAACGGCCAGAACGTGTCCGGGGAGGTGCTGGGTGCGATCGCGTCCGCGCTGAGGCTGACGGACGCCGAGCAGGCGCACCTCACACACCTTGCGAAGCCCAAGCAGCACAGGAAGAAGCCGTCGGCGCGGCAGCAGCGGGTGCGGGGGTCCCTCTGCCAGCTCCTCGAGACCATGGACGGGGTTCCCGCGTACGTCACCGGACGGCGTTCGGAGATCCTGGCCTGGAACCGGATGGCAGGGGCGGTCTTCGGTGACTGGTCGGAGCTGCCGCCGCAGGAGCGGAACTGGGCGCGGCTGGTGTTCCTGAAACCGGAGTACCGCGAGCTGTTCGTGGAGTGGGACCAGAAGGCGTCGGACATCGTCAGCTACCTGAGGATGGACGCGGGCTGCCACCCGGACGACCCTCGTCTCTCCGCGCTCGTCGGTGAGCTGTCGGTGAAGAGCGACGAGTTCCGGCGGCTGTGGGCCCGGCACGACGTCAAGGAGAAGAGCCACGGTGTCAAGCGTCTGCACCACCCCTTGGCGGGCGAGCTGGCGCTCTCCTACGAGACGTTCGCCCTGCCCGACGACGCCGAGCAGTCCGTGGTCGCCTATCACGCCGAACCAGGGTCGGCGTCGGCGGAGGCGCTGCGCCTGCTCGCGAGTTGGGGCACCGACGCGACGCGGGCCGGTACGTCCGTTTCCGGGCAGTCGTGAGCCGGACGGCTCCTTCCCGCCGCCCTTCGACCGGCGCTGACACCGGGGCGCCGGAACTCGTGCCGCACACGCGCGACCGGTGCGTGGCGGAATCCAGCCAACGCGTCGCCGACGGATCGGTGTCCAGAGCGCGAGGGTGATCGCGCACCGGGCCGACGTGGGTTGCCGAGGGGCGCCTCGGGGGCGGTACGGAGCTGATCGGTGGTAGAGCCCTTTCAGCCATACACCGTTGGCGTCGAGAGGTGTACGCGTCTCCGGTCTATACCAAACCCTTGACAGGCTGGGCGTTAATTTCTTAAATCACGGTGTGAAGTAAGAGCCGTCTTTCTTCGGCCTCCCCGCCCGTCGGGGAGGGCTCGCGCTCCCGCCCGTCCTGGCTCTGACATGCCCATGTCAGTCCACCACCCTCCCTGAAGGGAGAGGCATGAGATCCCCACGCTTGCCTCGGCGCCTGGTCCTGTCCGTCGTCATGGCACTCGGCCTCGCCACACTCTCCACCGGACTGGCGCAGAGCGCGCCCACGCCGGTGACCACGCCCGCCGCACACACGGCCTCTGCGGCCGCCGTCACGTTCGCCGACGAGTTCGACGGGCCCGCCGGCTCCGCCGTCGACGGCGGCAAGTGGCAGACCGAGACCGGCGACAACGTCAA
>NZ_JBIAIP010000020.1:0-85835 GCF_042871485.1 Streptomyces sp. NPDC005791
ACCGCAGCCAACTCCTCACTCAGCACACCCGGTCAACGACACGACTGATCAAGAAGACACGCCATCACAGACCGCACATGACCAAGCCCTACTAGTTGTAGCCATCAGTGCGCCCCCCGGTGGCCAGCTGGTGGCCGGACGCCTTTGGACATCAAAATACCAGCGGGTACAGACCAACCAGTCACACGTGCTCTGATCAGGCAAAACGTCACTCGGTAGTACGGTCAAGCACCACACAACACGAACGCTGACGGTCTCGTAATGCGTAGGTCTCGCTACCCGACGCGTGTACCGATTGCACTCCGTACTCGGCAACGGTTAGGGCGCATGGTCGTCCTGGAAGGCAGCCGTGCACCCCTCAAGAACGCGGCAAAGCAGGGACATCCCAGGGACTTTTCAGGGACTTTCACGTCTGTCCCAGGGAGGTTCCAGGGACTTTCCGCCGCGTAAGCAGGGAAGGCCCTGACAGCGCTGAAATATACGAACACGCTGGTCAGGGCCTATCCGACTAGCACTCGATGATGTTCACCGCGAGCCCTCCCCGGGCCGTCTCCTTGTACTTGACGTACATGGAGCCCTCGTCGCTGAGGCCTCTTGCGTAGCACCAAAATCCGGTCCGAACAAAACGGGGGAATGTTGAATCTTGGCGGGGCGGCTTCTCAGGGCCGCCCCTCCAAGCAGGAGGGCCAGCTAACGTCTCACGGAGAGCGAGATGGCGATGAGGGCCGATATTCTGACCAAGGAAGAGTGCCTCAAGGACTTCTGGGACCTGGCGGTCGTGCTAGCCGTCCGGTACGGATTCGGTGCTGGCGGTCAGGAGTCGGATGACGACGACTCGCGAGGGATCCACGGCGGCGGCGCTTCCCAGAGGGCGTAGACATCGATTTTGCCGGGGCCGCTCCTGCCCTTGTTCACGCGTATCTCGCGGACGAGCTTCGACGCGAGCTCACGCCGGTCAGCTTGGCCTGCTGCCTGGTAGATCTTGCGGGCGGTCAGGAGGTCGTCCTGGGACGGCCGGGGTTGCTGCACCGGTACCTCCTTCAGTTTGGAGCGCAGTTCTGTCTGTTCTCGGATCAGTGCCTGCCTCTGGGTGTCCAGCTCGGCCCGCTTGCGGCGGGCCGAGTCCTCGGACACCAGCTCCGCGAGAACGGCGTCGGTGAGCTTGTCCTCTTTGATGCGGAGGCCTTCCAACTGGCCCTGGAGGCTCTCGAGACGGGTCAAGAGCGTATGGTCACCGTCGTTCTGTGCCCGAAGTGCGGTCATCTTTGCGGTGATCGCCTCAGCTTCGCTCTCGCTCATCTGCGTCTCATGGTCCAGCCAGTTGAGGAACCACTTCTCCGCGACGGCCAGAGACACGTAAGTCCCGTTGACCGGGCAGGACTTCGACTTGACGTGGTTGGCGCAGCGAAAGGTCACGTCGAGCGGGTTGGGGAGGCCGTCCACCAGGGGGCGACGGTGCCTCTTGTTGCGCAGAGCGGTCTGCATTCGGCCGCCGCAGCCTGAGCAGCGTAGGTGCCGGGAGAGCGAGTAGCGCGGACGGTTCGAGAAGCTCCGGCCGCTCTGGGCCATGCGGCGCTTGGTGTACGCGTCCCAGATGCGCTCGCACTCGGCCGGATCGTCGATGACCGCATCGTGGGCACCGCCGTAGTACAGGAAGGCGGTGACGTCCCGCTGCCGGTTCATTCGCTTCCTCTTCGTGCTGCCGTCGTCGTTCGTGACGACCTGGTGGGACAGCTCGGGTATGAGGTAGCGGACGTAGCCGAGGCCGAATCCGCTGTCGAGGATGGAGCAGAGGTCTCCGGTGGTGAAGGGCTTGCCCGTAAAGGTCTTGATGCCTCGCCGGTTGAGGTCGACCAACAATTTGCGGACCGAGATGCCGGCCGCGTAGTCGCGGTACAGCTGGGCCAGCACAGGTCCTGTCACCGGGTCGATCTTCAATATCCCGTTGCGGCACTTGGGGCAGGTCTCCAGCTTCTTGCCGTACTCCCACTTGGGGCAGGTCTCGCAGCGGTAGTACCCGAACCGTCCGCGGTTGGCGTGCGGCAAGCCTTTGTTCTTCCGGCGCTCGAAGGTGTCGCGCCAGGAGTCGGCCTTCTGGTTCGACTCCAGCTCGGCGATGTTGAGCATCTGGGCGATGGCGAAGCGGCCGATGGTGGTCTTGCCGTCGAAGTCCTCTTTGGCGGCCCGGACTTCGACGCCGTAATCCATCAGTGTGTCGAGGTGCTGGAGGGACTCGCGGAGGTTGCGTCCGAAGCGGGACCAGATCCAGAGGATGAGCACGTCGAACTGCTTGTCGCGCGCCATCTGTTTGATCTCTTCGACCCGGCGCTCTTCGAACTGGCGGCCCGACTCCCCGAGGTCCATGATGGGGTCGGCGATGACGTCGATGTTCTCGGACCTGGCGAGGGTCATGGCGTGGCCGACCTGGAGTTCAGGGCTGATCATGTCGTCGCGGGCCTTCGAGACCCGGACGTAGATCAGGCCGCGCTTACGGCGCCCGGCGGTGGTCGGCTGTTCCTCCAGGGGACGCAGCCGGAGTGGTGCGGTTGTCACGGTGATGCTCACAATCGCGCAGAGTAGGTCGCATTTCCGGCCGACCTTTGTCGCGGTTGTCGCACTTTGTGGCGCTTTAGGGCGGTGTGATGGCTAGGCGGCGAGGCTGTAGTGCCTTTGCGTTGCGACGAACATGGCCCCGCCACCGGAGACACGGCGTACCACGGTCATCCCGTGTTTGGCCGCCCCTACGGGGTCCACCTCGTTACGCAGCGACTGGAAACTGCCGATGACCACAGCGGGCGAGGCCCACTCCCAGACCCGCAACGTGGGCGCACGTCGCCCGGCGGCCACCTCGGCGGTGAGGACCTCGTCCAGCGCCATGTGCAGAGCGGGGGCCTGCGGCCCCGTGTGCACCAGCTGCCAGTCGTGGTCGCCCCACTCGGTCGCGTGGCCCAGAGCCCGCCGAACGGCGATGCCGACGCCCTCCGCGGTCAGGCCGAGCATGACGGTCGACTCCGGCAGCGCCGCCGTGATCCGGGCCGCCATGCCCGCGGCGTCCGTCGAAGAGGGGGCGCCCTCCAGGGCCCCGTTGATCGCGAGGATCGCCTCGTCGGGCTCCAGGAAGAAGTCCCCGGCGACGCGCACGTCGCGCAGCGCGCCTTCCTCGACGCCCAGATCCACGACGACGAGCTTGCCGCCGGGCACCTTGTACTCGCCATGCACGGCTTCGTTCCCTTCCGGCGCGCGGCGTGGATCCGAGCCTGTTGCTCCGACATCCGGACGGGCGCGCCCCTACGTCGCATCGCTCTCCGGACGGAAGCCGTCGCCGTCGCGCCCGTACCCGGAGTGCGCCGGCTCGGCCGGGCGGAGGCGCGCGAGCGGCCCACACGGAGTGATGCTCGGTCGTGTACAGCTTAATGTGCTCGGCTGTACGCGGCAGGGACGGCTCCTCTCAATGCGGGCCGGTGGTGGCCCGGCAGTGGGCGGCACGGATCAGTGCGGAGACCAGAGCCGCGAGGTCGAGGGCGCCGGCTGCGTCGTCCGCGTAGCGGGTGGTCCGCAGTGGCCCCACTTCGTCCAGGCGTACCCCCTCCACCTCCAGGACATGGGCGAGGGCCAGCAACGCCAGACGGGCGTTGCCGTCCGGGTAGGGGTGGAAGAAGGCGATGTCGAGATACGCCCTGGCCGCCCGGGCGGGCAAAGGCATCGAGGGGTCCGCACTCTGGCGCAGGCAGGCGGCGAAGTCCTGCCAGGTGTGCGGCGTCAGTCCGTAACGTTCTCGGCCGCCCTTGGCGAAGGCGTCACCCTGGCGCAGACGCACATCGGGTACGCCGAGAACCAGCTTCTGCCAGTCGTCGAGCAGGGCCGGGGCGAGCGGCTCTCCTCGCGAGGCCGCGGCGCGGGAGAGAGCCATCGCGGTGAGCAGTCGGTCGGCGCGGGCCGGGTCCCGGTGGCGGACCGGGCCGTCGAGCCAGGCGGCAAGCCCGTCGACGGCGGGCCGCACGGGCGCGGAGAGCGATGTCGCGGCCGAGGCCCAGCCGACCTGCTCCCTGACCCGGCACCACAGGGCCAGTGCGTCATTGCTCATCGCTCACGGTAGAACGTACGACCGGTGAGGTGCACCGCCACGTCTTCGCCGACCGCGTCGACCAGGGTCGGGACGGGTTCCGCCCAGCTCTCGAACCGGCCGCCGATCGCGGCTTCCACCGCCTCCGCCGCCGCCTCCGGGCCCAACCCGGTGGAGGACAGGAACCAGGTCAGCGTGGCGCCGCAGAGCCCGTACCAGGACGACTCGGCGTGGGTGCGGTCCACGACCACGGTGACCAGGCGGGTCACCGCACGCTCCAGATGCCAGCTTCGGACCTCTGCATCCGCGCCGGGATGCGGGGCGAGCTGCTCGAACCGCTCGGCCAGGTCCTCCAGCCAGTCACGCCATTCCAGCAGCGAGGCCACGACCCGCGCGGCGGTCTCCTCCGCCTCCCCGACCGAATGCGCGTCACAGCACCAGGCGGCAACCGGTCCACCGTTGTGGATCGACCAGTCCCAGCCGCACGCCCAGTGGCCGTAACGCGACACCAGGAGTGCGCGCACCTCGCGCAGGAAGCGGAAATTCTCCGAGCGTTCGGCATCGGCGGAAGGTGTCATCCGGGCGACCAGCGCTCCGATCAGGCGCTCCTCGTCGTCGTTCCACGCGAAGTCGTTCCGCCGGGGGTCGATCTCGGACCACGGCAACGACCCGGCGCGAAGCTGTTGGCGGATGGACGTGGTGTACCTCCGAAGTCTGACGTGGCGGAACAACTGCCCCAGGATGCCGATGGAAGCGAGTCGTGTCGCCCCCTTTTCCTCGTGCATGGTGCAACCGCGGGCCGAGAGGTGAACCCTCGATTTCCCGTGGCTGAACCTTCGTGACTGCGGCGGGTCGAAACGAAGACGGCGGAACCCCGTGCGGCGGCGGAGAGATCTCCTTGGCTGAAGCGCCTTCCTGGCCGCAGCGTGTCAGCCGACCCGAGGAGTGACCCCAGATGCCGAACAGCACGTCCGCGACGATGCGCGAGGTCCCGGTGAGCGGCAGACCCGCACCGCCCCGGGGTCACACCCTGCGGCTCGACATCCAAGGGCTGCGCGCGGTGGCTGTCGGGCTGGTGGTGCTTTCCCACGCCGGCGTCGCCCAGGTCAGTGGCGGTTACATCGGTGTCGACGTCTTCTTCGTGATCTCCGGCTTCCTCATCACGTCGCTGCTGCTGCGGGAACTCGCCACCACCGGCCGGGTCTCGGTCAGTTCCTTCTACGCCCGCCGGGCACTGCGGCTGCTGCCCGCCTCGTCCCTGGTCATCGCCGTCACCCTCGGCGGCGCGTGGCTGTTCCTGTCGAAGGCGAGGCTCGCCGAGTACGCGGGTGACGCCTTCGCCGGCGTGCTGTACGCCGTCAACTTCCGTCTGGCCGCCGCCGGTACGGACTACCTCGCCCAGAACAGCCCACCGTCCCCGTTCCAGCACTTCTGGTCACTCGCAGTGGAGGAGCAGTTCTACCTGGTGTGGCCGCTGCTCCTGCTGCTCACCTGGCGGGTCGCCCGCGGTCGGCGCCGGGTGGTCGCGGTGCCGCTCGGGATACTGTGCCTGGGCTCGTTCGCGGCAGGCGTCCTCATGACGGACTCCTCGGCGCCCTGGGCGTACTTCGGCTCCCTCACCCGGGTCTGGGAACTGGGCGCCGGTGCGCTCCTGTCGCTGGCCACCGGCCGGCTGGAAAGGCTGCCGGCCGCTGTCGCGGCCCCGCTGACCTGGCTCGGCCTGGCCTGCGTCACGCTGGCAGCGGTCCGGTACGACGACGAGACGGCCTTCCCCGGCTACCACGCCCTCCTGCCGGTCGTCGGCACCGTACTCGTCCTGGCCGGCGGCTGTACGTCCACCCCGTTCGGCGCGGGGTGGCTGCTGGGGCGACGGCCGCTGGTGTGGGTCGGCGGGCTCTCGTACGGCTGGTACCTGTGGCACTGGCCGCTGCTGGTCATAGCCCCGGCGGCGCTGGGCCGCCCCGACGGCACCGCCGAAGTGCCGCTCGCACTCGGACTGTCCGCGGCGGCGCTGGGCCTGGCGTGGCTGACCCTGCGCCTCGTCGAGAACCCGGCCCGTTTCCACCGGGCCTTCCGCAGACGCCCCCGCCGTGCCCTGGCCTTCGGTGCCGCGCTCTCCGCCGGGGTCGCGGCGCTGACCCTGACGGCGACGGCGGTGCCGCCGACGATCGAGGTGGGCGGCCCCGCGCCCGCGCTGGCGCAGGCACTCTCCGACGCACCGGCCCCGCAGGCACGTCTCACCGAACTCCTGACGTCGCCCCCCACCGCCCTGCCGAGCAACCTCGCCCTGCCCCTGACGCAGGTGAAGTCCTCCCGTTCCGCCGTGTACCGGGACGGCTGCCACGTCGACCACGCCGCCACCCGCACCCGGCCCTGCGTCTACGGCGACCGTGCTTCCTCCCGTACGGTCGTCCTCTTCGGCGACTCCCACGCGGCCCAGTGGTTCCCCGCCCTGCAGCAACTGGCGACCGCACGCGGCTGGAAGCTGGTCTCGTTGACCAAGGCATCCTGCAAGGTCGCCGACGTGACCCTCGTCAAGGAACACAAGCCTTACACCGCCTGTGACGCCTGGCACTCCGACGCACTGGCGAGGATCAGGTCCCTGCGCCCCGTCCTGGTCGTCGCTTCCTCCTCGGACGCCGGTGACCCGGCCCGCCCCACCACCGACCCCCTCCAGCAGTGGACCACCGGCTTCGCCCGCACCTTTCGTGACCTGGGCAGATCCGGAGCCAGGGTCGCCGCCCTGCTCGACACCCCGTGGCCCAAGGGCGACCCGATCGACTGTGCCGCCAGGAACTCCCTGCAACTGCACGCCTGCGCGGACCACGTGCCCGGCGCGACCCGCGACGCGACCCGCGGCTCCGCCATCCGCGCCGCCGCCTCCACGACGGCCACCACGGTCATCGACCCCACCCCCTGGCTCTGCGCCCCTCGCACCGGCAACTGCCCCGTAGTCGTCGCCGACACCGCCGTCTACCGCGACGGCAGTCACCTCTCGGAGGCGTACGCCGAGGCGCTCGCCCCGGTTCTGGCGCCGTCACTGGACCGCCTCGTGGGCGCGAACTGAGGAGGGGGCGGAGCCCACCGGGCATCGACAGTGCCCCAGCGGGCAGTTGGACCTGCCCGTGAGGCCGGTGACGCCCCGTCAGGAGGCGGCTAGCGTCGGAGTGTGAACCGATGCACCCCGCCGACATCACGCCCCGCCGTGGCGCCCAAGTGGAGCCGGCCCGGCACGTGACCAAGGACTGGGAAGGCGCGGCGTCCCCCCACGTGGAGGGGACGACCGGGCATGACGACGACTTCCGGGCACACCCCACAGCACCGCACCCCGATCCGGCGTCGAGCCGCTCGGGACAACCCCGGTTCACAGGGCGCGAGGCCGTCGGGTACGCATCCACTGAGCACGCGGTGGCAGAAAGCGAAGCCGTGCGGAACGCATCTGTGGGGCACCCCGCGGAACAGCCGCCCGCCACTGGGGCGACCGGCCCCTCTCCGGCCAAGGACTCGTCGACCGCCGCCGACACGCCGGACATCCGCACCCCCCGACGCCGTCGCCGCGGCCCCGGCCCGTTCACCCTGATCGTGCTGCCCAGCCTGGTGGTGGTCCCCGGGGTCTTCGCCTTCCTCGCCCTGACCGGCGGCCTCGACATGGCCCCGTCGCAGGAGCCGGACACCGGCCAGTCGGCTGTCAGCAATGTGGACGGCTCCTACGTCCCCTGGCTGCGCAGGGCGACCGCGGACTGTGCGGGAGTCACTCCCGCACTCCTCGCCGCGCACATCGACCAGCTCTCCGGGTGGCAGGAGGACACCGCGAGCCTCTCCGAGCACGGTATCGCCCGTTTCACGGACGCCGGCTGGAAGACCTGGGGCCGGGACGACGACGGCAACGGCAGTTCCTCGCCGCTCGACACGGAGGACGCGATCATGGCGCTGGGGCGGCAGGACTGCTCCCTGGCGAAGAAGGTGATCGCACTCCGTACCAAGGGCTCCGTCAACGGTGACGTCGCCGACCTCACGCTCGCCGCGTACACGGTCGGGACGGAGCAGGTGGAAGAGGCCGGCAAGGTCCCCGCCCCGGCCCGCGCGTTCGTCACCGACGTCAAGAAGCGGCTGCCGCAGTACGACGCCCTTGTCCGGGGGAACCCCGGGCAGGAGAGCGGCCAGGCCTCCGGCGCGCTGCTGGCGGCGCCCGTCACCACGCTCACCGTCTCCTCGCAGTTCGGTTCCCGCACGCACCCGCTGACCGGGGTCACCAAACTCCACACGGGCATCGACTTCAGCGCGCCGCAGGCGGCGCAGGTCTCCGCGGCACGGGAGGGCCGGGTCACATTCGCGGGCATGACCCCGGCCTACGGCAACCGCGTGGTGATCGACCACGGCACGATCGACGGCAAGCGACTGGAGACCACCTACAGCCACCTGTCCGCCTTCCAGGTGACCACCGGTCAGAGTGTGACCACCGGCTACCCCGTCGGACTCGTCGGCTCGACAGGCCTGTCCACCGGCCCGCACCTCCACTTCGAGGTCCTGTACAACGGCCAGTACATGGACCCGGTCGCCTGGCTCGAAGGCGGTGGCTGAGCCCACCCGCAGGATCACGCGATTCCCGCGCACCGACGTCAGCAGGCGGTCCGGCAGCGCACCGCGTCGTGGCGGCCCGGCCCTGTCCGCGGGCGGTTCCTGAGACCAGGGACCCTGCCTTCGCGTCGCTTCATACGCCGGTCTCCGGCCGCAGGGCGTCGGAGACGGACTTGACGCCGCCGTGCGCGGTCATGCCTCCGTCCACGGGGATCTCGGCGCCGCTGATGAACGACGACTCGTCCGACAGCAGGAAGACGACCAGCGGGGCGACTTCGTCGACGGTTCCGGTGCGGCCGAGTGGAGTCTCGCGGATGTTGGCCTCCCGGAAGGCGGGGGCGGCCGATGCGGTCATCTCGGTCTCGATGTAGCCGGGGTGGACGGTGTTGACACGGATGCCGCGCGGGCCGAGCTCCAGGGCAGCCGTCTTCGACAGGCCGCGCAGCGCCCACTTGCTGGTCGTGTAGGCGACCGGGTAGTGGGCGGTGAGAGCAGCTGAGGAGCCGACGTTCACGATGGAGGAGCCGGCAGGCATCAGCGGGGTCAGGTGCTGGATACCGAGCAGCGGACCGGTGACGTTGACCGCGTGGACGCGCGCCATGTCCTCGGGCCGTACCTCGCCGACACGGGCCCGCCAGGTGATGCCGGCGTTGTTCACCAGGCCGTGCACCTGGCCGTACGTCTCGCGCAGCTCAGCGGCCAGCTCGGCCCAGTCCTGTTCGTCGCTGACGTCGAGGCGGCGGCAGCCGGGTGCGTCCGTCACGTCGGTGGCGATGACGCGGGCGCCCTCGCGGGTGAGGGCCGCGGCCTCGGCGGCGCCCTGGCCCCGGGCCGCGCCCGTGACGACGACGACTTTGCCCAGGAGCCTCTTGGGGTTCCCCTCGTTCACGGCCGCTCCCGGTCGCGACGTCGGCCGGCGGGCAGGGGCACGGGCGCCACACCGGACACGACGGTACTGGTCAGGGTGCCGATCCCCTCGACGGTGAGGCTCACCGTGTCGCCCGGCTTCAGCGGGGGCGGTGTCTGTTCGCCGCGCAGACCCCACAGCTCGGCGAGGCAGCCGCCGTTGCCGCACGTACCGGAGCCCAGGACGTCCCCCGGTACGACCCGGGTGCCGCGTGAGGCGTAGGCGGTCATCTCCTCGAAGGTCCAGCTCATGTTGGACAGCAGGTCCTTGCCGATCACCTCCCCGTTCACCTCGGCGGCCAGAGCGAGGCGCAGCAGTCCTTCGGCGTCCCGGTACGGTTCCAGTTCGTCGGCGGTGACGAGGTAGGGGCCGAGGGTGGTGGCGGTGTCCTTGCCCTTGCAGGGGCCGAGGCCGACCTTCATCTCCGCGGACTGAAGGTCGCGTGCGGACCAGTCGTTGAAGACGGTGTAGCCGACGATGTGGTCGCGGGCCTGCTCGGGGGTGAGGTCGCGTCCCTCACGCCCGATCACCGCGCCCACCTCCAGTTCGAAGTCGAGCACCGACGACCCGGGGGGCATCGGGACCTCGTCGTGCGGGCCGTAGACGGCGTGCGGGTTGGTGAAGTAGAAGGTCGGCGCCGCGTACCACTGCTCGGGTACGCCGTCGACGCCGTCGACGGCGCGGCGGACGCCCTCCACGTGCTCCTCGAAGGTCACGAAGTCCCGTACGGATGCGGGCTGCAGGGGAGGGAGCAGCCGTACCTGGGAGACGTGGGGTCCGGGCGGTACGTCCAGGGCCGTCGCACCGGCGGCGAGCAGCCCCGGGAGCCCGTCGACCTCCTTCAGGAGAGCGGTGAGTGAGGTGACACCGGGGAGGGGGTACAGGGTGCCGTCCTCCTCCACGAGGGCTACACGGTGGCGGTGCTGATGCTCGTAGCTGGCGAAACGCATGTGCGGCTCCTGGAAACGGGGAGGGTCGGTAGAGGGGACTGCGCTTCAGGTTCGTGGCCCACGGTGATGCGGCCGCGGTAGCCCGCCGAGGGCGGAGGCTCGGACGGCTGTGGCCTCGGCGTGCAGGTGGCGCAGCCCACCAGGCAGGTGTGTCGTCGCCGATGGCCACGGCGGAGGCGATACCCATCCGGTTGCCGTACGGCGGCGGGCCTCCCGCCGTGAGCCCGGGCGGGACGGGGCGAGGTCCCATGGGGAGGGCCGGGGACGCGGCTGAGTGAGCCAGGGCGTGGACACGGGTGCCGCGTCCCCGCGGACCGGAGCCGGTTCCCCAAGGCTGTCCCGTAGTCCCTGGCAGGCGCACGACGACAGCTACGGCACATCGCCGCGTTGTCGGAACGCCCGCATACATCCAGCATGCGGACGTCCCTCCGGCTTGCGACGCACCGCATCTGACGCCACGCGCTGATCCACCACGGATTTCGGGACAGCCCTCAGACCGGCGGGGCGACGAACACGCCTCGGTCGGGGTCGTTGAAGGACTCCTTGGCGACGATTTCGTTCATGGCGTTGGCCGTTCCCCACTGGTCGGTGACTTCGGGCTTGGAGAAGTCGTAGACGTGGGGGTGCCAGGTGTCCTCGTCGAGGTTCTCCAGCTCGGTGGTGTATTCGACGGTGTTGCCGTGCGGGTCGAGGAAGTACGTGAAGGTGTTGTCGCCCGCCATGTGCCGTCCGGGCCCCCAGACCTTTTTGAAGCCGGCCCGCATGACGCGGCCGGAGCCGCGCATGTACTCGTCGATGCCGCGCATCTCGAAGGAGACGTGGTGCAGGGCGGTGTGCGGGCCCTGGGCGATGGCCATGGAGTGGTGCTGGTTGCTGATCCGCATGAAGTGCATGACCTCGCCCATGTGCGGTGAGGAGAGCGTGTCGGAGAGGGCGAAACCGAGGTGGCGCTCGTACCACTCCCGGGTGCGGTTCAGGTCGGGGGAGTTGAGGACGACGTGGGAGAGCTTGACCGGGATGGCCTCCTTCTCCTCGATCTTCCTGTGCTGCCGGACCTCGACGTCGGCCGAGACCTCGATGGTGCGCCCGTCGACGTCGAAGAAGCGGAAGCCGTATCCGCCGCCCGGGGTGGCCACGGTCCCGGGCCGGGTGATCAGCTGGACGCCGTCGGCGAGGAGCCGCTCGGCGAGGGTGTCGACGTCGGCGGGGTTCGCGGCGCCGTAGGAGACGAGGTCGAGGCGCTTCTCCTCGGCCTTGCGCAGCCGTACGACGTACTGCTCGGGGGAGCCCTCGGCGGCCAGGAAGGAGATCCCGGAGTCCTCGGTGACCTTGGTGAGGCCCCAGACGCCGGCGTAGAAGTCGAGCTGCTTGTCGTAGTCGGGCACCGCGAGGTCGACGTGACGCAGGTGGGTGAGCAGGCGTGCGTTCATGGTGGTCCTCCTCGTTGAGGTCAGGCGAGTCGCAGCAGGGCGGCGGCGTTGCCGCCGCGTACCGCGTCGAAGTCGGTCTCGGACAGCCGCGCGGCGCGCAGCGCGCCGACCGGATCCCCGGACCCCATGTCGAAGGGGAAGTCCGAGCCGAGCAGGACCCGGTCCGCTCCCGCGACCTCGATCAGTGAGCCCAGCACGCGCGGGTCGTGTACCAGGGAGTCGAAGTGGATCCGCTTGAGATAACTGCTGGGCAGGTGGGCGCAGCCGGCACCGGCGTCGGCGCGCGCCGACCAGGCGTGGTCGGAACGGCCGATGTGGGTGGGCAGGTAGCCGCCGCCGTGAGCGGCGATCAGCTTCAGGCCGGGGTGCCGGTCGAGCACCCCCGAGAAGATGAGGTGGGAGAGCGCGACGGCGTTCTCGGTGGGCTGGCCGACCGTGTTGGACAGGTACCACTGGTCCAGGCGTTCGTCGAGGGTGCACCCGAAGGGGTGCAGGAAGACGATCGCGCCCGTCTCGTCGGCCCGGGACCAGAAGGGCTCGTACGCCGGGTCGGACAGCTCCCGCCCCGGCGCGTGGCTGGAGAGCTCCACGCCGGCCAGCCCCTGGTCGAGGGCGTGGTCGAGGGCGCGCACCATGAGATCCGGGTGGTGGAGTGGTACGAGTCCCAGCCCGCGCAGCCGGTCCGGCGCCTGGGCGCAGTGTGCGGCGGTGGCCTCGTCGGCGAGCCGGTAGACCTTCTCGGCCGTGTCCTGGTCGGTCCAGTAGTGGTAGTGCGAGGGGGAGGGGCTGACCAGCTGGACGTCGACACCCTGGACGTCCATCGCCGTGAGGCGTGCAACGACGTCGGTCATCTTCGGAACGCGTGCGCGGACCATGGGGCCGCTGACGGCGAGGGCGGCGGGGCCGTTGCGCCGGACGTCGAGCTCCTTGGCCTCGGCGTGGCCTGGCAGGCCGGCGACGAGCGCCTCGACCTCGGGGAGCAGGACGTGGGCGTGCACGTCCACGGTGGGGGTGGTCACGGCAGCTCCCGGAGCATCGTCATGGTGCGGCCCATCAGGCCGGGCACGTCGGCGTCGCGCACCCCGTCGAGCTGCCACTGCCCGATCTGTACGGAGGCTTCGACGACGGGGCGCACACGGGCGATCCGGCGCTCGTAGTACGCCTGGAACAGCGTGTCGTCCCAGGTGTCCGACCCGGTCAGCATCTGGGCGAGCACCCAGGCGTCCTCCAGGGACAGGGCGGCGCCCTGGGCGAGAGTGGGCGGGCAGCAGTGGGCGGCGTCGCCGATGAGGACGACCCGGCCGCGGTGCCACGAGCCCTCGACCAGCATACGGTCGAACCAGGTGTAGTTGACCTTCGCCGGGTCGGTGATCGTCTCGGTGATCTCCGGCCAGAAGCCGCCGTACGCGGAGGCCAGACGGCGCATCTCGTCGGCGTACGACTCCGGCGGGATCGAGGCACGGTCCCGGTTCGCCTCGACCACGTACGCGTAGAGCGTGGTGTCACTGGTGGGGCAGTAGCCGGCGATGTGGGCCGGGCCGCCGTAGGCGAGGTCGGTGCGGGTGAGACCTTCCGGGCGCGGGGCCGCGATGCGCCAGATGGCCATGCCGGTCGGCTCCGGCTTCGCGGTGATGCCGATGGCGGCGCGGGTGGCGGAGCCGAGGCCGTCGGCCGCGATCACCAGGTCGTAGCGGCCCTCGGCGCCATCGGTGAAGCGGACGGTGACGCCGACGTCGTCCTGGTCGAAGTCGGTGGCCCTGACGCCCAGGCGCACCCGGGCTCCGCTCGCGCGGACGGCGTCGATGAGGATCCGCTGGAGCTGGGGGCGTTGCATGCCGACGGTGGCCGGCAGGTCCTCGCCTCCGCTGCGGATGTCGTCCTGGGCGTGCAGGACGGTGCCGTCGGGGGCGGTGATGCCGACCGACCCGAAGCCGTAGCCGGACGCCTCCACCCGCTCCCACACGCCCAGTTCGCGCAGGACGCGCAGGGCATTGCCCTGGAGGGTGATGCCGGACCCCGCGGTGGCGTTCCAGTCGTCCTTGGCCTCGACCAGCTCGACGTCGAGGCCGGACCGGCGCAGCAGGACCGTGGCGGCGTTGCCGGCCGCGCCGCCGCCGATCACCAGGACCGTACGGGCATTACTCATGGGAACTCCCTTGTTCCGTGTGTTACTTGACGGCGATCGGGTTGACCGGGCTGCCGACCGCGCCGGTGATGGGGAGGGGGGCGGCGGTGAGGGAGAACTCGTACACGCCGTCCGCCGCACAGTCCTCGGCGAGTACGTCGAGGTCCCACATCTCGCCTATGAGCAGGCCCATGTTGGGGATGGCGACCTGGTGCAGCGGCTGGAAGGCGTGCTCGAACTCGTTGGGCCGCACCTCGAAGCCCCAGGTGTCGGTGGCGATGGCGGCGATCTCCGTGCCGTGCAGCCAGCCCGCCGCGGTGAAGGAGAGGCCGGGGGCCGGGCCGCCGGCGTACTCGCCCCAGCCGTCGCGGCGCACCCGGGCGAGCTGCCCGGTGCGCACCAGCACGATGTCACCGCGGCCGACGCTCACGCCCTGGGCCTCGGCCGTGGCGGACAGGTGCTCACCGGTGATCGCGAAGCCGTCGGGCAGCTCGCCGTTCTCACCGATCGTGCGGCCGACGTCCAGGAGAACGCCGCGTCCCGCGACGTGCGGTGCCATGTGCTCGATACCGGTGACGAGGTCGCCTTCGGAGGTGACGACCTTCTCCGCCGGGCGCCCGTTCCAGGCCTTGCCGTGGTCGAAGATGTGCCCGAGCCCGTCCCATTGCGTGGAGCACTGAAGGGGCATCGCTATGACGTCGTCGGCGCCGCCGAGTCCGTGCGGGAAGCCCTGCCCGGTGACGACCGCGTCGGTGCCGGTGTCCAGCATGGTGTGCACGGGGTTGGTGCGCCGGCGCCAGCCCTTCTGCGGGCCGTTCATGTCGAAGCTCTGGGAGAGGGAGAAGCTGACGCCCCGGCGGACGAGCGCGGCGGCCTCGCGGCGCTTGGCCGCGTCGAGGAAGTTGAGGGTGCCGAGCACGTCGTCCTCGCCCCAACGCCCCCAGTTGGAATATGCCTTGGCGGCCTCGGCGATCGACTTCTCGGGGTCGGTGCGGTCGAGGGTCACAAGGCCCCCTCCGCGACACAGCGGGTGCGCTGGACGCCGAGGCCGGTGACCGAACCCTCCATGACGTCACCATCGCGCAGCAGCCGGCCCCAGTGCATCCCGTTGCCGGCCGGGCTGCCGGTCAGCACGAGGTCGCCGGGGAGGAGGTGTGCGGTCCGGGAGACGTACGACACCACGCGCGCGACGCCGAAGATCATGTCCTTGGTGGACTCGTCCTGCATGGTCTCGCCGTTCAGCTTCAGCGTCACCTGCAGGTCGTCCGGGTCGGCGATCGACGCGGCCGGCACGATCCAGGGGCCGAGCGGGGTGAAGCCGGGCGCGTTCTTGCTGCGCAGCCAGTCCGTTCCGATCTGCGGCATGTCCCGGCGGAAGACCGTGGTGCGATCGGTGAGATCGTTGGCGATCGTGTATCCGGCGACGTGGTCGAGCGCCTCCTCGACGGAGACCTGGTAGGCGGGACGGCCGATGACCGCTGCCAACTCCAGTTCCCAGTCGGGCTTCTCGGCCCACGCCGGGAGGACCACATCGTCGTACGGCCCGGTGATCGCGCTCGGAAGGCCGATGAACACGTACGGCAGGTCCTCGGCAGCCCGGCGGTCCATGATCTCCGCCGCCTCCGCACGCCGCTCCTCCTCGGGCCGGTCGTCGCCGGGAGCCCGGTGCGCGACGTGCAGGTCGATCACGTGCTGCCGGTAGTTGGCCCCCGACTGAAAGACCTGGCGCGGTTCGACGGGAGCGTGCACCCGGAAGTCCGCCAGCGGCTTCCGCCCCGGCCCGCCGTCCTCGGCCAGCGCCCGCAGCCGGGGGAGGGCCGCCTCCCAGGTTCCCAGGAGACCGCGGATGGTCAGCCGGTCGTCACCGAGAGCGGCTCGGAGGTCGGTCACCTGGGCGTCCGGGGTGACGAGAGCGGGGAACGCGGGCCTGTCCGGGGCCGAGAGCGTGGTGAGTGCGAACGGTCCGGCGAAGAGTGCGGACGCGGCGTCTTCAGGTTTCACGAACATGTCCTCCTGATTGCGATGTGACTAATCTGGACCCGCAACCCGAGATCATGGAAATAGATTGTGTGGATGCGTGTCATCCATGGTGTTTATTTGCCCTGGTCGGCGCCGTATCGCAAGGGGAAAGCCCGTGAATCTGTCCCGTCTGGACCTCAACCTCGTCGTGGCGCTGCGTTCTCTGTTGGAGGAGCGCAACGTCACGCGTGCCGGGCAGCGTGTCGGGCTCAGTCAGCCCGCCATGAGCGCGGCCCTGGCCCGGCTGCGGCGGCACTTCGACGACGACCTGCTCGCCCGGGTGGGCGGCCACTACGAACTCACCGCCCTCGGGCAGGTCCTCCTCGACCGCACCTCGACCGCGTACGACGTACTGGAGCGCCTGTTCGCCAGCCAGGCCGACTTCGACCCGGCCAGTGAGAGTCGCGAGTTCAAGCTGCTCGCATCCGACTACGCGGTCGCCGTGTTCGGCACCGAACTCGCCCGGGTCATGCACGAGGAGGCCCCCGGCATCCGGCTGCGCTTCACCCAGCCCCCGACCACCGTGATCGACGACACGGCCACGCTGCTGAGCACCACCGACGGCCTGCTCATGCCGCACGGCGTCGTCAGCGACTTCCCCGCCACCGACCTCTACCAGGACAGCTGGGTCTTCCTCGTCGCGGACGACCATCCGAGTGTGGAGGGCCGGCTCACCCGCCAGGACCTGGCCCGGCTGCCGTGGGTCACCTACCAGCGCACCTACGACGCCCCCGCCGTGCGCCAGCTCGGCATGCTCGGCATCGAACCCCGCGTGGAGGTCTCCGTCGACAGCTTCCAGCTGCTGCCGCTGCTGGTGGCCGGCACCCGGCGCATCGCCCTGGTCCAGGCCCGACTCGCCCGCCTGCTGGCCCCGCTCGCCGCCGTGCGGGTACTGGATCCGCCCTACGAAGCGGTGCCGCTGCAGGAGGCGATGTGGTGGCACCCCGTGCACACCCACGACGCCGCACACATCTGGTTGCGTGAGACGGCCGCCCGGGTCGGCAGGCGGATGGCCGACGCGAACGAGAAGCCGGGGCCGTCCTGACGGGTCACCGCGGCACTGGACCGAAGCGACGGCATCCACGGAATGGATCCGCGGCATCCGACCTTCGGATCACGGCGGGACTGGGCAGGCCATCAAGGGCACCGCATGGTCGTGTCACATCACTGTCTCCTCGCTCGCCGGACGCCGGCCCCCTCCCGCACCATGCTCCAGAGCGGTCCTGCCCCTCGAGGTCACCGCACCGGCGCTGTCAAGGTGGAGCGGCGTACGACCAGTTCCGGCTGCAGCACGACGTGGGCATGCTCGTGACCGGCGTCATGCGCCGTGTCCCCGATGAGAAGGCGGCCGGCCTGTCGTCCCATGGCGACGGCCGGCCGCCGCACCGTGGTCAGCGGCACGACGGCGGACGCGGCGAACTCGAGGTCGTCGTAGCCGACCATCGCGACGTCGTCCGGCACCCTCAACCCGGCCTCGTACAGGGCTTGCATCACTCCCAGAGCGAGCAGGTCGTCGGCGCAGAACACGGCGGTCGGCCGGACCGGCAGGCCGAGGATGCGGTGCCCGGCGTCGTTGCCCGCGCTCACCGTCGGGGCCGAGCACGCCAGCTCGTACAGGGAGGCCGAGGGGAGTCCGGACCGGTTGACGGCTCTGCGTGCGCCTGTACGCCTGTCCCGGATCGGGGCGAGCCGGTCGGGGCCGCCGACGTAGACGACATCGCGGTGCCCTCGCTCGAGCAGGTGGCGGACCGCCGCATATCCCCCCGCGACGTCGTCGATCCCCACGGAGCACGCGGCGGGTTCGGGCGTGTACTGGTCGGCCACGACGAAGGGCAGTGCGTGTCGTCGGAGCGCGGCCACGGTTCGCTCCACTCCGTCGCCGGAGGTCAGCACGGCCCCGCGGACTCGGTGGGAGGTGAGCAGCGCGAGGTGCCGGTCCTCCTCCGCGGGGTCGCTTGCGCCGGTGCACACCATGACGCCGAGGTCTGCCTCGCGGGCGGCCTGCCCGATACCGGTAGTCAGCGCCGTGAACGAGGGGCCGGCCGGGTCGAGGCCCAGGAGGGCGATGACGCGGGAGGCCAGACCGTGCAACTGGCGGGCCCCTTCGGTTCGTACGTAGCCGATCGAGTCGATCACGTCGAGGACACGCCGACGCGTCGACTCGGCGACGATCCCAGGGCGGTTGAGCACGTTCGAGACGGTGCCGAGCGACACGCCGGCCTCGCGTGCGACGTCCTTGATGCCCACTCTGAGGCGCGCTGCGGCGCCCCGAACCGTGTGTGCATCCAGCCCGCGTTCCCGTGCCGGGATGATCAAGGGCGTCCCTCCGGCCATCGTTCAACGGCTCCCTGGTGCTGCGGTGCTGCCGCGTTGCACGAGGCGTGGGGTCATCGTCGTCTGCATGGCCCGGTCCCGCCGGCCTTCGACCCGCTCGATGAGCATGCGGGCGGCGGTGGAGCCCATGGTGTGTCCGGCCTGGTCGACGCTGGTGAGCTGCACGGGGGCCAAGGCGGCGAGGGCTGTGTTGTTGTAGCCCACGAGCGAGAGGTCCTCGGGGATACGCAGGCCGAGTTCGTACGCCGCGCGGTAGATGCCCAGAGCCGCGACGTCTGCACCGGTCATGACAGCGGTCGGCCGGTGTTCCGCCGTCAGCAGGGTCATTCCCGCCTTGAATCCGCCGTCGTCGGAGTAAGCGGCGTGCAGCACGCGTGCGTGCTCGGAGAGTCCGTGCCGTTCCATGGCTTCGAGATAGCCGGCGGTCAGCACGATCTCTGGGGTGCGCTTCCACCGGTTGGCCCTGGTGCCGGGGGCCGAGACCAGGGTGATGTCGCGGTGGCCGAGCGAGACCAGGCGGTCCACGACCAGTCCGGCCCCGACATCGTCCGCGTCGACCACCGAGTCGTGGGTGTCGGAGCTGTCGTGATGACCGAGGACCACGGTCGGCGTCACCGCGGCCGTGGCCAGCACCTCGTCGCGGGAGGTCCCCGGGGCGATGAGGATCAGGCCGTCCATCTGACGGTCGACCATGGAGCGAATGGTCCTGGCCTGTTCCTCCGGCGAGAATCCAGCCGCGCCGATCAGTACGGTGTACTCGCTGTCGCGGAGTTCGTCCTGGATGCCGTCGAGGATGTCGGCGAAGAAGGCGTTGCGCACGTTGTCCAGCAGCACACCGATCGTGTAGGTCCGGCCGCGCATGCCGCGTGCCGCCGCGTGCGGCCGGTAGCCGAGTTCGGCGATGGCCGCCCTGACCTTCTCCCGCATGGCAGGGCTCACGCCGTAGGCGTTGCGCATCACCTTGGAGACCGCGGCGGTGGATACGCCGGCATGGCGGGCGACGTCGGTGATGGTTACACGTTTGTTCTGCCTGGGTGTCGCAGCCCGGTCCATCGTCAGCGCTCCGGATCTGTAGTCGTGAGTGTAACGGTCTACACCGAGGACCCCGTGTGTCGTCAAGTGTTCCGCCTGAAGGCGTCAGAGTTACTTCTCTGTGTCTTGACGGGACCGTGGGGGAGGTGCAGGGTGTTGCCCAATCTTAGTAGAGAACGTTTTACACGTCTCCTCGCGGCAGGGTCCGTCCGTTGCCCTTCGTGCCGCTCCCGGCCCTCGCTTCCTCTCCATACTTCTCGGGAGTCTTCCGTGTCCCCTCGTATGTCCCGTGCCCACCGTGCACGCCTGAGCCTGTTCACCGCCGCGACCGCCTCCCTGGCGCTCCTGGCCACTGCCTGCGGCGGCACAGGCTCCGGTTCCTCGTCCGCGCCGAAGGACTTCAGCTACCTCAGCGTCACGGAGAACACTGCGGTCAAGACGGCACTGACCACCTTGTCCGAAGGTGCGTGCAAGGCGGAGAACAAGGCGCTGCCGCTGAAGACCGAGACGGTTCCGCAGGCGAGCCTCGACCAGAAGCTCCAGCTCCTGGCCGGGCAGGACGCGCTGCCGGTGCAGTTCGCCGCGGGCAACGCCCCGGCGCTCACGAACCAGCTCGAAGGGTCCGGAAAGATCGCCGACCTGGAGAAGGAGCTGAAGCGACTCGGCGTCCTGGACCAGATCGAGCCCGCCGCCGTCTCGACGGTCAAGGCGCTGTACGACGGCAAGCTCGCGGTACTCCCGTACGAGTACAACATCGAGGGCATCTTCTACAACAAGAAGCTGTTCAGTGAGAACGGCCTCTCCGAGCCCGCAACATGGGACGCCCTGGTCGACGCCTCCGCCGAGCTCGAGAGCAAGGGCGTGCAGCCGTTCTCCGCGTCCGGGCAGCAGGGCTGGCCCCTCACCCGCCTCATCAGCGGGTACCTCTACCGCAGCCTCGGTCCCGACGCGCTCGAGAAGGTCGCCGACGGCAAGGCCGCGCTGACCGACCCCGAGTACGTCAAGGCCGCCGAGGAAGTCGCCGCACTCGGCAAGAAGGGCTACTTCGGCAAGGGACTCGGTTCCATCGACTACGACACGGCGATCAACCAGTTCCTCAGCGGCAAGGCCGCCATGTTCTACATGGGCAGCTGGGCGCTGACCAACATCTCCGACGCCGAGCAGAACAAGGTCGGCGCCGAGAACATCGGGTTCATGCCCTTCCCCGCGGTGGCCGGAGGCAAGGGCGCGATCGGCCAGTACCCCTCCAACGTCGGTCTGGGCATCACTCTCGCGCGGAAGTCCTTCGACGACAAGACGGGTGACTGGACCGCCTGCATCGCGAAGAACTACGGCGCGACCGTGCTGAAGGACCAGGGCGCCATTTCCGGATTCAAGGTCAACGACGACGTCCAGGACGCCAACGAGGTCACCACGCAGGTCAGGGACACCATCGGCGCGTCCGAGCAGAACGTGCTGTGGTTCGAGGCCCTGTTCGGCACCAAGGCCACCACGATCAGCCAGACCAACGCCGCCTCCCTGGTCAGCGGCAGCATGGCCCCGCAGAAGTTCATGCAGACCGTGCAGGACGCCCTGACCGCCCAGTGACCGGCCGGGGGCGGCCCACCGGCCTTCTCGCACGCCCCGCACGCCCCCGTGTGCGCCGCCCCCGGTCCCGTACGGCAGGTCTCTTTCACGGAAACGAAGTGGACACCATTCATGCACCGCGTCCTAGGTGACCGCAGGGCCATCCTGATCCTGCTCGGTCCCGCTCTCCTCGTCTACTCCCTGATCATGCTGGTCCCGATGGTGTGGTCACTGGGCTACTCCTTCACCACGGGCAACACCATCGACGGCTTCACCGGTAACGGGCTGGACAACTTCCAGCGCCTGTTCACCGACGAAGCCGTCCGGGACGCCCTCTGGTTCACCCTCGAGTACGCCCTGGTCGTGACCGCCGGTCAGGTCATCGCGGGTTACCTGCTCGCCCTGCTGTACGTCTTCTTCCTCAAGCGCGCGTCGGCCCTCATACGGACGCTCGTCTTCTTCCCCGTGGTGCTCCCCACCGTCGCCGTCGGCCTGCTCTTCCAGAAGTTCTTCCAAGTCGCTCCGCAGACCGGCCCGGTCAACTCCCTGCTCAACGCGGTCGGCGTCGACTCGATCGACTTCTTCGGCAGCGCCGGCAGCGCTTTCTGGGTGCTGATCGTCATGGACATCTGGCGTTCCATGGGCTTCTACGCCGTCCTGCTCTTCGCCGGGCTGGTCGACATCCCCGACGAGGTCCTCGAATCGGCCCGCCTGGACGGAGCGACAGGACTCAGACTGGTCCGCCACATCGTGCTGCCCCTGTCCCTTCCCGTGCTGCTGTCGTCGTTGATCTTCAGCGTCAACGGAACGCTGAAGGCCTTCGACTCCATCATCGCGCTGACCAACGGTGGGCCCGGCAACGGTACGACCCCGCTGACCCTGTACATGTTCCAGACGTCGTTCACCTACAGCGACTACGGCTACGGCAGCACCATCGCGCTGCTGCTGACCGTGGTGTGCCTGATGGTGAGCCTGGTCGTCTACCGCGTCTCGCGGCGCGACCTCACGGAGGGCTGAGCCATGGCCATCGACACACCTGCGAAGACCTCTGTGAGCCGCCCGGGCCGGGGAGCAACCGGCGGCGCCGCTCGCCGAGGGAGTCGCACGGGCAGCCGGCTGTGGGTGAAGGTCGTCGTCGCGCTCCTGCTGGTCGCCGAGCTGTACCCGTTGATCTGGATGTTCCTGACCTCACTCAAGTCGAACGACGACTACCTGAACAACTCCACCTGGAGCCTGCCCACGACGTGGGAGTGGGGCAACTACTCCGAGGCGTGGACCACGGGCAACATCGGGCTGTACATCCAGAACAGTCTGCTCGCCGTCATCCCGGCACTGGCCCTGATCCTGCTCCTCGGCACAGCTGCCGGCTTCGCCCTGCAGGTCATGGTGTGGAAGGGCCGCAGCCTCACCTTGCTGATCTTCCTCGCGGGCATGATGGTGCCCCCGCAGATGATCCTTCTGCCCCTGTTCACCGTCTACTTCCAGACCGGCCTGTCGGGCACGCTGTGGCCGCTGATCCTCACCTACACGGGCACGGGTCTTCCGCTGACCGTCTTCATGATGGCCACCTACTACCGAGCCGTCCCCCGCGAGCTGTTCGAAGCCGCCACCATCGACGGGGCCGGAATCCTGCGCGCCTTCTGGACCATCAGCGTTCCCATGGTCCGCAACGCCCTGCTCACCGTCGGTCTGGTCCAGTTCTTCTTCATCTGGAACGACCTGCTCATCGCGCTGACCTTCACGAACAACCAGGACCTGCGCACCATCCAGGTCGGTCTGCTCAACTTCACCGGTGACTTCGGTGCCACCCAGTACGGCCCTCTGTTCGCGGCCATCTGCATCAACGTCTTCGGCACTCTCCTGATCTATCTCTTCCTGAACCAGAAGGTCATGAAGGGCCTCACTTCGGGAGCGGTCAAGGGCTGACCCCCGCCCACCACCGCGTTCACTCCCGCACGTGCAAGAAAGGTCCCCTGTGCTTTCCCCTCAGCCCTCCCCGGTATCCGTCGAGCACCTTCCGGACGGTCTCGGCGTCGGAGCCGCCGCCCCCCGCCTCACCTGGACACTCCCAGCAGGCACCGGTCGACAGCGGGCATACGAACTGGAAGTCGACCGCTCAGGTACCGTCCGTCGCACAGGACGTGTCGAGGACCAGGGCCACGTACTGGCGCCCTGGCCGGGCGAGCCGCTCGCCTCCCGTGAACGCGCGACCGTCCGGGTCCGTGTCTGGACCCCGGATGCCGAGGACCCGTCGGCGTGGAGCGAACCCCGGGCCGTCGAAGCCGGCCTCCTGGACCCCGCCGACTGGCAGGCGGTCCCCGTGGGCGCCGGATGGGACGAGGACCCGGAGGCCGAGCGCCGCCCGGCCCGGGTCCGTCAGGACTTCGAGCTCGACCGGCCCCTGGCCCACGCCCGTCTGTACGTCTCGGCGCACGGTTTGTACGAGGCGGAGATCAACGGCCGCCGAGTCGGCGACGAGACGCTTGCCCCGGGCTGGACGGTGTACCCCGAGCGCCTGCGCTACCGCACCCACGACGTCACCGCACACCTCATCGAGGGCGCCAACACCATCGGGGCGTGGCTCGGTGACGGCTGGTACCGCGGCAAGTACGGCTTCGACGGTGGCACCCGCAACATCTACGGCACCGACCAGGCCCTCATCGCGCAACTGGAGGTGACATACCGCGACGGCACCACACTCGTCGTCGCCACGGACGCCACCTGGAGCGCGGCCCCGGGCCCCATCCTGACCAGCGGTCTCTACGAAGGTGAGACGTTCGACGCCCGGCTGCACGACCCGGACTGGTGCACACCGTCGCGCACCGCATCCGAAGAATGGACACCCGTACGCACCGGCCGTCGCGACCCCGGAACCCTCGTCGCACCGATGGGGCCACCGGTGCGCTGCACCGAGGAGATCGCTGCGGTCTCCGTCACCCGCACCGAGGACGGGCGGCACATCCTCGACTTCGGGCAGAACCTGGTGGGCCGCCTCAGCGTCACGGCCGACGGACCGGCCGGCACCGTCATCACCCTCCGCCACGCCGAGGTCCTCCAGGACGGCGATCTGGCCACCCGCCCCCTGCGCGAGGCGTACGCCACCGACACCCTGGTCCTGTCCGGGCGGGGCCCGCTCACCTGGGAACCCCGCTTCACGCTGCACGGCTTCCGGTACGCGGAAGTCACGGGCTGGCCCGGCGAACTGAAGCCGGACCGGGTGACCGCCCGCGTCCACCACACGGACATGCGCCGCACCGGCTGGTTCGAGTGCAGCGACGAACTGGTCAACCGCCTGCACGAGAACGTCGTCTGGAGCATGCGCGGCAACTTCGTCGACATCCCCACCGACTGCCCGCAGCGCGACGAACGCCTCGGCTGGACCGGCGACATCCAAGTCTTCGCCCCCACCGCCAGCTACCTCTACGACTGCGCGGGCATGCTCGACTCCTGGCTCACCGACGTCGGCCTCGAACAGCTCCCCGACGGCACCGTCCCCTGGTACGTGCCCGTCATCCCGGGTGAGCCGATGTGGACGCCGATCCAGCCCGGTGCCGCGTGGGGAGACGTCGCCACGCTCACCCCCTGGACCCTGTACCAGCGCTTCGGCGACATCGGCGTCCTCCGCCGCCACCACCCCATGGCCAAGAAGTGGGTCGACCTCATGGAACGCCTCGCAGGACCGAGCCGCGTGTGGGACACCGGCTTCCAGCTGGGTGACTGGCTCGACCCCGCCGCTCCACCCCAGGACCCCGCGGCCGGCCGCACCGACCGGTATCTCGTCGCCACTGCCTACTTCGCCCACTCCGCCCGCCACCTCGCGCTCTCCGCAGCCGAGTTGGGAGACGCCGCGGAGGCCGAGCGGTACACCGCCCTGGCCGACGAGGTGAGGGAAGCCTTCCGCCGCCGGTACGTGCTGCCGTCCGGCCGCATGACCAGCGACAGCCCCACCGCCTACGCCCTGGGCATCGCCTTCGGCCTGCTCGCCCCCCAGCAGAAGCAGAGCGCGGGGGACCGGCTCGCCGAGCTCGTCCTCGCGGACGAGGCCCGGATCGCCACCGGCTTCGTCGGGACGCCACTCATCTGTGACGCACTCACCGACACCGGCCACCTGGACGTCGCCTACCGACTCCTCCTGCAGACCGAGTGCCCCTCATGGCTCTACACCGTGACCCAGGGCGCCACGACCATATGGGAACGCTGGGACAGCCTGCGGCCCGACGGCAGCCTCAATCCCGGCGGGATGACCTCTTTCAACCACTACGCCCTGGGGGCCGTCGCCGACTGGCTGCACCGCGTCGTCGGCGGCATCACCGCCACGGCCCCCGGCTACCGGGACATCACCTTCCGTCCACGGCCCGGCGGTGGAATCACCTGGGCCCGCACCCGCCACGAAACGCCTTACGGGAGCGCATCCTTGTCATGGGAAGTGACCGCCACCGGTATGACGGCCCGCTGCACAGTTCCCGAAGGCTGCCGGGCCGTTGTCGAGCTGCCTGCCTGCGAGCCGATCACTCTGCACCCGGGTGAACACGTCATCGACACTGCACAGATCGTCGGCGCCGCTGTTTGAAAGAAGTGAGTCTCACCCCGGACGGCCGGGCGCAGGTACTTCCTGCGCCCGGCCGTCCGGGGTTGGAGGGCCGTTCTCCGCGTGCGTTTTGCATTTCCCTCGTGGATGGGCGGGATCCAGCAGAATGATGATGAGGTGACTTTTTTGCATTCGATTGAAAATTTCAATCCAATTGATTGTTCACCCTGGTCGGCGGCTTCTTCGAAGAGGTGGTGCCGGAGGGTTGACCTGCGCATGAACAGGCAATAGTTTTCCGCATGTTGGGGAAACGTTGCGCGTGTCGGCGTCGATGTGAGCCGCGGATCGCTGTCGTGGGATGCGGCAGAGTTATCTCGATCCATCGATTAATAAGGTGCATTTCACATGTGCATCACGCGCCGATAAAGGTGTCCCCCGTCAGCTGGGGCCGGCCAGGAACCTGACCTCTTGGCCGGCCCCATTCCCCCGTGGCGGCGTGTTGGACAGTCGCCGATATATCCGGAGAGCCGCTGTGAACAGAAGAAGATTTGTCTCTGCCGCCACTTTCACCGCGTTGGCCCTGAGTACGGCCCCGGTCGTCAGCGACCAGGCAGTGGCCGCGTCCGGCGCCGTCCCACAGGACCGGGCCGACGCCCTGCTGGCCACGATGTCGGCGACGGAGAAAGAAGCCCTCGTACGCTGCGACTTCGCGGCCGTAGCCCACCTGGGTATCCCCGCCCTGACGATGGTCGACGCGTCCGCCGGCCTCCGGGGCGAGAAGGGGGTGACGGCCTTCCCTGTCCCTGTCGCTCAGGCGGCCACCTTCGACGTGCATCTGGTGGGCCGCATAGGCCAGGCCATCGGAGCGGAAGGCAGGGGCAAGGGGTACAACAACGTGCTCGGCCCCACCGTCGACCTGACGCGGACGTGGCACTTCGGACGTCAGTCCGAGGCAATGGGGGAGGACCCGCTGCTCGCCGGGTACCTCGGAGCGGCCGTCACGGTCGGCATGCAGAGCCAGAAGGTGGCGGCCACCGTCAAGCACTTCGCCGCGTACACCCAGGAGACCAACCGCTTCTTCACCGACACCGAGGTCGCCGACCGAGCGCTGCACGAGATCTACGAGGCGCCCTTCCGCCGTGTGGTGACTGCCGCGCCGGCCACGTCGGTGATGATGGCCTACCCGAAGATCAACGGTACCTTCGCGACCCAGAACCCTGCTCTGTTCGACCACCTGAAGAAGGGCCTCGGACTCCAGGGCTACACCGTGCCGGACTTCTGGGCCGGCGACGACCAGGTCGCAGCCGCCCGGGCAGGAATGGACCTCGCCGGACTCGGCCCCGGCGCGGTGAGGATCCCCGCGGGCGGACTCACGGCAGGCGCGATACCGGGCGCGCGGCTGGACGACGCCGCGCGCCGCATCCTCGTCACGATGTTCGCGAACGGCCTCTTCGACAGCCCCGTCCCGGCTCCCGCCGGCAACGTCAGCACACAGGAACACCAGGACCTCGCCCACGAGGCCGCGATCGCCTCCACGGTCCTGCTCGCCAACCGCTCCTCGGCCCTGCCGCTGCCCGCCTCGGTGAAGTCGCTGGCCGTCATCGGCCCGGCCGACACCGACGTGTTCACCGGTGTCGCTGGATCCACCTACGTCGATCCCGGCACCTGGACCACCCCTCTGCAGGCCATCCGCACCCGGGCCGGAAGCTCCGTCAGGGTCACCCACTCACAGGGCACGAAGGGAGACCTGCCTCTGGCCGCGGTGCCGTCGACCGTCCTGCGCGACAGCTCGGGCAAGCCCGGCCTGACCGCCGTGTACTTCGCGGGCGCCGACGCCACCGGCACCCCAGTCGTGACCAGGAACGACGCCACCGTGGACTTCACCACCGCGCCCGCGGCGGATCTGCCCGCCGTCTGGTCGGCGAAGTGGACCGGCACCCTCGTGCCGACCACCACCGGCCTGCACCGCTTCTCCCTGCTGTCCGCCGGTACGACCACACTGAAGATCAACGGCGTCACGGTCGTCTCCGGAACCCGGCAGATGCGCCGCTTCTTCCTCGGACCGTTCGACTACCCGCTCCAGGGCACCGCCCAGCTGACCGCGGGCCGCGCGGTCAGCCTCGAACTGACCTACACCAACGCCACGGCCGAGGCCGGGACCTGCGGACTGACCCTGGGCTGGCAGCCCGAATCCCTCATCCCCGCCGCCGTCACGGCGGCAGGCGCGGCCGACGCCGCCGTCGTCTTCGTCAACCGGGTCGCCGGCGAGGCCATGGACCACGAGCGACTCGACCTGCCCGGGGATCAGAACCAGCTCATCACCGCTGTGGCCGCCGCGAACCCGCGCACGATCGTCGTCCTCAACACCGACGGCCCCGTCGCCACCCCCTGGCTCAACGACGTGGGAGCGGTGATCCAGACATGGTACGGAGGCCGCGGCATGGGCACCGCCCTCGCCGCAGTCCTGTTCGGCGACAGCGATCCCTCCGGCCGTCTCCCCGTCACCTTCCCCACCGGCGCGAACCAGGGACCGGGCGCCACCCTCGCGACCTACCCCGGTACGAACGGCGCCGTGTCCTACGACGAGGGCATCGCCGTCGGCTACCGCTACTACGACACCAAGGGACAGCAGCCCCGCTTCCCCTTCGGCCACGGCCTGTCCTACACCTCCTTCGCCCACGGCTCCCTCGAAGCGACCTACGACCAGGCAGCCAAGAGCGTCACCCTCTCCGTCGACGTCACCAACACGGGCCGACGCACAGGCACCGAAGTGGTCCAGATCTACGTCACTCTGCCCGGTGCGGCAGCGGCGGAGCCACGTCGCCTGGTCGCCTTCCGCAAGGTCACACTGAACGCGGCGGGTTCACAGCGGCTGACCATCGCGATCCCGACACAGGACCTGACCGTGTGGAAGTCGGGTGGTTGGGTCCTCGCGCCGGGCTCGTACACCATCGCCACCGCACATTCGTCCCGCGACCTGACAGCACAGCGAAGCCTGACCCTCCGCTGACCGTGGGCGGTGCCTCATCCAGGGTCGCTCCCTGCCGAGCCGGGCAGGGAGCGGCCGTCGTCCTCTGCTACGGGACCAGGCCAAGTACGCTTCCCGCAGCCAGAGTCGACACGAACCGCCGGACCGTTGGCAGGTCGCCCGTGAACTCTCCCACAGCCTGGACGGCATGGGAGGTGCCCCCACCACCAGACCCCGCTCCCTGATCCGAACGAGAGACCCCGAGGGGCAGCGTGAACAGCCCTCACCAGGAGTCGGTCCTGTCCCGGACGGCACGCATCTTCGAAGCCTTCAGCCAGGAGGAGCCGGCGCTGTCCGTGTCGGAGATCGCGCGGCGTGCACGGCTGCACGTGGCGACCACGTCCCGGCTCGTCGGAGAACTGGTGGCGCACGGCTTCCTGAGCCGCGACGACGATCGCAAGGTGCGGATCGGGGTCCGGCTCTGGGAACTCGTGACCAGGGCCGCACCGACGTCGTCCCTGCGCGATGCCGCCATGCCGTTCATGGAGGGCGTGCACGACATGGTGGGCCACCATGTGCAGCTCGGCGTTCTCGACAGTGACGACGTGCTCTTCCTCGAACGCCTCTCAGCGCCGAGCGCGGTGGTCAACTACTCCCGTATCGCCGGTCGGCTGCCCCTGAACGTCTCGTCCAGCGGCCTCGTGCTCCTGGGACACGGTCGCGCCGACCTCAAGGAGCGCGTCCTGTCCGGTCGGCTCACCGCCTGCACCCCCGCGACCCCGGCCACCCCGGCCCGGCTGCGGGCGATCATGGCCGAGGTACGCCGCCAGGGGTATGCCTTCTGCCCCGGTTACGTGCACACCGAGGCCCTCGGGATAGCCGCCCCGGTGCGCGACGCCGGTGGTGCCGTGGTGGCGGCACTGTCGGTCATCGTCCCCAACGACAGGGACGCCACGACGCTCATTCCCGTCGTGCGGATGGCGGCCCGGGGCCTGTCCCGCGCCCTGGGCGCGCGCGGCGGCGGGCACGAGGGTTGTGCCGCGTCAGAGGTGTGACATCCGCTCCACATCCGTCTCTCACTGAATGAGAAAGCGGCAGCGACGTGACGCCGATCACGAGCATCCTTCCTTCACTTCACAGAGGGAGGCGACAACGTGGTCGCACGGAATCTGCTCGCCGGGGCGCGCACACCCCATTCCACCCTGACGTTGAGGGTGCAGGCCAAGGAACTCGTCGCCGAGGGCGTCGTACGGCTGATCCTGTCCCACCCGGCCGGATCGCGGCTGCCGGACTGGACGCCCGGTGCGCACATCAACCTGGTCCTGCCCAACGGGGCGACCCGGCAGTACTCGCTGTGCGGGGACCGCTGGGATCCCTACACCTACCGCGTCGCCGTCCTTCGTGAACCCGCCGGACGCGGAGGATCGACGTACGTGCACGACTCCCTCGCGCCGGGCGAACTGGTCGGCATCGGGGGCACGCACAACTACTTCCCGCTCGTACCGGCCGACAGGTACGTCTTCATCGCGGGGGGCATCGGGATCACACCGCTGATACCGATGATGCACCAGGCGGAACTCATGAACATCGAATGGGAATTGCTGTACGGCGGTCGCACCCGCGCTTCGATGGCGTTCTGGCAGGACCTGCGGAACGCCTACGGCGGTCGCGTACACATCAGCCCTCAGGACGAGTGCGGCCTTCTGGACCTGCCCGGATGCCTGGCCGGTGCACCGACGACCGGGACCAAGGTGTACGCCTGTGGGCCGGCGCCGCTCCTGAACGCGCTGCGGGAGGCATGCGCCGGCAGGCCGGCCCACAGCCTGCGCACGGAACGTTTCGTCGCCGCCGGCCAGGCGGAGCCCGTGCGCCGGACGCCCTTCGACGTGGAACTGGGCCGGTCCGGCCGGACGGTGACGGTGACGCCTGATGTCTCTGTGCTGCACGCTGTGCGCCGGGCCGGAGCCGAGGTGCTGTCCTCCTGCGAGCAGGGCACCTGCGGAACCTGTCTCGTCCCGGTGTCGGAAGGGACGCCGGACCACCGGGACGCCGTTCTGAGCGAAGACGAACGGGCAGCCGGCGACTGCATGCTGCCGTGCGTGTCCCGGTCCCGCTCGGCCCGCCTGGTACTCGATCTCTGAGCCGCACCTCCGAACCCCCACCGCGCCGCCTCAGCTGGAGACTCCATGACCGGTACAGCCGCCCGCGTATCACCGCCCACCAGCGATGCCGACCCGTTCGCCGCGGAGCACCTGCGGCAGCCCGATGCCCTGCACCAGCAGCTTCGCCGAGCAGGGCCGGTCGTCCGCCTCGCCCGCTACGACGTCCACGCCCTGGCCCGGTACCAGGAAGTCCAGACCGCCCTCGTCGACTGGCAGACCTTTCGGTCCGGTGCCGGTGTCGGCCTGGCCGACTTCACACACGAGGAGCCATGGCGCCCTCCGAGTCTGCTGCTGGAGGCCGATCCGCCCCACCACGACGCCCCGCGCCGGGTCCTGCGCGAGATTCTCTCCCCGCTCGCGCTGCGAAGGCTGCGCGACACGTGGCAGATGCGGGCCGACGAGCTCGTCGACGCCGTACTGGCGACTTACGGAACGGAGTTCGACGCCTTCGAGACGCTGGCCAAACGATTTCCCCTGCGCGTCTTCCCCGACGCCGTGGGCCTGGGACCCGACGGCCGGGAGAACCTCCTCCCCTACGGCAACATGGCCTTCAACGCGTTCGGCCCCCGCAACGACCTGGTCGCAGCCGACGCCGACCGGGTGACCGAACTGTCCGGCTGGGTGAACGCCCGGTGCACACGCGGCGCACTGGCCGGGGACGGGTTCGGCGCCCGCATCTGGGCCGCGGCCGACCGAGGCGACCTCACTCACGCCCAGGCGCCCCTGGTCGTGCGCTCGCTGCTCACCGCCGGTGTCGACACGACCGTCCACGGCCTGGCCGCGACCCTCTACGCCTTTGCCACCCACCCGGAGGAGTGGCAGCGGCTCCGTGCGCGCCCGGGTCTCGCGCGCGTGGCGTTCGACGAGGCGGTGCGCTGGCAGTCGCCGGTGCAGACCTTTTTCCGGACCGCCACCACCGACGTCGACATCGCGGGAACCCGCGTGCGCAAGGACAGCAAGATCCTGATGTTCCTCGGCGCCGCCAACCGCGACCCGGCCCGCTGGAGCGACCCCGACCGCTTCGACCTCACTCGCGATCCCTCCGGCCACGTCGGCTTCGGCATGGGCATCCACCAGTGTGTCGGCCAGCACGTCGCCCGGCTGGAAGCCGAAGCCCTGCTCACCGCCCTGGTCCGACGCGTCGGGCACATCGAACTCAGCGGTGAGCCCCGGCGCCACCTCAACAACACCCTGCGCTCCTGGGCGTCGATCCCCGTGCGCATCCGAACGGCTCAGTGACCACAGCCACCGATCCCGCGGTCCTCCCCACGCAGGACACCCCATCGAAGGGACCTTCTTCCATGCCCCAGCAGGTACGCGGTGTCGTCGCCCATGCCAAGGGTGCGCCGGTTCGCGTCGAAACGATCGTCGTACCCGACCCCGGCCCAGGAGAAGCGGTGGTGAAGGTGCAGGCATGCGGCGTCTGCCACACCGATCTCCACTACCGCGACGGTGGCATCGAAGACGACTTCCCGTTCCTCCTCGGCCACGAGGCGGCCGGCCGCAGTACTGCTTCGACACGCACAACGCGAAGCAGAAGATGACTCTGATCCACGGCACCGAACTGTCCCCCGCCCTTGGTATCGGCGCCTTCGCCGAGAAGACGCTGGTCGCCGCCGGGCAGTGCACCAAGGTCCACCCTGCCGCCTCCCCGGCCGCAGCCGGCCTGCTCGGCTGCGGGGTGATGGCCGGGATCGGTGCCGCGATCAACACCGGCGGTGTCGGGCGAGGCGACACCGTGGCCGTCATCGGCTGCGGCGGCGTCGGCGACGCGGCTGTTGCCGGTGCCCGGCTGGCCGGCGCGGCGCCCGCCTGGACCTCGACGCCTTCGTCAGTGAGACCGTCACCCTCGACGAGGTCGAGGACGCCTTCGCCCGCATGCACAAGGGCGACGTCCTGCGCTCGGTGGTGCTGTTCCCATGACCGGCATCCCTGTCGAACACGTCAGCACCTCGCGCACGTTCAGCGTCTACGGCCGCTCCTGGGGGAGGCGGTCGCGCCCACCCCACCTCCGTCGCGATCGATGAGCCCTCGGGATACGGGTAGAGGGCGTATGGATCGGGTGTTCGACGGTGTGCGTGGCCGTAGGTGTCCGCAGTGTCGATGTGGGTGATGTCGTACGTGGGCACGGCATGGAGGAACACGGAGTTCACCTGATCACGATCGGGTGAACGACCTTGCAGGGCGGAACTCCTCGGATTCTCCCCGGGCTCGATCGTGAGCCGTGATCGGTCCGCTCGGCACGTACAGAGAGCAAGGTGACGCGCGATGTTCACGACCCGACCGACCCTCCAGGGCACCTTCGGCATGGTGTCCTCCACCCACTGGCTCGCCTCGCAGTCCGCGATGGCCGTCCTGGAGGGCGGCGGCAACGCCTACGACGCGGCCGTCGCCGCCGGATTCGTCCTGCACGTCGTCGAGCCGCACCTCAACGGCCCGGCCGGCGAGGTCCCGGTGATCCTCGCGCCGAAGGACGGTGACGTACAGGTGCTGTGCGGCCAGGGCCCGGCGCCCGCGGGTGCCTCCGCCGCGCACTACCGCTCACTCGGTCTGGAGCTGGTGCCCGGCACCGGACCGCTCGCCGCCGCGGTACCGGGCGCCTTCGACGCCTGGATGCTGCTGCTGCGCGACCACGGGACCAGGACACTCGCCGAGGTCCTGCGCTACGCGATCGGATACGCCGAGGACGGCCACGCCCCCGTCGAGCGCGTCGGCCGGACCGTGGAGACCGTCCGCGCGCTCTTCGAGAGCGAGTGGCCCACGTCCGCCGAGGTCTACCTCCCCGGCGGGAAGGCGCCCGAGCCCGGCACCCTCTTCCGCAACCCGGCCCTCGCCGCCACCTGGCGCCGCCTGGTGGCAGAGGCCGAGGAGGAGGGCGGCGAGGACCGCGCCGTGCAGATCGACGCCGCCCGCGCCGTCTGGCGCACGGGCTTCATCGCCGACGCGCTGGTCCGCCAGGCCGCCGTCCCCACCATGGACACCAGCGGCACCCGCCGCACCGGCACCCTCACCGCCGCCGACCTGGCGGACTGGTCCGCGAGGTACGAGGCGCCCGTCACCTACGACTGGAACGGCTGGACGCTGGCCAAGGCGGCCGGCTGGAGCCAGGGCCCCGCCTTCCTGCAGCAGCTGGCCCTCCTCCCCGCCGAGCTCCCGGCGTACGGCTCCGCCGACTACGTCCACCTGCTCATCGAGGGCTGCAAACTCGCGATGGCCGACCGCGAGGCCTGGTACGGCGACGCCACCGGCGTACCGCTCGACACCCTGCTCTCCGGCACGTACAACGACGAGCGCCGCGCCCTGATCAAGGACACCGCCTCCCTGGAACTGCGCCCCGGCAGTCCCGACGGCCGCACCCCGGTCCTCAGCGCGCACGCCCACGCCGTCGCCTCCGGCTTCGACGCCATGGGCATTCCGGTGGCCGGGGCGGGCGAGCCGACGGTGTCCGAGGACGGCGCGACCCGAGGCGACACCTGCCACATCGACATCGTCGACCGCTGGGGCAACATGGTCGCGGCCACGCCCAGCGGCGGCTGGCTCCAGTCCAACCCGGTCGTGCCCGAGCTCGGCTTCCCGCTCGGCACCCGGCTCCAGATGGCCTGGCTCGACGAGGGCCTGCCGAACACGCTGACGCCCGGCCGCCGCCCGCGCACCACACTCACCCCGTCCCTCGCCCTGCGCGACGGAGTCCCCGTCATGGCCTTCGGCACGCCCGGCGGCGACCAGCAGGACCAGTGGCAGTTGCACTTCTTCCTCGCTGTGGCGCTCCGCGGCCCGGTACGCGGCGGGCTAGACCTCCAGGGCGCCATCGACGCCCCGAACTGGCACAACGACAGCTTCCCCGGCTCCTTCTTCCCACGCGGGATGCGCCCGGGCAGCGTCACGGTCGAGGGGGGCATGGACCCGGAGGTCGTCGGCGAGCTCCGCCGCCGCGGCCACGACGTCACGGTCGGGGACCCGTGGTCCGAGGGCCGGATGTGCGCCGTCGCCAGGGACCCTGAGACCGGTGTCCTGTCCGCCGCCGCCAATCCCCGGGGGATGCAGGGCTACGCGGTCGGCCGCTGACCACCTGCCCGGAGCGTTCCCGGTGGACCGTGCTTAGCTGGAGTCATGATCGATGACTTCCTGTACGGGACCGCCGGGCACGCCGGCCGGACGGCCGAGGTGGAAGCGGCGGTCCGCGCGGCGGCCGCCGCCGAGATCCTGCCGCGCTACCGGCAGCTGGCCGCCCACGAGATCGTCGAGAAGAGCGGCCCGCACGACCTGGTCACCGCCGCGGACCGACTGGCCGAGGAACACCTCACCGCCTCCCTCACCCGGCTGCTGCCCGGCTCGGCCGTGGTCGGAGAGGAAGCCGTGCACGCCGACCCCTCGGTCAACGACGCGCTCGGCGGCGACGCACCCGTGTGGATCGTCGACCCGGTCGACGGCACCCGCCAGTTCGTCCACGGCGAACCCGGCTTCTGCACCCTGGTGGCCCTCGCCCTGCACGGGGAGGTGTACGCCTCATGGACGTACGCCCCCGTCCTCGACGAGATGGCCGTCGCCGTGAAGGGCCGGGGCGCCACACTCAACGGCGCGCCGCTGCACAGCGGATCACCCGCGCCCGGCGCGGTGCTCAAGGTGGCCATGTCCCACCCCGACTACACCTCCGACGCCCAGAAGCGCGCCCTGCTCGGCCTGCGGACCGACGGCATCGACGCCCGCGCCTGCGGATCGGCGGGCCTGGAGTACCTCGCCATCGCCTGCGGCGCGCAGGACGCGGTCGCCTTCAACTGGGAGTTCGCCTGGGACCACGCGGCGGGCCTGCTCCTGGTCACCGAGGCGGGCGGCTCCCAGTCGACGCTCTCAGGCGTCCCGTACCGCATCACCGGCGGCAACGACCTGCCGTTCACCGCGGCCAGGGACCGGGCGACGGCGGAGCGGGTCCTCCAGGCGCTACGGACCGGCCAGGAGCCGGGCCCCGCCGGGACCTGACGAGCCGTCCAGCACCGCCCGTACGTCGCGGACGACACCGGCCGCCGTCGCCACCGCGGCCGTGTCCAGACCGCGCAGCGCCTCGGACACCCGGTCCGCGAAGTCCGCGGGGGTGTCCGCCAGAGCTGCGGCGGAAGCGAGCGCCCCCTTCTCGTTGAGACACCAGACACGGTGGTGGGCGTGCAGGGCCTGGGCGATGACCCCGAAGGCCTTCGACAGACAGAGGGCGACGTGGAGCGTGTCCCCGGACGGGGCCGACTTGCGGGCGGCGGCCACGGAGAAGTCCGCCTCCCACGCCGCGCCGGTCAGCGCGCGGCGCAGCGGCTCGGGGTAGGCGCGCGTCATCTCCCGGAACGCTGTCAGCTCACCGCGCGGGTCCTCCATGACCTGGCAGAGGGCGACCTCCCCCACGTAGCAGGGGGACCAGAAACCCAAGGGGTGGCCGGGCTGGGCCCCCACCTCGAAGCGCCCCGCCCGGCAGTCCGACCACACCGACTCCACCCGGTCGAGGTCGCGCAGGATCCAGTCGACGGCGACGCCGTCCACCGTCAGCCACGCCCCGCCGTTCACCCAGGTACCCCAGCCGCCGGGACCCGCCACCTCGGCCGGCGCGCCCTGGACCTCGGACGCCAGTGCGGTGAGGGCGGCCAGGTCGGGGGCGCCCCGGTAGTAGACGCCCAGGTCCCAGTCGGAATCGGGGCGGTGGGTGCCGCGGGCCCTACTGCCACCCAGGGTGACGGCCTCGACACCGGACAGCCGGACGAGCCGGGAGGCCATCGCGGCGACGGCGGGAGAGGGCACGCATGCGTGGTTCATCGGGCGGCAGGCTACCCGGGGTCCCGTGTCGGGCGCTCCCGAATATCCTGGGCTTCCTGGCCATCGGCTGACGAAGGAGTCCGAAGGTGCCATCGATGCTGGATGCCGTCGTCGTGGGGGCGGGCCCGAACGGGCTGACAGCCGCGGTGGAGCTGGCCCGCCGCGGCCTCGCCGTGGAGGTCTTCGAAGCGGGGGAGACCGTCGGCGGTGGTGCCCGCACGGAGGAGCTGACGCTCCCCGGCTTCCTCCACGACCCGTGTTCCGCCGTGCACCCGCTGGGCATCGGATCGCCTGCCTTCCGAGCGATGCCGCTCGCCCGGCTCGGCCTCGAGTGGCTCCACGCGCCGCTGTCGCTCGCCCACCCCTTCCCCGACGGCTCCGCCGCGGTGCTCACCCGGTCCGTCGGGGAGACCGCCATGTCGCTGGGCCCGGAGGACGCGGGCGCCTACCGCAGGCTCGTGGCCCCCTTCACGGGCCACTGGGACACCCTCGCCGAGGACTTCCTGCGCACCCCGTGGGACGGCCTGCCCAAGGACCCGCACCGCTACGCGCGCTTCGGACTGGCAGCGATCCAGCCCGCCACCCTGCTCTCCCGGCGTTTCCGGGGGGAGAAGGCGCGTGGGCTGCTCGCGGGCCTCGCCGGGCACGCCATCGCGCCCGCGAGCGGCGTCGCGACCGGTGGTATCGCCCTGCTCTTCGCCCTCGCGGCGCACGAGAACGGCTGGCCGGTGCCCCGTGGTGGCTCGCAGGCCATCTCCGACGCCCTCGCCTCCTTCCTGCGGGAACAGGGCGGCACCATCCGCACGGGGATCGAGGTCAAACGCCTCGACGAGCTCCCACCCGCCCGCGCGTACGTCTTCGACACCTCACCGACCGCTCTCGCCCGGATCGCCAGGCTCGGCGGCGCCTACGACCGCTACCGTTACGGCCCCTCCTGCTTCAAGATCGACTACGCGCTGTCGGGGCCCGTGCCCTGGACGGCCGAGGAGGCCCGTCGCGCCGGCACGGTCCACCTCGGCCCCTCCGCCGGCGAGATCGACGCGGCCCTGCGCGCAGCGGTGGACGGCCTTGACCCCGATGTGCCCTTCCTGATCACCGCGCAGCCCAGCATCGTCGACCCGACCCGCGCGCCCGAAGGCCGCCATGTCTTCTGGGTGTACGGGCATGTCCCCTCCGGCTGGGAGGGGGACGCCACCGAGGTCGTCGAGCGGCAGCTGGAGCGGTTCGCCCCGGGCTTCCGCGACCTGGTCCTGGCCCGCGCGGTCGCCGGACCGCCCCGGCTCGCCGTACGCAACGCCAACTACGTGGGCGGCGACATCGCCACCGGGGCGTTCGCCGGGCTGCAGACGGTGCTCCGCCCCAAGCTCGCCCGGGTGCCGTACGCCACCGCGCACCCCGCGGTCTTCCTCTGCTCTTCGGCCACCCCGCCGGGCCCCGGTGTGCACGGCATGTCGGGGCACCACGCGGCGAAGGCGGTGTGGCGGCGGCTGCGGGCGGCGTGAGTCGCGGAAGCAGCCGTGGCCGCCGGGCTACGATGCCGCGATGAGGCTCCGGTTGCGTACGGCCTGACCGGAACGACCGTGTGCAGCAACGGCGCTCCCGTGTACGACATCGGGGCCCGCAGGATCCTCACCCCCCACGCCCCGCCCGTGCAGACGGCGCGGCGGGCGGCCGACGCCCTGGCGGAAACCCTGCCCGGCAACGGCTGACAGCACCGGGCCGGCCCGGCCGCGGACGGTCCTCAGCCCGTGGGCGCCAGCACCGCCGTACGCCCGCCGAGCAGCCGGGAGAAGGTGTCGGTGACCTGGGCGAGAGCCTCCGCCGCGCCGGGTGCCACGCTCAGCGTGCCGTTCTCGCCGGCGGTGAGGTCCTTGTCGAGGGTGAACCAGCCCGGGACGACGTGCGCCGCGCCCATGGAGCTGAGCACCGGGCGCAGCGCGTAGTCGATCGCCAGCACATGGGCCGGGCTGCCCCCGGTGGCCAGCGGCAGCACGGTCTTGCCGGTCAGCGCGTACTGCGGGAGCAGGTCCAGCAGTGTCTTCAGCAGGCCCGAGTAGGCGGCCTTGTAGACGGGGGTGCCTATGACCACCCCGTCCGCCTCCTCGAAGAGCGTCGTGGCCTCGACGACAGCCGGGTGCCGGAAGTCGGCGCCCAGCAGCGCCTCGGCGGGCAGCGTGCGCACGTCCAGCGGCGTCACGTCGTGACCCTGGTCCCGGAGCCGGTCGTCCAGGTGGCGCAGGAGTCGTGCCGTGCGTGAGGTGGCGGAGGGACTGCCGGAGACGGACAAGATGGTTGCCATGGGAAGCCTTTCTCTACGGGTCAGGGGTGCCGGTGCGGTTGCACACGGCGGAGGGCGGCGGCGCTCACCACCCGCTCGAAACGACGGTGACGACCGGTACCAGTTCGTTGCGCAGGGTCTCCAGGAAGGTGACGATCTCCGCGGCCACCGAGCGGTGCTGCACGTCGTTGAGGACGTCGTGGTGTGCGTCCCGCACCACCGAAAGACGGGCCCGCGGAAGGGACTTCGCCATACGTACGAGTGCCTCGCGGTCCGCGAGCGGATCGGCGTCGCCGGTCAGGAGCAGTGTGGGTACGCCGATGTCACCGGCGTACGCCGCCGCGAGCAGAGCCTCCGGTATCGCTTCGTCGAGCGCCCCGCGCCGGAGCCCGGTGTCCTCGGTGAGCGCCCCTCTGTGGGCGGGGCAGGCGGTACGCACGTCGAGTTCGTCCTCCCACCCGCCGACGGAGGCGGCCCCGCCGGAGGGGATTGCCGCCAGGACGACGGCGTCCGGCCGGGCGGCGGACGGTACGTCCTCCCGGCCGAGGAGCGCCGCGACGGCGACGGCTCCGCTGTCCGCTCCCACCAGAACGAGGGGGCGTACGACGCCGTCCTCGCCCGAGTCCTCGGCCGTGGCGGCGAGTCGGGCGCCGAAGCGGGTCAGCGAACCGGCCGGGTCGCCCTCGTCGAGCTCGGGGGCGTCGACCACGCGGACGCGGTAGGCGTCGGCGGCCAGCCGCCTGCCGAGCCGGGTGTAGGTCGCCCGGGTCTCGCCCCGGCCGGGCACGACGACGAGGGTGCCGCGTGTGCGAAGTCCCTCGACGGCGTGGTGGTCGGTGTACTCGGTCATCTGGATCCTCCGTGTGCGTGCCTGTTCAGGGGTTACGTGGACCGCGTCAGTCGTTCACGAGCCCGCGCTCGGAGGTGTGGCGGTTCGCGGGGACGGGCAGCCCGAGGTTGCCGCGCAGGGTGTCCGCCTCGTACTCGGTCCGGAACAGGCCGCGCTTCTGCAGGAGCGGCACCACGCCGTCGACGAAGCGGTGGAGGTCGTCGTTGTTCCGGAAGGCCAGGTTGATGCCGTCCAGCGTTCCGGCGTCCGACCACTTCTCGATGGTGTCGGCGACCGTCTCCGGAGCCCCGACGAACGGCGAGCGGCGGAACGCGCTCACGGACTCGGCCACTTGACGCAACGTCAGGTTCTCTGCCTCCGCGCGCTCGATGATCCTCCCGGCGCCCGTCCGGCCACCCTTCTCCGCGAGGTGGGCGACGTCGGGGAACGGTGCGTCCAGGTCGTGCACGCTGAAGTCGTACGCGCCGAAGGACCGGCCCAGGAGTGCGAGGTTGCTCGCGAAGTCGTTGTCCTCCTCGAAGATCTCCCGTTCCCGGCGCCGGGCCTCCTCGTCGGTCGCGCCGACGATCGGGCCGCCGTGGATGAAGACCTTGATGTGGTCGGGGTCGCGTCCGTAGGCCGCGGTGCGCTTCTTGATGTCGGCGTAGTACTCCTGCGCCGACTCAAGCGTGCCGCCCGGTGCGTAGATGCCCTCGGCGACGCGCGCGGCGAGGTCGCGGCCCTCGGCGGAGACCCCGGCCTGGAAGATGACCGGCTGTCCCTGCGCCGAGCGGGAGATGTTGAGCGGACCGGCGACCTGGAAGTGCTCCCCGACGTGATTCAGCGCGTGCAGCCTGGACGGGTCCAGGAAGACGTCGCGCTCCACGTCGGCGGGGAAGGCGTCGTCCTCGTAGGAGTCCCAGAGTCCGCGGGCGACCTGGACGAACTCCAGGGCGCGGCCGTACCGGGTGGCGTAGTCGAGGTGTTCGTCGAGCCCGTAGTTCTTCGACGTCCCGGTGTCGAAGCTGGTCACCACGTTCCAGCCGGCGCGTCCGCCGCTGATGTGGTCCAGGGAGGCGAACCGGCGGGCCAGGTTGAACGGGGAGTTGTACGTCGAGCTCGCCGTGCCGACCAGGCCGAGGTGCTTGGTGTGGGTGGCGACGGCGGAGAGCAGGGTGAGCGGTTCCAGCCGGTTCAGGTAGTGCGACGGGTAGGTGGAGTTGATGAACTGGCTGTCGACGACGAACAGCGCGTCGAAGAGGGCGTGTTCGGCCGCCTGGGCCTGCTGGATGTAGTAGTTGATGTCGATGCTGGCGTTCTTCGCGACGAGCGGGTCCTTCCACAGGCCGTGCTGGCCGGGCCCCCCGACGCCGTACGGGTGCAGTGCGAGATGGATCCTGCGGGACATGGGTGTTCCTCTCGGTGGTGCTTGGATGTGCGGAGGCGCTCTGCGGTCAGCCGGTCAGCCGGTCAGCTGTGCGCGCAGGGCCTCTCGCTCGGAGCGGTCGGCGGTCCGCGAGTGCAGCGTCGGCGCGGAGCCGACGAGCAGCCGCGTGTACACGTGCCGCGGGTGGTTGATGACGTCACGGGCGGAGCCCACCTCGACGAGCTCCCCCCTGTAGAGCACGGCGACGCGGTCTGCGGTCCCGGCGATGGAACCGAGGTCGTGGGAGATGAAGACGAGGGACGTCCCGGCGGCGCGGAGCTCCTTGAGTATCTCCAGGACCTGTACGCGGTTGGCGGAGTCCAGGGCACTGACCGGCTCGTCGAGGATGACCAGGGAGGGCTCCGTGACCAGGGCGCGGGCCACGGCGACACGCTGGCGCTGGCCGCCGGAGAGCTCGCCGGGCATCCGCCCGAGCAGATCCGCGGACAGGTGGACCCGGTCGAGGAACGCGCGGGCCCGTTCCGCCGCCTCCTTACGCGGCACCTCCTGGATGAGCAGCGGTTCGGTCAGGGAGTCCTCGACGGTGAGGTCCGGGTCGAGGCTCCGCAGCGGGTCCTGGAAGACGTACTGGACGATGCCCCTGCGGCGCAGGGCGCGCCAGCGGCGGTTGCCGTAGCCGGTCACCTCCTCGCCGCCGACCCGGATCGAGCCGGCCGAGGTGCGCACGAGGCCGAGCACGGCGCGGGCCAGAGTGGACTTTCCGGAGCCCGTCTCGCCGATGACGCCGACGGTCTCCCCGGGCGCGACGCTCAGCGTGACCCCTCGCAGGGCGCTCCGGCCGCGGCGTCCCCGGCCGTAGCGGACTTCGAGATCCTCGACGGCCAGGACGGGGGAGGGTGCCTCCTCCGGACCGGCGGTCCTCGCTTCCGGCGACGCGGTGGTCATGACGCCTCCTCGGGGTCTTCGCGGCCCTTCGGGTTCAGGAACGTGTCCAGGCCGTACTGCTCGTGCTCGGCCATCAGGAACCGGGTGTACGCGTGCTGCGGATCGTGCAGCACCGACCGCGTCGGACCCTGCTCCACCACCTCGCCCTGCCGCATGACCAGGACCTCGTCACACAACTGGGCGACCACGGCCAGGTCGTGGGAGACGACGACGAGCGCCAGGCCGGTGCGCTCGCGCAGTTCGGCCAGCAGGTCGAGGATCTCGGCCTGGACCGTGACGTCGAGGGCCGTCGTGGCCTCGTCGGCGATGAGGGCCCGCGGCTCGACGGCGATGGCGGCCGCGATCAGGACGCGCTGGAGCATGCCCCCCGACAGCTCGTAGGTGTACTGGCCGTAGACCAGCTCCGGGTCCCGCAGCCGTACCGCCCTGAGGAGACCGAGGGCCTGCCGGCGCGCCTCGCGCCGCTTCACGCCCTTCTTGACCCGGATGACCTCGGCTATCTGAGCACCCACGCGGATCGACGGGTTGAGATACGACGCCGGGTCCTGGAAGACGGCACCGATCGTGGTGCCGCGCAGGGCGGTCCACTGCCGGGGCGTCAGGGTCGCGATGTCGGTGCCGTCGATCTCGACCGAACCGCCGGAGACCTCGAAGTGCGGGGGCAGGATGCCGAGGACGGCCCGGCAGGTCAGGGTCTTGCCGCTGCCGGACTCGCCGACGATGCCGACCGCCTTGCCGGGGGTGAGTTCGAAACCGACGCCGTGGACGATCTCACGGTCGGTGACCCGGTCGGTGATGTGCACGTCGCGGACCGCGACCACCGGGGGAGCGGTCGGTGCGGCTGGATTAGCGGTCCCGGCGGGCGCCGACTCCTCGGTGCGGTCGGGGACGGTGTTCTGGGACAGGGTCCTCATCGGGAGCCTCCCACGGGGACGGGGGCGGATGTGCCGGTGCGGGCCCGGGCCTTGCGCCGGTCGGCCAGGGCCCGGCCCGCCTCACCGGAGACGTCGCGGATGGCGTCGGCGAGCAGGTTGCACGCCCAGACGGTGACCATGATCAGCAGGGCGGGCGCCACCGGCGCCCAGGGCTGGTGGCTGAGGTAGCCGAGGTCGGAGGCGAGCAGACCGCCCCAGGTGGGAGCCGGGGGCTGCACTCCGATGCCGAGGAAGGTCAGGCTGGAGACGATGACGAAGCCCACGCCGATGGTCTGGGCGAGCGCCACCGCGATCGGCGGGAGCACCTTGACCCATACATGACGGCGTACGACCCAGCCGATCGAGGCGCCGGAGACGATCGCGGCCTCCACGTACGGCGAGCGGGCCACGGCCAGCGTCGCGGCGCGCGACACCCGGTAGAAGAGCGGTGAGACCAGTGCGCCCGTGACGAGCATGGCCTGCGTGATTCCGTTGCCGAGCAGCGCGATCACGGCGATGGCGAACAGCATGAACGGCAGGGCGACCAGGGTGTCGGCCAGACGGAGGGTCAGCCATTCGAAGACCCGGCCCGAGTAGACCGACAGGATGCCGGGGACGGCGCCGACGACGAGGGCCGTCAGCGCGACCTCCAGGGACCCGAGCACGCTGATCCGCGACCCGTCCAGGAGGCGGCTGAACACGTCGCGGCCCAGGTAGTCCGTCCCCAGCCAATGCGCGCCCGAGGCCGACGCGAGCGTGTTGTCGCTGGTGGCCAGGGGATCCTGCGGGGCGAGCCACGGGCCGCAGACGGCGAGCAGGGCGACCAGTACGAGGATCACCACGGCGATCCGGCCGGATGTGAGTGAGAGGATGCGGCGCATCATCGTCAAACCCCCCGCTGGGATGCCGGCATCACACGCGCCAGCACCAGGTTGATGATCAGGTTGAAGGAGACGACCAGCACGATCGACACCACGAGCACGCCCTGCACCGCCGGCACGTCACCGGCCTGGGCCGAGTCGTTGGCGAACCGGCCGAAGCCCTGGAGGCCGAAGATCCACTCCGTGACCACGGAGGCACCCACCAGCGCCGGGAACTTCTGTCCGACCGTCGCGAGGGCCGGCCCGAGGCCGTTGCGCAGGACGTGGGCGAAGAAGATCCGCCGTGGGCTCAGGCCTCGGACCACCGCGCCCGTCACGTAGTTCTCGCCGTAGGCCGCGATGAGGCTGGACCGCAACTGGCGGGCCACGTCGGCGATGACATCGAAGCTCAGCGCGAGCGCCGGGAGCGTGATGTGGGCGAGCCAGGGACCGACACCCTGTTCGGCCGGGATGTAACCGGCCGAGGGGAACAGACCGAGTCCCACCGCGAGGGCCGCAACGAGCACGATGCCCACGACGAAGGCAGGCATCACCGAGATCACGGTGACGAATCCGGTGATGGCCCGGTCCACGACGGTGGTGCGCCGGAGCGCCGCCACCGTGCCGAGGAGGAAGCCCACGGCCACACCGATCACCAGCGCGAAGGTCGCGACCGAGAGGCTCACCCCCAGGCCGAGGCCGATCAGTGTCGAGATGTCGGCCCCGTTGACCCAGCTGGTGCCGAGCTGTCCGTGCAGGACCCCACTGAACCAGTCCCAGTACTGGGTAAGAAAGGACTTGTCGAGCCCCCACTCGGCCTCGACGCGCCGGATCGCCTCGGGGGTCGCCTCCTCGCCCAGCTGGATGCGCGCCGGACTGAGCCCGCTCATGGACCGCAGCGCGAACGTCACGAAGGTCGCCACCAGGAACACCGGCACGAAGATCGCGACCGACCGGCCGAGGGCCGCAGCCATCCGCCCCGCCGCATGCCGCGCCCTGGTCGTGGGGACCCGGCCGCGCTCAGGAGTGACGCGCTCCGGCGTGAGCTCCGGTGTGGTCGTCGTCATGGGGCTTCCTCCCCCTTTCTGCAGTGGTGGACGGGACGGTCAGGAGCCGCCGGCGATCTTCACGCCGGTCCAGTCGATGTGGGCGGGGTTCTTCGGCAGATCGGAGAGCGCCTTGCTCTTGGCGAAGAGGTTGGGCGACGAGAAGGTGAAGATCAGGGCCCTGCTCTCCAGGCCCGCACGCGTCGCCGCCTGGAGCACCCGCCGGTAGTCGGGTGCGTCCAGAGGTGTCTGACGGACCTTGGCGACGGCCTCCTCGAAGCCCTCCGGCTCGTACGGAGTGCTCAGATTCAGCGGGCCGTTCGGACCGAAGTGGGCGGTGAGGGTCTGCACCGCGGAGTCGCGGCCCGTCGTCGAGTACAGGGAGAAGGCCAGGTCCTTGGCGAAGAACGGGGTGGCCCAGTTCTTGTCGATCTTGATGGTGACCTTGATGCCCACGGCCGCCAGCTGCGACTGGACGATCTCGGCCTGCGGATCCTCCGCCGGGATGACCAGGTTCAGCTTGATGTCACCGGGCTCGTGGCCCGCCTCGGCCAGGAGCTTCTTCGACTTCGCCGGGTCGTACGGGTAGGCGTTCTCCGACTCGGAGTCGTAGGCCTCGTACCCCTTGGGGAAGGGCTGGTCGGTGGTCTCGCCATGACCGAACGTCAGCTTGTCGACGAACTCCTCGCGGTTGACCGCGTAGCGGAGCGCGTCGACGACCCTGTCGTCGTTGAACGGCGCCTTGTTGACGTTCAGGCTGATGTTGGAGGCATTGAAGCCGGGCTGGGAGAACACGTCCAGGCCCGCCTTCTCGGCGGCGGCGGCCTGGCTCGGGTCGAGGTCGGCGAAGTTGTAGACACCGGTCTGGAGACCCGAGACCACGGTGGAGGCATCGGGTGCGGATACCAGCTCGACGTGGTCGATGTGGATGTTCTTCGCGTCCCAGTAGTCGGGGTTCTTCCGCAGGATTGCCTTGGTGCCCGGGATCAGCTGGTCGATGACGAACGGCCCGGCTCCGACAGGGGCCTGGTCCAGCTTCGCGGGGTTCTCGGCCGCCTTCGGGCTGGCAATCTGCAGGACGCGCTCCCCGAGCAACTGCGGTATCTGGTAGTCGACCTGGGTGAGGTCGAGCGTGGCGTCCAGCCCGTCGGCCTTCACGGAACCGATGGACGTCAGGTCGCCGAACAACGCGGAGTTCTTCTGCTTCTGCGCCCGCTCGATCGCGGCCTTCACGGCCGCGCCGTCGACCGGCTGACCGTCGCTGAACTTCAGCCCGGGGCGCACGTGGAAGGTGATCCGGTCGCCCTTCTCGTTGTACTCCCAGCTCTCGGCAAGGTCCGGGACCGCCTTGCCCTCCTCGTCGGTGCGCGTCAACGAGGCGTAGATGAGCGCGAGTTGGCGGAACTGTGCGCCGCTTCCCCCCACCACCGGGTCCCAGTGGCCCGGGAAGTAGGAGGAGGCCCATTTGAGGGTGGCGCCACTGGCCGACGACGAGGCGCTGCCGCCGCAGGCGCTCAGAGCCGGCACGAACAGGGCGATGAAGGCGGTTCCGAGGGCGGCGACCCTCAGGCCGCCCGCCCTTCGGGCCGACCGGGCGTCCGGTCGGTGTCGGATCGTGACTCGTGCGGGCATCTCGTTCTCTCTGATGAGTCCCGGCCCGGAGCAGGGCAGGAGGAGGCGGGGGGCGCGGAGGGAGGCGCGGCACTCGCACAAAACCGTCGTCGCGTATGCGGGCACGCGTCGTCGAGGGCGTCGCGCACGGCTGGGCAGGTGCGGGCCCGGGCAAGGGCGTCGAGGAACTCAAGGCCCCGATCGGGGATGCGACGGAAGGGTACGACGGAAGGCGGGGAGCCGACGCGGGGCACAGGCGCGGGTCGGCGGACAGCCGGTGCTGCCGACAGAGCTCAGGCAGTGCCTGTGGAGCGTGGGCGGTGGGCGGTCAGCGACAGAGTGCGCTGGAGGTGCGCCGCAGGTCCACGTAGCGGCACACCACACCGGGGTGCGTCGTGAGCATGGGCTCATCCTGGCGGCAGCCTTCCTGCGCTGTCAATGGACACCCATTGGTGTCTCATTCAGCGGGACGGGACTCAACCGCAGCTCAGGGAGGTGCGGCGACCAACTCAACCGAAAGCAGGGTGGGCTGACGCCTCGTCGGGGTGCAGCCAGAGGAGGCCGTTCGCCGTCTCCAGGGGGACCGCTCCCGGCGGAGGCCACGCGCCCTCCGCCAGCAGGCCTCGGTCCGGTCCGGTGAGGCTCCGGTGCCGCTCCAGTGCCTCGGCGGGGGAGAGCGGCGCGGAGAGGTCGAGAAGCCCCGGGCAGAGCTCGCCGACGGCAGCCGCGTACGCCCCGTACGACCGCCAGCCGGGGACCGCGCGATACCCCGCCGGGGCGCGCAGCAGGAGCGTCGGCAGCGCGTAGCGGTACCCGCCGTCGGGGGTCTCCTTGGCGGTGCCGGGGTGCGGTGACCCGCTCTGTACGGACAGGACTTCGGGGACCGGGCGCCGCGCCTCCGCACGGTCGGCGTGCACCCGCTCCAGCACGCCGGACGAGGCCGCGTCGGTCCTCAGCCGGTCCGGGTCCAGGCCCGGGACGCTGAGCGTGGCGGCCATCGCGCCCTCCATGGTGTCCGCCGGCTCGCCCAGGACGAAGACGGTCTCCCGCAGCCGTCGCAGGACCCGGTCGGCCACATCGGCCCCCTGGAGCTCGGCGGCCCCGGCCACGAGCGACGACGGCCAGGAGCTCGCCGCGACGCGGCTCAGCCGGGCCGCCCGCGGGGCTCGGGTGTGCACGCTGATCCTCTCGACGTAGTCGGCGTAGTACGCGGTTTCGGCCGCCGGATCGGGCGCCGGGTCGTCCTCGTCGTCGAAAAGGATCGCGTACGCCCGCCGCCAGTGGACCCGGCCGGCCAGCGCGGTCCGCAGTCTGCGGAAGGCGGGCTCCGACCCCCAGGCCCAGGGGCACATGGGGTCGGTGTATTCCACCACCTCCACCGGCGGCGCGTCCGGTCCGCCGGTCACGCGGCACCGATCGCGGAGGGCTGTTCGCGCGCCTCGGCGGGCAGCAGCGAGGCCAGGGTCAGTCCTCCGAGGACCGCTGCGGCATCCGCCTCGACCCGCCTCCACACCCCGGGCAGACCCACTGCGGGGCCCGGGTAGTCGAGCCCCCTCAGCGACTCGCCCCGGAGCGTGATCAGCTCACCGTCGACGGCGCGCACGACATCGAGGAGGGTGATCTCCCCGGCAGGTCTGCCGAGCCAGTAACCGCCCTCGCAGCCGCGCTGGCTGCGCACCAGACCTGCCCTGCGCAGCTCGCCCACCACGGACTTCAAGAACCTGAACGGGATCTCCTGCGAGGAGGCGATGGCTTCGCAGGAGAGCGGACGGCGGGGATCACTCGCGAGCTCCAGGAGGGCGCGCGTGGCGTAGTCCGCCTTCGCGGAGATATGCATGCGCACATCATGCCCCGGCCGTGCGCCGCGGCCGGGCACTTCCGGCCGTCCCCCGACTGCGTCGCGCCGTACATTGCGGGAACATTGCCGCAGGTGAAGGGGAAAGGACACCTCTTGACATCCTTTTTGCCGCCGACCTAACGTCCCTGCCATGAGCGAGCCGTTGACGACCCCCGGAGAAGGGTTCCACCCTCACCTCCACGAGACCCCGGGCCGCGCGGCGGCACCCCTGCGCGCCCGTCTGCACCACATCCGCGCGGACGCGCTGGACGGAGACACGGCACAGACCGGAGGCATGCGGAGATTCAGTGCCGTCAGCGGCAGGACCGTGGGTTCCGAGAAGCTGTGGATGGGCCAGACCCACGTCGCCCCCGCGACCGCGTCCTCCGACCACCATCACGGCGAGTCCGAGACCGCCATCCACGTGGTCGGCGGACACCCGGAGTTCGTCTTCCTGGACGACTCGGGGGACGAGCCGGAGGAGGTGCGGCTGCGCACCTCACCGGGCGACTACATCTTCGTCCCGCCGTTCGTGCCGCACCGCGAGGAGAACCCGGACCCCACCGAGGAGGCCGTGGTCGTCATCGCCCGCAGCACCCAGGAGGCGATCGTGGTCAACCTGCCGCGTCTGTACGCCCTGGACCTCGACGCGAACGCCTGACGGGCCCTGTCCCGGAGATTACCTCAGCGGTAATCGACCCTCTGCGACGGTTGCGGCAGGCTGCGGAGCGCAAGGCAAGGGGCGGCACACAGCCGGTGAGCCGCCGCCCGGCCAGGCTGCCCGCCGGTGAGGCGGGAAGCACGGCGCTTGCCGCAGGCGCGCCGTCCGGCGCACCCGCAGAGACGAAAGGACACCGTTGTGACCATGCACGAGGACGCCGTCGCGCGCTACTTCACCGCTTGGAACGCTGCCACCTCCGAGGATCTGGCGAAGGCAGTCGCTGCCGCGTTCACCGAGGACGGCACCTACACCGACCCGTTGGGTGAGGCGAAGGGGCACGAGGGGATCGCTGCGGCGATCACGGGCGCCCACCAGCAGTTCCCCGGCTTCGCGTTCGAGCCCACCGGTACGCCCGACGCCCATCACGACCTGGTGCGCTTCACATGGGACCTGGTCTCCACCGCCGACGGGTCCGCTCCCGCCGCCGGCTTCGACGTGATCAGGCTCGCCGACGACGGCCGCATCAGCAGCGTCGCCGGCTTCCTGGACCGCCTGCCGGGGGCGTGACCTCTCCCTCAGCCGGCCTGCTGAAGGGCAGCGGCGGTCTCCGTGTCCGCGGGCAGGAACGTCTCGACCGCCAACTCGGCAACGGTCACATCCATCGGTGTGTTGAACGTCGTCGCCGTCGAGATGAAGGACAGCACCCGGCCGCCCGCCTCGATCCGGAGCGGCAGTGCGTACGGGTGGGCCGCCGGGGCCCGCCCGTCCGTACGCTCGCCCGGACCGGTAGCCGTGTCGCCCGCGGGGGCCTGATAGGCGGCCACCTCCTCGTAAAGGCCGCGCAGGGCGTCGGAGGAACGCAGTGCGGCCTGCCGCTCCATCCGTTCCAGGAGGTGGCCACGCCATTCGCCCAGGTTGCGGATCCGCGGGGCCAGGCCCTGCGGATGCAGCGTCAGACGCATGGCGTTCATGGGCGGCCGCAGCAGGTGACCGGCCACCCCGTCGAGCAGCAGTCGCACGCCCTTGTTCGCGGCCACCACGTCGTACATCCCGTCCATCACCAGGGCGGGAAAGGGCTCGTAGGCGGTCAGCAGCTGGTCCAGCCCGGTCCGCAGTGTCGTCATCGCCGGTGCGGTCAGCGCTGTCTCCGGATACGAGGGGGCGTAACCCGCCGCCACGAGCAGCGCGTTGCGGTCCCGTACGGGCACGTCGAGGTGCTCGGCGAGATGCAACACCATGGACCGGCTCGGCGTGGACCGGCCGGTCTCGATGAAGCTGATGTGGCGTGCGGAACTGTCGGCTCTGAGGGCCAGTTCGAGCTGGGTGATGCCTCGCAGCTTGCGCCAGCCCCGCAGCAGGCTTCCGGCGTTCACGTCATCGACCGTCCCGGCCATGGCAGTCGTTCATGGCCGGGACGGTACTAGGGCGTGTTTCGAAAGTCCCGCCTGGCTGGCGACGTCTGGCACGCACGCTCGCCGCGGAGGAGTCGGTGGCTACGGCTGCGGCGTCACCTTGTCGCCTCCGAAGGTCACGGCCAGGGAGCCGTCCGAGGCGAACGACCAGTCCATCGCACCGGCGTAGGCCGAGCAGGACGAGCCGTTCGAGCCGGTCCAGAACTGGTTGGAGCTGTCCGCGTCGCCCACCGTCTTGTCGTTGGAGCCGTCGTCGCTGCGGCAGGAGACGTTGTCGCGGAACACCGAAGTACCCCTGTCGAAGGAGAAGTTGCGTTCGGCGTTGTCGATGCTGACGTTGCCCGACACCGTCATCGAGCCGGGGTTGCTGTTGTAGGTGAATCCGTGGTGGCCGTTGTCGTAGGCGATGTTGCGCCGGACGATGTGGTCGACCTCGATGTCGTCGCCGCCGAGCTTGTAGCCGTTGCGGTCGCCGTCGGAGTTCACGGTCCCGTCGGACAGGGTGCCGTTGTCGTAGGCGAGGGAGTCCTCGATGGTCACCGGGCCGATGGGGCCCGTCTCCGACTTGGTGTAGAGGTCCCAGCCGTCGTCGATGTTGTGGTGCGCCACGGTGTGGCGGAAGACGTTTCCGGGGCCCGAGGTGAGCTTGGAGGCGAACCCGTCGGCGTCCTCCCCGTCGGAGTCGGCGTTGTCGTGCGACTCCGAGCTCAGGATGAGGTTGTTCGCGGGCCACTCGTCGTCCGGGGTGTCGGAGGCGATCCGGGAGATCTGCAGGCCCGAGTCGTGGTTGAAGCGCGTCACGACGTGTTCGATGACGTTGTTGCTGCCGCCGACGAAGATGCCGTTGTCACCGGCGTGCTCGACGACGATGCCGTCGATGTGCCAGTACGCACCGTTCACGGCGAGTCCGCGGTTGGCCGGGTCCTCCGGCATGGCCGAGAAGTTCAGGACCGGCTTCTCGTCCGGGTAGGCGGCGAGCGTGGTGCGGGCACTCGAGGTGCCGTCCTCGCCCGGCGGGATGGTGACCGTCTCGGAGTACTCGTACGTCCCGCCGCGCAGGTAGACCGTCCCGCCGGAGGTGACGCGGCTGATGGCCGAGGGGAGCGTCGTCGGGTCCGACTCGGTGCCGGCCGCGTCGTCCTTGCCGTCGGGCGCCACGTACAGGGCGTCGGCGGCCACGGCGGCCGGGGCACCGACCGCGCCGGACCCGAGGGGGGAACCACCGGGGGTGGCCGTGGCCTGCGCCACGGTGCCGGACAACGCGAGGGCGGAGCCGGCCAGCAGGCCGACACACGCGATGAGGGGCTTCTTCTGCATCGTTCGTCTCCAGGTCGGGTCGGTGCGGCGGCCCTGCCGGTTCGTTCCTCCGAACGGCCGGGCCACCGGGCCACACCGGGTGGGGGGCAAGCGCTTTCTACGGACCGTAGGCCCGTGTCGTGAGCGCGTCAATACATCTGTACGTGATTGCGGTTCACCGACATGAACGCAACGGATGGTCCCGCCGTGTGGTCCGTGTCGGGTCTCCTCGCGAGGTCCATGTCGGATTTCCGCCAGCCGCCCGGCCACTCCGTGCCCGATGCTTGGACCATGCACACCGACACCGAGCGCTGCGTGAGGGCCGTCCAGTCGAAGGACGCCCGCTTCGACGGCTGGTTCTTCACGGCGGTCCTGACCACCCGGATCTACTGCCGGCCCAGCTGCCCGGTGGTGGCACCGAAGGCCCGGAACATGACCTTCTATCCCAGCGCCGCCGCGTGCCAGCAGGCCGGGTTCCGCGCCTGCAAGAGATGCCGGCCCGACACCAGCCCCGGCTCCCCGGAGTGGAACGCCCGCGCCGACTCCGTCGCCCGGGCCATGCGGCTCATCCAGGACGGCGTCGTCGACCGGGAAGGCGTACAGGGGCTCGCCGCCCGGCTCGGCTACTCCGCCCGGCAGGTCGAGCGCCAGCTCCTCGCGGAGCTCGGCGCGGGCCCGCTCGCGCTGGCCAGGTCGCAGCGGGCCCAGACCGCCCGGGTACTGATCGAGACGACCGGACTGCCCATGGCCGAGGTGGCGTTCGCGGCCGGGTTCGCATCGATCCGTACGTTCAACGACACCGTGCGGGAGGTCTTCGCGCTCGCCCCGGGCGAACTGCGCACCCGGGCGGAACGCGGAGCCCGTGAGCCCGTGGCCCCGGGGGTCATAACTCTCCGGCTCCCGTACCGCGCCCCGCTCGACCCGAGCAACCTCTTCGGGCACCTCGCCGTCACCGCTGTCCCCGGCGTCGAGGAATGGCGCGACGGCGCCTACCGCCGCACACTCACCCTCCCGCACGGGCACGGCATCGTGTCGCTGTCCCCGCGGCCCGGCCACATCGACTGCCGGCTTCTTCTCACCGACCCCCGCGACCTCACCCAGGCCATCAGCCGCTGCCGCAGACTCCTCGACCTGGACGCCGACCCGGTCGCCGTGGACGACCGACTGCGCGCGGATCCGCTGCTCGCCCCGCTGGTCGACGTGGCTCCGGGGCGCCGGGTTCCGCGTACGGTCGACGCCGCCGAGTTCGCCGTACGCGCGGTGCTCGGCCAGCAGGTCTCCACCGCCGCCGCCCGCACCCACGCGGCCCGGCTGGTCGGCGCCCACGGCACTCCCGTGGAGGACCCGGAAGGCGGGCTGACCCACCTCTTCCCCGCCCCGGACGCACTGGCCGGCCTCGACCCCGAGGCGCTCGCCCTGCCGCGCAGCCGCCGCACCACGCTCACCACTCTCGTGGCCGCGCTCGCCGACGGGTCCCTGGACCTGGGCGAGGGCAGCGACTGGGACAAGACCCGCGCGGAACTGGCCGCACTGCCGGGCTTCGGCCCCTGGACGATCGAGGTCATCGCCATGCGGGCCCTCGGCGACCCGGACGCGTTCCTCCCCACCGACCTCGGCATCCGCAGGGCGGCCGGACACCTCGGCCTCCCGGCGACCCCCGCCGCCCTCACCGCACGCGCATCCGAGTGGCGCCCCTGGCGGGCTTATGCCGTGCAGTATCTGTGGACGGTCGACAACCACCCCATCAACCATCTGCCCGCCTGAAGGTGAAAGGACGGACCATGACCACCACGCCCACGACGACCAGGCAGCACACGGTCGTCGACAGCCCGTACGGGGCGCTCACCCTGGTCGCGACCGACGGTGTGCTGTCCGGTCTGTACATGACCGGACAGCGGCACCGGCCGCCCGAGGAGACCTTCGGCGTACCCGACCCGCGGCCCTTCGGCGAGACGGTCCGCCAGCTGGACGCCTACTTCGCGGGCGCGCTGACGGCATTCGACCTCCCGCTCCGTCTGCACGGCACGGCCTTCCAGCGCGAGGTCTGGGCCGAGCTCGTACGTATCCCGTACGGCGAGACCCGCTCCTACGGAGAGCTGGCCGGCCGCCTCGGCAAGCCTGGCGCCTCCCGTGCGGTGGGCCTAGCCAACGGCAGGAATCCGGTCGGGATCATCGTGCCCTGCCACCGTGTCATCGGAGCCTCGGGGAGCCTAACGGGATACGGCGGCGGGCTGGATCGCAAGCAGCGGCTGCTCGCCTTCGAGCGGGGAGCGGAGGGTGAGGTCCCGGCCCTGTTCTGAGCCCGGGCGGAGGTGCCGGGGCGTCCGGCCCCGGCCCCCGGCCGCGCCCGCTCAGCCGGTGAAGATCTCGACGACCGACCAGATCGCGAGCGCGAGCATGCACAGACCGCCGATGCGCTGCACCGTCTTCAGCGGCACCCGCTTGGCGATGAACCTGCCCGCCAGCAGCGCCAGCGCGGACACCGACATGAGGGCGGCGGCGGCCCCGATGGCGGTGGACCAGGCGCCGTTGCTCGCGGCGAGGTTCGCGGTGGTGATCTGGGTCAGATCGCCCCACTCGCTGATGAACACCGCCATGAAGGCGGTCGAGTAGACCGGCCAGAATCCTGTGACGGTCTTGATCTCCGCGTCCTCGTCGTCGTCGTCACCACCGCTGCGCAGCAGCATGAACGCGCCGAAGGCGAAGAGGGCGGCCGAGACCAGCTTGACGGTCCAGTCGGGAAGCAGACCGATCAGCCCGCCCGCTCCGACCGCGATGGCGACGTGCACGATGAACGCGGACGACGTACCGAACCAGACGTACAGCGGGCGCATGCGTGTGCCCATGGCCAGCGAGGCGAACATCGTCTTGTCGGGGAGCTCCGCGAGGAAGATCAGCCCGAAGGCGGTGAGGATCGCCAGGGGGTCGAGATGCATTCCGGGTGGCTTTCTGTGAGAGCCGGGCCCCGGGCCTTCCGCGAAGTACCACTCGGGCTCTTTCGGGAGGACCACTCGGCCCGGCATGACCGCAGCACCCGCTGGGCGCGGGTGTGTCATACCTGACCGAAGGTCTCGCCCACCCGTAAGCATCTACGAGCCCGGCCACCGGGAACCCGAGGGCTCCAGTGTGTCGACGACCGGTTTGCGGGGCTACTCCCCTTCGCAGCCGTCCACGATACCCCACCGGACCTGCGGGGAAGCGGCTCGGTACAGTCCTACGGTGATCAACCACGCCGCCGCCGGGAGCGTCCCCGCATGAGCCGCCGACCGCGTAAGGCCGCCGGGACCGGTCCTTCCCGGCCCACGGTGAGCGTCTGCCGGGGGTGCTGCTGCGGCACCCCCAAGATCCCCGGCGTGGACCACGCCGGCCAGCTCGCGCAGTTGCGGCAGTCCCTCGACGGGGCAGCGACCGTGCGCGCGGTGCAGTGCCTGGACGCGTGCGAGCACGGCAACGTCATCGTCGTACAGCCCTCGGCCGAGGGCCGGCGCGCGGGCGGCCGTCCCGTCTGGCTCGGGCTGGTCAACGATCCGCACGCCGTCGCCGACATCGCCGCCTGGGCGGCGGAGGGCGGGCCCGGCCTCGTGGACCCGCCGGAGATCCTGGACCTGTACGCGTTCAGCCCTTCCCGCCGGATCCGCGCGGGACTGGACGGCGAGGGATCGTGAGGCTCCGGACGCACGGCAGGAACAGCGTGGGGGACCGGTGCACCCGCCTGGCCCTGGTGCTGGCGCTGGGCGGGCTGCTGAGCGGATGCGGGCCCGTCCCGGCACCCGCGCAATCTCCCCGGAGCGACGAGCGGCCCTTCTGGCACGCCGAGTTCGACGGAAAGGCGGGCAGTCGCCCGCCGGAGAGGTTCTGGACCACCGAAACCGGGAACCGGGACGCCGAGGGGTGGGGCAACGACGAGCTGCAGTACTACACGGACGACGCGGCCAACTCCGCTCTCGACGGCGGGGGTCATCTCGCGATCTCGGCGCGGCCGGCCCCCGCCGCGTCCGAGCTGCCCTGCTACACGCAGGAGTTCTGCACCTGGACGTCGGCCCGTCTGACCACTGCGGGAAAGGTCGCGCTCACCCATGGACGCGTGGAGATCCGCGCGAAGATGCCCACCGGCACGGGACTGCTGCCGGCGATCTGGATGCTGGGCGACAACGGGGTCGAATGGCCCGGACAGGGTGAGATCGACATCTGTGAGGTGGTCGGCGGAGAGCCCCGCACGGTGTACGGCACCGCGCACGGGCCGACCTACTTCAACGAGGACGGAATCGACGGCTCCACCACCCTCGCGGCCGACGCGTCGCAGGCGTTCCACACCTACGCCGTCGACAAGCAACCGCGCCGCATCACCTGGTCCGTCGACGGCGAGCCGTACTTCACGTTGACCCCGTCGAAGCTGCCCGCGCCACGGGACTGGGTCTTCGAACAGGACATGCACCTGCTGCTCAACGTTGCCGTCGGCGGCGACTGGCCCGGCCCTCCCGACAGCTCGACGCCGTCCCCCGCGACGATGACGGTCGACTACGTGCGCTTCTACGGCAAGGGCCGCGCGTAACGGTCCGCGAGAGGAACACTCAGGCCGGGTCTGCTGCCAGCCTCTCCAGCAGGGCGGGCAGCGCCGTCCCGATGGGTTCGCGGACGGTCTCCGCGGCCAGCGCGTCGTACGGGGTCGGCTCGGCGTTGACCACGACGAGCCGGGCCCCGTGCTCCACGGCGATACCGGCCAGCGAGGCGGCGGGCTGCACCTGCAGCGTCGTACCCACGGCGATGAACACCTGACTCGCCTTGGTGATCGCCATCGCCTCGGCCAGCACCTGCGGATCCAGGCGTTCACCGAACATCACCGTCGCCGCCTTCAGGATCCCGCCGCAGACCGCGCACGGCGGGTCCGCCTCACCGGCTTCGACACGGGCCAGCGCCTCCGCCATGCCCGACCGGGCATGGCACCGGGTGCAGACGACCCCGTGTGCCGTGCCGTGGAGTTCGACGACCTTGCGGGGGGACAGGCCGGCGAGCTGGTGCAGCCCGTCGACGTTCTGGGTGATCACGCGTACCGGAGTGCCGGACTTCTCCAGTGCGGCCACCGCGCGATGAGCGGTGTTGGGCTCCGCGCCCCACGCCGTGCTGGTGCGGCGCATCTGCCAGGAGCGGCGCCGGATCTCCGGATCGGACATGTAGGAGTCGTACGTGACGAGTTTCTCCGCCTCCGGGTCCTTCCGCCAAAGTCCTTGCGGCCCACGGTAGTCGGGGATGCCGGAGTCCGTGGAGATGCCGGCGCCGCTGAGGATCGCGACGAGAGTCATGGCCTGAGCCTACGGACGGCCCGCTCCCGTCGCGACGGCTTTTTGCGCAGGCCGCCACAGCTCGCGTGCTCCTCCTCCCTCTGGGCTTGATAAGCGGAACGTTGCTCCGTATCGTTGGCGGAGCAACGTTCCGTTTGTCGTCGACGTCCTGTCGCCGACATCGGAGCGAGCCCTGTGGCCGTCGCCGTGCGCCGCCCGCAGGACACCTGCGACGGAGGGACACAGTCATGCAGTACCGCACCATGGGCCGCACCGGCGTGCAGGTGAGCTCGCTCGCGCTCGGCGCGATGAACTTCGGCGCCATCGGGCGCACCACGCAGGATGAGGCAACCGCCCTCGTCGACGCCGCTCTCGAGGGCGGAGTGAACCTCATCGACACCGCGGACATGTACGGCGCGGGTGAGTCGGAGGAGATGGTCGGCAAGGCCGTCGCCGGCCGTCGCGACGACATCGTGCTGGCCACGAAGGTGAGCATGCCGATCGGCGACGAGCGCAACCACCAGGGAGCCTCGCGCCGTTGGCTGGTCACCGAGCTGGACAACAGCCTGCGTCGCCTCGGGGTCGACCACGTGGATCTGTACCAGATCCACCGCTGGGACCCGCGCACCAGCGACGAGGAGACGCTGTCGGCCCTGACCGATCTGCAGCGCGCAGGGAAGATCCGCTACTTCGGCTCCTCGACCTTCCCCGCGTACCGTCTCGTGCAGGCGCAGTGGGCCGCGCGCGAGCATCACCTCGGCCGGTACGTCACCGAGCAGCCGAGCTACTCGATCCTCCAGCGCGGTATCGAGACCGACGTGCTGCCCGTGACCGAGGAGTACGGGCTCGGGGTGCTGGCGTGGAGCCCGCTGGCCTCGGGCTGGCTCTCCGGCGCGGTCCGTGAGGGCCGCCCCGTCGCCACCAGCCGCTCCACGATCCTGCCGGAACGCTTCGACCTGTCCGTCCCCGCCAACCGGGCCAGGCTCGACGCCGTCGAGAAGGTGGCCGCGGTCGCCGACGAGGCAGGTCTGACCATGATCCAGCTGGCGCTCGGATTCGTGACCGCGCACCCCGCCGTGACCAGCGCGATCATCGGACCCCGCACACCGGACCACCTGCACGCCCAGCTCGCCGCAGCCGACACGGTGCTCTCCGCCGATGTGCTCGACGCGCTCGACACGATCGTCGCCCCCGGTGTCGATCTCGCGGCCCACGAGAAGTTCGACACCCCGCCCGCGCTGCTGGACCCGGCGCTGCGGCGCCGCTGAGGGCCAGGGCGCCGCCCGTCGCGCCTCCCTCGCACGGCCGACCGTGCTGCCCGCCTCCCATGACGTCCCCGACACGACCCGGGACGCGATCGGCGAAGCCGGCGGCGCCGGCTTCCCGTACCTCGTCCTGGGCCTGGCGGCGCCCTGCCCCGACAACGTCGCGCGATGGGTCGCCGAGGAACTGACCGGCGTCTGACCCGATCGTCGTCCGGTCAGGTCGGGACGACATCAAGTGCCGTCTCGGGAGGTGGACTTGTGTACGTTGACGGGGAGCCCGACCAGCGTGGACGAATGGGATCGAGGTCGCATGGCAACGGCGCAGCCGGCCCGCCGGCAGAGACTGGTCCTGCTCGCGGCCCTGATGCTGGCCGCCTTCACCTTCAACACCACGGAGAACCTGCCGATCGGGCTGCTCGACGTCATCTCGGCCGACCTCCAGGTTTCGCTCTCGGCGGTCGGCTACCTGGTCACCGCCTACGGACTCACCGTCGCCGTGGTCTCCCTGCCGATCGCGCACGTCACACGGTCCATGCCCCGGCGTCATGTGCTCACCGTGCTCCTGGCCGCGCTCGTCCTGTCCAGCCTGGTGTCGGCGCTGGGCGCCGGCTACTGGCTGCTCATGGCCGCCCGGCTGGTGACCGCGCTCGCCCAGGCGCTGTTCTGGGCGGTGATGGGACCGGTGGCGGTCGGGCTGTTCGCGCCAGACATCCGGGGCCGGGTGATCGGCGTGCTGTCGGTGGCCGGTTCGCTGGCCCTGGTGCTCGGGGTCCCCGTCGGCACATGGCTGGGCCAGCAGAGCACGTGGCAGGTCCCACTCGTCGTACTGGCGGGGCTGGGACTGGTCTGCCTCGTGACGATCGCCGCCCTGCTCCCGACGTCACGCCCGGGGGAGGGACACGCCGCCCACGGCTCGGCACCCGACGGACGCCGGTTCGGGCTCGTGCTGCTGACCACCGTCCTGTCCGTCACGGGCGCGTTCACGGGGTATACGTACATCGTGCGGTTCCTGGGGGACGTCAGTGGTTTCTCCGGCACCTCGGCCGGTGCCTTGCTGATGGTCTCCGGCGTCGCGGGCCTGCTCGGTGTGACGATCGCCGGACCTCTCCTGGACCGCTTCCCGCGCGGCACGCTGGTCGTCCCGGTGGCCACCCAGGCGGTCGGCATGCTCGGCCTGTACGCGGCCGGGACCGTCCAGGCCGGAGCAGTCGCGTGCCTGGCGCTGCTGGGAGGCTCGCTCGGTCCGGTGTTCATGGCGACGCAGAACCAGATGCTCCGCGTCGCTCCCGGCCGTACCGAGATCGCTCTGGCGGCCAACTCCGGTGCCTACAACGCCGGGATCGCGGCAGGTGCGCTGCTCGGCGGCATGATCCTTTCCGCGTCGGACGTACGGGCCACGTTCCTCGTGGGCGGGCTGGTGACCCTCGCGGCGTCCGTGGCGCTGTGCGCCGAGAGGGCGCTGCCGCCCTCGGAACAGGGCCCTCCGGCCGGAACCGGCCGGAGGCCGGACAGCCATGGGCAGAACAGGGGTGGTCCGGATAGGGTCGGGGCGGCGCGACTGCCTGTTCGAAAGCAAAGGGATACAAGGTGACGGACGGAGCAGTGATGGAGACCCCCCACGTGCTCGTGGCGGCGGACAAGTTCAAGGGCTCCCTGACGGCCGTACAGGTCGCGGAGCGTGTGACGGCCGGGCTGCGGCGCGTCGTCCCCGGCGTGCGGGTGGAGACCCTGCCCGTCGCGGACGGCGGCGACGGTACGGTCGCGGCGGCGGTGGCCGCCGGATTCGAGCGGCGTGAGGCCCGGGTGACCGGGCCGCTGGGTACCCAGGTCACCGCGTCGTACGCGGTGCGCGACAGCACCGCCGTGGTCGAGATGGCCGAGGCATCCGGCCTCCAGCATCTGCCCGCAGGGGAGTTCGCCCCGCTCACGGCGACCACGTACGGTTCCGGGGAACTGCTGGCGGCCGCGCTCGACGCGGGCGCCCGGACGATCGTGTTCGGCGTCGGCGGCAGCGCCACGACGGACGGCGGCGCCGGCATGCTCGCCGCGCTCGGGGCGCGTTTCCTGGACGGCGACGGCAAGCCCGTCGGTCCCGGCGGCGGCGCGCTCGCCGAGCTGGCCGAGGCCGACCTGTCGGGGCTCGACCCCCGGCTCGCGGAGATCGACCTGATCCTGGCCAGCGACGTGGACAACCCGCTGACCGGCCCGAAGGGCGCTCCTGAGATCTACGGACGGCAGAAGGGCGCCACCGAGGACGACATCGCGGTCCTGGACGCGGCGCTCGTCCACTACGCCTCCGTGCTGGGACCCGAGACCGCCACCCTGCCGGGAGCGGGCGCGGCCGGAGGCATCGGCTACGGCGCGCTGGTCGCCCTGGGCGCACGCTTCCGGCCCGGTATCGAGGTCATGCTCGACGTCCTGGGCTTCGCCCCCGCGCTGGCCCGGGCCACGCTCGTCGTCACCGGGGAGGGCTCGCTCGACGAGCAGACCCTGCACGGCAAGGCCCCGGCCGGTGTCGCCGCCGCGGCCCGTGCCGCGGGAGTGGAGGCCGTCGCCGTATGCGGGCGCCTCGCACTGCCGCCGGAGGCACTGGGCAGGGCGGGTATCCGCCGGGCCTACGCCCTGACGGACCTGGAGCCCGACCCGGCCGTCTGCATGGCCCAGGCCGGCCCTCTGCTGGAACGCGCGGCCGAGGCGATCGCCCGAGACTTCCTGTCCTGACGCACCGGCATGAGGGGGCGCCCGCCCGGCGCCCCCTCACGGCTGCGGCGCCGTCAGCCTGAACGCGTCCAGCGCCAGCACCATGTCGATCAGTTCGCGCGGTCGTGACAGCGACCGCGAGGTCAGCCGCTCCAGCCTCCGCAGACGGTTGAGCACGGTGTTGCGGTGGCAGTACAACCGTCCCGCCGCCCGCCCCGCGGATCCGCCGCACTCCAACCACGCGTCGAGTGTCCGCACCAGCAGCGCCCGGTCCGCCGGGTCCAGCTCCAGCAGCGGGCCGAAGACGTCCGCGACCAGCCGCGCCGACAGCTCCGGCTGGCTCACCAGCAGCGCGGCGGGCAGCCGCTCCTCCAGCCGGACGACCTCCGCCGTACCCGGCGGACAGGTCAGCAACGCCAGCTCGGCCAGCCGGCGCGCGGCCCCCAGCCCCGACAGACCGTCGGCCACCGGGCCGATTCCCCCGGCACCCGGGCACCACCGGGCCAACAGCGTGGCGAGCGCCGCCGGATCCCGGTCACCCAGGGCGACGACGAGGACCTCCCGGTCCGCCCGCTCCTGCCGGAAGAACCACAGCCCGTCCGCCTGAATCGCCGCGCCCGCCGGCCCGCCCCCGCCGCCCCGCAGCACGGCCACGGCGTAACGGCCCTGCTCCGGCAGATCCAGACCGATCGCCGCGCGCGCCGCGAGGCCCGGCTCCGACCGGCCCTCCAGCAGGGCGTCGAGCAGTGCCCGGCCCCGCTCGTCACTGCGCCGCCGCATCTCTTCGCTCCGTCCCGCAGCCGAGCCGCTCATGCCTGGTGAGGATGCCACCGGCCGCGTCGGGGACGGCGGCACATCACCTGCCTCTGTGCACCCGCACAACCGGGCCGTGCGAAGACTGGTCACCCGCAGCGATTGCGCCCGGGGCCGTGGACGCGCGCCGCCCCCGCTGCTGGTCTGTGGCACCACAACGACCAGTCGGAAGGAGGAGGACGCATGGCAACGCTCGAGATCCGCGAACTGTCCGTGGGCTACGGCCCGGTACGGGCACTGCGCGATGTCTCCGTCGACGTGCCGGCCGGCGCGATCACCGCTGTACTCGGTGGCAACGGCGCCGGCAAGACCACGCTGCTGCGGGCCGTATCGCGGACCCTCGGCTTCCACCGCGGCACGGGCACGGGCACCATCCGCTTCGACGGCCGCCCCCTGGACGGGCTCCGCCCCGCGCAGGTGGTGGCGGCGGGAGTGATCCAGGTACCGGAAGGGCGGCAGGTGTTCGCCCGGATGACGGTGGCGGACAACCTGCGGGCGGGTGCACTCGGGGCACGCGGCGGGCGCAAGGCGGCCGCCGCCGCCCTCCACCGCGTACACGAGCTGTTCCCGGTGCTCGCCGAGCGCGCGCACCAGCGGGCCGGTCTGCTGTCCGGCGGTGAGCAGCAGATGCTGGCGATGGGCCGGGCCCTGATGGCCGCGCCCCGCCTGCTGCTGCTGGACGAGCCGTCGCTCGGCCTCGCCCCGCTGATGGCGGCGAGGATCGCCGAGACGATCCAGGAGATCAACGCGAGCGGCACCTCCGTCATGCTCGTCGAGCAGAACGCGGCCATCGCGCTGCGGCTCGCCTCCACCGCGTACGTCCTGGACGTCGGCGAGGTCGCACTCCACGGTCCGGCCGACGAGCTCGCCGCATCCGACGAGGTACGCCGCCGCTATCTCGGCGTCGTCGACGAGACGGCCGCCGAGGACGCGGCCGAGGCGGAAGGCACCACCCGCGCCCTGAGCAGGTGGTCCGCGTGACGACCGCCCCGGCCCCTCTCGCCGTACGTGACGTCACCGTGCGCTTCGCCGGACTCACCGCCCTCGACGCGGTGTCCTTCACCGTCGAGCCGGGCAGCGTGCACGCCGTCATCGGACCCAACGGTGCGGGCAAGTCCACCACCTTCAACGTGCTCTCCGGTGTCTACCGTGCCACCTCCGGCAGCGTGCGCCTGGGCGACACCGAACTCACCGGTCTCGCCCCGCACAAGATCGCCGACCTCGGCGTCGCCCGCACCTTCCAGAACCTGGCCCTGCCGCCGCACGCCACCGTCGCCGAAAGCCTCATGCTCGGCCGCCACCGGCTCACCCGCGCCGGCTTCGTGGCCTCCGGACTGAGGCTGCCCTCCGCGACCCGGGAGGCGCACCGGCACCTCGAACGGGTGCGTGAGATCGCCGGGTTCATCGGACTGGAGAAGGAACTCGACTTCCCCGCCGGAGCCCTCCCGTACGGGAAGCAGAAACTCGTCGAACTCGGCCGCGCCCTGTGCATGGAGCCCGAGGTCCTGCTCCTGGACGAGCCCATCGCGGGCATGACCGCCGAGGAGCGTCGCCGCACCGCGGCCGTCGTCGCCGGCGTCCGCGACAGCCTCGGCATCTCGATCGTCATGGTCGAACACGACATGGGGGTGGTGATGCGGCTCGCGGACGCCGTGACCGTACTCGACTTCGGACGCAGGATCGCGGGTGGCACGCCCGCCGAGGTGCAGAACGACCCGGCCGTCGTGCAGGCCTACCTGGGGGCACAGGAATGACCACCTTCATCGAACTCCTCCTGGGCGGCCTGTCGATCGGCTCGGTCTACGCACTGATCGCCCTGGGCTTCGTCGTCATCTTCAAGGCGACCGAGGTCGTCAACTTCGCCCATGCCTCATTGCTCCTGGCGGGCGGCTACGTCACCGCCGTACTCCACGACGACATCGGCTTCTGGCCGGCGCTCGGTGTGGGGATCGCGGGCGCGGCGGTCGTCGGTTCGGCGGTCGAGTTCCTCGTCATGCGCCGCTACCGGGGGAGTGACCAGAGCGTCCTGGCCATCGTGACCATCGGCGTCGACATCCTCCTCACCACCGAACTCGTCCGGCGCATGGGGACGGACGTGATGTCGCTGGGCGACCCGTGGGGCGACGACGTCGTCACCATCGGGGGCGTCACCCTCGCGGAGACCCGCATCGCGGCGTTCCTCGTCGCGGGGCTGCTCATCACGGTGTTCCTGCTCGCCTTCCGCTTCACCTCGTGGGGTGTCTCCATGCGGGCAGCGGCCGAGAACCCGCAGACCGCGGCGCTGATGGGCATCCGGCTCGGCCGGGTGTCCCTCTCCGCCTGGGCGGTCGCCGGAGCGCTCGCCGCGGTCGCCGCGCTCTTCCTCACCGTGTTCCCGACCCCTGGCCTGGAACGGGCCACCTCGCTCGCCGCGCTCAAGGCCTTCCCCGCCGCGATCCTCGGCGGCCTCGACTCGACGACCGGGGCACTGGTCGGAGGGCTCGTCGTCGGAGTCACCGAGTCACTCGCCACGGGCTACCAGAGCGACCTCTCCTTCCTCGGACGCGGCATCGGTGATCTCGCGCCGTACCTGGTGATGGTGGTCGTCCTGCTCATCCGGCCGGCGGGACTCTTCGGTACGAAGGAGCTGTCCCGTGTCTGAAGCCACCAAGGGCGTCACCGCGCCGGCCCCCGCCGCCTCGGGTGCGGCATTCACCGACCGGCTGCGCCGTCCTGCCCCGTACCTCTGGCTCGCCGGTTCCGTCCTGCTCCTGCTGTTCCCGTTCTACCTGGACCGCTTCTGGCTCCAGGCCGGACTGTTCGCGATGGCCGCGGCGATCGGGGCGATCGGACTCAACCTGCTCACCGGTTCCACCGGTCAGCTCTCCATGGGACACGCCTTCTTCCTCGCCGTGGGCGCGTACAGCTACTGCGTCCTGGCGGGGGAGAACAGCACGGAGAACGGCCACACCCTCACCGGGCTAGGTCTGCCCACCTGGCTGGCGGCCGTCCTGGCCGTGCTGCTGGCGGGCGCCGCGGGCGGACTCTTCAGCCCCATCGCGGGGCGGCTGAGCGGCGCCTACCTCGGAATCGCCACGCTCGCGCTGATCTTCATCGGCCAGCACGTGCTGTTCAACGCGGGCTCGCTCACCGGCGGCTTCAACGGCCGTCCGGTACCGCCCCTCTCGCTGTTCGGGTTCACCTTCGACGACGCCGAGGTGCTCGTCGCCGCAGTGCCCTTCCAGTCCTCCGAAAAGCTCTGGTACCTCGGACTGGCAGCCCTCCTCGCCAGCGGACTCTTCGCCCGCGGCGTACTGCGCGGCAGGCCCGGACGGGCGCTCAACGCCATCCGGGACCACCGGATCGCCGCCGGCGTCATGGGGGTGCCGGTGGCCAGGTACCGGGCCGGTGTCTTCGTCCTGTCCTCCATGTACGCGGGCCTCGCGGGCGTCCTGCTCGCGCTGGTCTTCCAGCGGACCGTGCCCGAGTACTTCGGCATGATCCTGTCCCTCGAATACCTCGCCATGATCGTCATCGGCGGGCTGGGCAGCGTCGCGGGAGCCGTCATCGGCGCCGCCTTCGTGTCGCTGCTCCCGCAGGTGCTCACCCACTACAGCGACTCCCTCCCTCTGGTGTCCGCCCCCGGTACGGGCGGAATCGCACCGGGCGAGGCGTCCCGCTACCTGTACGGCGCCGCGGTCGTCGCGGTCGTCCTGTTCCTGCCCGGCGGCATTGCGCGTCTGAAGAATCCAGGGGAGAAGAAGAAATGAAGCTACGTGTTGTCGGAGCCGTTGCCGCGGCTCTCACGCTCACCCTCGTGGGATGCAGCGAGAAGGCGAAGTCGTCGGACGACGGCGCCGCGGACAAGAACGGTGTGAAGGCCGGGGAGGGAGTCACCGACTCGAAGATCACTCTCGGCGCCCTGACCGACATGACCGGGGTGTACGCCTCGCTGGGAAAGAGCGTCACCCAGGCCCAGCAGCTCTGGGTCAAGGAGACCAACAAGGCCGGCGGTATCTGCGACCGGCAGATCGAACTGACCGTCCGTGACCACGGATACGACCCGCAGAAGGCGATCGGCGCCTACACCGAGCTCGAGCCGGAGGTGCTCGGTTTCACCCAGTTCATCGGCTCCCCGTTCGTCTCCGCCGTCGAGTCGCGCATCGACGGCCAGGACAAGGCCGTCGTCCTGCCCCAGGCATGGTCGGCGAACCTGGTCGGTTCCAAGTACGTGCGCGTCATCGGAGCCACGTACGACGTCGAGACGATCAACCTGATCGACTTCCTGCTCGCCGAGAAGCGCATCGCCAAGGGCGACAAGATCGGCCACGTCTACTTCGAGGGCGACTACGGCGAGAACGCCCTGGCCGGCTCGAAGCACGCGGCGAAGGAAGCCGGCCTCACCGTCGTCGAGCAGAAGATCAAGCCGACCGACAACGACATGACCGCCCAGGTCTCCGCGCTCAAGCAGGCCGGCGTGAAGGCGGTGATCGTGAGCGCGGGTCCGCGACAGGCGGCCTCCCTGGTCGGCGTCGCCGCGGCAACGGGCTTCGACGTTCCGGTCGTCGGCAACAACTCGGCGTACGCCCCGCAACTGCTCGCGACCCAGGCCGGCGCGGCCCTGCAGAAGGACTACTACGTCGGCGCCTCCACCCTGCCCATCGGTGACGCGGCGGCGGGACCGTCCAAGCTCGCCAAGGCGTACACGGCCCAGTACCCGAAGGACGGCCTCGACAACGGCGTCATCGCCGGATACAACGCGGCGTCCGTCTTCGGCGAGGCACTGAAGAAGGCCTGCGAGTCGAAGGACCTCACCCGAGAGGGGGTGGACAAGGCCCTGCTCACCATCAAGGACTTCGGGGGCGACTTCGGGATCTCGCACGACTTCACCGACCCGGCGGCGCCCTCCACCCGGCAGACCGTCGTCATGAAGCCGGACGCCAAGGCCCCCGGCGGCCTCACGGTGGTCCGTCCGGCCGAGGTCGCCCCGGCCGCCGAGTCCTTCACGCTCGCCCCCTGACACCTGTCGCTCCGTCGGGGCGGGTCCGGCCGGTCGGCCGGACCCGTCCCTTGCGTCCGGACAGCTTCCCCGTGCGGCTTCACCACCTGAAGACTGTCATGCCCATTGACAGCGCGTCCGTCTCGCTGGCTTCATGTGAACACCACACATGGGAGCGCTCCCATGATCCCCCGACGCCACGAGGCGGTCCTGGCCCGGCCGGTACCACGGTCAAACCCCGGCGACCTCCACGGCGGCTGGAACCCGCCGCACCGCCCCTGACCGCACCGGGGCGCCGATGACCCCCACCGCCTCGGCGCCCCGGTGCTCTCCAGCCCCCACCCGCTCGGAGCGTGGCCCCGGCCGTCCTCAGCCCTCCGGCCCCAGTGCGTTGATCAGCAGCAGGGCGATGTCATCGGTACCGGGCGTCGCACGCTTCGCATACCGCACGAGCGTGTCGGCGACGGACTCCATGTCCTGGTCCAGGGCAAGGGCGAAGTGCGCGGCCAGCTCGGCCGTGGCGTCGTCGAAGTCCACGCCCGGCGCCTCCACGAGCCCGTCGGTGTACAGGGCGAGCGCCGCGCCGGGAGGCATCCGCACCTCGGCCGTCGGGTAGCGGGAGGCGGGGTCGATGCCGAGCAGGAGGCCGGGCGGCAGGTCGAGGACCCCGGTCTGTCCGTCGGGCCGCCGCATCAGCGGTGCGGGATGCCCCGCGGTGGCCAGGCGGACGCTGTGCCGGGCGAGGTCGAGATGGATGTAGAGGCAACTGGTGAACAGGCCGGGATCAAGATCGGTGAGCAGGCGGTTGGTGCGGGCCAGCACCTCGGCGGGCGGCGCGCCGGCGGAGGCGTGCACGGCGGTGCGCACTTGTCCCATGAGCGCGGCGGCATTCTCGTTGTGGCCCTGCACGTCGCCGATGGCCGCGGCGGCCGTGCTGTCGTCCAGCCGGATCAGGTCGTAGAAGTCCCCGCCGATGCCCATGCCCCGGGTCGAGGGGAGGTAGCGGGCCGCCACGTCCAGGCCTGCGATCCGGGGCAGGGTGTGGGGGAGCAGGTGGGCCTGCAGGCTGTGCGCGAGCCGGTCCTTGGTGTCGTAGAGGTGGGCGCGGTCCAGCGCCTGGGCGAGCAGCCCGGCGATCGAGGTGAGCAGGGCGCGTTCTTCGGAATCGAAGGGGTGCGGTCGGTCGTAGGCGAGGACCAGGGAGCCGACCGGACGCCCGGATACGGTCAGGGGGAGGAAGGCGCAGGAGGCCACGGCGTCGCGGAGGCCGGCCGACGGGTAGGCGCGCTGCAGCTCGGTGACGTCGGGGTAGAAATCGGGAATGCCTGTGGTCAGCACATGCGCGGCGGGCGTGCGCGAGCTCAGGGGCGCACCGTCGAATCGGTCCATGAGCGCGGGGCGGCTGCCCCGCCGCCCCTCGACCCGCAGCCGTCCCTCCCCGGACGTCATGATGATCAGGGTCTGGATCCGGAAGGCGGGCATCACCTGGTCGCCGGCCAGCTCGATCACGTCCTGTGTGCCCACCGCCTCGGTGAGCGTCGCCGCCAGGTGCATCAGGTGGTACAGGGCCGTGGCCCGGCTGGGGACGGCCGAAGTCGGCGGCAGCGCGGGGGGCGGGACCACGGTGGGACCGCCTCCCGAGGTGGGCAGGATCCTGACACTGATGCCGGTGGCGTCCGGGAAGAGGTGGAAGGTGAGCCATCGGTCCGGCGGCCGCAGCACGGTGAAGCTCGTCTGCTGCCGGCTGATGACGGCGGCCCGGTAGTGATCCTCGACGGCGGGGTCGTGCAACCAGGGGAGTGACACCCAGGGCAGCGTGCCGCAGACGTCGGCGGCCCGGGCCCCCAGCAGCTCCGCGGCGGCGTCGTTGAGAAAGGTGACCCTCCCGTCGAGCGCAAGCGTGCAGCTGCCGCCGGGCAGCCTCTGGACGAACTCCGCGGCCGCCGCGGCCTCGCCCGGGTCCGGCTCCGGCGGTACCGGGGGAGGCAGCACCCGTGGCTGGAAGCCCGGAACGACGGGTCGGCCGCCGGCGTCGGCCTGCAGCAGAAGCGTGCCGATGCCATGGCAACCGCTGACGACGGCCTCGCGCTCGGCGGGCGTCAGCTGCGGGGGATGCGACCCCGGCCACAGCAGCACCAGCCCGCCTCGGTCGGCGGTGCCGGCGCGGATGGGAGCGGCCGCCAGCGCGAACTGGTACGGCAGCACGAGCGCGGCGCGGGGGTAGCGGTGCCCCAGCTCCTCCTGGCTGCCGAGCCAGATCAGACAGCCGAGACGTACGGCGTCCGCCACCGGCATGGGTGCCGACAACGGGACCCGGGTCCATGGGGTGGCCAGCGGGCCCGGCACCCCGGCGAGCACCGAGAGGTGCAGCGTGGTGTCGTTCTGCGGCAGCAGGTACAGCAGCGCGACCGACGCGCCGGTCTCGTGCACGACGTGGGCCACGGCGCTGTCCAGCAGCTCCGTGCCCGAACCTGTGGCGGCGCCGGCGGCCGCGTGGTCCTGCACGCTCTCCAGCGTCCCCTGTGACGGGCGGCCGCGCACCCGCTGCCGGACATGCGAGGGCCCGGATGCCGGGGAGCATCCGGGCCCTCGTCCTGTGTTCCGCGATTACGGGAGCTGCGCCGCCCGTGCCTCGCGCCGGTTGTCACGGAAGGTGTTCACCCGCCGTGCCGTGGCGAAGAGCGGGATCACCGCCCCCAGGACGACCTGCAGCGCGCAGCCGGTCTGGAGGAGCAGCTGGCCGCCGGGGGCGTCGAACGCCCAGGCTGCGAGGAGCCCCATCGCGCCCACGATCCAGCTGAGCATCGCCACCGCGAGGACGCCTCGCGGCTTCGGGTACTCGACCCGGCTGACCATCAGCCACGCCACTCCGATGATCGCGAGCAGCGTCGGTACGAAGGGCAGCTCCAGGAGCACGATCGAGACGACCGTGAGCGCTCCGAAGGGGCTCGGCATGCCCTGGAACATGCCGTCCTTCAAGGTCACGCACGAGAACCGCGCAAGTCTGAGCACCACCGCCAGCAGTACCACGATCGCCGCGAGCGCCGACACCCGCTGGTGTGCGTCGTCCGCGACCATTCCGTACACCAGTACGAAGTAGGCCGGTGCGAGGCCGAAGCTGATCAGGTCGGAGAGGTTGTCCAGCTCCGCGCCCATCGGGGAGGAGCGCAGCTTGCGCGCCACGAGCCCGTCGAACAGGTCGAACACGGCTGCCATGAGCATGAGGATCACCGCGGTGGCCGCGGAGTGCCTGGCCATGCCCGACTCGTCGCTGCCCGTCAGGTGCGGGATGAGGATTCCCGTGGTGGTGAAGTACACCGCCATGAACCCGCACGTGGCGTTACCGAGCGTGAGCGTGTCCGCTATCGACAGCCGCATCGAGAGCGGCATGTCCTCGGCGTCGTCCTGCTCTTCCGCCTCGGGCACCCAGCCCGCCTGGGTATCAGGATCAATCACGGTCAATTCGAGTCACCCCCGCGGTGGTGGCCTGGCCGACCTCGACCGCGACATCGACACCTTCCGGAAGGTAGATGTCCACGCGCGAGCCGAAGCGGATCAGACCGATGCGTTCGCCCTGCTCCACCTTCGTGCCCTGTGGGATGTAGGGGACGATGCGACGGGCGACCGCTCCCGCGATCTGCACCATCTCGATGTCGCCGAGCTCGGTGTCGAAGTGCCAGACAACGCGCTCGTTGTTCTCGCTCTCCTTGTTGAACGCCGGGACGAACCCACCCGGGACGTGCTCGACCGAGGTCACGGTGCCGGACAGCGGCGCCCGGTTGACGTGAACATTCAGTGGGCTCATGAAGATCGCGACGCGGGTGCGCCCGTCCTTCCACGGCATGATGCTCTGCACCACGCCGTCGGCCGGCGAGATGACGCGGCCCTGGGTGATCTCGCGCTCGGGGTCGCGGAAGAACCACAGCATGCCCGCCGCGAGCGCGGTGGTGGGCACGGCCACGGCCGCCCAGCGCCCGGACTTGCGGGCCCGGACGAGGCTGAGGGCCGCGGTGGCGACGGTCGGGAGAAGCCACGGCGATGCTCCGCGCGCAAGGCGGACCCCGCCGCGGGATGCAGAGATTTGGCTGTCGGGCATGGATGACCTTCGTAGCGGATGATGCCGCGCTGGCAACGGGGGGACGGCGGCTTTCCGGCGATGCTATCGGGTGCGAGCGGCAACTGGGCAAGCCAGCAGCCGAGTCGGACAGCTGAAAGGCTCCGGACGAGGTTGACCAGGTGTGATGTTCTTCGCCACCAAATCACCTCGTAAGGGACATTCAGCCCTGGAACCGGTACTCCTCGAGCAGCCGGCGACCGATGATCATTTTCTGGATCTCGGCGGTACCTTCACCGATCAGCAGCATCGGGGCCTCACGGTAGAGGCGCTCGATCTCGTACTCCTTGGAGAAGCCGTAACCGCCATGGATGCGGAAGGCGTCCTCGACGACTTCCTTGCAGTATTCGGAGGCGAGGTACTTCGCCATCCCTGCCTCCAGGTCATTGCGCTCCCCGGAGTCCTTTTTGCGTGCCGCATTGACCATCATCGCATGCGCGGCTTCGACCTTGGTGGCCATTTCGGCCAGTTTGAACTGGATCGCCTGGTGCTGGGCGATCGGTTTTCCGAAGGTCTGGCGCTGCTGGGCGTACGACACGCCGAGTTCGAACGCACGTTGTGCGACGCCACAGCCACGCGCGGCGACATTCACCCGGCCGACCTCGACGCCGTCCATCATTTGGTAAAAACCGCGGCCGGTGGCACCGCCCAGGACACGATTGGCCGGAATACGTAGTCCGTCCATGATGAGCTCGGTCGTGTCGACACCCTTGTAGCCCATCTTGTCGATCTTCCCCGGGATCGTGAGACCGGGGCGGACCTCGCCGAAGCCCGCTTCCTTCTCCACCAGGAACGTGGTCATCGACTTGTGCGGAGCGGTGCCCTCGGAGTGTCCTTCGTCACTCTTGCAGAGGACGGCGACCAGCGTGGACGTACCGCCGTTCGTCAGCCACATCTTCTGACCGTCGAGGACGTACATGTCGCCGTCCCTAACGCCCCTGGACGAGATCGCGGAGACGTCGGAGCCCAGTGCCGGCTCGGACATCGAGAACGCGCCCCGCACCTCACCCAGCGCCATCCGCGGCAGGAACGTGTCCTTCTGCTCCTGGGTGCCGTGCTGCTTGAGCATGTAGGCCACGATGAAGTGCGTGTTGATGATGCCGGACACGCTCATCCAGCCCCGGGCGATCTCCTCGACGCACAGCGCGTACGTGAGGAGCGACTCGCCCAGACCGCCGTACTCCTCCGGGATCATCAGCCCGAACAGGCCGAGTTCCTTCAGCCCTTCGACGATGTCCGTCGGATATTCGTCGCGGTGCTCCAGCCGGGTCGCGACAGGAATGATCTCCTTGTCGACGAAATTCCGGACCGTGGAGAGGATTTCCTGCTGGACATCCGTCAGACCGGCGGTCTGTGCGAGTCGGCTCATGGCTACTTCTCCGCGTTCTTGCTCGACGGCTGAACGATCTCGGGGCGGCCGGGCTGCTCTCCGCCGCGCTCCTTGATGTACGTCTCGGTGGGGACCATCACCTTGCGGCGGAACACGCAGACCAGCGTGCCGTCCTGCTTGTAGCCCCTCGTCTCCACGTGGACGATGCCGCGGTCGCTCTTCGACCTCGACGGTGTCTTGTCGAGCACGGTCGTCTCGCCGTAGACCGTGTCACCGTGGAAGGTCGGCGCCACGTGCTTCAGCGACTCGACCTCCAGGTTGGCGATGGCCTTCCCGGAGACGTCCGGCACCGACATGCCGAGCAGCAGCGAATAGATGTAGTTGCCGACGACGACGTTCTTCCCGAAATCGGTCGTCCTCTCGGCGTAGTTGCTGTCCATGTGCAGCGGATGGTGATTCATGGTCAGCAGGCAGAAGAGGTGGTCGTCGTATTCCGTGACCGTCTTTCCGGGCCAGTGCTTGTAGACGGCACCGACCTCGAACTCCTCGTAGGTGCGTCCGAACTGCATGTCAGGCCTCCGGAGCTTCGAACTTGGAGGTGCGCCGCATGCCGGCGGCGCGGCCCTTGCCCGCGACGACCAGAGCCATCTTGCGGCTCGCCTCGTCGATCATCTCGTCGCCGAGCATCGCCGAGCCCTTCTTGCCGCCCTCCTCAGAGGTGCACCAGTCGTACGCGTCGAGGATGAGCTCCGCGTGGTCGTAGTCCTCCTGCGAGGGCGAGAACACCTCGTTCGCCGCGTCGACCTGACCGGGGTGCAGCACCCACTTGCCGTCGAAGCCCAGAGCAGCCGCGCGGCCCGCGACCTCGCGGTACGCGTCCACGTCGCGGATCTGGAGGAACGGGCCGTCGATGGCCTGGAGGTCGTGTGTGCGGGCCGCCATGAGGATGCGCATCAGGATGTAGTGGTACGCGTCCGCCGGGTAGCCGGGCGGCTGCTGGCCGACGACCAGGGTCTTCATGTTGATCGAGGCCATGAAGTCGGCCGGGCCGAAGATCAGGGTCTCCAGCCGGGGCGAGGCGGCGGCGATGTCGTCGATGTTCACCAGGCCCTTGGCGTTCTCGATCTGCGCCTCGATGCCGATCCGGCCGGCCTCGAAGCCCATCGTCTTCTCGATCTGGGTCAGCAGCAGGTCAAGCGCGACGACCTGCTGGGCGTCCTGGACCTTCGGCAGCATGATGCAGTCGAGGTTCGGGCCCGCTCCTTCGACGACCGTGATGACGTCGCGGTACGTCCAGTGGGTCGTCCAGTCGTTGACCCGCACGACACGGGTCTTGCCGCTCCAGTCACCGTTGTTCAGGGCGTCGACGATGTGGTGCCGGGCGCCCTCCTTGGCGAGCGGCGCGCAGGCGTCCTCCAGGTCCAGGAAGACCTGGTCGGCCGGCAGACCCTGGGCCTTCTCCAGGAACCTCGGGTTCGAGCCGGGGACGGCGAGGCAGGAGCGGCGCGGACGCAGCCGGTTCACGGAGGCGGAGCCGCCCGAGATCGAGGGGGCGGCGGACGACGGGCTGGGCGTGGTCATGCGGGGACCTCCAGAGGGTCGAGCTTGTTCGCTTTCCGGATCTCGTCGACGATACGGCCGATGATCTCGGTGATGCCGAAGTCCTTCGGGGTGAAGACGGCGGCGACGCCGGCTTCGAGGAGGGCGCGCGCGTCGGCCGGGGGAATGATGCCGCCGGCGATCACGGGGATGTCCGGCGCACCGGCCTCGCGCAGCCGGGTGAGCACATCAGGTACCAGTTCGGCGTGCGAGCCGGACAGGACGGACAGGCCGACGCAGTGCACGTCCTCGGCCAGCGCGGCGTCGGTGATCTGCTCGGGCGTGAGCCTGATGCCCTGGTAGACGACTTCGAAGCCGGCGTCCCGTGCGCGTACGGCGATCTGTTCCGCGCCGTTGGAGTGCCCGTCGAGGCCGGGTTTGCCGACCAGCAGGCGCAGCCGTCCGACGCCCAGGTCCCCGGCGGTGCGGGTCACCTTGTCACGGACGACCGCCAGGGGGGAACCGGCCTCCGCGGTCACGGCCACCGGCGCGGACGAGACGCCCGTCGGCGCCCGGAACTCGCCGAACACATCGCGCAGCGCCCAGGACCACTCACCGGTGGTGACGCCCGCCCGCGCGCACTCGACGGTCGCCTCCATCATGTTCGCGGTCCCCGCCGCGGCTTTCTTCAGCGCCGTCAGCGCCTCCGTGGCGCGGGCCTCGTCGCGGTTGTCGCGCCACTCGTGCAGTGCGGCGACGACCCGGGCCTCGTTCTCGGGGTCCACCGTCATGATCGCCGCGTCCAGGTCGGCGGTCAGAGGGTTGGGCTCCGTCGTCTCGTAGATGTTGACGCCGACGATCTTCTCCTCGCCGCCCTCGATCCGCGCCCGCCGCGTGGCGTGCGAGGAGACGAGTTCCGACTTGAGATAGCCCGACTCCACGGCGGCCATCGCGCCGCCCATCTGCTGGATCCTGTCGATCTCGGCCAGCGACTCGGTGACCAGCTCGTCGACCTTGGCCTCGATGACGTGCGAACCGGCGAAGATGTCCTCGTACTCCAGCAGATCGCTCTCGTGCGCCAGCACCTGCTGGATCCGGAGCGACCACTGCTGGTCCCACGGGCGCGGCAGGCCCAGCGCCTCGTTCCAGGCGGGCAGCTGCACGGCCCGGGCCCGGGCGTCCTTGGAGAGGGTGACGGCCAGCATCTCCAGCACGATGCGCTGGACGTTGTTCTCCGGCTGCGCCTCGGTCAGTCCGAGGGAGTTGACCTGTACGCCGTAGCGGAAGCGTCGCTGCTTGGGGTTCGTGATGCCGTACCGCTCGCGCGTGATCCGGTCCCAGATGCGGCCGAAGGCGCGCATCTTGCACATCTCCTCGATGAAGCGGACGCCCGCGTTCACGAAGAAGGAGATACGGGCGACGACATCGCCGAACCGCTCCTCGGGCACCTGCCCGGAGTCGCGCACCGCGTCGAGGACCGCCACGGCCGTCGACATGGCGTACGCGATCTCCTGGACCGGCGTGGCCCCCGCCTCCTGCAGGTGGTAGCTGCAGATGTTGATCGGGTTCCACTTCGGGATGCGGCTGACCGTGTACGTGATCATGTCGGTCGTCAGCCGCAGCGAAGGACCGGGCGGGAAGACGTGCGTCCCCCGCGACAGGTACTCCTTCACGATGTCGTTCTGCGTGGTGCCCTGCAGTTCGTCCGGATCGGCTCCCTGCTCCTCCGCGACGACCTGATAGAGCGCCAGCAGCCACATCGCGGTGGCGTTGATCGTCATCGAGGTGTTCATCTGCTCCAGGGGGATGTCCTGGAACAGCCGTCGCATGTCACCGAGGTGCGAGACCGGCACGCCGACCCGGCCCACCTCGCCGCGGGCGAGGACGTGGTCGGGGTCGTAGCCGGTCTGCGTGGGCAGGTCGAAGGCGACCGAGAGACCCGTCTGGCCCTTGGCGAGGTTACGCCGGTAGAGCTCGTTGGACGCCTCGGCGGTCGAGTGACCGGCGTACGTCCGCATGAGCCACGGCCGGTCCTTCTGGCGTTCGGTCATGGTGGACCTCAGACGTTCCGGCTGGATGGGATGGTCCGCTCCGCTGACGCGTCACGGAACAGGTTGATGGCGTCGACGTGCTGTTCGCGGAGCTCCGTGTCGCGCACGCCCAGGCCCTCACGGGGTGCCAGCGCGAGCACGCCCACCTTGCCCTGGTGCAGGTTGCGGTGCACGTCGTACGCGGCCTGGCCGGTGTCCTCCAGGGAATAGACCTTGGAGAGCGTCGGGTGGATCCTGCCCTTGGCGATCAGCCGGTTCGCCTCCCACGCCTCGCGGTAGTTGGCGAAGTGCGAGCCGATGATCCGCTTGAGGGACATCCACAGGTAGCGGTTGTCGTACTCGTGGTTGTAGCCCGACGTCGAGGCGCAGGTGACGATCGTGCCGCCCTTGCGGGTCACGTACACGCTCGCGCCGAAGGTCTCGCGGCCCGGGTGCTCGAAGACGATGTCGACGTCCTCGCCGCCGGTCAGCTCACGGATGCGCTTGCCGAAGCGCTTCCACTCGCGCGGGTCCTGGTTGTGCTCGTCCTTCCAGAACTTGTAGCCCTCGGCGTTGCGGTCGATGATCGCGGTCGCGCCCATCCTCCGGCAGATCTCCGCCTTCTGGTCGCTGGAGACGACGCAGATCGGGTTGGCGCCGCCGGCCAGCGCGAACTGTGTGGCGTAGGAGCCGAGGCCTCCACTGGCGCCCCAGATCAGCACGTTGTCACCCTGCTTCATGCCCGCGCCGTTGCGCGAGACGAGCTGGCGGTACGCCGTGGAGTTGACGAGGCCGGGAGACGCGGCCTCCTCCCAGCTGAGGTGCTTCGGCTTCGGCATCAGCTGGTTGGACTTGACGAGCGCGATCTCGGCCAGGCCGCCGAAGTTGGTCTCGAAGCCCCAGATGCGCTGCTCGGGGTCGAGCATCGTGTCGTTGTGGCCGTCGGAGGACTCCAGTTCCACCGAGAGGCAGTGCGCGACGACCTCGTCGCCCGGGGTCCAGGCGTTGACGCCCGGCCCGGTGCGCAGGACGACACCCGCCAGGTCGGATCCGATGACGTGGTACGGCAGGTCGTGGCGCTTGCTGAGGTCGCTGAGCTTCCCGTAGCGCTCGAGGAAGCCGAAGGTCGAGACCGGCTCGAAGATCGAGGTCCAGACCGAGTTGTAGTTCACCGAGCTGGCCATCACGGCGACGAGCGCCTCGCCGGGCCCGAGTTCGGGCACGGGCACCTCGTCCAGGTGCAGCGACTTACGGGGGTCCTTGTCGCGGCTGGCGAGACCGGCGAACATCTCGGCCTCGTCCTTGTGCACGGTCACCGCGCGATACGACTCGGGGAGGGACAGGGCCGCGAAGTCCGCGGCCGAGCTGTCCTGCGACTGGATCGCGTCCAGGATTTCCTTCACGGTGATGCCTCCGGCAGATCGGGTCTCCGGCGTCGGGGGAAACGCTCGGAGGACCCCTGTGGTCAGGGGAGCGGTGCGGTGTGGAGGTGTGCCGTCGGTTCGGCGGGTGCTGCTGGGCCTGCTCGGTGGAGCAGAAGGGTGTGCCTGTGACGCAGGCGTCCGGGCGCGCGGACACGTGGTCTGCGGGGACAGCCGGCGTACGAGAGGTCTCTGCACGCCGGCCGCCCGGACTCCTTCAACGTATGGCACTGCGTGACAGGTGGCAAGGCACCCAGTGCCAACAATTTCTCTCAATTGTCATCTCGTAGGCACGCATGAGCAACATCATGGGCGGTATGTCTGCTCGTTCCCTCTTTTGTGCGTGCTACGGCGCGGTGCGGTACACGTACGGCGTGGTCGTGCTCAGGGCGGTGAAGCCGAGCCGCCGCAGGATCGGGGCGGACCGATCCGTCGCGTCGACCTGGAGGAAGCGGTAGCCGCGCCCGGCCGCGAGACGGGCCCGGTGGGCGATCAGGGCCCGGTAGATCCCCTGGCCCCGCCAGGGCGCCGCCGTTCCCCCTCCCCAGAGACCGGCGAAGCCGGTACCGGGGTGCATCTCCATCCGGGCCGAGCTCACCGGCTGTTCTCCCGCCATGGCGACCACCGCTGCGAACGTGTCCGGGGCCTCGGTGAGACGGGCCAGGGCCTGGTGGCGCAGCCGCGAACCGCCGGTCCCGAAAGCCAGCTCATGCGCCCGGACCATCAGTTCCACTCCCTCCGCACCGGTCACCTCCCGCAGATGGACACCCTCGGGGAGCGCCACGTCCGTGGGCAGGTCGGCGACCGGGGCGACGAACAGGGTCTCCGGCGGCTCCGCGGCGAAACCGGCCGCCCGCAGTCGCGCGCCCAGATCGGCGGGCCGGTCGTGGGCGTACAGCTTCCACTCGAACGCGTCGTGCCCGAGCGCGGTGTAGTGCTCCACCTGCGCCGCGATCACCGCGCCGGCCCGACGGGTGCCGAGATCCGGGGCGGTCCAGACGACACCGTTCCAGTCGTGTGGGGCGCCGACCTGGCGGACGACGTCGGTCCCGCGCTCGACCCGTACGCCGGGGCCGTCGGGGCGGGCGTGTTCACGCATCTCGTGGTCGAAGAGAGCCAGCATCTCGTCAGGATCCATGCGTCGCAGCAGAGCACGCGGGCCATCGAGCGGCCACCGGGTTTTCCCGTGCCGGTGCGTCAACCGGCTGCCGTGGGGCACATGGAAGTGATCTTGGTGAGGCCGCGACGGACAAGGGGTGGGTAGGCGATGGGCATACGGACACGCAGAGACGTCCGGAAGGGCCGCAGGGCCGAATTCGACGTCAGGCGGACGGCGTTCGGCTTCCTGTTCCTCGCCCTCCTGGTCTGCGGCGCCGGGCTGGTGGTGCGCGCGGCCCTGGAGACCGCCGCACGGCACCCGGTGGCCGCTGTGGCCTCGGTCGTCGCGCTGGTGGCCGGAGCCGTGACGCTCCTGCGCGTCCGACGCAACCGCAGGGTGGCGGCCAGGGCGGCCGCGGCAGCCGTGGAGACGGCGTACGAGGTCGTGGACGCCGCCCTGGAACAGGGCGTGGACGACTCCCCGCCCGGCCCCGAGCCGGTCCCGCCCGTCGACTACGCGGCCATGGACCCGTATGCCTTCGAGGAGGCCGTGGCCGCCCTCTGCCGACGGGACGGCTGCCGGGACGTCGAAGTCGTCGGAGGCGCCGGCGACCTGGGCGCGGACGTGATCGCCGGCACCCCGGACGGCCGTCGTCTGGTGGTGCAGTGCAAGAGGTACACGAGCGACAACAAGGTCGGCTCCCAGGAGCTGCAGCGCTTCGGCGGTACCTGCTACGCGGTGCACGAGGCCGAGGTGGCCGTCGTCGTCACCACCGGCGCATTCACCGAACCTGCTCTCGAGTACGCCGGACAGTGCGGCATCGTCTGTGTCGGCCTCGACGAGCTGACCGCGTGGAGCGAGGGCGCCGCGGCGCCGCCCTGGTACGCGGAAGCGCCCGTGCGGTCCGCGGAGGGCTGAAGGCCCCGCCGGCCGGGCTCAGTGCTCCTTCAGCGCCTGCTGGATCGTGCGCATGATCTCGTCGAGCGGCGCGTCGGTACGGGCCACCGTCACCAGCACCTCGCCCTCCCTGGACACCGAGGCCGCAGAGGGCTTCCCGGCTTCGCCACCCGCGGTCCGCCCCGCTCCGATCCCGGTGCCGAAGGTGTCCCGCACGATCGCGAACGCGTGGTCGAGCTGCGACTCCACGTCGCCCTGGCCGTCCGCGCGCAGCCAGCGCCGCAGCACGTGGTTGTGCGCGGTCACCACGGCGGAGGCGGCGACCTCGGCGAGCAGCGGATCGTCATTGCCCACATGGTGGTCACGCTCATCGAAATGGCCCAGCAGGTAGCGCGTGAACAGCCGCTCGTAGCGAGCCACCGAGGCGATCTCCGCCTCGCGGAGCGTGGGCACCTCACGGGTCAGCTTGTAGCGGGCCACGGAGACCGCAGGCTTCGCCGCGTACATCTTCATGACCTCCTTGATGCCGCGGCACACGGTGTCGAGCGGGTGCTCGTGCGCCGGGGCGGCGTTGAGGACGGCCTCGGCCCTGACGAGGGTGTCGTCGTGGTCCGGGAAGATGGCCTCTTCCTTGGAACGGAAGTGGCGGAAGAACGTGCGCCGGGCGACTCCCGCGGCACCGGCGATCTCGTCGACCGTCGTCGCCTCGTACCCCTTCGTGGCGAAGAGCTCCATCGCCGCGGCCGCCAGCTCGCGGCGCATCTTGAGCCGTTGGGCGGCGGCCCGGGTGCCGGCGGCACTTTCCGGGGCGTCCGTCGCGGCGGGGGAACGAGGGGACTTGGCGGGTTGGGACATGAGGTGAACGTAACCCATCGGTGCGGGAGGGTGCGCCCGTGGGGGCGGGTCGCCCGAGGGCCCCAGCAACCCGCCCCACCCGGCCCCGCGACCGCAGGGGTCAGCGGCGGGCATGTTCGCGGAAGCCACGCCCCGTCTTACGGCCGAGGCAGCCCGCGGCCACCAGGTGCTCGAGCAGCGGCGCCGGGGCGAGACCCGGGTCGCGGAACTCGCCGTGCAGCACCTTCTCGATGGCGAGCGAGACGTCCAGGCCGACGACGTCCAGGAGCTCGAAGGGCCCCATGGGGTAGCCGCCGCCCAGCTTCATCGCCGCGTCGATGTCGTCGAGCGTCGCGTAGTGCTCCTCGACCATCTTGATCGCGTTGTTGAGGTAGGGGAACAACAGCGCGTTCACGATGAAGCCGGCCCGGTCACCGCAGTCGACGGGGTGCTTGCGCACCGTGACGCAGACCTCGCGGACCGTGGCGTGGACATCGTCGGCGGTCAGCACCGTGCGGACCACCTCGACCAGCTTCATCGCGGGCGCGGGGTTGAAGAAGTGCATCCCGACGACGTCCTCGGGACGCGAGGTCACCTTGGCGACGGCCACGACCGGCAGTGACGAGGTGGTGGTCGCGAGCACCGCACCCGGCTTGCAGACCTTGTCCAGGGTCTGGAAGAGCTGCCGCTTGATCTCCAGGTCCTCGGCCACCGCCTCGACCGCGAGATCGACGTCGGCGAAGGAGTCCAGCGAACCCGCGGCGGTGATCCGGGCGAGCGTCTCGCCCCGGGCCTCCTCCGTCAGCCGGCCCTTGGTGACCGAACGCCCCAGCGACTTGGCGATCCGTGCCTTGGCCGCGTCCGCCTTCTCCTGGCTGCGCGCGGCGAGCACCACGGCGTATCCGGCCTTCGCGAAGACCTCCGCGATGCCCGAGGCCATGGTCCCCGACCCGGCCACGCCCACCGAGGACACCTCGCGCCCGGTGACCGCGCCCGTGCTGTCCGCCGGGGTCAGCGCGTCCGGCACCGCGGTCTGGCCGCCGGGGACGTCGTACGTGTAGAAACCGCGGCCCGCCTTGCGGCCGGTCAGACCGGCTTCGCTGAGCTGCCCGAGGACCGGGGCCGGTGCGTGCAGCCGGTCGTGGGAGGCGGAGTACATGGCCTCCAGGACCGTGCGGGCCGTGTCGATGCCGATCAGGTCGAGCAGCGCCAGGGGGCCCATCGGCAGCCCGCAGCCCAGCTTCATGGCGGCGTCGATGTCCTCCCGGGAGGCGTAGTTCGCCTCGTACATCGCCGCGGCCTGGTTGAGATAGCCGAACAGCAGACCGTCCGCGACGAAGCCGGGACGGTCGCCGACCGCGACGGGCTCCTTGCCCAGTTCACGGGCGAGCCGGGTGACGCTCTCCACGGCGGGCGGGGCGGTCAGCACGGAGGAGACCACCTCGACGAGCTTCATCGCGGGCGCCGGATTGAAGAAGTGCAGGCCGAGGACACGCTCGGGGTGCTGCGACTCGGCGGCGAGACGGGTCACGGACAGGGCGTTCGTGCCCGTCGCGAGGATCGCGGTGGGGGAGACCACCGCGTCGAGCTCCCGGAAGACCTGCTGCTTGAGTTCGTACGTCTCCGGCACGACCTCGATGACCAGCTCCGCCTCCGCCGCGGCCTGCAGGTCGGAGAACGTACGGAACCGGGCGAGGATGTCGTGCCGCTCCTGCTCCGTGATCCGCTCGCGGCGCACGGCGCGCTCGGTGGAGGCCTCCAGGGTGGCGACGGCCTGCCGGGCGGCGGCTTCGTCGATGTCGATGCCGATGACCTCGCGGCCCGCACGGGCCAGGACCTCGGCGATGCCGGTGCCCATGGTGCCGAGGCCGACGACGGCAATGGTGGTGAGCGGGGTGTCCATCACGGGACTCCAGGGTGAGTGACGACTGAGAGGAGCACGGCGGCGCGCGCGGCCGGAGCAACGGGCGCTCGGTGTGCGGAAATCGCGTGTCGTGGTGCACGGTCCCGGTCGCTCGGAGCGCACCGGGGGAAGGTGACGGGCTCTGTCCCGAGCCGCGTCTCTCGAACTGCCGAACCGACAAGCACCCCGGATGGCTGCGTCACCAGGCCACCGGAGCCGGCGGGTGTGTGCCCCGCTCACCTGAGCTTAACTGTCGGGTAACGAGCGCGCCAGCCCTGCCCGCTTGTGCACTGGCACACACTGTGCGGACACCGTGTGTGTACGTCGATAAACTCTGCGTCATGGATGAGGAGTTCCGCTCACTGACGGACCGGATCGCGGACGAGGCCGGGGAGTCGGAGGCCTTCCGCCGACTGCTTGCCACGGACGACGACGAGGAGCTGGCGGGGGTCCTCGTGGAACGCGAACGCCCGCTGTGGGCCCGCGAGATGGCGGCGTTCCGGCTCGGCTGCCGAGGAGACCGCCGGGCCTTCGAGGCACTGGTCCTTCTCCTCAACCACCGCGATGCGGAGCGCTGTGTATCGGCCGCGCACGCTCTCCTCGTGCTCGGCGACCCCCGGACACCCGGGGCGGCGGCCGCGCTCGCCACCAACAGCCTGCGGACCGCCTACGCCCTGCACCCGGTGCGGCTGCTGACCGCACTGCGGGCCCCCCAGTCGGTGCCCGCCCTGGTCAGCACGCTGCACCGGCTGCTGGCCCCGGACGAGCCGCACTGGCGGGTCGCACTCGCCTGCGTCGAGGGCCTGGGGAGCCTGGGGGATGCCCGGGCCCGCCCGGCCCTGGAGGCCGCCCTGCCGCATCCGCGCCTCGGCGCGGCGGCGGCGGAGGCGCTCAGGCGGCTGCCGGGGGGCTGAGGGGGTGTACGAGCTGAGAGGGCAGCCGACTGGCGCCCATCACCGTCCGGCCGTCACCAGCGGCGCCAGGAAGGGGCTCGGTGTGCCGTGTCAGAAGATGTCCAGGCTGTCGCGGGCCCGCGTGGTGGCGACGAACAGCAGCGAGCGGGCCTGCTGGACCTCACGCCGGTGGCGCACCGGATCGGTGGTACGCCTCCGGTTCACGTCGTCCCTGGGGATCAGCCCGTCGCTGACTCCGGCCACGATCATGCGTTGGTACTCGAGACCCGGACCTTCCAACGACCGAAGTCCTCGCCTTCCAGGGCCCCGCGCAAAGCCTCGTCGGTCGTCGTGACGATCGTAGCGGGGCGCTCGACGGCGGCCTGGAAGTCATCGGTGTCGACGGTCTCAGGCGTGGCGACAGGCGCGGTGACCTGTTCGAGGACCTCGTCGAACGACTTCTTGTCGTACAGCGCGAGCAGGACCTCACCGGTCAGCTGAGGCGCGTAGTCGACGAGCCCCAGCAGTTGGTCCTCGGTGGTGAGCGCCTGAATGACCGGGATCAGAGGCCCGGCTACACCGAGGTCCGTGAGCTGCTGCTCGGTCCAGTCGACGAACAACGGAAGGTGCGCCGGGGAGGCTGCTTGCTTGGGTGCGGGTGCCGCACGGGGGGTCGGTTCGGGGGCGGCGGTGGTTGCTGGCTGGGGAGTGCTCGCGGCCTGGGCCGCCAGCACGCTTTCCTCCACGACCTGAAGGTCGACGTACTCGATACCACCGGTGATGCGGTTGACCGAGTACGCGAGCCGGTCGAGGTGCTCGTAGACGTCCTTGCGGTGCTTGACCGAGACGATCAGCCAGTCCTCAGCAGCCAGGCGCAGCAGCAACGCCCTGTACTCGTCGTTGATGCGCGCCGACCAGAGTCTCTCGTGGCCCTTGAGCTGCTTGAGCTGCAGGCCGGTGGAGCCCGGGTTGTTCTTGAACTTGTGCTGGAAGTCGTAGATCGCGCCCTTGACCGAGCGAGGAAGCTTGAGGATCTCCCTGTCCGCCTTGTCGAGCAGGCGCAGGGTCACACTCTGGTTGGTCACGACTGGTCTTCCCCGTCCTTCATGAAGCGGTCGTTCTGCTGGTCACGACGTGTGTCACCGGCTGATGGTTGTACGCCGAGCCGTTGCGCGATCTCCTGGGCCGTCCAGGCGGTCGCCGGACGCACCTCCCAGCCGGCGTCGGCGAAGGCCCTGTCCCGGTCCTCGCTCTCGGGGTCGCGATCGTCCCCGGCGGCGGGATGCGGCGAGAGAACGACACCGATGCGCGCGTCCACCCAGGCCAACTCGGCCATCCAGCCGCGGTCGTCCAGCTCATGACCATCCGCCGGCACGGGGATGGCGGACACCGCAGCGAGGCGTAGGACGAGGTCCCGGAGCCCCACCTCGTCCGGGTCGAGGTGCTCGATGACCTGGTCCCAGCCCGGGTCCCGGCCTGGTGCAGCAGGGGTGGCAGGCGCGGCAGGAACGATGACGGTCTCGGCCGGCTCGGTCGGCGGAAGCGGAACGGCCATCGCCTCCAAGGAGAGCACCGTCGAGAGGAGCCCCGCCCCGCCCGTGACCGCCAGTGCCTCGGGTGCGAAGTCGCCCAGCTGCCCGGCTGTCAGCTGAAGGCTGTCGCCTCCACCGTGCTCCAGGAACTGCAGCAGATTGCTCCAGTACAGCCAGCCACGCCAACGCCGTTTGTGTGACTCCTCGTCGGCGAAGACGCCGTCCGCGTCATCGATGACGGTCAGAGCTGACCAAGAGGGCGGCCGGTTGCGACTGTCCACTGCGAACACCAGCCTGCACTGCGAGGCGTCCACGGCCGTGTACACCTGGACCCGCCCACCGGGCCCGGTCACCGGATCCGCACCCTTCAAGGCCCGGACGATCTCGTCTCCGACCGAGTCCACAGGCCCGCCCCGTGCCCCGGCTCCCAGCAATCCTGCGACCGCCGCCTCCGCTCGCCACAACCACTTGTCAGCCGAAGGGTCACGCAAGTACGCGAGGAGCACATCCGAAGGATTCACCCACACGGTCTCGGAAAGCTCGCCGGGCAGCCCCTTGCGCACACTCGCGTAGTAGCCGCGGGCCTTCGCCTGCGCCGAGTCACCGTATGGACGCCAGACCGGGAAAGCGGGGCCGGCTCCCGCATACCCGGTGTCCAGGACCCGGCGCTGCCACTCCTTCACGTCGGCGTACGTCAGCTGGAAGACCCGTATGCCGTCCGCTCGCAGCCGGGTCCGCTTCGCGGCGTCGTCCGCCATCCTGTTGTACTTCCGGCCTGCGTGGAACGCATAACCGTCGAGGTAGAGCGCGACCCGGGGGCCCGGCGCGTCGAGCCGCTCGAACAGGACGTCCGGGCGGGTGCCGTCCAGCACCCGCTGCTGGGAGACCCGCCAGCTGAACGTCTTCCCATCGGCCCCCGTCAGGCGGAGGTCGAGGGCGTGCGTACCCGCTGGAGTCGTGTACGCGTCACCGCTCGCACGGCTGCCGGGCAGCGAGGCCCACTTGCGCAGCGTGTCTATGAAGACGACCTCCAGGTCGCTTTCCGCCTGCTGCTCCATCGGAATGTGCTGCGTCGTCACGACCGGCGAAGTACTCCACCGCTCACCGTCCGCGCCCAGCAACTCGTCCAGCATCTGGCGTACTTCCTGGCGGCTCACCTTGTCGTAGTCGCCCGGCGGAACGCGCCGCAGCAGGCAGCGGTGGCAGCCGTCGAGGCCCTTCTCGCGGCAACCGCAGTTCTCGATCACCTCGCGCGCCTTCAGCAGCACTTCCCGGAATCCATCCGCGGATGCCAAACGATGCAGATAGCCCGTGCTCCCGGGCAGGCGGTCGTGGATGACCAGGAAGCGCCTCGGGTACTCGGCGCCCAGCCCGTCCCCGCTGTCCGGCATCGAGGCCGCTGCGATGTCGATGTGGTCGGGATCGCCTCCGTACCGGGCGGCGATGCCCGCGAACAGTGCCGCCGTGAACGAGGCGAGCCGCTCCTTCGCACGCGCCACGGAGACCGGCAGCAGAATGCGTACGGCCTCCGTGACCAGCTCATGGGCGAGCAGCAGCGGTACGTCCTCGCCCTTGCCCTGCTCCTAGGTGTATTGCCCTGTGAGGTTGGGGACGCGGCTGGCGGGTGGTTTGCCTGCGAGCGCGGTGTGTCCGCGGTGGTGATTGTAGGTGTGCAGC
>NZ_JBIAIP010000021.1:0-71103 GCF_042871485.1 Streptomyces sp. NPDC005791
ATCAAGGCGCATCCCGGCGGCGTCGTGGTGGGCACGTGCGGTGGTGGAGTCCACGCTGACCAGCGAAAGGTCCACCTCACCCCGCTCCGCGGCCTTCGCGATCAGACCTTCCAGCAGGTTCTCGAAGACCCCGGCGTCCCGCCACTGGCGGAACCGGTTGTACACGGTGGGCCAGGCACCGAACTCGGCCGGCATCTCCCGCCACTGTGCGCCCGAGCGGAACTTCCAGATCACACCCTCGAACTGCTCGCGCAGTTTCTTGGGGTACGGCCCGTACTCGCCGATCGGCAGGTACGGCTCCACGTACCCCCACTCCTTGTCCGTCAGCTGTCTCCGCGTCATGCACACCGGACTACACGATCCGCCCCCGAAGCGAGGGCGAATCCCGCAGATTGATCACAACTCGATACAAGCCCTAATGCCCACACTTCGGGCGTGTAACATCCCGTGAGTTTCTCTGAGCCCCGCTGAGTCCTTGCCTCTGTGGGCAGGGGCTCTTCCTCCTTCGTATGGTCTGCGGTCTTGCGTCGTAACTTCCGAAGGGTTCGGACTCCGTCCGGCCGGCCCACAGTTGGGCCGAAGGCGAGGGGGCTCGGGTTGGCGGCGCTGGTAGTCGTATGTGATCTGCGCGACCGCTGGGCGCCAGCGTCGGCGGAGGAGCGGTTCGAGACCGACGTACCGGCTGGGTTCGTCTTTGCCCGAGCCTCGGCGGGCCTGGCGGACGGCACCATCCGCGGCGACGTCGGACACCTGGCCCAGGCCGCTGTCGCCCGCTCCGGGCATGCGCCCAATGTCCCAAGCCAGATTGCCCGGCCCGCCCGCTCCTTCGGCTGTCGTCGGGCCGCCGACGCCCGCTGCGGGGCCGCGTCGCTAAACGGTCAGGCGAGGTCCTCGTCGCGGTGGGCCTCCTCGCTACGGGGGCTCACCGCGCGGGCCAGCTCCTCCAGCGTCAGCTCGACGCGTCGGCTGTCCGCGACCCGGTGCTCCACCACCGTCTCCTCGTCCGGCCACCTGTCGGCCTGCGTGTCGACGCCCCACTGGCCGTCGGCGACCATCCCGATGTCGCCCACGGTCCACGGCCGCCCGGCAGCGCGGATCTTGCGCTCCAGCCCGGCTCCGTCCCAGGGTCTGCTCGCCTCTGCCATCCCTGCACCCCCTTCGTTCTCGTGCGGCCTGTCGCCGCAACCCAGGTACGACAACCGCGTTCACCGATCCATTCCCCCGGCCTGCGGCCACCCGCTGGCGATCTCCAGTTCGCCCACGGCAGACGTTTCCCTCGGGGAAACGACTACGTACTTCGGCATGTTTCATGTCAACGTACGGGGATCGGGAAAACCGCAGGTCAACGAAGGGATCGTCTAACCGTGAACATCTCCGCCGCCCTCCTGCCCGCCGTCGTCCGCCCCGCCGTGGAAGACCGCCACTGGCTCACCTCCGACCACTGCGCCGCCCCGGTACTCGACCTTCTCGACGGCCTCGGCTGGGTGATCGTCGATACCCCGGAGGCCAACGTCCACGCGACCAGCCCCGACGGCTGCGTCTACGTCGGCTGGCTCCCGGAGGAGGCCACTGCCTGGAAGCGCGGCACCGTCTGGCACGTCCGGGTTCAGCCCGCCCACGGTGACGCGTGGGTCCAGGAGTTCGGCACCCACACTCCCTCCGAGGCTGTCGCCGGATTCCTCGCCGCCCATTCCTCCCGCTGACCGCTGAACCGCTGGGGTGGGCCGGTACCGGCCCACCCCGTTCACCGGCGTGCTCGTCCGCCCGACAGGGGGTTTCGTCCCGTGCGCATGCTCCTGGCCACCCGCCCCGGCTACCGCCGTAAATACGCTTACGCCCGCCGCTGCACCTGCTATTACCTGCCCGGTCAGTACGGCCGCCGCGCCAAGACCATCCGCCGCCGCGCCGAAGCGCGCCTGCGGCGGCGCGACCTCACTGAATGACCGTGTGCCCCACCCCACCTACGAGGAGCTGCCCACCATGTCTTTCCGCGCCCCGCTCACCAACCACCACGCCGACGCCACTCTCTGCCCGGCAGACCACAAGCACACTAACTCCGGCAAGCCGCTCCACCCCGACTGCCCCGGCCGTGCGTGCACGAAGGCCGTCTGCTCATGCGGCGACTGGGAGAAGAAGGATTGCGGCAAGGGCTACGTCAACGAGTGCCGCAAGCGGCATCTCGCCGACCATGCCCAAGGGCCGGATGTCCTCCGCGACCTGCCCCGCCTCGACGCCTTCTGACGCGCCGCCACCGGCCCGGACTCGTCTTCCCGTACCGCTCTCGGAGGTTCCCATGCCCCAGTACCTGACCGTCGGCCACCTGCTCCGCCAGCTCCAGGGGCTCGACCCCAACCTGCCGGTCCGCCTCGCCGTCAACCCAGACTTTCCCTTCGCCCACTACGTGGGGGCCGATGTCGTCGTCCGGGACGGCACGGCGTTCATCGCCGAGGACGGCCAGGAGGGCTATCTCCCGGCTGGGGCCCGCGATGCCCTCGCCTGGGCCTGACCAGTTCCCTCAACACCACGGAGGCTTCCATCTCGTCGCGATCCCACCCTTCGCCCGTCCTTCCGCTGCACAACCTCGCCGTGCGCCCCATGCCGGACGGCGTGAACGGCGCGCTGGTCCGGCGTGTCTCCGCCCGGCCCGACGGCCCGCTCGACATCACGTGGCTCGCCACCGGAACTCCCAGACTCCCCCTCGGCCGTATCCGTCTGCACTGGGGGCCCGCCCCCCTCACCGGCTGGGACGTCACCGCCCACCTGGGCCTGGCCACCACCGAGGTGCACCTCGCCTCCTGGCCCGCCGCCCCGGACGACTGGCCGCGCCTGGTCCGTCCGACCCTCCACGAGGTGACCGGCCTGTGCGCCGCCCTCACGTTCGCGACCGACGCCCTCGACCTCTCGAACCGCCTCGCCGGAGTCTGACCCAGGACCACAGAAGGCCGCCCCGCGCCGATCAGGCAGGGGCGGCCTTACCGTGGACCCACCCGCGCGTTGCGTACGCTCATCCCGACGAACGAGGAGGAACGCCATGGCCGACGACCAGCAGCTCTGGGGCTACACCGAGGTCGCCGCCCACCTGGGTATCAGCGTCGGTGCCGCCCGCAGCCGAAAGAGCCGGGGCAGCCTGCCCGTACCCGACGACGACAGCGTGCCGGACCGGCCCCGCTGGAAGCCGGCCACCTTCCAGCGCTGGAAGCCGGTCGGCCGGGGATTCCGCAGCGACCTGCACCGCTCCTCCCCGCAGGAGAACGCTCCGTCTGACTGACCGGCACCCGTAGGGTTCGGCCATGACGACCGACTCTCCGATGCCCTCCCCGCCGTTCCCCTCAACCGACAACGTAGTGCTCCGGTTGATCGTCGGTAACGCCATCAAGGCGGTCCACAGCGGCGAGGTCTCCGTCGAGGACGCGATCCTGCACGCTGCGGTCCACAGCTGGTACGAGGGTCACATCCAAGGTGAGGACGAGTGCCCCGGATGCGGCTTCCGGGGCGAGCTGCCAAAGGGCACCAAGCGCGGCTGACCATTCCAGAACACCGAGGGGTGCCACCGATGTATCGGTGGCACCCCTCGGCGTTTGGTCTGTTGCTCGCCTACTCCAGGTAGGTGCCGGCGAAGACGCCGTCGAAGCCGAGTGCGGCCAGGCCCTCCTCGACGCTCGGATAGGTAGTCCCGTTCGGGCCGCCGATCAGGGCGTCGAAGTCGGCGCGGTTGATCTCGGGTTCGAGCCACTGGTTGCCGCACCGGCAGCGGATCCAGACGTTGCGGCCGTGGTTGATGAGCAGCCAGTCGCGCCGGGCCCGGCAGGCCGCGCACCTCGCGGGTATGCCGCCGAGGGCCAGCTCGTGTGGGTGGCCGACGCAGCGTGTCGCGCCGGGTCCGTCGGCCGGCTGCGTCTCGTACTGAAGTTGCAGCAGGGGGTCGGTGCCGGTGGGAGGGACGGGCAGCGCGGGTGCCGGCTCCGTGGTGCGGTTGGTGGTTCTGAGCACGAGCGTCATCTCCCGGTCGAGGGTCCTGTTTTCATCCCTAACAGCCGGTGGAACCGGCTGTTAGGGGGTTTCATGGAGTCCGGTCGGCCAGTAGTCGGCCTCCGGATGAGCTGATCAGCGGCGCGGTGCGCGGCTGCGCGGGTCGGGGACGGCCGGGCGGACCGCCGCCGCAGGGGCGTTGCGTTCGCTGGTGCGGCTGGCCGGGGTCTTGGTCGGGCGGGTGTCGGCCTGCGGCCGGCGCGGAGCTTCGCCCGGGTGGGCGGGGAGCTGGGCGAGGCGGCGAAGGCGCCACACCAGGACGTCGTTCACGTCCTCGGCGGTGTCGAGTTCGCGCATGTCGATGGCCTGCCGTAGGAGTGCCTCGGGGTCGTGGCCCTTCCGCTCGGCTTGGGCGAGGGTGGCGACCAAGGCGTCGGTCCTTGTCGGTGTGCCCTCTGCTCGTACGCCCGGTTTCGGCAGAACCGCACGGAGGGTGGCCTCGTGCGTCCGGCGTTGGGCCTCGGGGAGGGCACGGCCCTGGTCGTGCAGCACGCGCATCGGCGTGGCGGCGGCCTGGTGGTAGGCCGTTCGCAGGTGTGCGGCGGCTTGTCGGGAGGCGTGAGCCTGCTGGGCGTGGCCGCGGGCGGAGTGCCAGTGGGCAGCGGCGAGGGTGACCAGGACCAGGGTGGAGAGGAGCATGGCGGTGGTGCCGCCGTCCTCGCCCCGGCCGAGCGCGCCACCGGCCTGGACGATGCCCCGGGCGGCCGAGCGGAGCGCCCGGGTGTCGGCGCGTTCGGCGCGGACGTGGCTGCGGGTTGCCCGCTCGAAGGCTCGGGCGGCGGCAGCCAGCTCGGCGCGGGTGGCGGCCGGGGAGGTCTGGGCGACCGCGTCCAGGAGTTCTCCGACGCCCACGAGCTGGGCGGCGGCATTGTCGTCGCCGTCGTCGAGGAGGCCGGCGGCACGCTCGGCGATGCCGGTGGCGCTGCGTCGCTCGCGGGCGGGCGGGGACCAGTCCGCCCGCCCGTCGGCGGCCGGAGGCACTGCCTGCTCGGCGGTACCGTCGGCCAACCGGAGGCGGATCTTCGGCAAGGAGAGGTCCGGGGACAGTTTGGAACCCGGGTACCAGACCGGCTCGCCATGGCGGTTGCGGTCGCCAGGCAGGGCCACGTTGTACCCAAGGGCGTCGCCGGACGGGGCGTGGCGCACCTTGACCCGCAGGCCCGCCTCGCGCAGCCGGGTGAAAAACTCCTTCTCGTCGTCGGCTCCGGCGAGGGCCTGGCGGACGGCTTCGCGGAGCGTCTGGCGCGAGGGCTCCGGGCGGCCGGTGCGCTCGGCTTTGAACTTCTCGGCGCTGGTGGGGTTCTTCGCTGCGGTTCCGTCGCCGGCGTTGAGTCGGCGCAGGCCCATCTCCTTCTCGATGCGGCGGCATTCGGCCTGGGCCTTGTTGAAGTCGTAGTTCAGGCGCGGGTTGCGCAGATCGCCACGTACGAGGGTGGCGACGATGTGGATGTGGTCCTCCGCGTGGCGGACGGCGATCCACCGGCAGCCGTCGGGGTCCCCGTCCGGGGCGATGCCGGTGGCGTGAACGATGCGCTGGGCGACGGCGTTCCACTCCTCGTCGCCGAGCCACCGGTCGCCGGGGGCGGTGCGGACCGAGCAGTGCCAGACGTGCTTGGCGGGCCCGCGGTCGCCGGCCTGCTTGACCCGGAGGTCCAGAGCGGCGGTGAGCCGGGCGAGGGTGACCTTCGGGTCGGGGTCGAGGCCGGTGTCGCGGCCGGGGTCGGGGGCGAAGCCGTCCCAGGAGCCGACGAGGTGCGCGTCGGTGTGCTCCTCACGTCGTCCGGGGCCGTACAGGTAGACGAGGAGGCCGTGGGTGCGGGAGCCGCGCCCGATATCGGGAACCATCACAGCCGCCGAGTCACCAGGACGTTCGCCGCGTCATCGACGCGGGCGAGAAGTCCGGTCAGCGCGCCCAGCGCGTGTTCGAGTTCACCGGCGCGCGGGTGGCCACCGCTGTTGAGGACGAAGGCGATCTGGTTGATGTTGTTGCCGATCCGGGCCAGCGCGGTGCGTAGGGCGGCGAGTTCGTCGATGGCGGTGTCGAGTTGGTCGTTGCTGTGCACGGCGGCGCGTCCGCGGGCGGCGCTCAGGCCGGCGGTGGCGAGGAAGCGGGCGACGGTGACGCCGCGTTGGGTGGCGGCGTCGGTGATCTCGGCTTTCTCGGTGTCGGAGAGGCGGGTGGTCGTCTTGCGGGTGCGCTGGCTCGGGTTGCGGCTACGGCGGCGCGGGGTGCGGTCGGGGAAGGCGGGCGTGCTCGGGCTCGGCTGCTCGCGGTCGGCAGGGTCATCTGCTTCTCCCCCGGTGACCGGCGCCCCCTGGTGCCGGTTGCCCGGCTGGTCCCCGAGCGCCCTCGCTCGGGGACCAGCCGGGCTTCCCCCACTCTCTGGGGCGGGGGCAAGTGCGTACGACGGGCCGTAGGACCGTCGTACGCGATAGCTTGCTCCGCCAGGAGCCGTCGTGGGGTCACGCTGCTGTCCGTCCGTGGTGGCCACCGGGTCGTTGTCGGTCACCGGTGCGTCTCCGGGTTCTGCTGACGGATTTCGCGGACGAGTTCCTCGATCCAGTCCATGGCCAGGACCGGGTGGTGCAGGGTCCAGGGGCGAGAGTCCCGGGTTCGTTGCACGGTCCAGGTGTTGTCGGGGCCGGCTTGGGCGCGGTGGAGGTGGCCTCGCTGGTGCAGGACGGTCAGCAAGGAATCGACCTCGGCAGATGTGGCCGGGTGGGTGCGCATGCGGGGGTTCTCCGGTTCGCTTCGGAAGGATTTGGGGAGCGGGTGACCGGTCGGGGTTGCCGGCTCGGTCACCCGCTTTGTGATGGCCGGTCAGTTCCGGGCGGAGGTGACCGGCTGTCCGTGCTGCTCGCGGAGCTGGGCCATCAGGGCGGTCAAGGTGTCGCTGGACAGCGGTATCTGCTGACCTCGGATCGCCTGGGCGACCACCTTGCGGGTCAGCTTGTCCTCGGCCCTGACCGCTGACCGGGCGATCTTCAGCAGCTCCTCGGTGTCCGGGTCACTCCGCCGGTCACTGACTGTCCGGGTGTCCCGGTCAGTGACCGGCGGCGGAGTGACCGGCCGGTCGGTGTCCGGCGTGTGGCTGTCCTGGTTGCCGGTGACCGGCTCGGTACCGACCGCACGGTCAGTGACCGGCGGCGCGGTGTCCGACTGTCCGTGCAGGTCAGGGGCCTCGCGCTGCTGTTCGCGGTCACCCGGACTGACCGAGCTACTGTCCGCCGGGGCGCTGTCCCCGGTCAGTGACCGAGGACTCGGTGCCTGCTTGTTCAAGGACGGTCGGGGTCGGTTAGCCAGAGCGGTGACCGGCTGCCCGGCGCTGACTTGACCGACCTGCGGCTGCTGCTGACCGACCCGGTCAGTCCGGGTGACCGCTATGCCCTCGGGCCGGTCAGCCTGACCGAGGTGACCGCCCTGACCGGAGTCCTCGCGGTCACTGTCTTTGACCGGCCCCCGGGCGATGAGGATGTAGAGGTGGACCGCTCCGGCCAGCGCGAGCGGGGCGATGGTGGACAGCACGGCGACCACCGTGTCTCCGAGCCGGAGCCCGGTGTCGGCGACCATCTCTTCGTTGAGCCGGACCGCGTGGAGCGCGTTGGCCCAGATGCTGGCGGCGGTGGCCGTGCCGAAGAGGGCCCAGACGTAAAGCCGGGCGCGCATGGGTGCCTCGCGGAGGACCAGGAGGGCCCGTACGCCGTAGGCGATGAACCCGTCGATCACCAGGGGGAAGAGGTAGGTCAGGAAACCGCGGACGTGGATGGCGCCGGCCATCTGCTGGAGGGCGTCGTAGGACAGGGCGCATCCCGCGCCGCCCAGGGCGATGACGACCGCGCGGTCCCAACCGGAGATGTGCGCCGTCTTCGGCGCGCTCGTGGCGCTCACGCCGCCGTCCCGAAGTCGTCGCGGCCCAGGTGTTCACCGTCGGTCGCAGGTGAGGTGATGGTCTCCGCGTTCTGCGGCAGGTCTCGGTTGCGCAGGGCGCGGCGGATCTCGCGGTACAGCTTCTGGGCGTGCTCCTCGGTGATCTTCAGGAGCCAGGCCAGGCGCTGCTCGGTCACTCCGTGGCGGTAGGCGGCGTGGACGACCGCGCGGCGTTCGGCCGTGGTGAGGTGGACGTCACGCCCGGCGATGGTGGCGTTGACGCGGCTGTAGTCGAAGCGGTGGGCGAGCTTCTTGTGCAGCGGTCCGCGCTCCTCCTCGGTCAGTCCGCCCCGGATGCCGTCGGTGTCGCCGCCTTCCAGCGCGGCGTCCAGGCAGGCGCGGCGGACCGGACACTGGCCGCACAGTGACTTCGCGGCGGTGATCTTGTCGGTCTCGTCAGGCTCCGGGAAGAAGATCTCGGGGTCCACCGGGTTGTACTCGGTGTTGTGGCAGACGGCCTCGCCCTGCCAGGTGTGGTCGCCGAGGAGGCGGTGGGGGGCAGGGGTGATCGTCGTGGTGGTCATGCGGGGTGCTCCGATCGCTCTCCGCGCGCAGGGGCGTCTGCGGAGAGGTGCGCTGGTCGGGAAGGTGCTCGGGGCGGCGTGCGGAGGGCGCGGCCCGGTGTAGCGGCCTGCTTCGGGTCAGGCGGCGGCGCGGTAGCGTCTGCGGTCGACGTCTTCGAACTCGACCCGGGTAGTCATCTGCGCGAGCCGGGACGCGACCCTGTCGCCGAGGTAGGCCCGGAGGTCGCTGATGCGCAGGTTGGTGGTGATCAGGGTCGGGAGTTCGTAGTTGTACCGGCGGTTGATCAGCCGGTAGGTGATCTCCTCGGTCCAGTCACTGGCCTTGGCCGCGCCGAGGTCGTCGATGATCAGGAGCGGGCAGCGGCTGACGGCCGCCAGTTCCCGCTCGCTGTCGACCCCGGGCCGAGGGCGCAGGTCGGCGTACAGGTCGGCGGCGGTGGTCGCGCGCCAGCGCACGCCGACTCCGCCCTGCACCAGCAGCCGGACCGCGCCGTACGCCTGATGGGTCTTGCCCGCGCCGACGACCCCGGCCATCAGCAGGCTGGGCCCGGTGGCGACCTGCCGGCGGGCTCCTCGGCTGGGGGCGACGGCCGCCTCGGCGACGTCCCGGACCCAGGCCAGGACCTGGGGGTGGTCGGCGATGGCGGCCCGGTAGCGCGGGGGCATGCCGGCGGACAGGGCGTCCAGCGGGGAGAAGGGCTCGGGTTCGTCGGGCAGCTCGGCGGCCGGGTCGATGTTGCGGGCAGCCAGGATCCGGGCCATCCGGTCCAGCGTTCCCTCGCTGGCGAGGGTCTGCGGTTCGCGGTTACGGGTGCGCATCACAGCTCCTCGGCGTAGGCGGTGGCAGCGTTGGCCGGGTTGGTCCACGCCTGGTGGGCGGGCACGTTAGGCCGGATTCCCGGGCGGGCCAAACCGCCGGAGCGGACGTTCATGGCCTCGTTGACCATGCTGGTCAGCACGCTGGGGTGCTTGGGGTTGGCCGCGAAGGTCTGCAGCCCGGCCCGGATGTGCTCCGGGGCGATGCCCTCGCCCAGGAGCTTCTTGGTGATCCGCCCGAGGTGCCCGATCACGTCGCTGGGCGGACGCTCGTCGCAGGCAGTGATGTACTCGCCGACGAGCTGGTTGGCCGAGACGGTGGGTGCGGGCGCTGTGCGCCCCGTAGGGATAGAAGATCCAGGATCCAAGATCCTAGATCCAGGCGCCGAGCCCTCTCCGAAATTTCGGGGAAGGTTCGGAGAGGGCTCGGCGAATGCCTCCTGACCTGCACTTTTCATGTCTGGGCGACTAGGGGCGCCGACCATGCCGTCGAAGGCATCCTGCTGAACGGCGGGAGCCTGCTCGGCGTGGCCGCGAGGTGTCGCGGCGGGCAGCGCGGGCAGATCGAGGGCGCGGGGAGGGTTCGGCGAAGCCTCGCCGAACCCTCGGGTAGGAATGGGCGACTCCTCGACTCGCTTGGTGCAGGTCCCCCTGCAGGTGCCGCACCGGTCGGCACCGTGGTGCTGCGGGCAGGAGGGCAGGCGGGACTGGCTCGGCTTGTCGATCTTCTGATGCATTGACCAGGTCACGATGTGCAGGTAGCGGCGGCCGTCGCAGCCGGTGTACCGGCAGATCAGACCGGCAGTCGCGAGCTGGTGAAGATCGTCCTCGACGTGGACCGAGGTGTGCTCAGCGCGCAGCGGCCAGAGCAGCCCAGCGATGATCGCAGCGTTGTCCCGGTGGCGACCGTGGTCGTCGGCCTGGGTGAGCAGGCCGAAGAAGGTCCGTTCTGCCTCGACGCTTACTTCGGCGAGCGACTCGGAGATGAACGCCTCCGGCTTGATGGTGCGTATCCGCGCCATGTCAGCGGCCCCGATCGGCAGAGATCAAGTCGCTGCGAGTGAGGACCGCGGTGGCGAGGTCGAAGGTGTGCGGCCTGGTCCAGTCCACCTTCGGCCAGACCCGAAGGATCCAGCGGGCTGCGGCCCTGGCTGCAGTCCGGACCAGTTCCATGGTCTCCCCGGCCTCGTCCTTGACTATGGCGTGAGGGTGGGGCCACGTCTGTTGCGGGTCGGTAAGGCTGACCCGGATGGTCGCCGCGCCCGGGATCATGTCGGCGAGCTGGGCGGCGAGGCGGTGCTGGCGGTCGGTGTCCGGGCAGGCCGGGATTCCGCTCGGCATGGCGAGCATGCGATACTCCGTTGTTCGTAAGAACGCGGTGCGGCGGTTCTCGTGCAAAAGCCCCGCCGCCCGCGAGATGTGAGTCGGCACTCCTCGGAGTGTCGGCCTGGCGTTCCGGGAGTTACAGCTCCCGGGCGCTGGGCCCTCTTCTACGGCTCCCTGCCCCTCTCGTTGGCGGCTGCAGCGCCGGGCAGGCGTCTGCGTGGACCAGGACCATATGGTGAGCCTGGCCACAAGTCCACCATCGGCACCCCTTTGACCAGGGGCTTAACACTCCAGTCGATGAAGTGGTGATCAACATACACTGCGATCGCGCCACTTCGTCAACTGCAGTGTCGTCAGCCGGTACGCTCGAACGCGAGGCGCGACCGGAGTGGATAAACTCGCCCCAGCGGCGAAGGGATACGGACCGAATGACTACAGAGCGACAGTTCTCGGAACTGCTCGACCGACTCTTCAGAGACATGCACCCCAAGGGGCGAGGGCCGTACACGTACGCCGAGGTGTCCGCCGGTATCCGGGAGCGCCAGGGCGTGTCCATCTCGGCCAGCGCCATCCAGCAACTTCGGACAGGAGGCAACCGCAACCCGAAGCTGGAGACGATCAGAGCCCTGGCCTCCTTCTTCGGCGTGCCTCCCGCCTACTTCTTCGACGCTGAGCAGTCGGAGCGGATCGAAGCCGAACTGGCCTTGCTGACGACCATGCGGGACGCCGATGTCCGCGCCGTAGCCTTGCGCGCCGCCGGCCTGTCAACGGAGACGCTCTCGACGATCAGCGGCTTCATCGAAAGAGCACGCGCACTGGAAGGGTTGCAGGACGACGCCCCGAAGCCGAGCACGTGACGGTCGTCACCGCACCGCCGGCGAGGCGCGACAGCAGGCAACAAAAGGTCGCAGTATGTACCAATTTCCCACTTGATCAACTGACGGACGATCAATAATTGCATTCCTCACATTCACCTGGCCGATTCACGCGCGCTCCCTGTCGTATCGTGATTTGGCCGAAGGGAACGCTTCGGTAAGGCGTTGAACCGGAGCCGTACCTTGAATCTGCGCAGTCATTTCGGCCGGGCGGGCGGCGGCGGGGCGCGACCTCCAGGCTTCGAAGACTTGCTCGCTGCGACGGAGATCCCCGACCCGTTCGACGTACAGCTCTTCTGCGAGAGGCTGTCCGTGCAACGGGGGCGGCCCTTGCACCTTCACAGCACGCCGGGAATTACCGCCACTGGGGTGCCGTGTGGAGCGTGGATCGCCACAGAGCGGGCTGACCACATATTCCACGAGGAAGCAACTTCCCCACTGCACCGCACGCACATCGTCCTTCATGAGGTCAGCCACATGCTTCTAGGCCATACCTCGCTTCAGCTTGAACAGCTGGCCCATCTTTTTTCACAAGTCGACCCGTCGGCCGTGAAAAGTGTGCTCGGGCGGGCTAGCTACAACACGGAGGATGAGCGAGCTGCCGAGCAGTTCGCCGACCTTCTAGCCAGGAAAGCCAACCTGTTCTCCCCCAGCGAGACCAGGAACAACCCCGTCTTGCAACGGCTCGACGATGCGTTGAGCGACTCTTGAGATGATTTCCCTCATTCCCGCTGCTCTCCTGTGGGTCGTTACGGCATGGCGTGCGCCCGCTGCGTGGCGTGTCTCAGCCAAGCGTCCTCTGTGGGTGGCCTTCTTCGCCTTGTCAATCGCCATGACGATTCGCCCGGACAGCATTGCGACTGCTGTGGATGCCTGGTTGCGGATTAACAACCTGGCGACTCTCTTCAAGCATCTGGCAGGTATCGCAGCAGCGTACGCCGTGCTGATGTTCGTACACGACGTCGCGCAGGAACAGGCCAAAGCTCTCAGAAATTCGCGCCTGCACATCGCTGTTCCCTTGATCGCAGGAGCGAGCCTGATCCTGCTGTTCTTTGCCGCTCCACTACCCAGTGAAGCCACCGACCTACTCACGGACTTCGCCGACGACTGGCGGATCGCTACTTACGGCGTGATCTGGTCCGGATATCTCGGTGCCGCTCTTGTCAGCGCAACTCGACTGTGCTGGCAATGGGGTCGTTTGCCGGGTACTGGACTTCTTGGGCGCGGGCTTCAGCTGACTGGGCTGGGAACGGCGCTCGGTATCTGTTACGCGGGCCATCGCGTGCTCGCCTTGGCACTGCGCTTTTTCGACGTCGCTCCTCTGACGGCTCAGGCGGACGAACGAATCAGCAACATTTTCCTGTTCGGCGCTTTGGTCTTCATCCTCGCCGGCAGCACCTTGCCCGCCGCCCGACGGCTCCGCAGATGGGGCCGCGCCCATCTCGCTCTCGTACGGCTCTACCCCCTGTGGCTCGATCTCACTGCTGCTGTCCCTTCCGTGCGTCTCGATCCGCCACGCAGCAGAAGATCGGATGCTCTCCACTTCCGTCGTACGCGCGACCGTCTGTACCGACGGGGTATAGAAATCCGGGATGCAATTCTGGATCTTGGAGACCACGCCTCCCCAGCTCTGCGATCCGAGGCTGCAAGCTACGTAGCTGAGAAGGGCCTCGTAGGCGCGCAGGCCGGGATCTACGCCGAGGCATGCTGGTTGGTCAGGGCCAAGGCGGCACGCGAGCATGGTGACGCCCGTATAGGCGAACACACTTCTCCTGCCAGCGGCGGTCAGGACCTCCACAGCGAGGTTGAGGCCCTGAAACACCTGGCCACTGCGTACGAATCCGCCATTGTTCTAGAATTCGCCTCAGCCCGGAAATCAGGATGAACTCCAAAACTCGTCTCGCACGCATAGTTACCGATGCCCTCGCACCCGCTTATCTCGTAATGGCCATCCTGCTGGTCATCGGGTGGCACAGCACGAAAAGCTTCGAGGGCCTCGCCTGGGGGCTTCTCGCTGCGCTGTTCTGTGGAGGGATTCCCTTCGCCATCATCCTGCTTGGTGTGAAGCGCGGTTCTTGGACGGACAAGCACATCAAGGTGCGCTCCCAGCGAGCGGTCCCGCTCACAGCGACCATGGTCTCTGTGCTGGTCGGGATCTTGCTTCTGGTCGTCTTCGATGGCCCGCGCGAGGTCTTCGCTCTGGTCATCGCCATGCTCGTCGGTCTGGCTGCCACCATGGTGGTCACCATCTGGTGGAAGGTCTCGGTCCACACCGCCGTCGCCGGCGGCGTGGTCACGATCTTGACGCTCGCCTTTGGGCTCCCACTCGCCCTCCTCGCTCTCGTGGTCGCTGCGATCGGATGGTCCCGTGTTCAGCTCCGGGACCACACCGTCGCCCAAACCATCGTCGGCGCCCTGCTCGGTGGACTAGCCGCTGCCGTAACCTTTGGGCTTCTGCGATAGCTCGCCGTCAGGGCCCAACTCGCCCGGTCTGTTGCACCTCAGGCCCTCACGCCAAGGACCTCGTGGTAACCACGCAATGCCGTGCTGGGAACCGGAACACGCCGAGTCCTCGCGCCGGCGCCAGCCCAGTGCTCGGTGACGGCGCCGTACACGTACCCGAGCGAGGCCCGGTCGTTGATCGCCTCCAGAGTCCGTGCCCATGGTCTGCGCGGTGTGTCCGCGCGCGATGGTGGTGATCTGCGGCTCGCCGCGGCTGTTGGCCACGAGAACCCGTCCACCGGGGCTTGTCGTGAAGCACGAGTGGCACCGAGCAAGCGCCAAGCGCAAACGACTGGGTTGGCCCCAGATGTCATGGAGCCAGCCCAGACCCTCTCCGCCCTCAGGACAAGGTCAGAGGTCGAGCACGAAGTCGAACTCGCCGCCCTTCGCGCCTTCCAGCCATGCCTTGGCCTCAGACGGTGTGTAGACGTGGGGCAGCCGATCGGGATTCTGCGAGTCGCCGACCAGGACGTAGCCGCCCTGCACGCCGACTCGAACGCAGTTGCCACTGCCTCCACTGCGCGAGGAGACGGTCCACTCGACACTTTCGAGGTCGAAGGTGGACGGCTCGGGCTTCACGACGGTCACTTTTGGAGCTCCTTGATCTTGTTCTCTAGGTATATGTACGTCTCATCGGGCGCGAGTGCCCGCCCCCACATTCCGGTGAAAGCATCGGTGTAGAGACGCACGCTTGCCTCAGTGTCGACGTACACCGAGTGGGTCATGGTCTCCGCCCAGGCGACCTCTCGGGCGGCTTCGGGGAAGTGCATGACGACGAACGGGCCCGCCATGCCGGGATGGAACCCGAGCTTGGGCAGAAGCCGAATTTCCTGTTTCGACTTCTCGCACTCCTGGAGCAAGCGCCGGATCTGGATGAGGTCGCACGCTGCGTCGTTGACCGCTTCGAGGTTGATGAGAGCGCGGAAGGACTCCATGGCCCACTCGTCGACTTGCCGTTGTCGCTCCATGCGAACGTCGACGAGAACCTTGACCTCCCTCGGGCTCAGGTCGGGGCGCATACCCATGATCACGGCGTGCGCGTACTCCTCGGTCTGGAACAGGCCGGGAAGCAGCTCCCTCTCGTAGTTGTCGATGGAGGACGCGCGGCGCTCCATCCGGAGGAAGCCCTCAAACTGCGTAGGGCCCAGCAAAGTTGCGTTTCGGCGCCAGGAGGCCGGTCGGCGAGGACGGCCGGCGGGCGTCGTGTCCACGCTGAGCAGGTCGAGCACGTGCTGACGCACTTGCGACTCGGCGCCGTACACGTCGAGCAACGCTTCAACGGTCTCGCTCGGCAGTCTTTTTCTTTTACCGTTCTCGATGTTGCTGAGCGTGGAGATGTTGGTCTTGACGCCGTGTTCCTGCAGCAGAAGGTCGACGACGGCGCGCTGGGTCAGGTCGCGGAGCTCCCGCAACTCCTCCAGTCGGCTGCCCACCTCGCTGTGGGTGAGAGACCAAGGGGCCTTGCGTACGTCCGACATGAAGTCAGTGTGGCGGGTCTGCCCGGCTCCCAACAACCAATTCTATGGAGAAAATTTCTGGTTTCTGTTGCGCAGGGCACAGATGGAGGAGCATCCTGACCGAGGTCACGATCTGTGTTGTTGTTGTCGCGCCGTGTGGGATGTGTCCGCTCCACCGTGAGAGCCGCGCTCCGTCGCTGTTCGAGGAGGGCCGTGTTGATGCCCCACCCCAGTCTGTTCCACGTGTTGCTCGTGGAGCGCCGGTGGGACCAATGGAGCGCCTTCTGCCTTCAGTTCGAGCGAGTCGCCCGTGATCTGGCGCTAGAGCTGGGCAAACCGAAGCTGGCCAGTGTCACGGTGTCGCGGAAAAGCTTCCACCGGTGGGCGAAGGGCGACTGGTACGGACGGCCTTGGCCCGACACCGCTCTGATCCTTGAGCACCTCTTCAAGGTCCCGGCAGCCGATCTGTTCAGCCCGACACCGGATCCTGCGCCCGAGGGCGGGGCTCTGAGCGCCTCCGTACTTGTCGCAGAGCAGTGGCCCACGAGCCGGTTCTTCATGGGGTCCGGCGGGGCGGTCGGCGGGTGGGAGCTGGCCGGTCGGCAGACACTGGACGGCACGACAGCAGCTGTCGTCTTCCGCGCCGCCACTGGTGCAGGCTGCCTTGCCCACCTCGACGCCGGCGATGCGGGAGCGTTGGACGAGTTCCTCCGCCCGGCCCGTCGCGGCTTTCTCATCGGCGTCGACGACAGGGAGTCCCCACAACTGTTCGTCGTCGACGCCGCGATCGCCCGCCGTGACAGAGCGGCATCGGCCGGCCAAGGTGCGTCGGCCCTGCCGAGAGCTCACTTACTGGACGACCTCACGTACGGCTTGGTGTGGTCTCTCGTTCAGTTGGACGACGGACTCCTGGCCGACGACTTCACTCTTGAGCAGGAGCAGAAGGTACTGGAGACGTACCTCGATCTCCCGAGATCGGCCCCCAGCCGCAGGACCGTTCCCGACCTCACGAAGGCAGGTGCCCAGTGGCTCGGATCCACGTACTGCGCCCGCCACATCATGCGGCGGCTGGACGGCCTGACGGATCCGCCGGCGTTCTGGACCCGGGAGCAGACGGGCGAGCAGGCTGCCGCGTGGCTGTGGCTCAGTCACAAGGCTGACTATCTCAAGGCCATCTCGGCGCGCTATGCCGGCTCCGCCCCGCTCTCCCGCGCCTTCTGCATTCCCGAGACCGAGGTGAGCCGCAGTGGCAGGTACGAGCGGATCCTTCTGCTGCTGGCGATCGCGTTGATGGAACTGCACGGCGTCCGTGTGGATGTGCTGTCCAAGCCCGATTACTCCCACGTCGACGGCTTCGTCCTCGTCCCCGGACAGCGGGCCGTGGTGGCCAACTGGGCGCGGACAGACGAGGAGATCTGGGCCGTCGACACCGTCACACGGCGGCCGTCCCTGCGGGAGTACAGCGAGGCCCTCGGCGAAGCGCGGGAGCACAGCGTGATGCAGGGGCCCGACCCGGGAGCCCGGCTCCGCTCCATGGCCGCATACCTGGACATCGACTGGGTGTGGCTGGTCGAGAGGTCCCGAGAGATGAGCGAATGCGGAACGGCGAGCATCGTCCGTCCGCGCAGCCGGCACCTGACCGCAGAGTCCCTCGACTATGTGTTCGCCTTCCTCGCCTCGCTTACCCCGGACCGCTGACAAGTTCGACGCCGTTTCCGCACTCCTTGATCCGCTTCTTCGAAAGGTAGCTCTCATGGACCCCAGCCCTCGGGCCCAGCTCCCCTCCGCTCTCGTTCTCTCCCTTGGCGGCACCATCGCGATGGCTGCCCAGGGAACAGGACACGGCGGAGTAGCGCCCCGGTTGACCGCCGAGGACCTCGTAGCCGCGGTTCCGGAGCTCGCCGAGGAAGCCGAGCTGGAGCTGCGGGACTTCCGGAAGATCCCCGGAGCGTGGCTGGAGATCGACGACATCGCCGCTGTCGCCGAGCTGCTCAACAAACAGGCCGCAGCGGGTACGACCGGATTCGTGATCACCCAGGGCACCGACACCCTGGAGGAGACCGCCTACCTTCTCGACCTGCTGTACGAGGGGGCGGCGCCCGTCGTCGTCACCGGTGCTATGCGCAACGCGCAGATGGCCGGGGCCGATGGGCCGGCCAACCTCCTCGCCGCGGTGCGGACCGCGGTCAGCCCTCAAGCGCGTGACACGGGAGTCCTCGTCGCTTTCGCCGACGAACTGCACGCCGCCCGCCACGTCCAGAAGGTCCACAGCACCAGTCCGTCGGCCTTCTCCTCACCCGGGGCCGGGCCAGTCGGATACCTGGTCGAAGGTCGGCCGCGGTTCCACTTCGCCCTCCGGCGCCAGCCGCGCATCGAGCTCCCCCTGACCTGTCCTGCCTCCGTCGAGGTGATCGAAGCCACGCTCGGAAGCGAAGGCGCCTTCCTCGACACGGCGGCCTCCCTGGACGGCCTGGTCGTCGCGGCCTTCGGCGCCGGCCACGTCCCCCGGGCCTGGGCGCCACGGCTGGGCGACCTGGCTTCCCGCGTCCCTGTCGTCCTCACCTCACGCACAGGGGCAGGAAGCGTCCTGACCAGCACCTACGACTTCGGCCCGGGCTCCGAAACCGACCTCCTGGGCCGTGGCCTGATCAACGGCGGCCGACTGGAGCCGCGTAAGGCTCGGCTGCTGCTGCTGGCGCTGCTGCGCTCCGGCGCCGATCAGACCACGATCCAGGCCGCTTTCGCGGCGCACCGCTGACCCACCGAGACCCACGATCGGATCATCATGCGCGCCACCAAGATCACCGTCGGCCGGAAGTTCGCCGTCGTCTTCGAGCACGGCGAGGACTTCTTCGAGGCCCTGGACCGCTTCTGCCGTGAGGCCGGCGTCCGGGCGGGCCACCTCACCTTCATCGGCGGCTTCAGCCACGCCCGGCTGGTAGGGACCTGCGAGCCCCTGAAGCATCCAGAGCGCCCCCTGTGGAAAGAGATCGAAGTCGAGACCCTGGAGGTCCTCGGAAGCGGGACGCTCGCCTGGGACCCCGAGCAGGAGCGAGTCACGCCGCACATCCACATCTCCGCAGGGCTCAAGGCGGACTCCGCCGACGGACGCACCAGCCATCTGCAAGGCGGGACCGTGCAGTTTCTCACCGAGGTGGTCATCGAAGAGTGGGCAGCCCCGGAGGCGACCCGCCCGCGCGACCCCGGCCTGTACGACGTGCCCCTGCTCACGTTCGGCCGGACGGACTGAACGCACCGGCGGGCGCGGCCAGTACGCCGGTCCAGCAGAGCACGCGCATTCATCCGGAGCCCACCCGAAGGGGACGGCAGGTGCACACCACCACACGATTCGCCCTCCTGGTGCAAGAACGGCACTGGGACTCGTACGAGGTCTTCTGCATCCGCTTCGCCAGAGCGGCGGAGCGAGCGGCCGAGAAGGAGAACAACCCGCGGCTCGCACGCACCGACATCGCCCGCAGCACCTACGCCCGCTGGATGGGACGCAAGGGCGCGGTCACGAGCACCCCCCGCCGTGACGCCGCCCTCGTTCTTCGGCACATGTTCAACATGTCGCCCGAGCGGCTCTTCGAACCCATTGATGCCAGCTCCTGGAGCTCGGGGCACCTCAACACCACCTCTGCCGCGCCTGCGGATTCTCTCGGATTCGACGACCCGCTGACCATCGTGAGCCAGACGCACAGGCTGACCAGCTCCAACGCCGACGCCCCCATCCTCGGCATGGTGAGGGGAACGATCGCCAGCATCGTCGCCCGGTACGAGATGCTCGGACCCCAGCATCTGGCAGGGGAAGCCAGGATCATCCGCGAGACGCTGCACGGCATCCTCGCCGGCCACCAACCACCTCGTACGAGGACGGAACTCTTCCGGCTCGCATCGCAGGCCTCGGGACTTCTCGGTTATATGGCCGTCAACGCCGGCGCCCGCTACGAGGTGGTCGCCGCCTACTGCTCAGAAGCGGAGACCTTGGCCCGGGAGGTCGGCGAGGTGTCGATGGAGATGTGGGCGAACGGCACCCGCTCGCTCGGCCTGTACTACCAGAAGCGCTACGCAGAAGCGGATGACGCCGCCTCTGCCGGCATCGCCCTTGCTCCGGGCCACCCCCAGGCCATCAGGCTGCTGGTCAACGGCCGTGCCCGGGCGCTCGCTCGCATCGGCGATCGCGCAGGGGCTGAAACAGCCATCGGGCAAGCCCTTGAACTGTCCGACCGCCAGACATCACTCCCCGACGGCCTGACCTCGTGCATCAGCTTCGAGCCCTACTCCATGGCGCGCTCCCTCGTCAACGCCATCACCACTCGGCTCTCCCTCGGGGACACCGCGGAGGTCTTGGCCCACGCCGACCAGATCGAAGAGCTGGTCGAGCATTCACAGTCCGAGTGGAGCCGGGCCCTGGTTGGGCTGGATGTGGCATCCGCGCTGCTGAAGCAGGGCTCGCCCGAGATCGAGCACGCCATGGCGCGGGGCCGTCGCGCGCTGAGATCTGGTACCGGCCGGCCGATCAAATCCGTCTGGGAGAGGGCGGTCGAGCTGTACCAGAACGCCGAGCGGTGGCACGACGAAGCCGAGGTAGGGGACTATGCCGAGGAACTGCGGACCTGGCAGTCACAACCGCAGGTCGGCCTGATCGCCGTCGGCTCGCCGTCGCAGATCGCCCCCTGACCCCCGAGGAGCCTTGTGTCACCCGAGCTGGACACCGATCCCAGCGCCTTTCCCAGTGCGCCGCCTGCGAGCCTCGATGATCCCGAAGTGATCGTCGAGCACGACTGGCACGCGTTCCAGAGGGTCGAGCGTACGGCCGATCACTGGGACCGGCCCGGGTGGTCGGGTCAGCAGCGCTCGTACTACTGGATGCACACGTTCCCGGACCCCGGCGAGTTGCTGCAGCGGACGGAACACTGCCAACGAGCCCTGCAGCATCTGGGCATGGACCCTGTCCCCGCCGACGGTCTGCACGTGACCGTGCTGCGCGTGGGCGCAGTCGACCAGGTATCGACCGCGCAGGTGGAGCACCTCCTGGACTTGACGCAGGAGCTGCCCGTCAGCGCTTTCCACGTCCTCGCTCACCCTCTGGCCGGCTCACGGGGTGCCGTCCGTTTCAGCCTCACGCCGTGGAAGCCGCTGGTCCGCCTCCACGCCGCTCTCCACGCCGCAGGAAAGCAGGCCGGCGTCCCCGGCGGCGCTCCGACGACGGCGTTCCGTCCGCATCTGGGTATCGCCTACAGCAACCAGGAGCGATCCGCGTCCGCGGTCATCGACGCCGTCGCACCTCTGCGGTCTCTTCCTCCGGTGCCGCTGCACTTCACTACCGTCGATCTCGTGGAACTGCGGCGCCAGAGCAGAACCTACCGCTGGAAAACGATCCGCTCGATTCCCCTGCCCTCTGCCGCAACCTCGCGGACTCCGTTCACCTAGGAGACGATCGCACGGTTGACAGCAACGGCCCGGCGGGACCACTGCCCCGTCACATGCCGGTGCCGGCCGCCAGCCTCTCCTTCGGCTTCGGGTGCGTCTGCGCGCGGACCCGTGCGTACGCATCGTCGAGCAGTCGCAGCTCGACAGCGGTGAGGACAGGGCCGGAGAGAGACTCGAAGCTCTCTTCGAGCTGATCCTCGCTGGTGAAGCCGACGACCGTGGCACAGTGGCCGACGCGCTGAACGCCGGACAGCAGCGCGAGGCGGGTCAGAGTTCCTGGAGTGTCACCGAATCGGGCGCGCAGCGATTCCAGCCCGCCGGGTACCTTCTCGGCGCCGGCCGGAGCAAGAGCGGTCCGGAGGCCCAGGGCGACCGGCGCCGCGAGGATCACACCGACCCCGTGGCGTGCCGTGAACGTGAAGAGGTCATCGCCCTCCAGTGTGATCACCGGCGTGAGGGCGTTGCATCGAGTCCAGATGACGTTCGGTCTGATCAGTCGGAAGAGGTAGAGGAATCGCTCGGCGCAGGCAGCGCGTTCGGCGGGCGTCGCTTCGGCGGGCGTGTACGGTCCCCGCATTCCGATGGCCTTGATGGCGCCGACTTCCCGCAGGGTGTGCATCTGATCGATTGCGGGGCCCAGGTAGCGGTCTTGAGGGCCGAAGTCCCACGAGTCCAGGGTGTAGAGGTCCAGCTCCTCGACGTAGAGATTCTCCAGTGTCTGCTGCAGCTGGTGGTGAATGTGCCGGTCGGCGTAGGCGTGCGGCGCGGAGCCTCGGATCCTCCCGACCTTGCTGCTGGTCAGGAAAGTCCGATGCGGATACTCCCGCAGCAGGCGCCCCAGCATTCGTTCAGCTCGCCCGGCTCCGTAGGAGTCGGCTGTGTCCAGGAGGTTGGCGCCGAGCTCCACGGCGCGGCGCAAGCCGTCGAGGAAGGGACCGTCGTCCTCCTCGCGGGTGTGGCTTCCCGGCAGCCCGACGGCGCCGAGGTTGACGCCCAGGGGATGAACTGAGAGGCCCTGTCCCAGATGGCGACTCGTGATGTCCAAGTCGGTCATCGGCGAGATTCCTCCCGCGTCAGCACAGCGATGACGATCTTTCCGTTCACGGTTTCCTCGACCGACCAGGTGTCGGCGAGGTTCTGGATGATGAACAACCCGCGTCCGTTTGTGGCCACGGTGTCCGGCTTCACGGACGAGTTGCACGGGTGTGAGGGGAGGGCCTCGGTGTCATGGCCCAGGTCGACGACGCCCAGCGCCGTGCCGAGCTCATAGACCTCGATCCTTATGAGGACCGCGCCAGGGCTGTGCTTGACGGCGTTGGCGATGAGTTCACTGGCGATCAGCATGGCGTCGTCGACCTGTCCCTCGTCGACGGCGTCCAGGAAGCTGGTGAGCGCAACGCGTGCGGAGCGTTGCGGGGCCGGAAGTCCGGCAAGCTCGACATCGCAGTGGTCCAGCAGATTTCCGAGGCTCCGGTCGTGGACCAGCTCGGCGGTAGTCGGAGGCAACCTCGTCTCCTCATGATCGAAACGCCCTGCGGCGCGGCCGGAATCGACCTGCCTCCACCGTGGCGGAACACCGCAGGCATCGGTACGCCAAACTGCGGCCACTTCTGTGTCACTTCGCCCCCCACTCGTCGCTCCGCCGCATGCGCCAGGATGGGCAAAACAGATCAAACCACCCCCGGATTGTGCTCGCGCCTCGGGCGAAGTGGCCCACAAGTGGCCGCGGTTTGGCGTATCGCTGTCCCCCCGGTTCCGTCACCGTTGAGTGAAGCCAGCGACCGCGGTCCCGGAGCCACCGGATCGCGGACCGCTGTCTGGGCGGTCAGCTCTTCCCGGGGCGTCGCCCAGATCAGTGCCGCGCACGCCTGACAGCCGCGGAACCCGTCCCCGTTCTGGTGCCGCACCGGCCTCCCCCGCTACGGCACGGCACCAGAACTCCCTCTCACGTTTCACCCGACAGCGGCCTTCTCGTCTGGAGAGCAGTCCACATGAACCTACGGAGTCAGCACCTGTGGCAGGTTGCGATCGGCGAGCCGCCGCCGGGCGCGTTCCCCCGAGCCCACGACACTGTGCGCGTGAGCCTGGCTCTGGGGCTGCCCGCCATCGACGCCCTCGTGGCCGACGGCACAGAGGTCGGCCCGCTGAAGTACTGCCTCGGCCACCAGAGGCTTCTGGTGCCGGTGGAGGCCGGCACGTTCCACCGGTGGGGGGCTGCCCACTCCGACTGCGTGCCCGGCGCCAGAACCGGACGGTGCGTATCCGATGGGTACGGCGGCCGCGGCTGTACGGGCCTGTGGGTCACCCGGCCGGAGCCGGTCGTTGTGTCCACCACCCCGGCGGCTGCGCTGCACGAGGCACTCAGCCGGACCAGGGACCGCATGCGGGCACCGCGCAGCACGCCCGTCCCGCAGCGCCGGGAAGTCTGCCGTGCATAGTCCTTGGCGGACACGCAGCCGACGGGCCTGGCGCCCCACCCGTCAACGTCTGCGCGCCCTCACCTTCGCCCTCGCTCTGTTCACGATCGCCTACGCCGGATCCACGCCGAGGCCGCGATGACCAGCACCGGACTGATCATCATCGGTTTGATCGTCGGAGCCATGGCCGTCCTCGTCGTCCGAGGACAGAGAACGAGCCGACCGCCGCGGGCGGGGCCCACCGACACCCGGTCATCTGTGCCACGCGACCAGTCCTGAACCGCTCGGCCACACCACGCAAGGACCATCATGTTGGCCTCCTCCCGCCGTGCACTGCCGGCCCCTGCAGCCCGCCCGGCCTGTCGGGCGCCGTTCGGCGCCCGCAGTCGGCCCCCACGTGTGAGGACACTCCATGCTCGATTCACAGATGACCGTGACTGCCCTGCTTGGTGCCGGCCTCGTCGCCACGTCGGCAGGGCTCATAGCGCAGACCCGCAGCAAGCGGGCCCTGGCCGTTCGGGGCGCCTCGGCGGAGAAGCAGCGTGATGCCGCCGCCGCCCACGTTGCCGCGCTGGAGACGGAAGTGCGGCAGTTCGCCGAGGTGACGATGCCCGCCCTGGTGGACGTCCTCGCGCGCGGATACCGCGGCGTTCCTGTGCCGGGCCTTCACCAGGAGCAGCTCGTCGGCACCCCTGTCGACCTTGCTCATCAGGCTGTTCGGCGGATTCTGCAGGAGGCGGTGGCCGTCACGCGCGAGCGGATCGGGCGCGCGGCGCGGTCTTCGGTGCGGGACATCATCGACGAGGCGCAGACCCGTCTGCACCGTTGTCAGATGTCCGTCCTGCAGGAGATGGAGCGCCACCCCGACGGCACCGCGTACCACCAGAGCCTGATGAACTTCGATCACCTGGTGACCCAGGCTCTGCACACCCTCCAGCGCACGCGGATCCTGACCGGATCGTGGCCCGGCCTGCAGCGCGCGGACTGCACCGTGCGCGAGGTCGTGGAATCGGCCCGGGGTCGGATCAGCGACTACCTGCGGGTCTCCTACACCTACGAGCCGGGCACCGGGGAGGCCTGGCTGGAGGGGCGCGTGGTCGAGCCGATCACCGTCGCGCTCACGGAGCTGTTGTCCAACGCCACCGCGTACTCCGAGGGCAAGGTCTACGTCGAGGTGCAGGCCTTCCAGACCGGGTTCTGCGTCTTCGTCGACGACGGTGGCCTGAGCATGAACGGCTTCCAGCGCGAGGAGGCGGCCCGGCAGTTGGCTCAACGGGAGGTGCTGGACGTCACCACCGTGCGGGACACCGGCCAGCTCGGGTTCGCGGTGATCGGTCGTCTGGCTAGCGAGTACGGCTTCGTCACCGATGTCACCAGCACCTCCCCCCAAGGCGGGGTGCGGGCTGTTCTGCGCATCCCGCGGGAGCTGTTCGGGCACGGCCCGAGTGACGCGGAGATCCAAGCCGAACGACATGCGGCCATGGCCCACACCACCGAGGCGCCCTTCACCGAAGGATCTCTCTCACACGGCGGTGACGGCCGCACCCCGCCCGCGGAAACCACCGGCCCCGGAGGGTTGCCGAAGCGGCGCCGACGAGCCGCCCGTACTGCGGAGCCCGCCCGTGACGGCGTGCCCGCGCCGGCGGATGACCCCGATGCGCTCTCCGCCGGCCTCGCCCATCTGGGGCGGACCATCCACGACACCGAGCAGCACGCCTTCGAAGGAGACCAGCCCCATGACTGAGCAGCAGCCGACCGCCGACACCCACGACATGACCTGGGTCCTCACCCGTCTCGCCGAGGAGAAGGACGTCCTGCACGCCGTCCTGTTCACCACCGACGGCCTGGTGCTGGCGCACTCTAAGGAGCTGCATCGCGACGTGGCCGACCCCACCGCCGCCAGCTCATCGAGTCTCTTCTCTCTGGGCCGCAGCCTCTCGCAGTTCGCCCAGACGCCCCCCGACACGGCCCCCCGCAAGATCATCGTCGACCTGCCCGACGCGTGCGTGCTCATCTTCGGCGCCGGAAACCACTCGGTGCTCGCCGTCTCCATCCGTGCGGAGATGACCGAACCCGAGGTGGCGGTCGCGTCCGCGGCGACCATCAGGGCCATCAGGGGTCTGGCGCCCGCCCTGTCCGCGCGCGCCAGGATCTCGTGACGCCCCGCGGACGGAGGCGTGCCGGGATGGTGCGGCCCTACACCCCCACCGGGGGTAGAGCCGCGCCCACCCGCCGCACCCTGGACCTGGCCACGCTCCTGATTGCCGATCCGGAGAGGCCCTTGGCCGGGCTGGACGCCCACTCCCATCGGCTGATGCAGCACTGCCTGCCCGGTGTGCTGTCGCTGGCCGAAGTCAGCGCCGATCTGCAGCTCCCGGGCGCCGTGACCAAGGTCCTCGTCGCCTCCCTCGTCGACAGCGGCCACCTCCTCAGCCGCAACCCCGTGCCCGCCGCTCAGCAGAACGACAGACATCTGCTGGAGAGGATTCTCGATGCGCTCCACAAGCTATGAGGGCCATTACTTGGCGCCCGGGGTCGATCAATCCGTGAAGCTCGTCGTTCTCGGACCTTTCGGCATCGGCAAGACCACCCTCGTCGGTGCCGTGTCCGAGATCGAGCCGGCCTCGACCGAAGAACGCATGACGAGGGCTGGCGAAACGGTCGACACCTTGCGCGGCCTGACGGACAAGACCACCACCACGGTCGCGCTCGACTTCGGCCGGCTCACCCTCACCGACGACATCGTGCTCTACCTGTTCGGCGGCCCCGGGCAGTCCCGATTCAGTTTCATGATCGACCAGCTGATGCACGGCGCCCTGGGCGGAGTGGTCCTGGTCGACACCGCCCGGGTCACCGATTCCTGGGACGCCATGGAGCGCCTCGAGGAAGCCGGCCTGCCGTACGTGGTCGCGGTCAACACCTTCGCCGAATCCCCCCGCTACGGCGAAGCCGAACTGCGCCAGGCCTTGGACCTCCACCCGTCCACCCCCTTGGTCATGTGCGACGTGCGGCGCAGGGAGTCGGCCAAGACGCCGCTGATAGCGCTCGTCTCCCATCTGCTGTCGCGTCCCAGCCTGGAGCCCGCCTCATGAAGACGCCGCCCCCTCTCTCCGCCAGCGGCTGCCCCATGCTGCACGGCGCCGCCTTCGCCACCCGCCCGATCGCCGTCTACGAGCAACTGCGCGCCCAGGGGCCGGTCGGCTGGGCTGAGATCGCCCCGAACGTGCACGCCCTGGTCGTCACCCAGCACCGCGCCGCCGTCACCCTGCTCAACGATGCCCGTACCTACTCCAAGGACTCACGCCTGTGGGCGGCCCTGGCCGCCGGTGAGGTCCCCCAGAACAGTCCGGTCCTGGGCATGATGGGCTGGCGGCCCTCCGTCCTCTACACCGACGGCGATGAGCACGCACGCCTGCGCTGGGCCATGGACGACTGCATCGCCCGGATCGACCCCCACCAGCTGCGGGACATCACCCGGCGCAGCGCGCTGTCGATGATCGCCCACGTCATCGGCACCGGCCGGGCCGACCTCATGAGCGACTTCGCCGACGTGGTGCCCATGCTCGTCTTCGCTGAACTCCTGGGCTGTCCATCTGAGATGACCCACCGGATGGTCCGCGCCTGCCAGGACCTCATCAGCGCCGGCCCCGAAGCGGCCCAGGGCGCAGAGGACTTCGCGGGGCTCCTGTTCGAGCTCATCCAGCTGCGCCGTGAGCAGCCCGGCCAGGATCTCACCTCCTGGATGATCAACCATGCGGCGAAGCTGAGTGACGAAGAGGCCCTCCACCAGTTGTTCTGCGCCGTCGGCGCAGGCGTCATCCCCGTTGCCGCCTGCACGGCCTGGACCCTGCATCTGCTTCTGCGCGACGACGAGCACGCCGGCAGTCTCGCCGCCGGCACCCTCACCGTGCGGCGGGCCCTGGAGAAGGCGCTGTGGGAGCGCGCACCGATGGCGAACTTCTCCGTCCACTTCGCCCGCGGCGACACCCATCTCCACGGCGTGCCCCTGCCGGGCCGCGTCCCGATCCTGATCTCCCACGCGGCGGCCAACACCGACCCGTCGCTGCCGCAAGATCTCGGCTACGACAGCCGCGCCCATCTCGCCTGGTCGGCCGGCCCGCACCGCTGCCCCGCGATTTCCCAGGCCACGACGATCGTGCAGACCGCCGTCGAGACGATCCTCGACCAGCTCTGGGACATGACACTGGCCGACGACGATCCCGAACCCCCGCTGCGCCACGGACCCTTCCACCAGTGCCCGCAGTCGATGCCCGTCACCTTCCGCCCCAAGTCTCACGACCGTCTTCCCGTCACCGCTCTCGCAGGAGGTTCCTCGTGACCAGCAGCCCCGCCCCTACCACGGCCGTCACCCTCGACAGCAGCGGCGGCCGCCGCCTGTTCGCACAGGCCGACGAACTCCGAAGCGCCGGCCCCGCCGTCCTGGTCCGCCTGCCCGACAACGTGACGGCCTGGTCGGTCACCCGCGGCGACGTCGCCAAACGGCTCCTGACCCACCCCGACGTGTCCAAGGACGCCCGCAAGTCGTGGCCGTCCCACACCCCCGGGTCTATACCGTGGCTCTACGCCTGGGTCGACGTCGTCTCGATGTTCACCTCCGACGGCGACGACCACAAACGCCTGCGCCAGCTGGTCAGCCGTGCCTTCACCCCGGGCCGGGTCGAAGCGATGCGCCCGATCCTCCACGCCATCGTCAGCGACCTTTTGGACAACCTGGCCGGCCAGGACCGCAGCGTGCCCCTCGACCTGCGCACCCACTTCTCCTACCGGGTGCCCACCCGGCTGATCTGTGATCTCTTCGGCGTCCCCGCCGACCAGCGCCCCGAGATGCTCTGCGTCATCGACTCCGTCCTGGCCACCGACGTCACCGCGCAGGAAGCCGAAGCCACCAAGCACGCCCTCTACCGGGCCATGCAGACGCTCGTCGACATCAAGCGGGACTCGCCGGGCGAGGACATGACCAGCCTGCTGCTGGCCGCCCACGAGGAGGACGGCGACCGGCTCGGCCACATCGAGCTGATCTCCACCCTGATCCTGATGATCGGCGCCGGCAGCGAAACCGCCGTCGCCCTCATCAACGCCGCGGTGCGCGAGCTCCTCACTCACCCTGACCAGCTGGCGACCGTGCTGGCCGACCCGGCGCGCTGGCACGACGTCGTCGAAGAGGCCCTGCGGCTGCACCCGCCGATCATGCACCTCCCCCTGCGCTACGCCACCGCGGACATCGCCCTCGGTGAGGGCGTCACCATCAGGGAAGGCGACGCCATCCTGGTCGGCTTCGGCGCCCCCGGCCGCGACCCGAGCCTCCACGACGACCCCGCGGCCTTCCGCATCGACCGGGCCGACAAGGACCACATGGCCTTCGGCCACGGCATCCACTACTGCCTGGGGGCCCCGCTGGCCAGGCTCGAAGCCGAGGTCGCGCTGCCGGCCCTGTTCGACCGGTTCCCCCAGATCGCCCTGGCCGTCAATCCCGAGGACCTCGAACCGCAGCGGTCCTTCATCGGTAACGACGTCGCCGCCCTGCCCGTCCTGCTGGAGGCCGCGTCGTAGGGAGCACCGAATCGCACGCCGGGTGGGGCGGCCCTCTCGCCGCTCCACCCAGCGCTCCTCGCGATCCACGTCCTCGACCACCGCCCCAACCGCCTCCTTCAACCGGGACCCCAGATGACCACCGCCCCACCGATCACCCCCCTCACGGAACCGCAGAAGCGCGTGACCGCGCCCCTCGTCTACGGCGTGTCCAACGAGGCCATCTCCGCCCAGATCCATCTGTCCGTAGACGGCGTCGCCAGCCAGCTCAGGGTGGCGCGCAAGAAGCTGGGCCGGCCGGGTTGCTCACGGGCCGTTCTTGTCCACGCCCTGCTCACCGCCCGGCAGGTCGCCCCGCCCGTCTGCCACCGCCCCGCTCCGGAATTCACCGAAGACGAGCTGAGACTGCTACGCGCGCTCTCGAAGCACTCCCTCAACGAGGACATCGGGCACGCCATCGGCGTACGCGCCTCGGACGTACGCGCGGAGATCGACGCCCTCCTGGCCAAGGCCTGCGCCGACAACCCGGCCCACCTGGTAGGCCTGGCACACGCCTGGAACATCTTCGGCGGCCCCTCGGACTCACAGCCCGTAGCACTGGCGGCAGCTTCCGCCGCGCCGGCCTACGAGATGCTGCCGATCACCTCCGACGCCGCGCGTGCCGCAGCGACGGCCCTGGCGGAAGACCGCGCTCACTTGCTCGCCGATCAGGGCATAAGGGTCCCCGCAGGCTCGACCACGGCACTTCTCAAAGAGCCCGGCGCGCTGGGGCTGTACGAGGATGGCATCCTCGTCGGCTGCCTCGCCCTGCGCACCCGCCCCGACGTGCGGCACTGGGGTGCTGACGGCCGTGATCCAGGCACTCTCGTCCTCCTCGACCCGGCCACCGTCGGAACGACCCAGGTCGGACGGCTGCTCACCATGTGGCTCGCCGATCACGCGGCCCGAAGGCGGCTGACGTGGGTCTGGTGCGACGTGCCGGCCCCGCGCGGCCAGGCGGAGGAAGCGAGCGAATGGCTGCTCGATCACCTGCACGAGCTCGGCTGGGAAAGGCGGTCGCCGACCGTCCTGACCCCGGCCGGTGACCGCGTCGTCCGGCTGCGGCTGCGCGCCGAGGCCAGAGCCGCACTGGGTGCAGCGATCTCGGTTCCGCACTCCAGCGTCCCTACGGCGGTACCGCCGTCGTGAAGACATCCCGGCTTGTCACTCAGCGGCCAGCCCCAGGTATCTCGCCTTCCTCGATCTGTGATGCCGAGGCGTTCCTTTCCGGCCTTACGCACCCGTCGGACCGACCCGAGAAAGACACGCTCATGCGCAGTGCAGCCTCCGTTCGACAGGACCCCTACCTCGCCCAGCCCCCGTGGGCCCCGCCAGCCGGCGGCCTGCGTACCTGGGAGTGCGGTGAGCACTTCGACGCCGTACGGATCCCCGCCACCCTCGCACCCCCGCTGATCGCCGCGCTGCAGACCGCCGGCGGCCGAGGGCCGGTTCTTGCCGATCCCTACAGCGGCAGCTGGCACATTCTGCTCGACCCTGGCACCGTCCAGTCCGCGCCGTGGGCCCGATACGGGATACGCCTTCTCCGGCCCGGAACCCGCCTCACCGTTCCGGCCGCCCACGTCACCACCGGCACCGACCTCCACTGGCACATTCCGCCAGGCATCGGCGAAACCCCCACCGAGTTGCTCGGTGACATCCTCAATGACGGCCCCCACGACATCAGTCCGCGTCGCGGTGCCCAGCGCGCCAGGCGAAGCCGATGACCGCCCGCGCCTCCGCCCGCACGCCCAACCTGCGCGCAGCGGACACCGCCACCGGAACGGCCGTCCTGCTGACCGCGATCGTCTGCCACACCGAGGGTCTCGACGCCTTCCTCGCCACCAAGGTGCCCGTGCAACCCGCAGAGCGGGGGACCGTCTCATGAGTGCGATGACCGGCCGCGCCCACCCGGCACCGCTCGACGGTTCGCCCGCCCGGCACACACTGGCGGGAGGATCCCCTCCGGGCTACGCGTCGCAGAGCCGCCACCTGCCTCCCCGGGCCTCCGGCAACCGCCCGCAGCCGGGCTTTCCGCCCGTTCCGGGGCCCCGAGCGCTGGAGTTGCGCCGTGCTGCGGCCAACCGGGCTGCTCGCGCCCGCCCGGGACCGCTGCACATCGTGCTGTACGCGCTGACAGGACCCGACGGCACGGCGAACGGCAATCTGGCGACGACCCGAGGCTACGCCGAGAGACAACACCTGGTGGTCACAGGCCCCCCGCTCGTCGACACCCTCGACTCCATCGACATCCGCACCGGCGGCGATGACCCCCTCCTGCGGCGCGGCTACGCCCGCGCGCTGCAGATGCTGGCCGATCCAGCCTGCCCGGTGCGCGGCGTCGTCGCGGTCAGCCGCACCGCGATCACCCCCGTCGACCGCCTCTACCAGGACCAGCTGTCCTGGTACGCCGACCGTCGCGCCGGGCTGTGGCTCGTGCGCGGCGAGACCGCGATGTGACCTCTATCGGACACCACGAAGGGCATCTGGCGATGACCGTTCCCACCTCGGCCGCGATGGCCGGCTACGTCTTCCGGCGTGCCGGCCGCCGGGAGATCCGCACACCGATCGTGCGTGGCACGGAGGGCGTTCACTACGCCGATGGCGCACGCCACGCACAGATTGATCCGCACTTCGGTGTCCTGCGGGTCCGGATGGCCGGCCCCACTGATCAGGGCGAGGTTCTCTTCGGCACGTTCGACCCTGACCTGCAGTGGAGCGCTGCGGCCGAGATACGGTGCGCGTTCTGTGGCCGGCCCGACACGCATGACGCCGACGGACGCATGTGGGTAATTCCGAGACCGCGCGTGTTCGGCCTGTCGGCAGCCACCCACCTGGACACCACCACCCCGCCCGTGTGCTCGACCAACTGTCTCCGCAGTTGCCTGACCGGCTGCCCGAGACTTCGAGCACGGAGCATCGTGCTGCGAGCCAAGACCGCTGCACCAATCGGAGTCCTCGGCATCGTCCACGGCACCTCCGACCGGCCTGTCACCGAGGGACTGACATACGTGCCGCTGCGCGGCGACGACCGTCTGGAACATACCGTCGCTCACTTCCTGACGCTCCGGGTTCGCGACCTGACCGAAATCTCCCTGACGTCGCTTGGCATCACCGACGTCTCCCCCCGATCCTCCGACCCACGGTGCCGACCATGACCAAGCCGCGACAGACACCGGGAACTGACCGGACCTGGTGAGGGTCGCTGAAGCGTTCGCGAGATCGCGACGTCGCCGGCCGCATCCCAGCGAGGCATGTTCTCTGGCCCGGTGCGACGCGGGCGCACCAGGCAAGAGGTGATCCCTCTGCCGACAGGGCCCCGCAACATCCGCTATACGGCCTTTCCGACTCCACCGCGATGGGCGGCATGATGATGAGCTCAAGATCAAACGCTGAGCGCAACGAGGTGTTACTCAAGCACCTGGAGGTTCTGGACTGGTCGATCAGCGGCTTCGCGCGCCGGATCGCCGCGCGCTGCGAGGCGATCCGGCTGCCCTACAGGGTGGTCACGAGCACGGTCTCGCGGTGGTGCAAGGGATCCACTCCCGGCGACGATCTCGCAGCCGCCGCATGCCACGTGCTGTCGGCGGCGCTGAACCAGGTCGTGACGCCCGCGAGCTTGGGCTGGCCGTCCGACACCGGCCTCGTCGCGGCCCAGTCGCTGGAGTACCTGGATGTGCCCCACGCCGTTCGCATGCTGTCGAAGCTGTGGGCTCTGGACGCCATGCGGCGGCGCAACGTCGTCAAGAGCGCGTTCTCACCGAGCGTCTTCGGCCCTGCCTCGCGGGAGGCCCTCGTGATGCCTGCGGACCCCGTCATCGGTGGCCATGGGCAGCACAAGGTCACCGGGGCGGACATCGACCTGCTGGACGAGCAGACACGGCTGTACGGCAAGTTGGATTCCCAACACGGCGGGGGCAAGTTCCGCGGGGTGTTCGCGTCGATGATGGACACGCACGCCACGCCGATGTTGAACGGGAGCTTCCCTGCTCGGACCGGGCGCCGGCTCTACGGCAGCGTGGTGGACGCGGTCCTCGCGATGGCCTCGATGGCCTACGACGACCAGCTCCCCGGTCTGGCTCAGCGCTACGACCTGCAGGCGATGCGGCTGGCCCAGGCGGTCGGTGACCGCGCCCGCATCACCCGGGTCCACATCCACCAGGCCCGACTGGCGGCGACGCAGGGCGGGCAGGCGGATGTGCTCGCTCACGCGCGCAGCGCTGTTCTGGCGGCCGAGGGAGCGCCTCCCCTCGTCAGGGCCTACTCGTGCGTAACCGAGGCTCGGGCGTGGGCGCTGAACGGACAGCCGGACCAGGTCGTGGCGGCGGTGAAGCGGGCCCGCGAGTTCTTCGCCCGCGCTCAGAGCGGCATCGGCCCGGCGTGGCTGGAGTGGTTCGACATGCGTGAGCTGGAGGGACAGGCGGCGTGGGCGTTCGCCCTGGCCGGACTGGCCGAGCAGGGGGTGCAGGCCCTGAAGGAGGCGTCGGCTCTTCCCTCGGACCGAACGCGCGACACCGTGGAACTCCTGATCACCGAGGCCGAACTGGCTCGGCTGCGTGGTGACGCGGCCGAGCACGCGGCTGTGGCAAGACGTGCCTCTCAGGCGTCGCAGCACCTGATGAGCCGACGTCTCTCCGAACGTCTTGAGCACCTGAACTCGGGGGAGCCGCTGCGCGGGTTCTGAACCGCTCGGCCAAGGCCCCCGAAAGGTCGGGCGCGGGCAGCGAGGAGGTCGTGACGCACATCGTCAATTCTCTGGGGCGCGCCGGCAACGGACCGCCGGTCAGGTTGCGGGGAAGAGCGCCCGGTAGATCGCCCGGGCCCTGAAGGCACCGCCGTGGTGCGGAGATTCCAGGGAGCCGTGGTGCTGTTGGCCGTCGACCGTGCGCAGGACGGCGTTGAGCTGATAGTCCGGGTGTACGCCGTCGTCGCTGAGGGATGCCGCGAAGCTGAGTTCCAGGATGTCTCCAGGCGTAACCGGCACGGGGCTGTCGAAGAGCGGCAGGTAGATGGTGGCCCAGTTCGTCTTCATGTGCAGTGCGTCAAGGGGCGCTTCGTCCGGCAGGCACCAGAGGTTGAGCCAGGTGAGCACGCCGTCCATGCTGCCCGGCTGGGTGATGACCAGGCGCGTTGCGGTGCGCTGCTCGGTCCGCAAGGCCCCGTTGAAGTCGAGCACCTCGACGGGTGCGCCTTCGGAGAGCAGTGCGTCGGCAGACGGGTTCTCGACGCGGAGTCGCACGTCGAAGGGCTTGCGGTGCCAGTCGAAGATGCTCTGCAGGTACGGGAGGGAGGCCTCGGCGAACGCCACGGGCTGCTCGGGGAGCAGGTCGTACAGGCGGACCGCCGCGGCCAGGGTGACCGCGCGGTGGGGTATCACCAGTCCACCGGGTTCCAGGTGGCGGCGGCGGGCGTCGGCCAGGACGGCTGCCGCGCCTTCGGCGCCCGCCAGGGAGCCGATGATCTCCGCAACGCAGACATCGGCTCGGGGCGCAAAGTGGAGGCTGGTCGACTCGCCGAGCAGGAGGGTGATCCGGTCTTGGGGGGTGCGGGTCGGCAAGTTGGCGGCCGCCTTGTGGAACGCGTCCTCGATGACTTCGACGGCTACGGCGTGCCGGGCTCCCGCCTGCACACTTTCGCGCGCCCAGAGAAGATCTTGCCCGGTCCCGATGTCCAGGATCCTCCGGTCCGGGGCCAGTTGCGACAGTGCCGTGCGGAAGCGCTGGTTGCGTTCGTCGTCGGTGGTCATGGTCGTGTAGAGGAACGGGTCGTAGATCGGGTACTCCCCCACGCTCGGCCACAGGGCTGGGCGGCCCTCCTGCTCGGGTTCGGGGTCCACGCTCACGCGCAGGGAGCGCCCGTGTGTCTCGATCTGCTGGACGTTGGACATGGTCCGCCTTTCGCGGTGGTCCTCAGCGGGGTTCGGTTCAGTGGCCGCAGGGGATGTCGGATGGTCTGGGAGACCGCGTGCTGGATGGAGGGCTCAGCCGCCGGCCCAGGTGATCTTGGTGGTGGGATCGAGTGGCGGCCGTTCAACGGAGGCGCAGGACGAGCAACGGGTGTCGACGTACAGCCAGCCGAGCAGTTGCTCTTCGTCGGCGACGCCGAGGTACTTACGGACTTGGGGCGCCTGAATTGCGGATCCGGTGCGCCAGATCGACGCGAAGCCATGGCTATGCAGGAGCAGTGAGAGGGTCGTGACCATGCCGGAGGTGGTTGCCAGTTGTTCCCACTCGGGGACCTTCGGGTGGTTGGGCACGGGCCGGTGCACGATCGTCAGGAGCAGGGGCGCGCGCTGGGGCTTCGCGGCGGCGCGGCGGGCCTGTTCCGGGGTGTCGGTGGCTTCGCCGAGCGCGTCACCGAGGCGGGCCCGCTCGTCGCCGCTCACCGCACCCGACCAGGGGCGAAGCCGCCCGTGGTCGGGTGCGGTGGCCGCGGCCTGGACGAGGCGCTCCAGGTCGGCGGGGCCGGGGGCGGGCTCGGTCAGGCGGGGTGCGCTGCGCCGGGTGAGGGCCGCGTCCAGGACCGGGGTCGGGGAGCGGGTCATCGGGTCGCCTTCCGGGCCGGGGCGCGCTCAGGATCGTCGTGGGGTGCCGACGGAGTCATGCGCGGGTCGTCGCCGGCCACGCGCCGGAAGATCGGGGCGGTGGCCGCGGTGGTGATGACGGTCATGATCACCAGGAGGGTAAACAGGGGGGCGGTGATGACGCCGGTCTGCAGGCCGATGCCCAGGACGACGAGTTCGGTCAGGCCGCGGCAGTTCATGAGCGTGCCGACGGCGGCCGACCAGCGCCAGTCGGAGCCGGTGAGCCGGGCGGCGCCGGCCGCGCCGCCCCACTTGCCGACGACAGCGACGGCGAGGATGGCCGCGCCCCAACCCCACTGTCCGGCGGGCAGGGTGGAGAGGTCGGTGTGCAGGCCGGCGTCGACGAAGAACAGCGGCAGCAGGAGCGGCAGGACGACGGCGCGGAGGCGCGCGGCGCTGCGCTCAACGGCCGGCAGGCCGCGGGGGGCGGCGGCGCCGAACAGGAACGCGCCGAAGGCGGGGTGCACGCCGATCTGGTCGGTGGTGTACGCGCTGAGGCACAGCCCGACGAAGAGGAGGGCCAAGACGAGTTCGTCGCCGGTGCGGCCGACGCGCTCGAGCAGGATGCGCAGCAGGGGGCGTATGAGGGCGAGGCCGGCGGCGAAGGTGGCGGTGAGACCGAGGGTGGTCAGGGCCGACAGGGCGGTGCCGGTGGTGGCAAGGGCGACGGCGGCGGTGAGCAGGCACCAGGCGAGGGCGTCGTCGGTGGCGGCGCAGGCCAGGGCGAAGGTTCCCAAGGTGGTGGTCTCCAGGCCACGGTCGGCGAGGATCCGGGCGAGGACCGGGAAGGCGGTGATGCTCAGGGCGACGGCGACGAACAGAGTGAACGGCAGCCGCTCGACGCCGTCGGGGGCGAAGTGCGGGTAGAGGGCGGCGCCGAGGGCCATGGGGAGCAGGAGTCCGGTGAGGCTGACCGCGGCGACGGCGCCGCGGGTGGTGCGCAGGCTGCGCAGGTCGAGTTCCAGTCCGGTCAGGAACAGGAAGGCCAGGAGTCCGAGGGTGCCCAGGGCGGAGGTGACGGGCAGGACCGAGGGCGGCAGGAGGTGCTGTTGGACGGTGGGGGCGAGCCAGCCGAGCAGCGAGGGACCGAGCAGGATTCCGGCAAGGATCTCGCCGATGACCGGAGGTTGGCCGAGCAGCCTGACGGCCCGCCCGCCGGCCTGACAGGCGATGACCACGACCGGGACGACGAGGAGCACGGGCAGCAGCGGGTCGGACACGACAGCTCCAGGAGTCGGGCGAGAGACCGCACGGCAGTGCGGCGGCCGGGCGGGGACCGGGGGTGGATCAGGCGCGGGTCAGCGGCAGGGTGGTACAGCGCAGCGAGCCGGGAATCCGGGTGACCTCGCTGTAGTCGACGGTGAGGATTTCGAGTCCGCGTGCGGAGAGCTGCGTGGCGATGCGGTCGCTGCCGGCGGTGACGATCACCGTGTCCGGAGCGATCGCCAGGACGTTGGCCTGGACGGCGCGCGCCTCTGTCTCGGTGACGTCGATGAGGTCGAAGTGTTGCTCGAACCAGCGCAGTTCGGCGGGCGGGAAGACGTCGCGGTGGATGAGGGCGGTGCCGGGCGCGACGATGGCGAAGTGGTCGTCCAGGTGGACGACGCCGCGGGTGGCGAAGCGGACCGGGCGGACTTCACGGTCGACGCCGTGGTGGGTCAGCGCCCGCTGCAGCGCCCCCACGCCCGCGGGGGACGTCTCCTCCCCGAGGCCGACCAGGACGGTGCCGGTGTGCAGGGCGACGTCACCGCCCTCGATGGTGCCCTCGTCCAGGTGGGCGACGTGCGGGGCGCCGGTCAGCAGCGGGGCGAGCGCGTCGGCCTCGGGGAGGCGGTGCGTGGAGTTCAGGCGCGCCATGACCAGGACGTGGTCGATGACGAAGGCGATGTCGCGAGGGTAGTGCTGGACTGGGCAGCCCGGCGCGGCGTCGAGGAGGGTCACCGTGGTGCCGCGGCCGCGGAGGAGGCCAATCAGGGTGTCCTGCTGGGTGCGGACGGTGGCCGGGTCGTACGGCTTCCAGGAGCTGGTGGTCTTCTGGCGTGTCAGGACGGGGTGGGCGTCGGGGCCGTCGAGGTCGGGGGTGACGTCGCTCGCGTAGCGCATGGCGACGTGGCGCAGCGCGCCGTACTCGCTGGTTGCGTGCAGGGTGAGCACGATGGGTCTCCTGGGCCGGGGGGCGGGGCGGTCGGACGGTGAGTCGGACGCGGCGCAGACGGTCCCAGGAGGGTGCAGGTCCGGGGCCGGCAGGTCAGGGCTGCCGGCCCCGGAGGTCTCGCGGGTGTCAGCCGACGGGGCTCTTCTTCTGGGTGTCGGGGACCTGGGGCAGCCAGTGCACGGCGTCGTCGCGGAAGGACTGGTTGATCGGCACGAGGTCGGCGCCGCTGGTGTCGTCCAGGGCCGTGACGACGATGCCGAGCTCCGGGACGCCGTTATCGATGGCGGCGAGGCGGCTGAAGCAGTTCGGGCAGCAGCTGCGCTTGGCCTCGCCTTTGAACGTCTCGAACCAGATCTGCTCGCTCTCACCGGTCCAGGTGACGTTCTCGGGGGCGAAGCCGGCCCACCACATCATCGGGCCGCCGCCGAGCTTCTTGCAGTGCGGGCAGCTGCAGGTGTGGGGGTAGACGGCTTCGCCCTTGACGGTGAAGCGGATCTTGCCGCACAAGCATCCGCCGGATCGCTCCTGGGCGGCGGCGACGATGTCGGGGGTGGCGTTCATCAGTTCATCTCCGAAGCACGGCGGGCGAGTTGAGCCCACCAGTGTGTCATCCCCTCGGTGATCGTCAGCCAGCCGTCGAGGGCCTGGGGCAGGTCGATGTGGAAGAGTTCACTCTCCTTGATGAACCTGGCCAGGCCCTCGATGTGAGCGGCCTCGACGCTCATGCCGCCGACCTGGGCGGCCTCGTGCTCGTCGTCGAGGTGGAGGTCGTAGTAGTAGTGCAAGGCCTTGAGTTCGCTGCCGCTGCGGCTGATGGTCAGCTCGCCGTAGCGGTTGGTGATGTCGCGCAGGATCTCGGTTTCGGCGATCGCCACGGCCTCGGTGGCGTAGTAGGCGCCGGCGATGTGGCTGGGCATGTGTGAGCCGACCATCCACTGGTGGAGGTTGACCAGCGTCTCGGTCTCGGGGGCGGGCACGTGGCCGTTGACGAGCAGGCCGAGGTCGGAGAGGAGCGCGTTGGTGTAGAGGACGTAGTGCGCGGGCACCTTGCCGCGCTCGCCGCCCTCTTCCAGGTGGTTGCGGCGCAGCTCGTGGGCGAGCTCGGGGCAGTAGCCCTCCACGGCGGTGGCGGCCGCCTTGAGGTACTGGGCGTTGTAGCGGGCGAAGACCGAGAGCTCCTCGATGTACATCCGGGCCTGGCGCTCGTTGAGGTCGGTGGCGCCGACCTTCTCGGCGATCCGCGCGTACGCCCAGTCGACCAGCGGGGCCAGGTGCGCGGTGACCAGGGCGGTGCCGGAGGTGAACTTGCCCAGCAGGGTGCCGTTGACGGCGCTCTGCGTTTCGGGGTGGGCCTTCAGATAGGCCTGGACGAGGCTGTTATCGGGTGTCATGCGTCGGCGTCCTTGGGGTCGGCGGGGCGGGGGGTCAGGTGCAGGCCGCCGGTGGCTCCCAGGGCGCGGGCGGCCGTGAGGAGCGCGGCGTTGTCGGGCAGGACGAGGGTGTCGCCGCGGTTGAGGGCGGTGACGGTGTCCTGGTTCAGGCCCGCGCCGTCGAGGGCGACGCCCACCTGGTGGCCGCGCAGCAGGACTTGGCGGGAGTCGCCGTCGTCGTCGAGCAGGGTGGTCACCTGGTAGGGCGCGATCACGCGGATGCCGGCGCCCGGCTTGACCTGCTCGGGGTCGAAGGCGTTCGCGGCTTCCTGGCGGGAGAGGTCGCCCTCGACGAGTTCCCAGCCGCCGTTGCTCAGCAGGGTGGCCCACCGCTGCTCGGCGTGCTGGCGCGCGGCGTCGCGGACGCGATCGGCGGCGACGGTCAGGAGTTCGCGGCCCATGCCGGCCAGTCGGTCGGCGACGGCACCGGGCCCGGCGGCCGTGTCCGCCATCGCGGAGGGCTCGTTGAGCGGGTCGTCGGGCCCGTCCCCGGCCAGGTCGGCGAGGACGTCCGGGATGACGCGGCTCTGCAGGATCTGCGCGTACGGGTAGGTGTACAGCGGCATGGCCACCGAGACGGAGAAGGTGTCCTGGGTGCCGACGTGGAAGACCCGGCGGGGCAGGAAGAGGGCATCGCCCGGCTCCAGCAGGAAGTGTTCGGCCTCCTCCAGCAGCGCGCGGTAGTCGCCGAAGGTGGGCTCCTTGCCGCCGGTGAGCTTCTCGTACTGCTCGGCGGGCCAGCAGTAGAAGTTCTTGGCGTTGGGGCCGAGGTGGACGAGGAAGGCGTCCTCATAGCCCTCGTGGATCCCGAAGGCGGTGCCGGCGTAGTTCCCGGCGAAGGCGACCTGCTCGGCGCCGCCCAGCGGCAGGCCCCACCCGTCGATGAGGGTCTTGAGGAAGGTGCCGAGGCCGGCGGCGAGGGCGGGGCTGACGGTCTCCAGGTTGTTGACGACCAGGGAGAACCGTTCGGCGCCGGCGAGGCCCTGCATCCACGGCACGAAGGCGTCCACGCCCCCGTCCCAGGACGGGGCGGTCAGCGCCTGGGGCAGGAGGTCGTCGCGGCGGTCCTCGCCGACGTAGACGCGGGCATGCGCCTTGATGTCGGTGCCCGCGGCGTGGGCCCGGCGGATGGCCTCGAACCCCGTCAGGACGTCGTCCGGGCCGGCTGCGGCGGCGGGGATGATGCCCTTGAACAGGAAGGGCGTGGTCCGTCCGGTGGTGTGGTCGGGGAAGGTGCCGGTCCAGAAGGACTGGTCGGGCGGCCAGGGGTAGGCGGTGTCCATCGAGGATCTCCTGACGTCGGGGCGGACTGCCGTGATCGGGAAGGCGGAATGCGGTCGCGGTGACGGGGCGCCGGGATCAGCTGAGGTAGTCCTCGGGGCCGCCTCGGCGGACGGTGTCGAGCGTGAAGCAGTGGTAGCCGCCGCCGAACAGCCGCCGGTGGCGGTGCCGGACCGGGACGACGGTGAAGCCGCGGGCCTCCAGGACCTTGATCAGCTCCGGGTAGAGGGAGTTGACGACGACGGTGTTCTCGTCGACGGACAGGAGGTTGATGTCCATGTACCGGCTGCCGATGGGGATGACGAAGCCGAGGTCGCTGTAGTCAGGGAAGTTGCGGTCGTCGGTCTCGGGGGCGTAGATCACGTCCCAGGACTGCATGGCCTCGGGCAGGAACTTCAGGTACTCCGGGGAGCGCAGCAGCACCAGACCGGGGCGCAGCGGGGCCAGGACGCTGTCGATGTGGTTGTCGGCCATGGCGTCCAGGCGGTGGAAGCGCAGGTCGCGCAGGTTGTCACGGAGCCAGCGCAGGGCGAGCTCGTGGTTGCGGTTGGCGACGTTGACCAGGACGTCGCGGCCCAGGCGCATGCACTGCGCGCCGTCGAAGACCATCTCCAGGCCCAGGCCCTCGATCGTGCCGGCCCTCTCGTTGTCGGTGGCGCGGGCGACGTCCAGGCCCTGACGGGTGAAGTAGCTGGTGTCCAGGGAGCCGCGGGCCAGGGCGGGCCGGGGCATGGACAGCCAGTTCGCGCCGCCGTCCTCGTAGTAGCGGTAGAAGACCGGCTTGAGCAGGTCGTTCTCGAAGGCCCGGGCGCGTACGTGGGGCGCGGTCTCCACGATGGTGTTGCCGAGAATGATGGTCTGGTCGCGGACGTTGAGGGGCGGGGTGGCCCGGGCGTCCCAGTACGGGGAGCGGATGTCGACGTCCTTGCCCGGGGCCGGGGGCCGCAGGACGTTGACGCCGCACCCGGTCAGGGCGTCGGCCAGGCCGGCGATGTCCTCGTTGAGCTCGTCGACCAGCTGCGCGGGGATCGGCAGGAGCTCCTCCCCCGACGGGCTGGTGTGCCGGCCGAGGACGGGGGCGACGTTGTCGTAGAAGAACAGCCGCCACGAGGTGTCGGTGTGGTGGGCGTCGTAGTGATCGGCGCGTCCGAGGACGACTTCGTCGAGCCGGGTGAACTCGTCGAAGCTGTTCAGAGCCGGCGGGGCAGGCGCGGGCTGGGGCATGATGGGCCGCCTCCTCGGCGGCGGGCGACAGCACGCCCCTGCCTCCGGCGCGCGGGTGTGCGCCGGGAGGGGCGGTGCCGTACGGGGTTCGGTGGACGGATTCGGGGCGAGGTCAGGCGGCCGAGGCGTGCCGGTGCGGGGTGCAGGCGGCGCCGGGGGCGGCGAGCCGGGCGATGATGTCCTCGATCACGCACGGCTGGTCGGGAGTGGAGCGCCGGCGGAAGAAGTAGCCGGAGCACCAAGGAACTTCACCGAAGCGCGGTAGGTGCTGCGCGGTGAGGGCGCGGGCCTCGGGCAGGCGCCGCCAGGGGATCTGCGGGCACCAGTGGTGGACGGGGTGGTACATGTCGTCCAGGTGGCCGCCGAGCAGGTGCCGGGTGAGCCAGTGCGAGGTCCAGCCGCGGGTCTGCAGGAGGATGTCGTCGTTCTCGATCAGTCCGGCGTGGTTGCCCAGATCAGTGATCCAGGTGACGACGGGCCGCACCAGGACGAGGGGGAGCAGCCAGTAGAGCAGGAGGTACGACACGCCGCCCACGGGCCACGGTGCGGCGACGACGCCCGCCCAGAGCAGGGCACGGGCGGCCAGGGCCCGCCACGCCTCCCCCGGCGCGCGGGTGAGCAGGGTCAGCACGGCGGTCTTCGGCAGGCGCCACACGGCGTTGCGCACGATGACCCGCAGGACAAATGCGCTCCGGCTGGGCGCCCGGCCGGCGGCACGGATGTTGCCCGCGCGGTAGGACTGGAACATCGGATCGTCGTCGGAGCCGAGCTTGGCGTGGTGCACGTAGTGGCTGCTGCGGTACGGCGCGAAGCCCTCACCCAGCAGTCCGGTCAGCAGGTATCCGATGATCCGGTTTCCGCGTCGGGTGACCATGAGTTTGGAGTGCACGCACTCGTGTCCGAGGTTGGACAGGTGGCGCTGACGGAAACCGATGTAGCAAATGGCGAGGAGCGGGCCGACGACGTGGCCGATGGTGTGGCCGGTGATCGCTGCTGCGGCGATCGCGATGATGTCCCAGGCGATGTCCCACAGGCCGATGGTCGGGCGTCCGCACAGCTTTTCCAGATCGGTGATGAGCTGCTGGCCGAGGCCCTTGCGCACCGGGCCGGAGGCTCCGGTGCCGTTGCGGGTCCTGCTGGCGGCGGGGCTGCCCATCAGGTCCTCCAGTCGGGTGTGGTGCGGGGTGGGGAGGTGCCGTGCTCCGGCGCGCCCGCGGCTGGGCAGCGCACTGCCGTGCGCACGGTTGGCGGGCGCGCCGGAGGACGACGGAAGGGTGGTTCAGCCGCGGATCAGGCGGCGGAGAGGGCGCTGTCCGGGCGCATGCCAGCCTTGAGGCCGGGGGCGTCGGGGCGCATCCCGAGCTTCAGCTCCGGGGCGTCCGGGCGCATGCCGCTCTTGAGGCCGGTGGCGTCGGGGCGCATCCCGAGCTTGAGGGCGCCCGCGTCGGGACGCATACCGAACTTCAGGTCGGTGGCGTCCGGGCGCATCCCGGCCTTCAGGCCGATGTCCGGGGTCATTGCGGCGGTAGCGGTCATGGAGGTTCTCCCTCTTCGGTCGCGGGTGACCCCGCGAGTCCGTGTGATCGGGCGATGGAGCTGCCGGGCCGCGGTCGGGTGAGTGCTGAACCGTCGGCTCGGACGTCGTGGGCGCGGGCGCCCGGCGGTGGAAGGTCGCGCCGGAGCACGTCCGCTGCATCCGTGGATGAGCGTTGCGGTACGTGGTCGCGCTGGGCGCTTGGCCAGTCACGCTAGGGCTGCGCCGGAGGCAGCCGCAACGGCTGTGGGCGTTGCGGCGGTTGCACGGGACCGTTGCGTGACCGTTGCGCACCCACACCACCTGAGCTGCGGAAACGCTGATGTCTGGTCCTGGAACAACGGCGGATCGGGGCCGCAGGGCGCTGCGATGCCGGCGGAAGGGCTTCTGCTGCGCGCGTCGCCGCGGCTAGCTTGTGGGCCCGCCGAGGAGCCGTGCACGAGGGCGCCGTGGCGACCGGCTTCCCTCCATCTGCCGTCGAAAACACAGGCCTTGAGGAGCACACGTGCTCAACCCCGTTGTGATGAAGTCCGACCTGCTGTTCAGCCTGCGTGACACGCTGCGCTCAGAGACGTTCGTCGAGGTGGTCACCCCTACGGTGCGCCGAGCCGACCTCGGCCCGGGGCGTCGCGTTCCGGTCGATCTCGACGGGGGCCGGTTTCTGCGGGCGATGATCGGGCCGGCGCTGCGTGTGAACATGGAGCACCACCGGCGGGTCTTCGAGATCGGTCAGTGCTTCCGGCCCGAGAAGCCGGACGAGTTGCACGCGCCCGAGTTCCAAATGCTGGACCTCTACGCCGCCGACGAGAATTTCGAGTTCCTGTTCGCGCTGGCCGAGCGGCTGGTCGTCCCGCACATCCGCTACACCCCCGAGCGGGTATCTGTCGCCGGCCACATTCGTGACGTCTTCGGCATCGACCTGCGCCGCGATCCGCTGGGCGACCTGCCCGCTCAGATGGCCGCCCACCTGGACATGAGTGCCGAGATGCCGTTCAAGACGGTGCTCGGCCGGTTCGTGGAGCGCGAACTGGAGACCCAGAGCACTGGGGCCGCACTCTTCCTGACCGAGTACCCGGTTGGGGGGGACGAGCCGTGTGCCCGACTGACACCGGGCACGACCGCGGTCCTCAACCGGTTCGAGGTCCTGATCGACGGCCTCGAAGTCGTGCACGGCTACGAGGACGAACCCGACCGGGAAGCGTTCGTCGAGCGGGCCCGTGCGGTGGACCTGTACGACGACGAGCAGGCCCTGGCGTGGAAGGCGATCGACGCCGGGCGTGCGCCGGCCCACAGCGTCGGGCTCGGCATCGGCATCGAGCGGCTGTGCATGGCCGCCTCCGGGATCAAGGACATCAGCGTCTTCCAGCAGTCGGCCCAGTTCTGACCTCCACCCTTCCGAAAGGAGCCGCGATGTCCTTGTCGCTGCGCCCGCTCGACGACAGCGGCTTCGGCGCCGTACTCGACTGCGACCTCGCGACCGAAGCCGACGACCTCGCGCCCCAGCTGGCGCGAGCCCTGCACCAGCACCGGCTGCTGGTCGTGCCCCGCCAGCACCTGACCCACGTCGATCTCCTGACCGTCGCCGCCTGCTTCGGAACGGTGGACACGAACATCGACCGCCGCTACGCCGTCGGCGGCTTTCCCGGGCTGACCGTCATCAGCAACATCGTCGAGGACGGCGAACACGTCGGCATCTACGACGGGGACGACGAGGAGGAATGGCACGCCGACAACAGCTTCAAGCCACAGCTGACGGCCGCGACGCTGCTGTACTCGGTCATCACCCCCGAGGAGGGCGGCGAGACCCGCTTCGCCGACGCGACCCGCGCCTACGCCGCCCTTCCCCCGGCGGCACGGCAGCGGATCGAGGAGATGCGCGCGGTGCACTCCATCGAGCAGCTCGGCGCGTTGCAGAGCCAGGCCAGCGGCGGGCAGTCGTCGGCCGCGGCCGGGAGCCTCGCCGGCCACCCGGAGGTCGAGCACCCGCTCGTCCTGACCCATCCGGTCACCGGAGCCCGTTCACTGCTGCTCGGTTCCATGGTGATCCGCTGCGTCACCGGTCTGTCCGATCAGGACAGCCGCGCCCTTGTCGACGATCTGCTGGAGCACACGACCAGCGCGCCGTACCTCTACAGCCACCGCTGGAGTCAGGGCGACCTCGTCGTGTGGGACAACCTCGCCACCCTCCACACCGCATCCCCGTGCGACAGCTCCCGCCATCCCCGCCTGCTGTATCGCGCTGCCGTTCGACAGCATGCGGATTCCCGTGGCTCCGAGGGATGACCGGCGGCGAGAACACGCTGTCTGCGCCGGTCGCCAGCCCTAGTGTTTGCCCATGACGTCGAAGGCCGTGAAGGTGCCCCTGAAGGAAACCGCCCTCAACCTCGAGCGCATCACCCAGATCGGGCACCAAGTCCACGGCGTGTGCCCAGACTTCGACGCCGGCGCGTTCGTGCAGGACGTGATGTCCGATCTGCCCGGACTGGAGCTGAAGGACCGGATCACTCGGACCAGTCAGGCACTGCACTCCCACCTTCCGGTCACGGGCACCGAAGCCCTCGACGTCCTGCTGCGCTCGCTGCCGCCGACGCCCGAAGCCGCCGGCATCACGAACGACTTCGGATGGCACACCTACTCCCCGCACTCCGACTTCGTCGCCCGCTACCTGCGCACCGGCGGGTACCTGGACCAAGCCCTCGACGCCCTCGCGCGCTTCACCCGGTACTTCTCGGCAGAGGTCGCCGTGCGGGACTTCCTCAACGACTTTCCCGACGAGACGATGAAGGCCGTCGACGCCTGGTCCCGCGACGAGGACCACCGGACCCGCCGGCTCGCGAGCGAAGCCACCCGCCCCCTCCTGCCCTGCGCCCCCCGCATCTCCCTGCCCGCCGATGCGGCGCTCCCCGTGCTCGACCGGCTCTACGCCGACTCCAGCACCTACGTCCGCACCTCCGTCGCCAACCACCTCCACGACCTCGCCGGCACGCAACCCGAACTCGTCCTGGCCACCCTCAGGCGGTGGAAGGACCAACACAGCGCCTCCGACCAGCACTTCGCCTTCATCGCCCGAACAGCCCTGCGGAGCAGACTCAAGAAGGGCTCGCCGGACGCCTACGCCTTCCTCGGCTACCCGCATGACGCACCGCTGGAGCTGACACCTCTCGTCTTGGAACGCACCGAGCTGGCCGACGGCGACGTGCTCAGCTTCTCCGCCGCCCTCACCGCCACCGTGGCCGTCCCGGTAGACGTCATGTACGTGATCTCCTCCACCACGCCCACCGGCAAGCCGCGCGAGAAGGTCTACTTCCTCACCCGCAACACCGTCCGGCCCGGCCGGCCGCTCCACCTGTCCAAGCCGCACAAGCTGCGGTCGACCGCCACCACGAAGATCACTCCCAGCCCGCACACCGTCGCGATCCAGGTCAACGGCCGCCGCTTTCCCCCCGTGCCGTTCACGGTCGTCGCAGCATGATCCGCGACCGACCTCCCACCTGACCTGACCGCTCTCCGCCCAGGCCGTGCCTCCACCTCGCCACGGCCCGGTCAGCCATGCCCCACACCGCAGCCCCGGCCGGCACGGCAATCCCCCGAAGGGGTGACTCGACCGCGTCGAACAGATTTCAAGGCCCGCCGCCGCACCCTGCCCGCCCCAACACCCCGATCAGAACGTGTGTTCACGAAATGAGCCGTGACGGAGCCCGATCCGACGCGTTCTTAGAGCACCAGTGCCACTTCCCCGCCCAGATGGAGGACATCATGAATCCCGCCCCCGCCCCCGTGCATCAGCCCTCCGGAATCGAACGACGGCCCGCCTCCGCGACGGTGCGCCGTGTTGACGACACCCGCTCCTCAGCACGTCTGGATACGAGGTGGGCGGCATGAGTGAGTCGGCCGATGAAACCGCCGAGACCGTCCCGGGGCCGCGCCCCACCCCCCTTCCGCCCGCCCCGCCGACCAAGGTGCCGGAAATGGCGCCGACCGCGGGCTCGGAGCAGAACTCCCCCGTCCCGGAGATGCGGTACGTGGACCTGACCGGCAGCCGTGAAGCGGCCGGCCGCTCCATCCGGATGCGCGACATGGCCCGGCGCCTGCCGCAGCTGGTCCGGCGCTCGCTGGCACTCGCCTGGCGCGTCGACCGACGGGCCACCACCGGCCTTCTGCTGTGCCAGACGGTCGCCGGCGTCATGCAGGCCCTGGGCCTCATCGCGATCAGCGGCACCCTTACCGCTCTGCTGACCAGCGGGGACGTCTACCACCGGCTCCTGCAGGCATGGCCGTCCGTAGCCCTGCTGGCCACCGCCACCGGAGTCCGGGCACTGTTGGGAATCACCGTCAGCTGGCTCTCCTCCCGGCTGAGCCCCCTCATGTCGCGGGAAGCCGAGCAGATGCTGCTCACCGGCTGCGCCGAGGTGGAGCTCTCCGCCTACGACGACCCCGACTTCAACCGCGACCGCGAAGCCGCCGACCGCGGAGCCCAGGTCACCGGCGAGCTCATTGACGAGGGCCAGGACCTGATCGCCTCGGCCGCCTCCTTCCTCGCCGGAGCCGTCGTCCTGGCCGGGGTGAGCTGGGTACTCCTCCCCCTCCTGGTCGCCGCCAGCCTGCCGCAGGCCCTCGCCCAGGTCAGCGCCGCCCGGGTCCGCTACCTGGCGAACCTGCGCAGCAACGGCGACAACCGCATGCTGTCGGTGCTGCGGTGGCACATCTTCACCCGCGAGGCCGCCGACCAGATCCGCGCCGGCACCATGGCCGGCTTCCTCTCCGGCCGCTACCGGCAGACGGTCGCCCGGATCAACCGCGAGGACCGGACAGCGGCCGACAAGGGCGCCCGCATGTCGCTGGTCGGCGCCCTGTGCGGCGGCCTCGGATCGGCTGTCGTGTGGGCTGCGGTGGTGTGGCTGCTGGCCACCGGCCGCATCAGCGTCGGCCACGCCGGCACGGCCGTGTTCGCTCTGCAGACGGTGGGCCAGTCGGTACGCGGGCTAGTCGCCGTCGGAGCCCGTGCCGTGCGTACCGGCCTCTACATGGACGACTGGACACGGTTCCTCGACCTGGCCGGCGGCTACACCATGCGCCGCGGCGAGCACCGGCCGGCGCCACCGGCCGAGATCGAGATCAGGCAGGTCTCGCACCGCTACGCCGGGAAGGACCACAACGCGCTGTCCGACGTCTCGCTCACACTGCGCCGGGGCGAGGTCACCGCACTGGTCGGCTTCAACGGATCGGGGAAATCGACGCTGTCGAAGCTGGTCAGCGGCCTGTACCTGCCGAGTGGCGGACAGGTGCTGTGGGACGGCGTCGCCACCGATGACGCCGACCCGCAGGCGCTGTGGCAGCAGGTGGCCCTGGTGCCACAGGACTACGCGCACTGGCCGCTGACGGTCCGCGAGAACGTGACCCAGGGGCAGCCCACGGCCCGCGGTGACGCGGCGGTGCGTGAAGCGTGCGAGGCCGCCGACGCGGACGAGGTCGTCGACAAGCTCGGCGCCGGCCTGGACACACTGCTCGCCCGCGAGTGGCTGAACGGGGAGGAGCTGAGCGGCGGCCAGTGGCAGCGCATCGCACTCGCGCGGGCCTTCTTCCGCGAGGCCGGTCTCCTGGTCCTCGACGAGCCGACCGCGAACCTCGACCCCCGCGCCGAGTACAGGATCTTCCAGCGGCTGCGGGACCTGGCCCGGGACCGGGTGGTCCTCCTGGTCACGCATCGCATCACCAACGTCGCGGTGGCCGACCGGATCGTGGTTCTCGACGAGGGCAGGGTCGTGCAGGAGGGCACCTACAAGGATCTCGCCGCGCAAGAAGGCGGCCTGTTCCAGCAGTTGCTGTCCTACCAGGTCACCTCGGAGCCGGACGGCGAGAGGCACGGTACCCGCGCGTGAAGAATCCCGCACGCTCCGCCCGGGCTCACGGCCCCGGCTGCCCCGCCCACCAGTCCTTCCCTGCTTCTCCGAGGTGTTGACGTGTCGATCACCCGCTCCCACATCCGCGCGACCCTCGACAGCTATCTGACCCGGCACCCGCACGAGCGAGAGTCCCTGGCCGGCCTGTTCGCCATCCTGGACGGGCCGGACGACCCGTCCAGCCGGGCAACTCTTCCCGGCCACGTCACCTGCAGTGCGGTCGTCATCGACCGAGACCGGCGCGTACTGCACATCGTTCACAAGATCACGGGGCTGCTGCTCACCCCGGGCGGTCATGCCGAGACGGACCGGAGCCTGCTGGCTGCGGCTCTTCGGGAGGTGTCCGAGGAAACGGGCATCCAGCCCGGTGACCTGTGTCTGACCCCGCAGTTCCTGGGCGCACCGGTCGATATCGACGTTCACGGGATCGACGCCAATCCCGCAAAAGGCGAGTCCAGACATGAGCACTTCGACTTCCGCTTCGCCTTCTACGTCAGCACCGAGCAGCTGCCGCCGCTCCGGCTCCAGGACGAAGAGGTCTCGGGTGCCCAGTGGCTTGCGTTCGCCGACGTCAGGTCCCCGACGCTGCGGGCCAAACTGCTGGACGCCCAGGTCGAGGGGCTCGACGGGCGACCGGAGCCCGTCAATGCGTCGGCGTTGGTCCACGACGGCTTCGGAAGCTACCTGCTTCATCTCAGGGATCTGCGGGATGGCATCTGGGCGCCCGGGGTCTTCGCTCTTCTGGGCGGCGGGCGGGAGAGGGGTGACCGGTGCCTGGAGGGGACCTTGCGGCGGGAGCTTGCCGAGGAGGCCCCCGGCCTTGAACCTGTGGGCCTGACGCCCTACGCAGTCGAGGAGGCGACGAGCGTCGACGGCCTCGCGGTGCCGATCAAGGTCTACACGGCCCGCTGGAGCGGACACCCCGACACGGCGGACCTGCGAGAGGGCGTCCTCCTGCAGTGGTTCACCCCCGACATGCTGGACCGACTGCCGCTGAGTCCCGGCCTCGGCGACCTAATCCGCCGCCACGCGGCCGAGCATCCCCCGGCCGGCAGTCCGCCGGACCGTCTCCGCCCTCTGCACGACGAGGCACCCGAGGGGACCGAGCTCCACATCGTCGGCGTCCACCTCCACCTCCAGGACGATCAGGGCCGGATCCTCCTCGGACTGCGCCATCCCGACTCGGCCTTCGCACCGGACGAATGGCACTTTTTGGCAGGTCACTGCGAGAGGGAAGCCGCCATCAGCTGCCTGGTGCGCGAAGCTCAGGAGGAGGCCGGGCTGATCGTCGATCCTGGTGACGTCGAGCTCGTGCATGTGGTTCACCACGTCGACTCGCCGACGGCGCGGGCACGGATCGCGCTCGTCTTCCAGGCCCGGGTCTGGTCCGGTACCCCGCAACTCCTGGAGCCCGACCGGTGCGTGGCGTGGCGGTGGTTCAGCCCGCAGGATCTTCCGGCGAAGGTCGTGCCGTACACCCGCCTGGCGATCGAAGGCATCGGCGCGGGCCGCCCGTACACCCAGACGGGCTGGTGAGGACCTGTGACGCTCCCCCCGGCCACCAGCGCTTCCTGGCCTGAACACTTCCTCGCGCACCGCGCCGGCCACCATTGCCCGATGTGCGGCAACGACCGGACAGCCGACGACATCGGTTGGGGGATCCTGCTGCACCGCGGCGAGGTCTCCCAGTCCTACCTCTGGCGCTCCGGGCAAGTCCGCGGCTACTCGATCACCATCGTGACCGCGCGGCACGTAGCCGAGCCCACCGAACTCACCGGCGACGAAGCAGCCGCCTTCTGGCGGGACACCCTCGCCCTGGGCCGCGCACTCGAAGCGCACTACCAGCCGCTGAAGATGAACTACCTCCTGCTCGGCAACGCCATTCCCCACGCTCACCACCACGTCGTTCCGCGACGCGAGGCGGGTGCGGACCCGGCGCCGGGCGGCCCTTTGCCCTTCGACGTGCTCGACTTCGGACGCCAAGACGAGGCCCAGCTGCAGGCGGACGCCCGAGCCCTGCGCCGGCTGATGAACGGCGCCAGCAGGCCGGAGGCGGGGCGATGAACGCGCAGTCCGACGTCATGGTCGTGGCGGGAGTCCTGGCGTTGCACTACCGCCTCGTGCCGACCGACGTCCGCGAGGGGCCGTCAGGGACCGCCACGTGCAACTACGTGGCCAGGGACGGCGACGGCCGCCGGTGGTTCGTAAAGGTGTATCCGGAGCACGCTGAACTGGGTGCCGAACGGCGCGCCCTCGAGCTGGCCGAGTTCGCCGCACTCGGCGGGGTCCCGGTGCCGGCGATGCGCCGCACCCTGGACGGCGACCTCATCGCCGTCGGTGGCGGCCTCGCGGTGTCCGTCGCCGCATTCGCCGAGGGCGCCGAGACAGCGGACGGCGCTCTGTACGGCGGGCGGTGGGCGGCCGTCGGCTCGACCGTGGGCCGGCTGCACCGCGCGCTCACGCGGCATCCGGACGGGCCGTCGCGCCGCGCCCCCTCCCACGAGATCTGCGATGTCCGGCGAGGCCAGCAGCGCCTGGAACGGCTCCTCGCCCGCTGGGCGGAACATCCCCCGAGTTCCCCGTTCGGAGCGTGGGCAAAGGACACCGCCCGGGTACGGCTGGACGAGCTCCCCGCCACGGCATCGCTGCTCAAGGCTCTTCCCGCGACTCTCGCCACGCAGATCGTCCACGGCGACCTGTCCTCCCTCAACCTGATGCTGAAAGGGGACAAGGTCGCCGCGGTCATCGACTTCCGGCCGCCGGCGCACCGCAGCCCGATGTGGGAGCTGGGACGCATCGTGCTCGATCCGCGCACGGTCCTAGCCGCCCCGGACTGGCCCACCGGCCTGGCCACCGCCGTCGCCGCCTACCGGGAAGCCAACCCAGCCATGCCGACCCAAGACCTCATGACGGTGCCGCGGGTGGCGGCCGGCTACCTGACCTGCTCGGTGTACCCCCTCTCCGAACCGCTCGACGACCCGCCCGCGGTCACCCCTCAGCTGGAGGCGTACGGGCGAGCCCGCCACAAGGCGCTGGGAGTGCTGCGCGCTCGCCTGGACGAGGCGGAGGAGGTGCTCCGTGACATCCTCCGCTGATTCCCCCGCACCACCCGAGCCGTCCCTGTGGCGGCACCGCAACTTCCGGACGTTCCTGATCGGGCAGAGCGCCAGCGTGACCGGCAGCTCGATCAGCTCGATGGTGATTCCCGTGATCGCCGTCCTGGAACTGCACGCCACCACCTCCCAGGTGGCCTGGCTGGCGTTCCTGGGACTACTGCCGCCCGCGCTGCTCGCCCTCCACGCCGGGGCGCTCGCCGACCGCCACAGCAAGAAACGCCAAATGATCACCGGGGACTTGGCGAGTGCGGTCGCGCTGGCCACGGTGCCGGTGGCGGCTGCCCTCGACGTCCTCACCCTGTCCCAGCTCATGGCCGTCGCCGTGGTGCAGGGCGCCGCGGGCGTGATCCACGACGCGGCGGCCATCAGCATCCTGCCCAGCCTGGTCGACCGGTCCCTGATCCAGCGGAGCAACAGCCGGATCGGCGCATTGTTCGCCCTCTCCGCGACCGGCGGAAGCAACCTCGGCGCCGCGCTGACCGCCCTGGTCGGACCGGCCCGGGCCCTCCTCGGAGACGTCCTCTCCTACCTCGTCAGCGTCTGGTGCACCACACGCATCCACACGCCCGAGACCGACCGGGTCCAGGCCGAGGAACGGCGGCTGTGGGCGGAAATCGGCGACGGCCTGAGGTACGTACACGGCGACGAACGTCTGCGCACACTGACGCTGGTCAACGCGACGACGTCCTTCGCCCTCGCACTCCTCAACACGCTGTGGGCGTTGTACCTGCTGCGAGCCCTCGCGATGAGCACCACGGCGTTCGGGGTCGTGCTGGGGCTCGGCGCCCTGGGCGCGGCCGCCGGGGCACTCCTCGCCCCAGCGCTGGCCCGACGGATCGGGCCCGGGCCGATGATGCTGACCGCGCTCGCGATCACACCGGTAACCCAGATTCCGCTGCTGCTCGCCTCCCCCAGCCTCGGCTGGCGGATCGTGATCGGCGTTGCGCTGTTCCTGCAACTGGCGTGCGCGGGCGCGGCAGGCACCACCCAGCGGTCGATCCGTCAGACCATCACCAGCTCCCACATGCAGGCACGGATGCAGGCGGTGAGCACCTGGCTGACCGCGGGCGCCCGCCCGATCGGCGCGCTGCTCGCCGGCGCACTGGGGACGTGGGCCGGCGTCCGAACCGCCCTGATCATCGGCACCTGTCTGCTCACCGTGCCGCTCCTGGTCCTGGCCCTCTCTCCGCTGCGCAGCCTGCGGCACATGCCCGGCGCCCCGCCCGAACCCGCGCCTGCCGAAGAGCCCCCGCGCCCCGGCCCCCCGCCACAGGTGCCCGCCCCTGGAGCGGCGCCCGCCACAGATACCCGCCGTGAGAGCTCGTTGGACGGAGGCGCAACATGACCGAGCTGAACACCGGGGACACCACGCGAAAGCCCGCTGCCCCAGCTGCCCACGTCCCAGCGAAGCCCACCATCACAGGGCCGTCCCACACCGAGACCGCAGAGGTCACCCGGACCGGGGGCGGCGCCGGAGCCCGGGGCGATCGTGAGGCTGCTGCGGCCCGGACTGCGATGGTCGCCCGCCTGGAAGAGGCCGGTGACCTTGCGGCCGGCCCGGTCCGCGAGGCCCTGCTCGCCCTACCGCGCGAGATCCTAATGCCCCAGGCGTACGTGCGGCGCAGCGCGCCGGATGAGAAGCCGCCGCGGTGGGACCTGTTGGACTGGGCCCGGCCCGGTGACCGAGAGGAGTTGCTGCGCGTCCTGCACAGCGGGGACAGCGTGTCGGTCCAGCACGCGGGTGAGCCGCTCCTCGGCCGGCCCGCCAGCCCTCGGTGCGGGGGTTCCATGACGGCGATGTCAAGCACGATGGGCATGACCGCAGGCCTGTTGGACGTGCTGGACCTGCGACGGGGGCAGCGGGTTCTGGATGTCGGGACCGGCGCGGCGGTCACCGCTGGAGTGATGTGCTTCGTCTGCGGGGACGGCGGGGTCGTCACGCTCGACGTCGACCGCAACGTCGGCGCGGCCGCGCGAGCGCGTCTGGCCGAGCTCGGGTACCGGCCCGCCGTGGTGAGCGGGGACGGTCTGGCCGGCTGGCCGGACGGGGCGCTCTTCGACCGGATCTTCGTGTCCTTCGCCGTGCCCCGCATCCCGCCCGTCTTGGTAGACCAGCTCGCGCCGGGCGGTCGCGCCCTGATGACGTTGGGCACCTCGTCCCCGTCCTGGCCGGGCCTCGCCGTGATCACCAAGACCGCCACGGGAAAGGTGGTCGCCGAGATCCGCGCGGTGGAGTTCGGGCATCGCGGCGGGGTGGGCTTCGACCGGCTGTTCCTGTCCGCCGACTTCCGCAACCAGATCACCACCGGCGAGGGACGCTGGACCCAGCGCAGCCGACTTGTGCCCCCGGCGGACACCGAGCGCGGCATGTGGCTGGCCCTGGACTACCTCCACCCGGGCCTCGTCCGCCACTTCGGCGCGGACGACCTGACAATCGGCGCACCGGGGTGCGGCTCCTGGATGCGGGCACGCCCGGTCGGGCACCGCCGCTGGGAAGTCACCGTCGACGGGCCGCGGGACATCTGGGCGGAGATCCACGACGTCGCAGAGCGATGGCGTGCGGCAGGCTCTCCCGACCGCTTCCGACTCGTCTTCGACGAGGACCGCGGGCAGAAAGTCGCCTCCGAGCGCGGACGCCTGTCCTGGCAGCTGCCCGCCCCCCACCCGCTCGATGAGGGAGCTACCTCGTGACCTACCCCTACGGCCCGCTTCCGGACCTCTACCCGGAGCAGGAGGCGCTGTTCGCATCCGCGGCCACGACGTACGCCCGCTACCGGCCCGGCCTTCCGGACGCCGCGGTGCGGCTGCTCGCCGACGTCCTGCGGGGCCAACCGTCCCCGGTGCTGCTCGACCTGGGCACCGGAACGGGACAGGTGCCCCTCGCGCTCCTGTCCGCCGGCGCTGCCCTGACGCACATCGAAGCAGTCGACGTCAGCCGGCAGATGCTGCGCCAAACCAGCCAAGCCCTCCACCCACTTCTCGGCGACTGCACCCTCACCTTGGCCCACGCGGCGGCCGACGCGTACGAGCCGCTCGCGACACTGCCCGGAGAACCGGACTCCGGCCCGGACCTGATCACCTGCTGCCGGTCCTACCACTGGATGAACAGCCAGGCGGTCCTGGAGATGGCCGACCGGGTCGCCACACCGGGTGCCGCAGTGGCGATCATGGGCGACGGGAGCCTATGGACCCACGAAGCCGGCTGGACCCGTGCGCTGCGCGAGCTGATCCAGCACTACTTGGGCTCCGGGCGCCGGGCCGGCGCCCGCAGTTCATACGCCGAGCCCCGCCGCTCGTACGAGGAGGACCTCGCCGACTCGCCGTTCAGCGACGTCACCGAGCATCTCTTTCCCGTCACCCGTACCTGGATGCCGGAGGAGGTGCTCGGTTACCTGCGCACCACGTCCTTCGCCGCGGAGAATCTCTTCGCCGAGCGGCACCGGGCGTTCGAGGACGAGGCCCTCGCACTGCTCCGCGCGCACGCGGTGGACGGGGCTCTGGTCGAGGAGGCCACGTTCAGGGTTCTGCTCGCCCGGCGCCCGGGGGGTGCGCGATGAGCGTGGAGAGGCACACCGAGGAGGTGGACGTCCACCTGATCCTGCGCCGGGACACCGCCCAGGGGCCGGAGGTCCTGCTCTCGCGGCGGGCCGGGCAGGTGTACGCGGCAGGGCTGTGGCATCTGCCGTCCGGTCGCCTGGACGGCCCGCACGAAGACGTCGTGACCGCCCTGGTCCGGGAGGCCCGGGAAGAAACCAGCGTCGTTATCGAGCCTGCCGACGTGCGCGCCGCGGTGTTCGTGCATCACCGCAGTCCCGGCGGATCCTCTCGCACCGGGCTCTTCTTCGCAGTCCGGCGGTGGCAGGGAGACGCCCGGATCGCCGAGCCGCATCTCTGCGACGCGATGGAGTGGACCCTCCTGGACGATCTGCCCACCCCGATGGTGGCGTACTGCCGGGCCAGCCTGGACGCCTACCAGGCCGGGGCGCGGCTGGCGATCCACTTCCAGATGCCCGGCGACCCCATCGCCTACGATCCCGACGCCGACCGGCTGCACCTCGTGCCGGACGTGACCGGCCAGGCGTCTACCGCCCGTCCCGACGCCGCGGTCGTGAAGTTCGCGGAGCAGGCGGTCGGCCGAATCACGCAGTGGACGGATACGTCATGGGCGCGCGAGGAGAGCCGCGTATGGCGGGTCCACGGCGTCCAGGGCGGAACCTGGTACGTGAAGGTGCACCAGAACGAGCGGTTCCACGGCCGGGAAGTGCGGGGGCTACGGACGTGGGCGCGGGAGCTGGGGGCGTCCGCGCCCCGGCTGGTCGCCGCCGACGAAACCCTGCGGGCGGTGGTCCTCACCGCGGTGCCGGGCCGCCCGCTGCACGGCACCGTCCTTGCCCCGGAGCGGGAGAGGGAGGTCTTCCAACGGATCGGCGCGCTGGCCCGCCACATCCACCAGACCTCTCCCCCACGGCCCGCTCCTGCCGACAGCGGCCCAGCCGTCGCCAAGGCCGACCGGCACCTGGCCGGGGCGCGGTCTCATCTGCGCCCGGGTGATGAGGAGTTCGTCCGCGAGCTCGTGCGGCAGTCCGAGGCCCTGCCACCGCTGGAGTGGGTGGAGACCCATGGAGATTTCCAGCTCAGAAATGTCCTCACCACTTCTGACGCCAGTGCCGAGACGGACGACCGTGAGGTCTTCGTGGCGGTGATCGATTTCGAGAGAAGTGAACCGGGCCCGGCCGTACGGGATCTGGTCCGTCTGTCCGACGCCTGGGCCGGCCGCGACGACCTGTTCGAGGCGTTTCTGGCCGGGTACGGCAGGACCCTAACCTCCGCCGAACAGGCCCGCCTCGTCGTCGACGCAGCGCTCGACTCCGTGAGCGGGATCGCCTACGGCGCGGCCCACGGTGACCCCGAGCTCGTCGAACGCGGCCGGCGGACCCTGGCCCGACTGCGCGCCGAGCACCGTGCAGCCCTCTCACCGACAGGAGATGCGACGTGAACGCCGACTCGGCACCCACTACCGCGGACGAGCCGCGCGACGCCGACGGACGGCCGCCGGTCCACGCGGCAACCGCCGCTGACGCCGAGGCCATCACCCGGATGCGCTCCGAACATGTCCTGTCCACACCGTTCACCGAGGACTGGCTCCGACGGTGCACGGACGAGCTGGCGCCACGGCTCACGCCGGGGGGAGACGCCCGGGCCTTCGTCATCGACGCCCCAGACGGCACGATGGCCGCCTGCACCCTCGGCCTGATACACCCCGTGCTCCCGGCCCCGGCCTACCCCCGAGGCCGGGCCGCCCGCGTACAGATCGTCGCCACCCAGCCCGAGTTCCGCCGCCGCGGCTACGCCCGGGCCGTCGTGTCCGCACTCCTGGACCACCTCGCCGACGTCGAGGAAGTGACGCTGTTCGAGCTGCACACCAGCCCGGAGGCCGCTCCCCTGTACCGGGAGCTCGGCTTCAGCGGCAGCCCGGCACTGATGCGGATGACCCGCCACCGTCAACTAGATGGTGCCGTGCCCGGTGCGCAGCCGGACTCGACGTGGGTGCCGCCGCAGCAGTACGCCGACGCACTGCCCAGGGCGGCCGCGTACGTATGCCTCTACGTCACCGACGAGGACGACCGGCCGCTCCAGCTCCACTCCGTCTACTCCCCCAGCCACCCCTGGCACATGATCGGCGGGGCGATGGATCTGGGGGAGCGGCCCTGGGATGCAGTGGTGCGCGAGTGCCGGGAAGAGACCGGCATGGCCGCCGCGGGTCCGCCCCGGCTGCTGACCACGGTTTACGGGCAGCCCCGGGCGGGGCGTCCGTACAGCACGCTGCAGCTGATCTTCGACGGCGGTCGTCTCACCGCTGAACAGATCCGGGGCCTCACCCTCAATCCGCGCGAGCACGACGCGGTCCGCGTCCTGCCCTTGGCCGAGTGGGAGGCCTTGATGCCGGCCCGCGATTTCGTGCGGCTGCTCGCTGTGGAGGAGGCCCGCCGCACCGGCCTGGCCGCATACGTCGACACCTGGGGGAGCGCGTGAGCGCCAGCAGCATCGTCTTGATGTCCGACCGGAGAGTCGCCGCGATCCCTGTCCAGGAGCGCGGCGAGGTCCTCCTCGACACCCGGGTGCACGGCCTGATGGTGGACGACCGCAAGCAGGACGCCGCGGGGGCCTGGGCTCACGTCCGCCAGGGTGTGCTCACTCGGCTTCAGAGGGTGCAATCTCTGCTTCCCGGCGGTGTGCAGTTGCTGTTCATCGAGGGCTACCGGCCCCCGTCCCTGCAGCGGCGGTACTTCGAGGAGTACTCCGACGAGCTCGCGCGCGCCCACCCTGACTGGCAGGCCGCCGAACTCCGGGAGGCCGCCAGCCGCTTCGTGTCGCCTCCGGAGATCGCGCCGCACTCCGCCGGCGCCGCCGTCGACGTGACCCTGATCGACCATCAGGGCCGCGAACTGGACATGGGCACGCGCGTCAACGCCTCCCCGGAGGAGTCCGACGGCGCCTGCTACACCGACGCCCCCAACCTGAGCGCCCGGGCCCGCACCAACCGGGCCACCCTGGGCGACGCGATGTCCGACGCGGGCTTGATCAACTACGGCACGGAGTGGTGGCACTGGTCGTTCGGCGACCGGTACTGGGCGCTGCAGACCCAGCGGCCGGCCGCCCTGTACGGACCTGTCGAACTGCCCTGACACCGACCAATCTGCCTTTCACGAACGAGGAGCGATCTGTGGCAATCACCCGGACTGACTGGTCCGAGCGCTACACCGAGGGGCGAGGCTTCCGGCGGCTCGGGGACGACGAGAAAAACCTGATCGTCGAGCACGCGCCCGCGCCCGAGGGCGGCCGCGCGCTCGACGTAGGGTGCGGAACGGGCGAAACGTCCGCGTACCTTGCCTCACTCGGGTACACCGTCGACGGAGCTGACTTCGCCGGCGGCGCCCTGGAGCAGGCCCGCACAGACCACCTCGACGCGGAAGTGCGGTGGCTGTGCCTGGACATCGAACGCGACGACCCCGCCCCGCTGGGCAACGACCTTTATGACCTGGTGGTCTTCCGCCTCTCGGTGGCCTTCTTGAACGACCGCACCCGTGTCCTGCATGCTCTCGGGCGCCGCCTGCGCGAGGGCGGCACCATGCTGGTCATCACCCCGCTCGCCGCGCACGCACCAGCCAAGAAGCGGCACATCGCACTGGACGAGGATGAGATCGCCGCCCTCACCTGCGGATGGACGAGCGTGCAGCGCCTCGCCGCCGGCGACCTGGCGGCACTGGTCCTGCGCGGGCCGTGCGCGGACACGGTCGCCATGGAACGGTCCGTGCCAGCCACCGGCTACGCCGTGGCCGGGGCGCTGGCCGTCGTCACCGACGAGCACGGGCGTGTCCTGCTCGGCTGGTCGAAACGCGGCATGTGGGAGGCTCCGGGCGGGAAAATCGACGGTGCGGAACCGCTGGACGGGGCCGGGGTGCGCGAGCTCGCCGAGGAGACCGGCCTGGACGCCACCGGCGCCACCGTGGTGGCCATCCTCACCGACGCCGCCCAGGGCGTCCCGCGGGTGACGGCCGTGATCCGGGTCGCCGGCTTCACCGGTACCCTCACCACCGCGGAGCCGGAGAAGTTCACCCGCTGGGAATGGCACGACCCCCACGGTCTCGGATGTCTCGGCCCGGTGTTCACCCCGGCCGCGAACGCACTGGATGCTGTCTGGCCCGGTGTCATCCCCGGCCTGCCGCCGGTCAACGCCTACCCGATCGCCGCCGAACTGACGCCGGTGCCCGGGGAGCCGGCCGAAGCCGTCCGGCTTCGCCACCGCATGACCGAGGTCGTCATCGCGGGCGGCTGGGCGCCCTCCGCCGTGGTCCAAAAGGCGCTGCGCACGGTGCCGAGGCACCGATTCGCACCGGAGGCGGACCTCAAGACCGCTTACGAGGACGACCTGGCCGTCGTCACCCGCCGGGACGAGAACGGCCGGGCAACCAGCTCGGTCAGCGCCGCCTGGCTCCAGGCTGACATGGCCGAGCAACTCCAGCTGAAGGCCGGGGCGACCGTCCTCGAGGTCGGCTCCGGCGGATACAACGCAGAGCTCCTGGCGCACGTTTTGGGAGAGCGCGGCCGGGTGGTGACTGTGGATGTCGACCGGTACGTGGTGCAGCGAACACAACGGCTGTGTGCGGAGGCCGGCAGCGGCCGGGTCACCGCCGTCCTCGGCGACGGCGGACTCGGCGCGCCCGGCCACGTCCCGGCCGGCGGTTTCGACGGGATCTTGATCACGCACAACGCGTCCGACATCGCACCCGCATGGCGAGAGCATCTCGCCGAAGGGGCCCGGTTGGTCGTGCCGCTGGAGATGGGCGGCTACACCCGCTCCCTCACCCTGGTCCGGCGCGGCGACGTGCTGCACTGCGAGAACTGGACCTACTGCGGGTTCGTACGGGACCGCGGCGCCGCCGCCCGTACCGCCCCGGCCGTGCGGCTGGCCGACGGCGACGTCACGGTGCGGTGGGAGGACGGGACGCCCGGCGACACTGCCGGTCTCGACGGAGCCCTGCGCCAGCCCCGGCACGAGCGCTCCACCGGCCTCGTCGTCCGGGGAGTCTTCAACTTCGAGACCTTGCAGGTCTATGCCGCGACCACCCTGACGGGGTTCTGCCGCCTGACCGCACCGGAGGGGTCCACGCTCGTGGAGCAGCAGGACGCGGCCGCGATCCTGACGAACGGCTCGCTCGCCTACCTGACCTACCGGACGGTCAAAGATGCCCCGGGGCCAGCCGACCGCATCACGGAGTTCTTCATCCACGCCTACGGCCCAGCAGCCGAAGAGGTGGCGGAGCGCTTCGCCGAGTGCGTACGCGTCTGGGACCGCGAGGTGCGCGAGAGCGGCTACCCGCCGATGACCGTCCACCCGGCCGCCACGCCCGACGACCAGTTGCCGCCCGGCGACGTGCTCGACAAGCCCAGCGCACGGCTTGTCCTCCAGTGGCCGGGCCGGACCCCCGCCGACGCACTGAGCCTCTCGACCGCAAGGGGACAACATGCCTGACTCCGACGAGCTGACCTCCGAGAAGTCGGCGGCCTCCGCTTGGCCGTCCCTGCTCGGCGTGTTCGCCCATCCCGACAACGAGAGCCTCCTCGCCGGCGGTGTCCTCGCTCAGCACGCCGCCGCGCATGCGCGCACCGCTGTCGTCACCATGACGTGGGCGCCCGACAGCCCGCGGGCTCCCCGAACTCGCCGACGCCTTGCGGGCGCTCGGCGCGGGTGCACCGCGCATGCTCGGATACGGCGATGCCCGCAACCCGCAGGCGGCTCCCGGCCGTCCCCGGCTCGTCGACGCACCGCTCGACGAGGTGGTCGCCGCCCTGGTCCAGCAGATCCGCTCGTTCCGTCCCGACATCGTCGTCACGCACGACTCCCTGGGCCAGCTGACCGGTTTCCCTGTCAATTTTTTGTGTTCAGATTCTTTGGCTACTCGAAGGGCCCTGGGACGAGGCGCGGCCGCCACAGCATGATGGCTCCGGCGGCCTCGCTACTGAACTTGACTGAGTGATGTCATGGACGTTCACCTGGCTACGTCTGCTTGGGTTTGGTAGGCAAGGGGCGCTAGGTAGGCGCAGGGTGACGGGCTGACCGACGCTGAGAGAGCCATGCGGGAGCGACTACGGCGGCGGCCGTCAAGCGACTTGAAGGCTAGTAGAAGAACGGCGAGATCACTGACGTGCTGCGGGTGAGCGTGCGGTCGATGGAGCGGCGGCGGGTCTGGCGGCAGCAGGTCCAAGGCGCGACGGTCTCGGATCAGGACATAGAGGCGCCCCCCGACATCATGAGTTGAAGCCCAGTACGAAATGGCCCTCGTGGATCACTTTCTAGGCGATAATCACCTAGAAAGTGATCCACGAGGGGAGGGGCGAGGGTAGCTGATGCCCACAGGGAACATGAATGAAGTCCGGGCGCGCTCTTGGCTGGAATTTAGAATCAAGGCTGCTACCTGCGGCATCGAAGTCATCGAATCGGAATATTTGGGATCTAAGGGAAAACATCGCGTGAAATGCAAGGAAGGGCATGAATTTTTTCTAGTTCCAAATTCGGTGCAGCAGGCGCGACGCATCACGTGTGCGACCTGCAGGGGCTCTTCAAGTCAGATGAAAAAAGACTTCGAAGAGAAGATCGACGACCATGGCGGAGAGGTTCTGAATCCGTGGGCAGGCACTAAGGCATTGTATTCAGTCCGCTGCGCAGAAGGGCATGAGTCATCAATCAAACCAATCAACCTCCTGAAGATGGAAGGGATCTGCAAAGTCTGCAATAGGGCAGCCCGCGAAAAAGAGATGCTGAGCGAATTCAAGGAACTGGTCGACACCTTGGGCGGTCAAGTTCTGGAAGAGGTTTGGCTGGGGGCGCAGACCCCTCACCGATGCTTGTGCCCAAAAGGACACACGTGCAGTCCTAGGCCGTGCTCCATAAAAAACGGTCAGGGAATGTGTTTCACCTGCTCTGGGAATGACTCAGTAAGAGCATGGGAGAGTTTCGTAAGTAGAATGACCGCTTTGGGAGCAGAGGTCCTAGAGGAAAAGTGGCTAGGATCCGGAAAGCCACACAAGGTTCGCTGTAAGGGCGGCCATGAAATAGCAGTTTGGCCAAGCGGGGCAGGGAAAGGTAGGGGTATATGTAGAACCTGCGTCGGCCTGGACACAAAAACTGCCGAGGCGTATTTCCGAAACGCCATAGGGGAGCTCGGCGGGGTCGCCATCTACAAGGCATGGAAGGGGGTTAATGCACCTCACAAGGTTTTGTGCCCTAAAGGCCACGTAGCCTCACCGAGGCCTAACGATATACAGCAAGGTCATACCATGTGCCGCAGCTGTGCAGGTAAAGACCCGAAGACCGCTTGGGAGAATTTCAAGAAGACGGTAGCCGGACTTGGAGGTAGCGTCAAGGAAAAATCTTGGCTGGGTGGCCAGGTCCCACATCTCGTGCAATGCAGGAATGGACACACAACCACCGTCAGGCCCGCCGGCGTGCAGCAAGGGCAGGGAATCTGCAGGTTCTGCGCAGGATACGAATGGAACGTGTTTTACGTGGTCGTGAATGAGTCCGATGGGCATCTAAAGTTTGGCATTACTTCCGGTGACCCACGACAGCGCTTGAGATTCCACAAATCAGACGGGTTCGATCGAATAGTGCGCTTGCTCACGGACCTCCCTGGGAACGACGCACCCCTCCTGGAGAAAACCTTGCTACGGGAACTCAAAGCTCATGGGAAGCAGCCAGTTCGAGGACGTGAGTACTACCTGATCGGCGAGCTTCCTCTTGTTCTTGGCCTTGTTGACACGCACCTAGGGGTCGGTTCGGTTGACGCCCCACCCCCGACGACGTAGGGCAACCTGGCAGCCCTGCGCTCACGTGCTACGTAGTTGAGGAGCTCAGGTGGTTGGCGGGCGGAACGGGATGACGTTGTCCGGTGCATCGACGAGAAGCAGTTCAGGGGCGGACGGGGTGCCTTGTCCGTCGACGAGGACGGCGCCGGCCATGGCGAGCAGGGTCACCTGACGGCGGAGATCGTCGATCTCCGCTCTCTGGTTCGCGCCGCGCACCCACCTCAGCGTCCTCGACCATCAGGGCCCGGATCTGCTGTCCGGCCGCCCGCAGTGCTTCTCGATCCGGAGACCAAGCAGGTCCCGGAGACGGAGAAGCAGCTGCGGGCGGCCGTCGCCAAGCTCAAGAAGTCGGTAGCCGGGCCCGCCACCACGTGCTTGCTCGGGTAGGTAACCGCCCCCTCGGGGTCACCCGCTTCACCCCCGGTCCTACAAAGGGCGACCCGGCCCAGCTGAGCATCTGACACCCCGCCCCACGCCGACCACGCCTTCACCGCCCAAGGCCACCTTCGTCCCGGAGAAGCTCGCCAACCGGCTGCGTCGCAATGCCGACAACTTCCGCAAGATGGCCGACGCACATGACACCACCGCCCAGACGGTTCAGCGCCCTCGGCCGACCGCCCCTGGAGAGCCGTCGAAGTGCCGCCGCCTTGTGGCGACCGCACGGCGCCCATTCGGTGCCCGGCCGAGGGTGGACCTTCACTCGCGAGTGGGCGAGCATTACGCGCCCGCGCCCTCACTCTTCGTACGGGGCCTCCGAGTGAGAGTCCTCCAAGTCGGCGGCCTCTGCCTCGGCTATCTGTTCGGCGATCTCCCTGCGGATGGCCGCCGTGTCCGCAGGCGACCACACCGAGCCGCTCCCGAAAGGCAGCACACGGTCGTGGGGCTGGTAGAGCTCCTCGCTTTCCAGACTGCGGCAACAGGCACGGCACTTCCACGGACGGCGCAGAGTGATCCACTGTCTGAGCCCGCACCAGGGGCACAACACGAAGTACGCGCTGGGCCCGTGAGCGGCGGCCCAACTGGCATAGCCCGAACGGCTGCGAGCCACGTTGATGTCGCCATGGGTGCGTTCCGCGACCCAGCCAAGGAGGACCATCTCGCCACCGGGCCACGCACAGGCGCAGGGGCCGTCGCAGTGGCAGGCGCGCGCCTTGCCCAGCTCGACGGCCTTTTCCTTACGGGGCGTGGATGGTCCCTTGACCTCAAGCCATGTCCCGATCTCGGGCAGCCAGAAGTCCGGCAGGTAATGCGCCCCTGACGGCAGGGTGATTCGCTCAGGCTCGTACTGCCAGAGGATGCTGTGGGTGTCGAGGGTGCAGGCCCAGTCGGCTTCGAGCCGAGAACGGAAAGTGGTGCCGCTGTACTCCGTCGGTACGGCTTCGATGGGCTGGCCGTCTGTGGGGAGGTCCGTCACGGCGTCTCCGTTCCAAGTCAGTTATGCGCCGACCCACAGTTTGACCGCTAACCTCGCGCTTCATGAACCGGGCTGTCCGACGGGTGGCCAGTCCCGCTCTCGTTTACAGACCCATGCCTCGGCCTTACGAGTTGGTGCGTGATAGCGGGTGAGGCGTGCTGGTTCGTTTGAGGACCGTTGCTCAGACTTGGGCGGTGCGGTCGGAGACGAGGTTGGCGGTGGCGCGGTAGGTGTCGGGCAGGCGGTCGCGGCGGTGGGTCCAGCGCATCAGTTGCTTCCAGCGTTTGTGATCAGCGAGGGCGTGCTCGACGGTGATGCGGTCGGATGAGTGCTCGTGGCGGTCGCGTTCCCACTGTTCGATTCTGCCAGGCAGTGCTCCCGGCCGCGGTTTTCTGGGTGGTGTGATCGCTTGCCCGCGGTGGTCGCGGCTCAAGCCGAGATACCCGTCGTCCAGGAGGACCTCGACGTCGGGGAAGTGCTGGAAGCAGATGGCGATGCCTTCGTTGCGGGCGGCGGTGGCATCGTGCATCCGTCCAGGCCGCAGGGCATCGGTCCATAACGTGCGGCCTTGCCAGTCGGCGATCACGGTGGCCTTCATCGTGTTCTGTTTCTTCTTGCCGGAGACGAACACGCGCCGGCCACCACGTCCGGCCGGTGGCCGGCGGACTTGGATCTCGGTGGCGTCCAGACGCAGCTCGATGCCTTCGGCCTGGGCGTAGGCGAACACATCGGGCAGCGCCCGAAGCCGCAGGCCGGGATAGTCGGGGACCGCGCACCCCCGCTCGGCCAGGAGCGTGCGTACTTCTGCGATCGCGCGGGTGATGGTGGAGCGGTCGACGCCGAACAGCAGTCCCAGCACCGAGTGCGGCAGGTCGTGGCGTAGATGGATCAGCGTGGCCACCAGCCGGTCGACGAACACCAGCTGGTGACGGGCGCCGGCACCCGCGGCCCGCTTCCTGGCCCCGCCTCGTGCAGCATGGCGACGACCCTCGAGACCGGCCTGCCACGGCACCGCCAACTCCTCGATCAGACGCGCAAGATGACGCTGAGAGATTCCCGTGAACAGTCGATGCGCCAGCACCGCCCGATTGACCGTGATCGCCACAGTCGGATCATGCCACCTGCCAGGCATGACGCCTCACCCGCTATCACGCACCAACTCGTAAGGCCGCGCATACCGAGATTATCGCCCAGCGCACCCGCATCGGTGAACTCCTGGGGGATATCCGCGACTTGCAAACCGAGTGGACGGAGGAGACCATTCAGCGGATCACCACCGAGAACACCATGCTCAAACAGCGCGTCCGCCAGCTCGCTGCCGACAATCGCACCCTCGACGAACGGCTCAAGGCTGCCCGCTCCAACCTCCGCTTCCAAGACCGCCGCGTCGCGGAACTCGAAGCCCAACTCGCCTCTCCAGGAGGGTGATCACACCCAGGCAGATACCTCGTGGCGGACGGCAGCGCCAGCCGGCCGTCCCGGCTCAAAGTCCCCCATCGCCACGCGGTGCTCTGGAGTCGGCGCAGCCCCAGAGCACCTCCAGGAGTTCGTCCTGCTTGGTTGCCTCGGTCCGGACCTCAAGGAAAGACTCACCGGTCGCGACCAGGAGGGTGTTACGACGAGTGCGGCGGACCCTCTGCCTGGGCCCGCCAGCCTGCGAGGTCATTGCGTGCTCTGAGCGTTACGGGGTGATCCGCGCCCAATACCCGTTCGTAGTCGGGTAGCAACGCGGCGAGGCGTGCGACCGCCCCAACCGCATCGCCCGCAGCGCCCTGCCAGGCAGCGGCGCTGTACCGGGCGGCGAGGGCCAGCAAGTGATCGGGGCCCAATGCGCGCGCGGCGTCGAGGGCCAGTGTGGCGTATGCCGCCGCCGCGGCATTGGGATGACCGGCTTGGCCGAGCCAACTGGCCAGACTATTACGAGCGTTGAGGGTGTTGTGGTGATCAGCACCTTGTACGCGGGTGAGGTCGGCGACCACCTTGTCGCAGGCGGTGACGGCACCTGCCGGGTCGCCCTCCTCGCCCCGCAGGTCGGCGTTGGCTCGGCGAAAGTTGAGCACCTGGGGGTGATCCAACCCCACCAACTTCTCGAGCCGATGGAGCGCTGCGGTGTGCCGCGCGAACTTCCCCCCTTCCGAAACCGGACCTGGAGAGGGCTCCGGGTCCGCCGCCTCAGCCCTGTCCGCCGCGCCATCGGCATCTCCCCCGGCGGAGACGGCTGCTGCCGCCAGCCGGTCCGGCGAGTACATCTCGCTGACGATCAGGTCTGGGAAGGTGTCCGGGACGTCCAGCCCCAGCTTGGCCCAGACGCGGGGTAGAACGGTCTCGACGCAGTGAAGGCGCCACTTGTCGTGGGCTTTGCGGTATGCGACGTCGCGCTCGGTCCACAAGAGCGGACCCAGCTCGGGCACCATCCGCTCCTTTCGGGCCTGCTGGACCCAGAGCTGTACGAGGGGGCCCCGGAAGGCGGTGTCAAGCAGGGCCTCCGCCTCTTTCTCTTCGCCGCGCCGCCAGGCCATCATGCCCAGCAGGCCGACTGCGGTGTAGTACGCCTGGCACGCCTCGGTGGCGCGGTGGGCGCTGTGCAGGGCCACCTGTAACTTCTCGCGTTTGTAGGCGACCTTGTGGAGCTCCCGCGCACGGGTGAACACCCACGAGCCGAGCTTCAGGTTGAAGCAGGGCATGAACGTCGAGGCATCAGCGGCGAGTTCTTCGTTCATCGTGTTGGAGACTTTGAGCTGCGCCGCCATCTCGGGAGGCAGGAGAAAGCTGCCGCGCTGCCGCTCGTCGGGAAACAGGTCACCGTGCTCGATGTGGGCCAACTCGTGAGCGACAGCGAAAACCATTGCCGCCTCGCTGTAGTCGCGCGGCGCCTGCCCGGTCGGCCAGTCCCGACGCACCTCCAGCGCCATGTGGGTCAGGCTCCGAGGCAGTGGTCCGCCCTGAGGATCCTCAACGGCCCGTACGTACTGGGCAATCTGGATGTCCAGCAGTTCGCGCCCGGCAGCGGGGTCGTAATCGCGCGGCATGCCCTCCGGGTAGTAGGGGTGAACCGTGCTCATCCCCCAGGCGACATCGGTGCTGAGCTGGACCGGGAGCAGCGCAACACCAATGAGGTATTTCCCGGGCTCGTCAGGGACCGGGAAGGATATGGACTTCTTAGAGGGTGATGGAAGGCAGAACACCTCGACGGAACCGGCCAGTTCGAGGGCCTTGTTGCGCTCTTCCGGCGGGAAGGTGCCGAGCAGGCCGTCCAGGACGGTCCGGAGCCCCGGCTGAGTGGACGCGCAGTACGCCTCCCATGCCCGCTCCGGATCGTCGTCTGCCATGAGCCGCATCAGGTACTCGAAGTCCGCGTGGACAAAACTATACTCCCGCGCCGCTTCGACGAGCGCGAGGTCCTGGTGCTCCGCGAACAGCGTGCTGCGCCAAGGATCAGACACCGCCCGGTCCCCCCGTTTCGCCGGTGGTCCCCGGGGCACCGGCGGGGCCCGTGGAGCCCGCTGCCAGATCGCCGCCCCGGCCGGGGAGGGCGCTGGCCAGGACGTCTGTGAGTCCCGCGCCATCCCGCACTGTCACCTCGCCCGATTTGGTCCGTACGACCACGAGACCGCGCGGTAGTGCCGGGTTGTTCCGGACGGTCACCTGCCGTCCCATGGCATCGATCACGACACCCTTACTCCACGTCTTGCGGAGCGTGTTAATCAAGTAGGCCAGCGCGTGCGTCGCGACCGAACCGACCAACAACACCTCGGTCAGCGGAACGCTGCCGCGAGCCGAGACCACCTTGCCCACGCTGCCGGCTGCCGTGAACGCGGTTTGTACCGCCGTGTGCTCCTCGGGCTCATCCGGTGTGAACACGTGCACCCGGATCCGCTCCGTACCTCCACTGTTCACCAGGACCCCCGTCATCGCCGCCGCTCAAAGTCTTCCGTACCCCAACTTCCCACACCTGGAGGGGAGGACACCACCGCATGTGCCGATCCGCCACGCTAGGCATCAGGCCCATCCCGACAATCACTCGGAAGGGAACACTGAGTGGGCGGTTCGTGACTCTATGAGTATTTTGGTGTCACCTGATGGTGTGGGTGAAGCCGAAACGTTCCGGTCCGGTGCCGGTGGCCTGCTGGAATCGGTGGGGTGAGTGAACGCAAGCCGTACCAGAGCGACTTGTCCGACGAGCAGTGGGCGTTGATCGAGCCGATGCTCACGGCCTGGAAGGACCGGCACCGTTCCGTGAGCGGCCACCAGGGCCGCTATCCGATGCGGGAGATCGTGAACTCGATCCTCTACCAGTCCCGGACCGGCTGTCAGTGGGCGCTGCTGCCGAACGACCTGCCGCCCAAGAGCGCGACGTACTACTACTTCGCCGCCTGGCGGGACGACGGCACAGACCGGCAGATCCATGAGCTCCTGCGCTGCCAGGTGCGGGAGCGGAACCGGCGATTAGAGGACCCGACCCTGGTGATCCTGGACACCCAGAGTGTCCGGGTGGCCAACGGGGTCCCCGCGGTCACGACGGGCAAGGACGCCGCGAAACGAGTGCCCGGCCGCAAACGGGGACTGGCCGTGGACGTCCTCGGCCTGGTCATCGCCGTCACCGTGGTGGCCGCGAGCGTCCACGACAACGCCGCCGGCATCGCGCTGCTCGACCAGGTCGCCGTCGCGGCCGACGGCTCGGTCGGTAAGGCCCTGGTCGACCAGGGCTTCAAGAACCAGGTCGTCGTGCACGGTGCCGCCCTCGGCATCGACGTCGAGATCGTCCGGCGCAACCCTGAGGAGCGGGGATTCGTTCCGCAGCCGAAACGGTGGCGGGTGGAGCAGACGTTCGGGACCCTGATACTGCACCGGCGTCTGGTCCGCGACTACGAACACCGCCCGGCCTCCTCCGCTTCACGCGTCTACTGGGCCATGACCCACGTCATGGCCCGTCGGCTCACCGACGCGAGCACGCTCACCTGGCGTGATCCGCAGGTGGTCGGCGCGTGAACCTCAACCCCCTCCTCCAGGCGCTCGACCTTCAACAAGAGGCAGCCCGGAGCCTGGCCGACAATCTCCGCACCCAGATCGACACCCTTCAGGCCCAGCTCCTCGAAGCCGAACTGCGTCTGGAACATCTCGCCATCACCCGCACGACCATCACCGGTCTCGCCGACCGAATCCCGGTCCAGAGCGCCGACCCATCAGGAAGTCTGGAGCTGCCCGAGCACCCGGACTACCCACGCATCGTCGCCGCCTTCAACGACGCCACCGGCCCGCTGAGAGCCCGCGACATCTGCCAGACCCTCGACTTCGGGCTCCTGCCGAAACACATCGAACGCACCCGAGCCAAGATGAAACGCCTGGTCACACTAGGAATCCTCACCGAGACTGAACCCGGCACCTTCAGCAAGAACCACTAACCAAGCCAGCAACGGACATCAACTCACGAACCGCCCACTGATAGGTGTTCAGTCAGCGTCACGGACATGTAGGTTAGGAATCGCCGCAGTTCAGAGCCAGTATCCGGGCTCCTGCGGTCGGTAATGTGGAGTTCAAGAAGGGCTCCGACAGCGGTGTGCTCTCGCAGGCCGTCTCCTATCTGTCCTGGCTGGAGTCGGCGCAACACGAGTTCGAGGCGCTCGTGCGGAGAGTGCTGGGCAGGGAGGCCGCCGAGTCGGTCGACTGGCGTCGACCGCGGATGGTCTGCATCGCGGCCGGCTTCTCCCACCACGACCGAGTGGCCGTCCAGCGGCTGCCCGAGCGGATCGACCTGGTGCGCTACCGCGTCTTCGAGGGCGATCTGCTCAGCCTGTTGCTCGTGGACTCCTCACCCGGCTCGACGAACACCGCTTCGTCTCGGCGAAACCGGGAGCGGGAGACGGCGGCCGTCAGCGTGCCACCCGTCCCTGTGCCTTCCGCAGCGTCGGGCGCGGGTCTCGTCCCGGCGTGCCTACAGGACCTGTACTCGGAGTTGGACGACGCGCTCACCGCGTGGGGCGAGGTCGAGGGGGACCTGGAGGTACGCCTTTCCTCGGCGGCCGACTTGGAAAAGGCGGCGCCGTTGATCCGACGGGCCTTCGAGGCGGCCTGAGGAGCTCGGCTGCTAGCCAGGCCGTCGTTCCGGTGCGCTTAGGGCTTGTATCGAGTTGTGATCAATCTGCGGGATTCGCCCTCGCTTCGGGGGCGGATCGTGTAGTCCGGTGTGCATGACGCGGAGACAGCTG
>NZ_JBIAIP010000022.1:0-69681 GCF_042871485.1 Streptomyces sp. NPDC005791
GGCTGCACACCTACAATCACCACCGCGGACACACCGCGCTCGCAGGCAAACCACCCGCCAGCCGCGTCCCCAACCTCACAGGGCAATACACCTAGCCGTAGACGGGACCGGTGTACTTCTCGCCCGGGCCCTGACCGGGCTCGTCCGGTACGAGCGAGGCCTCGCGGAAGGCCAGCTGCAGCGACTTCAGGCCGTCGCGCAGCGGCGAGGCGTGGAACGTGCTGATCTCGGTGGCGCTCGCGTCGAGCAGCCCGGCCAGTGCCTGGACCAGCTTGCGGGCCTCGTCGAGGTCCTTGTGCTGCTCGCCCTCCTCGGTCAGGCCGAGCTTCACGGCTGCCGCGCTCATCAGGTTGACGGCGACGGTCACGATCACCTCGACCGCGGGAACCTCCGCGATGTCGCGGGCCATGTCGTCGAAGCCGGGGTTCTCGGTGCTGGGAGTGGTCGCGTCGCTCATGCCCCACACGATAAGGCCACGTCGGGGCGGCTCCGCCTGTGGGAGCCGCCCCGGCAGCGGGTTAGCCGTGGGCCCGGGGAGCTGCTAACCTTGTGTAACGACCGGCCGGACACCTATGTGCTCGGCCCACAAGTGGAGGCTCCGATCTCCCACCTGACCGTCCTCAGGGACGGCGGGTCACCGGTCAGGTGGCAGCCATCGTTCCGTACGGACGATGGGGCCGCCCGATTGCGCCCCGCGGTTGCACGCGGCGGTGCTCCGGTAGTTCCAGGAGCCCCGCCTGTGTCCCGTCCGGGGCATTTCTGCTTTCCCGGCACGGTTGGTCTCAAGAGAAGACGTTACGCGGCTGTCCGCCAGGCGGTCGCGTGGTGCTACCGAGGAGGATCCATCAGCGCCGAGCCCCGCATCAACGACCGGATTCGCGTTCCCGAGGTGCGACTTGTCGGTCCCAGCGGCGAGCAGGTCGGGATTGTTCCGCTTGCCAAGGCCCTGGAGCTCGCACAGGAGTACGACCTCGACCTGGTCGAGGTGGCGGCGACAGCCCGTCCCCCCGTGTGCAAGCTCATGGACTACGGGAAGTTCAAGTACGAGTCGGCCATGAAGGCCCGTGAGGCGCGCAAGAACCAGGCGCACACGGTCATCAAGGAAATGAAGCTCCGGCCGAAGATCGACCCGCACGACTACGACACCAAGAAGGGTCACGTCGTCCGGTTCCTCAAGCAGGGGGACAAGGTCAAGATCACGATCATGTTCCGCGGTCGTGAGCAGTCCCGTCCCGAGCTGGGCTTCCGACTGCTTCAGCGTCTCGCTTCGGACGTCGAGGACCTCGGCTTCATCGAGTCGAACCCGAAGCAGGACGGCCGGAACATGATCATGGTTCTGGGCCCGCACAAGAAGAAGACCGAAGCCATGGCCGAAGCCCGCGAGGCCCAGGCCGCCCGCAAGGCGGAGCGTCAGGGGTTCGCCCCCGACGCCGAGTCCGAGGGTGAGACCGCTGAGGCCCCCGCCGCAGCGGCCGAGGCTCCGGCCGAGACACCTTCCGAGGCGTGACCTCCGGGGGTCGCCATCCAGGCGCCCCCGGGTCCCCCGGAAGCCACCCAAAGATCTGACGCCCCTGCAGTCCGGTGCCCGCACCGTGAGGGGCGCCACTGACGAGGAGATAACGGCGCGATGCCGAAGAACAAGACGCACAGCGGTGCCAGCAAGCGCTTCAAGATCACCGGCTCCGGCAAGGTGCTGCGCGAGAAGGCCGGCAAGCGCCACCTGCTCGAGCACAAGTCGTCCAAGAAGACCCGCTCGCTGACCGGCACGGTCGTCGTGGCTCCGGCCGACGCCAAGAAGGTCAAGAAGCTTCTCGGCAAGTGAGGCGCCGCCTCCGGTGAACCCGGAGGCGCGACCTCGATCCGACCGGGACCAATTCGTTTCCGGGCCGGGTGCGTTCCACTGCGACCACCCGTCCCCGCTGCAAGGAGTTAAAAGTGGCACGCGTCAAGCGGGCAGTAAACGCCCACAAGAAGCGCCGGGCGATCCTCGAGGCCGCCAGCGGTTACCGCGGTCAGCGTTCGCGCCTGTACCGCAAGGCCAAGGAGCAGGTCACCCACTCCCTGGTCTACAACTACAACGACCGCAAGAAGCGCAAGGGCGACTTCCGTCAGCTCTGGATCCAGCGCATCAACGCGGCTGCCCGCCAGAACGGCATGACGTACAACCGCCTCATCCAGGGTCTGAAGGCCGCCAACATCGAGGTGGACCGCAAGATCCTGGCCGAGCTCGCGGTCAACGACGCCAACGCGTTCGCCGCCCTCGTCGAGGTTGCCCAGAAGGCCCTCCCGAGCGACGTCAACGCCCCGAAGGCCGCCTGATCCAGGCAGTACTTCCGTCGTTCCAGCGTTTCGAGCCGGACCCGCAGGCGTGTGCCGTCTGCGGGTCCGGTGCGTTGCACCACGTGTCGCGTACGTAGTCAGCCGTACGCGGAGAAACGTACGCAGAGAAGCTGACTTACGCAGAGAGGCTCGCCGCCGACCATGGGCACCCCCGAACTGATCTCCGCGCGGTCGCCGCGAATCGCCGCCGCACGGCGGCTGGCCAGGCGTAATTTCCGCGGCAAGGAGCGCAGGTTCATCGCCGAGGGGCCGCAGGCCGTGCGGGAGGCCGCCGCGCACCGGGGCGGCGACGGCGAACCCACGCTGACCGAGCTCTTCGCCACCGTCGAGGCGGCCGACCGGTACGCCGACATCATCGAGGCCGCCGGTGCCGCGGGCGCCCGCGTGCACCTCGCGGACGGCGACGTGCTCGCCGACGTCTCGCAGACCGTCACCCCCCAGGGACTGATCGGTGTCTGCCGCTTCCTGGACTCGCCCTTCGAGGACATCCTCGCGGCGAAACCCACCCTGGTCGCCGTCCTCGCCCATGTACGCGACCCGGGGAACGCGGGCACGGTGCTGCGCTGCGCGGACGCCGCGGGAGCGGACGCGGTCGTGCTCACCGACGCCTCCGTGGACCTCTACAACCCCAAGTCGGTCCGGGCATCCGTCGGCTCGCTCTTCCACCTGCCGGTGGCCGTCGGCGTACCCGTGGAGCAGGCCGTGCGGGGGCTGAGGGACGCCGGTGTGCGCATCCTGGCGGCCGACGGCGCCGGCGAGGACGACCTCGACGACGAACTCGACGCCGGCACCATGGGCGGTCCCACCGCCTGGGTGTTCGGCAACGAGGCATGGGGCCTCCCGGAGGAGACGCGTGCCCTGGCCGACGCCGTGGTCCGGGTCCCGATCCACGGCCGGGCCGAGAGCCTCAACCTCGCCACCGCCGCGGCCGTGTGCCTCTATGCCTCCGCGCGGGCCCAACGCCCGCGGCGCACCGGCTGATCCCGGCGACCGCCCCACCGATCGATACGCGCCACAGGCCGCCGGTGCCCGCCCGGAGGGTGTCGCCCGGCCTCCGGCGCCTAGTAGGGTGACGGACTCGGGGGCCCACTGCACCGGTGCGAGAGGTGGGGTACGGGAAGATGGCTGTCGGCATGAGCAGGCCGCGAGCGACAGACACGGCCGCCGTGCGCGCCCTTTCCGCCGGAGCCGGCGCGAGCCGCACCGTCGGGGACCCCGCGACGGGTATCGACCCGGACGATCTGCCCGACGGCCTCGTCGTCGCCGACGAGGACGGCACGGTCATCTGCTTCAACGCGGCCGCGGCCCGGATCACCGCTACGCCCGGGGCGGCCGCACTCGGCCACCCCCTGCACCAGGCACTGCCCCTCGAGGACCTCAAAGGGCGACGCTGGTGGGAGCTGACCGACCCCTACGGCGGGCTCGCCACCCGGGTCGGCCAGCCCGAGCGGAACCTGCTGCTGCCCGGCGGCCGTGAGGTCCTGGTCTCCGCCCGGTACGTTCGGGAGACCCCTACCGGGCCGGTCCGCCGGCTCGTCGTCTCGCTGCGCGGCACCGAGGCCCGCCGCCGCACCGAACTGAGCCACGCCGAACTGATCGCCACGGTCGCCCATGAGCTGCGCTCCCCGCTGACCTCGGTCAAGGGCTTCACCGCCACGCTCCTGGCGAAGTGGGAGAGGTTCACCGACGACCAGAAACGGCTGATGCTGGAGACCGTCGACGCCGACGCCAACCGCGTCAACCGGCTCATCGCCGAGCTGCTCGACATCTCCCGCATCGACTCGGGGCGGCTGGAGCTGCGGCGCCAGCCCGTGGACATCTCCGCCGCCGTCGAACGCCACGTCCAGGCCCTCACCGCGAACGGCCAGGCGCCCGACCGCTTCCTCGTCCGCACCCGGCAGCCACTGCCCGACCTCTGGGCCGACCCGGACAAGGTCGACCAGGTCCTCGGCAACCTCCTGGAAAACGCGGTGCGCCACGGCGAGGGAACCGTCACCATTGAGATCGGCCCCGCGCCCGCACCGGGCAAGAGCGACGAGATCGGAACGGCAGTCACCGTGAGCGACGAAGGTCCCGGCATCCCCGAGGAGTCGATGGCCCGCGTCTTCACCCGTTTCTGGCGGGGCAGCAAGCGCGGCGGGACCGGACTGGGCCTGTACATCGTCAAGGGCATCGTCGAGGCGCACGGCGGTACCATCACGGTCGACCGCGCATCGGGCGGCGGCGCCGAGTTCCGATTTATCCTGCCCGTGAGCGCGCCTGCCTATCTGGCCTAGGCGGCCCACGGGCTTCTTCGTCCACCGGCGGCCCGTAGACTCGACTTTTGGCACCTTTGCGTCCTCAGTCGTCGAACCAGGGTCGCCACCAGCCAATCGGAAGCACGGGAAGAGATGTCGGCACCGAACAAGTCGTACGACCCAGTCGAGGTCGAGGCACTGAAACCGGAAGAGATCGAGCGCATGCGGGACGAGGCGTTCGCCGCCTTCGCCGCCGCCGGCGACCTCGACGCGCTCGCCCAGGCGAAGACCGCGCACACCGGTGGTACCTCGCCCCTGTCGCTCGCCAACCGGGAGATCGGCGCACTGCCGCCGCAGGCCAAGGCCGAGGCGGGCAAGCGCGTGGGCCAGGCCCGCGGGGCCGTGTCCAAGGCGCTCGCCGCCCGGCAGGCCGAGCTGGAGGCCGAGCGTGACGCCCGGGTACTGGTCGAGGAGGCGGTGGACGTCACCCTGCCCTACGACCGCATCCCGGCCGGTGCGCGCCACCCCCTGACGACCATCATGGAGCGCGTCGCCGACGTCTTCGTCGCCATGGGTTACGAGATCGCCGAGGGCCCCGAGGTCGAGGCGGAGTGGTTCAACTTCGACGCCCTGAACTTCGTGCCCGACCACCCGGCGCGCCAGATGCAGGACACCTTCTTCGTCCAGGGCGCCGACGGCGCCAAGGGCGACGAGTCCGGTGTCGTGCTGCGGACGCACACCTCGCCGGTCCAGGCCCGCTCGCTGCTCAGCCGCAAGCCCCCCGTCTACGTGGTCTGCCCCGGCCGGGTCTACCGCACCGACGAGCTCGACGCCACGCACACCCCGGTCTTCCACCAGATCGAGCTGCTCGCCGTCGACGAGGGCCTCACCATGGCCGACCTCAAGGGCACCCTCGACCACATGGTCCAGGCGCTCTTCGGCCCGGACATGAAGACCCGGCTGCGGCCGAACTTCTTCCCGTTCACCGAGCCGTCCGCCGAGATGGACATGGTCTGCTACGTCTGCCGCGGCGCGTCCGTCGGCAACCCGGACCGCCCCTGCCGCACCTGCGGCAGCGAGGGCTGGATCGAACTCGGCGGCTGCGGCATGGTCAACCCGAAGGTGCTCGTCGCCTGCGGTGTGGACCCCGAGAAGTACAGCGGATTCGCCTTCGGATTCGGTATCGAGCGGATGCTGATGTTCCGCCACAACGTCGAGGACATGCGAGACATGGTCGAGGGCGACGTCCGGTTCACCCGGCCGTTCGGGATGGAGATCTGATGCGCGTCCCGCTTTCCTGGCTACGGGAATACGTCGACCTGCCGGCGACGGAGACCGGCCGTGACGTACAGGCCAAGCTCGTCTCCGTCGGCCTCGAGGTCGAGACCGTGGAGCAGACCGGCGCCGGCCTCAAGGGCCCGCTGGTCGTCGGACAGGTGCTGACCATCGAGGAGCTGGAGGGCTTCAAGAAGCCCATCCGCTTCTGCACCGTCGACGTCGGCTCCGCCAACGGCACCGGTGAGCCGCAGGAGATCGTCTGCGGCGCCCGTAACTTCGCCGTGGGCGACAAGGTCGTCGTGGTCCTCCCGGGCGCCGTGCTGCCCGGAGACTTCGCGATCGCCGCGCGCAAGACGTACGGCAAGACCTCGCACGGCATGATCTGCTCCACCGACGAGCTCGGCATGGGCGACGACGGCACGCACGGCATCATCGTGCTCCCGCCGGAGTTCGAGCCGGGCACCGACGCGATCGAGCTCCTGGAACTCGTCGACGAGGTCCTCGACATCGCCGTCACACCGGACCGGGGCTACTGCCTCTCGATGCGTGGCGTCGCCCGCGAGACCGCCATCGCGTACGGGCTGCCGCTGCGTGACCCGGCGCTCCTGGACGTGCCGCCGCCCAACGCGCACGGCTACCCGGTGAAGGTGTCCGACCCGATCGGATGCAGCAACTTCACCGCGCGTACGGTCACCGGCCTGCGGCCCGAGGCGCGCTCCCCGATCTGGATGCAGCGCAGGCTGCAGAAGGCCGGGATGCGCACCGTCTCGCTGGCCGTCGACATCACCAACTACGTGATGCTGGAGCTCGGGCAGCCGCTGCACGCCTACGACCGCACCCGAGTCACGGGGACGATCGGGGTGCGCCGCGCCGAGCAGGGTGAGAAGCTCACCACGCTCGACGGAGCCAAGCGGGTCCTGGACGCCCAGGACCTCGTCATCACCGACGACCGCGGGCCGATCGGCCTCGCGGGCGTCATGGGCGGCGCCGACACCGAGATCGCCGACCACGCCGAGGACGCCGGGACCACCGAGGTCGTCATCGAGGCCGCGCACTTCGACGCGATCGCCATCGCTCGGACAGCGCGCCGCCACAAGCTGAGCTCCGAGGCGTCCAAGCGCTTCGAGCGCGGTGTCGACCCGCAGGCCGCCGCTGCCGCAGCGCAGCGCACGGTCGACCTGCTGGTCCTCCTCGCGGGCGGCACGGCCGAGGCCGGCGTCACGGAGATCACCGCCCCGTCCGCACCCCGCAGCATCGCGATGCCCGCGAACCACCCGGACCGGGTGGCCGGTGTCGCGTACGGCCGCGAGACCGTCGTACGCCGCCTGCAGCAGGTCGGCTGCGACGTCTACGGGCAGGACGAGCTGATCGTCACGGTGCCGTCCTGGCGCCCCGACCTCGCCGAGCCGAACGACCTGGCCGAGGAGGTCATCCGGCTGGAGGGGTACGAGAACCTCCCCTCCACCCTGCCGACGCCGCCGTCCGGACGCGGGCTCACCGACCGTCAGCGGCTGCACCGCCGCATCGGCCGGACCCTCGCAGGCGCCGGTTACGTCGAGGCGCTCAGCTACCCGTTCATCGGTGACGCCGTCCTCGACCAGCTCGGCCTGGACAAGGACGACGCCCGCCGCCGTACGGTCACCCTCGTCAACCCGATCTCCGACGAGGAACCCGCACTGCGCACCACGCTGCTGCCGGGTCTGCTCGGCACGCTGCGGCGCAACGACGGCCGTGGCAGCCACGACCTGGCGCTCTTCGAGACCGGTCTGGTCTTCAGGCCGACCGGCGAGGAGACGAAGGCCGTGCGCCTGCCCGTCGACCGCCGGCCCACGGACGAGGAGATCGCCGCACTGGACGCGGCCCTCCCGCGCCAGCCGCGCCGCGCCGCCGTCGTCCTCGCGGGCGCCCGCGAGCAGGCCGGCTGGTGGGGCAAGGGCCGCCCCGCCGACTGGGCGGACTCCGTCGAGGCGGCACGCTCCATCGCCCGTGAGGCAGGCGTCGAGGTGACGGTCCGCGCCGACCGTCACGCCCCGTGGCACCCCGGACGGTGTGCGGCGCTCTACGTCACGGTCGCCGGCGAGGAGATCCTCTTCGGACACGCGGGCGAACTCCACCCGCGGGTGGTGAAGGAGCTCCACCTGCCCGAGCGGACCTGCGCCATGGAGGTCGAGCTCGACGTCCTGGAGCAGGCCGTCGACGGTGCGCTCCAGGCGCCCCGGATCTCCACCTTCCCGGTGGCGACCCAGGACGTCGCGCTCGTCGTGGCCTCGGACGTGTCCGCCGACGTGGTGGAGAAGGCGCTGCGCGAAGGCGCCGGCGACCTGCTCGAATCACTGCGGCTGTTCGACGTCTTCACCGGCGAGCAGGTCGGTGAGGGCAGCAAGTCCCTCGCGTACGCGCTGCGGTTCCGTGCCCCGGACCGCACGCTGACCGTCGAGGAGGCCTCCGCGGCCCGCGACACCGCGGTCGCCCTGGCCGCCGAGCGCACCGGCGCGGTGCTGCGCGGAGCGTAGTACCCGAGCGGTGGGAAGGGGCGTATCCGGCCACCGGATACGCCCCTTCCTGTGCTCGCCGGACGGCCCGGGGCCGCACACACGCCCTCCTGCCATCGGGGCAGCGGGCCGTGCGCGAGCCGGCGCCGCCCGCCCCGCCACGGAGTGTCGGGCAGGCCGGCGGGACGGACGGCGCGGGTGCGGGTCGTCGGACTGTTACGAGGGGGAGCCGACGACCCGGCCGCCTCTTGCGAGGCACTCATTCAACCGGGTGGTGCCCCGGCGCGGCAGCGCGCACAGCAGGATGGTTCGGGCATTCCGTTCACACCCCGTGTGAACCGTGCTCCACTAGGGTCATCGCGACGCGCACATGGGGGGGCAATGGAGCCCAACGTCCTGCTCGAATCCCTGATCGACGAGGCGGGTGTGTCCCGTGCGGGGCTCGCCGGCCACGTCAACCAGGCCGGCCGCGCCCGGGGACTGGGGCTGCGCTACGAACACACGGCGGTCGCCCGCTGGCTCAAGGGGCAGCGTCCGCGCGGGCAGGTCCCCGACCTGATCTGCGAAGTCCTCGGCGGCCGGCTGGGCCGGCCCGTCACCCTCGACGACATCGGCATGGGAATCCCCGGGATGACGCGCACAGCCGCCCCGGGCGCCGGCCTCTCCGGGTTCGTCGAGCACGCGACGGCCCTGTGGCGCTCCGACGAACAGCAGCGCCCGCACCTCGCCGCCGTGCCCGCTGTCACGGGCACGACAGCCGTGATGCCGGTCTGGGAGTGGGAGAACCCGCCCGAGGACGCCGATGTCTCCCGCGCCGGGCCGTCCCGCGTGAGCACGGCGGACATAGCGATGCTCCGCGCGGCCCGCGCGCACTACGAGCAGATGTACCGCAAGGCGGGCGGTGTCGCGACCAGGCCCCGCATCGTCGGCTTCCTCAACGCCGAGGCCGCGCCACTGCTGCGCGGCGGGTACGGCGACGCGACAGGGCGCAGGCTCCACCGCGCGACCGCCGGGCTGGTGGCCGTGGCGGGCATCTGCGCCTACGACTCCGACGCCCATGGACTGGCCCAGCGCTACTTCCACCAGGCACTGCGTCTGGCCAAGGCCAGCGGGGACCGGGGGCTCGGCGGCTATGTGATCGCGCTGCTCGTGAATCAGTCGCTGCACCTGGCCGAATTCCGTGCGGCCGTCGCCTTCGCCGAGGCGGCGCTGCGCGCGGCGGGCCCGCACATCACCCCGGCGCTGGCCACCGATCTGCACGCGATGCAGGCCAAGGCCTACGCCCAGCTCGGCGATCACCGTGGCGCACTGGACAGCATCGGCCGTGCCGAAGCCCAGGCCGGCCGCATCCGCAGCGGAGGCGAACCGGACGAGACGGGGTACGTCCAGCCGGGCCTGGTCAACGTGCAGGTGGCGGAGGCACTGCTGTGTCTGGGGGACCTGGCCGGCGCCCGGGAGCACGCGGCGGCGGCCGTACGCTCCCCGGCGCACGACCGTGGGACCGTGCACCGGCTCGCCATGCTCACCCACCTCGAACTGCTCCAGGGGGAGGCGGACAAGGCGGCCGGTACGGCCTCGGACATGGCGGAACGCGCCCGGGGCATGGAGTCACGACGGCTGAGGGACCGGCTGCGCGCCGTACGCGACCATCTCGCCACCAGCGGCAGCGCCGACGCCGCGGCGGCGGCCGGTGTCATCGACGGAGCGCTGCGCGTGCCCCTGTGAGCCTCGCCCCAGGAGCCTTCACGCGTTCCCCTGCTGGGCGGACCCTGTTCCGATGTTGCCTTCGACCAGTCGGAAGGTGGCAGAACTGTGCAGTGGACGAACCTGAGCGAACAGACTGTGTACGAGAATCACTGGTTCCGGGTCAACCTGGCGGATGTGGTGCTCCCCGACGGCCGGCATCTGGACCACTTCGTCATCCGCCTCAGGGCCGTCGCCGCGGCGACCGTCGTCAATGAGGCGAACGAGGTGCTGCTCCTGTGGCGGCACCGTTTCATCACCGACAGCTGGGGCTGGGAACTCGCCGCGGGCGTGGTCGAGGACGGCGAGGACGTCGCCGCCGCGGCGGCGCGGGAGATGGAGGAGGAGACCGGGTGGCGCCCCGGCGAGCTGCACCCGCTGATGACCGTGGAACCGGCCAACGGTCTCGTCGACGCCCGGCACCACCTCTTCTGGTCCCGCGAGGCCACGTACACCGGCCATCCGGCGGACGACTTCGAGTCCTCGCGCCGTGAGTGGGTCCCGCTGAAGCTCGTGCCGGACATGATCGCCCGTGGTGAGATCCCGGCGGCGAACATGGCGGCCGGTCTGCTGATGCTCCATCACATGCGGCTGGGCTGATCCCACGTGCCGGTGCGGCGGGCCGTCCGGGACCTCCCGGGCGTACCGCCGCGCAGGCGGGGACCGCTCACTCGTACGGGTAGAACCCCGAGCCCGTCCTGCGGCCGAGCCGGCCCGCGTCAGGCAGGAGTTTGGCCGCTGCCCGTCGACCAGGACGGTGCAGGCGCCGCAGGCACCGGCGTTGCAGCCCTTCTTGGACCCGGTGAGGCCGAGGTGCTCGCGCAGCAGGTCAAGGAGCGAGGTGCGGTTGTCGGCCGACACCGTGCGGCGGGTGCCGTTGACAGTCAGGGAGACGCGGCTGGAGGGCGCCGCGCCGACGGCGGCGGCCTCCCCGGGGCCGGCGAGGAAGGTCCCGCCGATCACGCCACCGGCGACGACGGTGCCTCCGGCCGCGGCGGTGGTGGCTATGAAGGTCCGTCGGCTTGGTGACGTGGAGGACGTGGTGGCTGAGGAAGGAGGCGGGACCGCAGGTTCAGGGGACATGTGTACGCCTTCGCATCGATGATGGATCAGGGCCACGCAAGGGAACAGCTGAGGCAGGTGGCTCCGGTCAGCGTTCGAGGAGCCGCATGCCGGCTTCTTTCAAGTCACCCAGCTCGGTGTGCTTCACGTTCGTCTCTCCGGTTGCCATCGCTGCCCGGTGTTCGCTGGGACACTGCTGCCGGGCCGCGCACCGCTGGAGACCGCTTCGTCAAGGTGGCGGGCAGGACCGGAGCCGCGGTCGCCGGCCTGTTCGCCTCCCGTGATCCCCGGCAGTCCCTCCCCGCCCAGGTAGCCGGCTGCCGGGGCGGGGAGGGAAGGCGCATGTGGATCAGAAGGTGAGGAGGACCTTGGTGGCGCGCCGCTCGTCCATCGCCTTGTAGCCCTCGGCCGCCTGTTCCAGGGGCAGGGTGAGGTCGAAGACCTTGCCGGGGTCGATCGTGCGGTCCCAGATGAGCTGGATCAGGTCGGGCAGGAACCGGCGTACGGGGGCGGGGCCGCCGAGGGTGTGGATACCTGCGAAGAACAGCTCGATGCCGGGAATCTTCACGTCGTAGTTCACGCCCACGTAGCCCAGGTGCCCGCCGCCGCGGGTGGCGCCGACGGCCTGCATGAACGACTCCTGGGTGCCGACCGCCTCGATGACCGAGTGCGCGCCGTACCCGCCGGTGAGGTCCTTGATCCTCGCGACGCCCTCGTCGCCGCGCTCCTCGACGATGTCGGTCGCGCCGTAGTAGCGGGCCAGCTCCTGCCGCTCGGGATGGCGGGACATGGCGATGATCCGCTCGGCGCCGAGCTGCTTGGCGGCCAGGACGGCCATCAGGCCGACCGCGCCGTCGCCGACGACCGCGACCGTCTTGCCGGGGCCGGCCTCGGCGGCGACTGCGGCGTACCAGCCGGTGCCCAGTACGTCGGAGGCGGCAAGAAGGGCGGGGATGAGCTCAGGGTCGGGCTGCCCCGGGGTGGCGACGAGAGTGCCGTCGGCCAGCGGGATGCGGGCCTTCTCGGCCTGGGTGCCGATCCCTGCGTGGACGAACTCGGCGTGCACGCACTTGGACTGGAAGCCGGCCTGGCAGATCTCGCAGGTGTTGTCGGAGATGACGAACGAACCGACGACGAAGTCTCCCGGCTTGACGGTCTTGACCGCGGAGCCGATCTCTTCGACGACGCCCACGTACTCATGGCCCATGAGCGTGTGGTCGGCGGGCTCGATCCCGCGGTACGGCCACAGGTCCGAGCCGCAGATGCAGGTCGCGGTCAGCTTCACGATCGCGTCGGTGGGTTCGATGATCTTCGGGTCGTCACGGTCCTCGACTCGGACGTCGCCGGCCGTGTGCATCACTACTCCACGCATGGGTGGATCTCCTTGATCTTTGCATATCAGGTATATCAGGTGGTTTTGTGCGTATTTGTGCGCTAGAGCCTATAGCGCCGTGCTGCGCCGCTGGGTGAGCGCAATGGTGATCGTGGGGATCAGCGTCAGTGCGGCGATGACGGTGCCGACCGCGGCCGGACCCGTCGTACCCAGCGACGATTCGAGGGCGATTCCGGCGATCCAGGAACCGACGGCGGTGCCAAGGTTGAACGCCGACACCGTCAGCACGGACCCCAGGGTGGGGGCCTTGCCCGCGAAGCGGACGCCCAGGGCGATGAGCACCGGGTTCGCGCCGAGTCCGAAAAGACCCAGCAGGACGACCAGCACGATCGTGGGCGCGGCCTGTCCTGACAGCAGGCAGAGCGCCAGCAGCAGGAGCGTGGTCACCGCGGGGGCCACGATCGTCGTCATGTACGGACGCCTGTCGCCGAGGCGGCCTCCCACCAGGAAGCCCGCCAGGGCGCCGACGCCGAAGCCGGCCAGGACCAACGGCACGATGCCGGCGGCCAAGTGGGCCCGGTCGGTCAGCAGCGGCGAGATGTAGGTGTACGTCGACATCACACCACCGGCCGTGGTCACACACGCGGCCAGCGCCAGCCACAGGCGGCCCGAGCGCACGGCGGACAGCTCGGAGCGGACCGAGACTGCCTGGCTGCCGTCGCCCGTGTCGCGCGGGACTTTTCTGGCGATGAGAACCGTGGCCGCCGCGCTGAGGACGGCGAGTGCCCAGAAGGGGCCCCGCCAGCCCATGAGCTGACCGGCGAAGGATCCCAGCGGTACGCCGACGACGTTGGCGAGCATCGCCCCCGCCCCCACGACGCCCAGCGCGCGGGAACTCGCGGCGGGACCGGCGGCACGCGCTGCCACCACGTTGGCCACCGCCCAGAACGCGCCGGTCGCCAGCGCGGTCACGAACCGCGCCACCAGCAGCAGCGCGAAGCTGGATCCGAGCGCGAGGATGACGTGCCCGACAGCGAAGATGCCCAGTGCGAGGACCAGCGTCCACCGCTTCGGCAGCCGCAGAGTGAGCATCGCCATCAGCGGCGCGCCGATGATCATTCCGACCGCGAAGACCGTGATCAGCAACCCGGCCCGGGCCACGCTCACCTGCACGTCGCTCGCGATCTCCGGGAGCAGACCCGCCACCACGAATTCGGTCGTGCCCATCAGGAACGTGCCCAGTGCGAGAACGTACACGACGGCCGGAAGCCGGGACGGTTTCGGTTGCCCAAGGGCATCGACGCGTACGTCGGCGGGGGCGTGGAGGGCTTCTCCTCGCGTGGTCATTGAAAGGCTCCGTGGGGGGTCGGGTTCGTGGTGCGTATCCCAGGAAACCGCCTTCGACGCGTGCGCGGGAGGCTGCGTTTATAGGGGGTACAAGCTCACCCCCCCAGCACCATGACCTGCGCCGTAACGTGGAAAACATGGAACGCAGCCCTGACAACCGTGCCGACATCCGCGACTTCCTCGCCCGTCGGCGCGCCCAGCTCACGCCCGAGCAGGTCGGCCTGCCCACCAGCGGGCGACGCCGGGTGCCGGGGCTGCGCCGCGAGGAGGTCGCCGTCCTCGCCGGCGTGAGCACCGAGTGGTACACGCGCCTCGAGAAGGGACACATCAGCGGCGTTTCCGAGGACGTCCTGGACGCGGTGGCCCGCACACTGCAGCTCAGTGAGGACGAACGCACCTACCTGTTCGACCTGGCCAGAGCCGCCCGCCCCAGCGCCGCGCCCCGGCGCCGCCGCAAGGCCACCGCCCTTCCGCCCCACGTCCAGTGGCTGCTCGACTCCATGACACTTTCCGCGGCCTTCGTCACCAACGGACGCCTGGACATCGTGGCCACCAACGCACTCACCAGAGCCCTCTTCTCCCCGCTGCTCGACAGCCACACCACCGACCAGCGCGGCCGCCCGAACTTCGCCCGGTACTGGTTCCTCGACGACACCTCAGCCGACTTCGCCGACGACTGGGACGGCGCCGCCACCATGACCACCGCGCTGCTGCGCGCCGAGGCCGGCCGGTACCCGGAGGACAAGGGGCTGCGCGAGCTGATCGGCGAACTGTCCACGGTCAGCGCCGATTTCCGCACCCGTTGGGCCGCCCACGACGTACGCATCCACCACGGCGGCGTCAAACGCTTCCACCACCCCGCCGCCGGCCCCCTGACCCTCACCTACCAGCCGCTCGACCTGCCTGTGTCCGTCCAGGAAGCGCACTCCCTCACCATCTACACCGCCGAACCGAACACCCCCGACGAGGACCGTCTCAAGCTCCTCGCCAGCTGGTCGGCGACTCGATCCCTGAAAACAGAGCCCACCAGCAAGGATTCCTGACCCGGGCCTCGATCCGAGCTTCTCGCCGCAATCAGCGTCAAAGGAGCGTCACGAGCATCGAGGTATCGCCCATAACGCACACACCGCACATGATGCGCATGCGCAATCTGCAGGCCAGGTCCCTTTGCGACAGGTGCAAGGATCGTGACGCACTCCACGTGGTGCGTCATCGGGAACACGCCAACGACGTGGAGGGGGAGCTTCAGCGGCATCTCGCAGGCCCCCTGTGCCCAGCCGTACATGAGGGAAAGCCCTTCAGAGCCTCTACGATGACCAGAGCGAATGCGGTGGATGGAGAGTGGCGCGAGCCATGCGACGGCTGGGGGATCTCGAGGCCGAGATCATGGACTGCCTGTGGACATGGGGCAGACCGGCCACGGTTCGCGACGTCGTCGATGACATCAACATCCGCCGTCCTGCGGCGTACACCACGGTCATGACGGTGGCCACGATCCTGTTCAACAAAGGGTGGCTGACCCGGGAGAAGCAGGGGCAGGCATGGCTCTACACGCCGGTGCGCAGCCGCGAGGCGTACGCGGCGGCCTTGATGGAGGACGCCCTCGGGGTCAGGGAGGACCGTCCGGCGGCTCTGGCTCATTTCATCGAGCGGATGAATGGGGACGAGGTGGCCGCGTTGCACGAGGCGCTGCGGGCCGTAGGACGGCGTACGGCGCCGTGAACGCGGCTCCTGCTCTGCTGGAGTATGCGGCCACTGTGGGAATGGTTGCGCCGCCGATCTTGGCCCGGGCCCGTTGGCCGCACCGGTCACCGCGCCTGGCTGCGGCTGTGTGGTCGGCCCTGGCCGTGTCGTTTTCCTTGTGCGTTGCGCTGGCCGTCGTCCATGCGCTGACTCCCGACGCACACGTCGGTGTGCTGTATTCCTGTCAGGTTGCGCTTGGTATCAGTCCTGGTCAGGGGGCGGTGGCCAGGTGGGGGATCACCGCACTTGCTGTCGTGGCCGGAGCGCACGTCGGTGTGTTCGCCTTCCACGCACTGCGGGCCCGTGGCGCGCGCAACCGCCACCGCACTGTGCTGGACATGATCGGGCGCCGAACGCCTGCCCTGCGGGCCATCGTGCTCGAACACCCGGGGAGTCCTGCAGGTCGGCTACCTGCTTCTTGCGCTTGTCCGCGCTCTCTTTGGCCCGTTGTACTTCTCGGTCGCCTGGGTCGCCTCCTCGTAGAGGCGGTCGACCTGCGCCTGCACGCCCTTCTTGGTCGGGTCCGGCAGCGGGTCGGCGGACGCCGACTGCGTCGAAATCGCCACTGCCGCAGCGGTGGCGGCCGTGAGCACAGTGGCGTATGCGGCATTCGACTGCTTGGGACGACGGTGGGACGCCACTGAGGCGAGCTCCTTCTCCTAGGCCGTCGCACCCCAGACGCACCCGGTCTGGTTTCGCGCAGGCGGCGCGATGCGACGCGTCCTGGCTGCCGCCCCCGGTGGGCGGTCGACCATGCGAAGACTCGACGCTCGACCTCGTTCCAAGCCTGGGCGTTGCTGAGCCGTTTGGTGTGGCACGCGCTGGGTCCCCCGAGGGCGATGCGTGCCTCATAGAGAGTGTGCGTTGTCGGTTGCGTCAGACGAGAGCCGCGATGACCCGGTCCATCTGGCTCGCCGGTTCGGGAGCGCCTGGCCAACTGGCCATCAGTAGATGGTGAGCGGTGGCGACCAGGGCGAGAGCGCAGGCCCTGGCGTCCGTGGTGGCGGCTACCCGGCCCAGGTGCTGCTCGGCTTCCAGGTAGGAGGCGATTGCTGTCTCGATGGTGGTGAAACCGGGTGCGCCGGCGGTCAGCGCCTCACGAAAGCGCGTGGCCGCCCCAGGGCGTGTGAGGGCCAGGCCGGCCATCGCCGGGCCGGCTGAGGTGAGCAGCGCTCTGGCCACCACGGAAAGGTTCTCCGTCACGGTGTCCTGCCCCACTCGGTCCGGCAGGCCGGTGGCCAGTTCGGCTGTGCGGGCGAAGCGGTCAAGCACGAGTTCGGCGACGAACTCGTCCAGGCCGCCCGCGAAGTGCGCATGCAGCATCCCCTTCGCGCAGCCAGCCTCGGTCGTGACTGCACGGCTGGTCAGGGCGCCGGGGCCGTCATGTGCGACGACGCGTTCGGCGGCAGTGAAAAGCAGTTCGCGGACGTCGGGGACGGCTACTCCACGGGGGGACATCAAACACCTTCCGGTCGCGGGTGGGTACGGGTAGACAGTATGGGCAAGTGCCCATACTGTTTGGGCGTACGCCCATTCTAGGCGAGGAGGCCCGTCATGCGGCAGAGCGTCAACGTCCAGCAGGAGCAGGCGTGGAACGGCTACGAGGGTGCGCACTGGGCCCGTAATCAGGACCGCTGGGACGCTGTCAACGAAGGCTTCAACGCGCCCTTGCTCGACGTCGCCTCGATCCAGTCCGCCGACGCGGTCCTGGACATCGGCTGCGGGGCGGGAGCCACCACTCGCCTCGCCGCCCGCAGAGCTGCCGAGGGGCGGGCCACGGGAGTCGACCTGTCAGGGCCCATGCTGGATCGCGCCCGAGCCACAACGCACGCCGAGCGCCTCGGAAACGTGACGTTCGAGCAGGGTGACGCCCAGGTGCATCCGTTGTTCGGGCGGAACTTCGACGTGGCGATCAGCCGCTACGGCGTCATGTTCTTCGCCGACCCCGTGGCCGCCTTCACCAATATCGGCGGCGGTCTGCGTCCTGGGGGCCGGATCGCGTTCATCTGCGCAGCCGGCGCCGAAGGCAACGAATGGCTCCACGCGCTCGCCACACTGCGGGACTGGCTTCCAGTCGGCGAATTCGGGGCGACCGGCGGGCCGGGCATGTTCTCGCTCGCCGATCCTGACCGGGTGGAAGAGGTGCTCGAGGCGGCTGCATTCACTCGCATACGCACACGGCACGTAGAAGCACACGGCAGGTGGGGAGAAGGCGCAAGGGATGCTGCGGACTTCCTGCTCGGCTCAGGTCCCGGCCGCCACCTGCTGCAGCAGGTCGACGCAGAGACCGGCGACCGAGCGCGGCGTCGACTCACTGAAGAGCTACGCCCCTACGAAGACGCCCAAGGAGTGGTCCGAATGCGCAGCTCGGCTTGGTTGGTCACAGCCGAACGGCCGTAACCAAGCCACGATACTCACACCCGCCGGCGGCGCCACGCCGCATGGCAGAGTCCAGGTCGCGGGCTTCACGGCTGCTTCATGGACGCGGACAGTGGCGGTGAGCCAGCGGTCGATGTGCGGGGGAGCCCGTACGATGGGCCGCATGACCAGGAGTACGCTCACAAGCCACCGCCCTGCAGGGCGGTGGCTTGTGCTGCTGGTGATGGCGGTCCTGGCCGGCGTGCTGGGCATGCACGCTCTGGCTCCCGGCGGAGCGCCCGCGGTACACGCGAAAGCCGGCCACGAGATGGTTCAGGCGGTGAACGCTTCGCACGCGAGTGCGGGCTGCTCGCACGCACACCACGAACCAGGTCACCTCGACCACGCCGACGGGACATGTTCCGCAGCTGGCGTCGGCTCCCCGTACGCCCCGCCCGCGCTGACCGTCGCCGCAGTCGACGCACCCGCCGCGTCCCCGCTCTCGGAGACAGCACCGGTGTCGGCCGAGGCCGGCCGGGCACCGCCAGATCTGTCCGAACTGCAACTCCTTCGGATTTAGAGCGCCCCGCACGGCACCCCCTTGTCCCGGCCCGGCCGGGAACTGGTGCCGCGCTTCGGCATACCTCATTTCCGTGAATTCAGCGCGCGTCGTCGCGCTCGAAGGAGTTGCGCCACCATGAACAGCAAGCGTTCCCTCGTCCGCCGTACCGTTGCCGTGGCAGCCGCCGGTGCGGCCGCTGTCGTCCTCGCCGCCTGTGGCGGCAACGGCGACAGCACCGCGTCCGGGCACGACGGCCACAACAGCACGAAGTCGCCGTCGGCCTCGGCTTCCCAGACACCGCAAAACGCCGCGGACGTGATGTTCGCCCATGGCATGATCCCGCACCACCGCCAGGCGGTCGAGATGGCCGATCTGGCACCCACTCGTGCCCAGTCGGCGCAGGTCAAGACACTCGCCGAAGACATCAAGAAGGCCCAGGATCCGGAGATCAAGACGCTGTCCGGCTGGCTCACCTCCTGGGGCGAGGAAGTGCCCGCCGAGGGCGCCATGGACCACTCCATGCACGAGTCGGGCGGGATGATGACCGCCGAGGACATGGACAAGCTGGAAAATGCTTCAGGTAAGGCGTTCGACACCGCCTTCCTGGAGATGATGATCAAGCATCACGAGGGTGCGGTGGCCATGGCCAAGAGCGAGCAGGCCGACGGTGCCTATGGGCCTGCCAAGAAGATGGCCGATGCCATCGTCACCTCGCAGAGCGCCGAGATCACCCAGATGGACACCTTGCTCGCCAAGAGCTGACCGGTTGCCGGTGCGGGGGCGTGCGCTGCGCGCCCCCGCACCGGACGCCGGCCTCCTTCGTCCAGAGACCCTTCGGTCCCGACGTGATGGCTCCGACCCGCAGATTTCGGCGCCACGGGGGCGCCGTTGTTCGCCTGGCAGTCGATGGGCCCCGGCCGTAACGCAATCCCCGACACCGACCGGTGCATCTCCGCCTGGCCCCATGACGGCCATCTGCATCAAGTCGGCGTGATGCTGAATCGCCGTCCACCTCACGAGCGGTTCGTCGGCGGGATCAACACACTCAGTGAGATCGCCCGCGCCGCCGGGGTCGGCCGGGTGACTCTGTACGCACACTTCGCGTCCCGTGCCGAGGTTGTCGACGCGGCGATGACACTGGTCGTTGACCAGGGCAACCGGGCGCTGGACTCGGTTGATCTGGTGGGTGATCCGTCTCTGGCCCGCGGCGGCATGGAGCGGCCGCCAGAACTTCAGACGCGCGACGACGCCGGCCGCTGAGCGCCGGCATGGTCTTCCGAATCGTCCGGGCCGCGCCTGGGCAGTGCCGCGCCGACCTTGTCGGAGCGGACACCTCTTGAGGGGTACCCCTGGGGGGTATATGGTTTGCTATGTAGGGAAGAGCAGGGACGGGATCCGCGTGCACTGAACGGAAACGGGGATGAAGATCATGGACCACACCGCTCACCACACCAGCGGAGATGCGCACGACCACACCGGCCACGGCGGACACGTGGGAGCGTCCTGGGGTACGGCGGCGAAGGCGACCCTGCACTGCCTGACCGGGTGCGCCATCGGCGAGATCCTCGGCATGGTGATCGGCACGGCCCTGATGTGGGGCAACGTCCAGACAATGGTCCTGGCCATCGCCCTGGCATTCGTCTTCGGCTACTCGTTCACGCTGTTCGCCGTACGACGGGCCGGTCTGAGCTTGAGGGCCGCGATCAAGGTTGCGCTGGCCGCCGACACGGTCTCGATCGCCGTGATGGAACTGGTCGACAACGGCATCATCGCCGCGGTCCCGGGCGCGATGGACGCCCACCTGAGCGACGGCCTGTTCTGGGGCGCACTGCTGGGCGGGTTCGCGGTCGCTTTCCTGATCACCACCCCGATCAACAAGTGGATGATCGGCCGTGGCAAGGGCCACGCCGTCGTCCACGCATACCACTGAACCCTTTGTGGTTATGACCTGGGGTTTCGTGGTGGTCAGGTAGCAGAAGAAGAGGCTCTTCGCGGCCGCACACGGTCCTGACCTCGGAGAACGTGCCCCCGCGGGCCCGGCGGCGTGCGCGCCGGGCCCGCCGGTCGGCGGTCAGTCGTACGGGTAGAACCCCGACCCCGTCTTGCGGCCGAGCCGGCCCGCGTCGACCATCCGCTGGAGCAGCGGGGGAGCGGCGTACAGCGGCTCCTTGTACTCGGCGTACATCGAGTCGGCGACCGAGGCCACGGTGTCCAGGCCGATCAGGTCGGCGAGCTTGAGCGGACCCATCGGGTGGGCGCAGCCCATCTCCATGCCGTTGTCGATGTCCTCGCGGCTGGCGATGCCCGACTCGAACATCCGGATCGCCGAGAGCAGATACGGGATCAGCAGGGCGTTGACGACGAACCCCGAGCGGTCCTGGGCGCGGATCGCGTGCTTGTCGAGCACGTTCTGCACGACGGCTTCGGCACGCTTTATGGTCTCGTCGGACGTCGTCAGCGCGGGGATCAGCTCGACGAGCCGCTGTACCGGGGCCGGGTTGAAGAAGTGGATCCCGATGACCTGGTCCGGCCGGGAGGTCGCCACGGCCAGCTTCACCAGCGGGATGGAGGAGGTGTTCGAGGCGAGGATCGCGTCCGGCCGCGTCACCACCTGATCGAGCACCTGGAAGATCTCGGTCTTGACCTGCTCGTTCTCCACGACGGCCTCGATCACGAGATCGCGGTCGGCGAACTCACCGAGGTCGGTGGTGAAGCTGAGGCGGCCGAGGGTCTCGTCGCGCTCCTCCGCGGTGATCTTGCCGCGCTCGGCGGCCTTGGAGAGGGAGTTGTGGAGCCGGGTACGCCCTATCTCCAGCGCCTCGCCCGTGGTCTCGGCCACCCTGACATCGAGGCCGCTGCGAGCGCACACCTCCGCGATGCCTGCGCCCATCTGGCCACAGCCCACCACTCCGACGCGTGCAATGTCGGCCATAGAGTCCGTCACCTCGTGCCTTTCGCTGATCCCGTGCGGCAGTTCCCGTTTGATTCCGGTGGCCGCCTCGACCCCACGACGTTACTCCGCGATCCGGCTTCGGTGAGCTGCGGGTCGTGCGGTGCGCAGGGGGCATGATCTGCGTCACGCACTGCCGTCGTGACGTACGGAACAGCGAAACGAAAGGTGCACAGATGCGTCGTATGAGCCGGAGGTCGCTGGTGATGGGCGCGGCGAGCACGGTCGCCGCTCTGCTGACGGCGGGTGATGCCGTCGCCGTGCGTGGACCGGGTCACGCCCGGCACGGAAGCCGGGGCCGCAGAGCGGGCACGGGCGAGCTGAGGGGTGTGTGGATCGCCACGGTCGCCAACCTGGACTGGCCCTCGAAGCCGGGCCTGAGCGCCGCGGCCCAGGAGGCCGAGCTGATCGCACACCTCGACCGCGCGGTCGCCCTGCGGCTGAACGCCGTGGTTCTCCAGGTCCGGCCGAGCGCCGACGCCTTGTGGCCCTCGCCGCACGAGCCGTGGGCCCAGTGCCTCACCGGTGTCCAGGGCAAGGACCCGGGCTGGGACCCGCTGGGCACCGCCGTGCGCGAGGCCCACGCGCGCGGTCTGGAACTGCACGCCTGGTTCAACCCGTACCGGGTGGCGAACCACACGGACCCCTCCCGCCTCAGTGCCTCCCACCCCGCCCGGCTGCACCCGGACTGGATCCTGCCGTACGGCGGGAAGCTCTACTACAACCCGGGTCTGCCCGAGGTCAGGAAGTTCGTCCAGGACGCCATGCTGGACGCGGTGAGCCGGTACGCCGTCGACGCGGTGCACTGGGACGACTACTTCTACCCCTACCCGGTGGCGGGCCAGGTCTTCGACGACGACGCCGCGTACGAGCGTCACGGCGGGGCATTCGCGGACAAGGCGGCCTGGCGCCGTGACAACATCGACCGGCTGGTGCGTGAGACGGCCGCGCGGGTCAAGGAGGTCAGGAGCGGCGTCCGGTTCGGGATCAGCCCCTTCGCGGTGTGGCGCAACAAGGCGACCGACGCCCTGGGGTCGGACACCAGGGCCGGCGTACAGACCTACGACGACCTGCACGCCGATACCCGTACGTGGGTGAAGGAGGGCTGGATCGACTACATCTGTCCTCAGATCTACTGGAACATCGGCTTCTCCGCCGCCGACTACGCGAAGCTGCTGCCGTGGTGGGCCGAGACGGTCCGTGGCACCGGTGTGGACCTGTACGTGGGCGAGGCCCTCTACAAGGCCGGTGATCCCGCGCAACCCGCCGCCTGGCAGGACCCGGCCGAACTCTCCCGGCACCTCGATCTCGCCGCGGACCATCCTGAGGTGGGCGGCCACGTCTACTTCTCCGCGAAGCACGTGAAGTCCGATCCCGTCGGGGCGATGGCCCGGGTGGTGGCCGACCACTACCGGACCCGGGCCCGCGCACCCCGCTGACCGGACCGGCCGCGTGTGCCGGGGGCCACTCGTGTCCCCGGCACACGCGCGCTCTACCGCTTCCGGTCCTCCGGGGCGGTGTGCTGGACGACGCTGTCGGGGCCCGGGGACCTGATCGATTCGTGCCCGTCCTCGAAGCGCAGGCGGTACGGGGGACTGCCCCCGTCGCCGAGCACCTCGATGATCTCTGCGACCCGGTCGTGCTGTCCCACGGTCCTGCCGTGCGTCAGCAGCCGGTCGCCCGTGTGTGCCTCCATCGGGGTGACCTCCTCACGGATGGCGGTCCATGTCGACAAGTCTATGACCGGACCGGCGCGTCGGCTCTCGTACGTCCGCTCTAGCGGCTCCCCGCGCGCTGGGTGACGGCGATGCAGACCAGCACGGCCACCGCCGCCACCGGGGCGGCGGCGGACACCTCCTCGCCGAGGGCGAGGAACGACCAGACCAGGGTGAGCAACGGCTGGGCCAGCTGGAGCTGACTGGCCCGGGGGACGCCGATCTCCGCCATGCCCCGGTACCAGACGTACAGCCCGAGGAAGGTGGACACGGCGGCGACCCAGACGAGTCCGATCACCCCGCGCGCCGTCAGGTGCACCGGTTCGAAGGCCAGTCCCACGGCCGCGCCCGCCACAGCGAGTGGCAGGGAGAAGACGAGAGCCCAGCCGATCACCTGCCAGCCCGGCATCACCTTGGCCAGCCTGCCGCCCTCCGTGTAACCCGCCGCGCAGACCAGCAGCGCCCCGAACAGATACAGATCGCCGCCGGACAGCTTCCCGCCGCTCTGCTGGACCGTGAAGGCGATCACCACGGCCGCCCCGGCCAGCGCCGCGGCCCAGAAGGCGCGCGGCGGACGCGAGCCGGTGCGCACGGTCGCCAGGAGCGCGGTCGTCAGCGGCAGCAGCCCCACCACCACCGCCGCGTGCGAACTCGTGGAGGTCTGCAGAGCCAGCGAGGTCAGCAACGGGAATCCCACCACCACGCCGCCGGCCACGACCGCGAGACCGGCCCGATGGCGGCGCGCGGGCAACGGCACCCGGCCCGCCAGCAGGGCGCATCCCGCGATCAGTGCCGCGAGCATGCTGCGCAGGGCGACGAGGGACCAGGGGCCGAAACTCTCCAGACCCCAGACCGTCGAGGGAAAGGTCAGCGAGAAGGCGAGGACGCCGAGCCCCGCGAGCAGGAGGCCGCCTCCGGGGCTGCGGCGCACCGTCGGGTCCTCGTGTCCGGCGTCAACCGCTATCGCTGTCTCTCCGATAGCGCTATTCTGTGCTGTCATGCATGAGCGTAGCAGTGTGTCGGAACTGGTGACATGCCTGAAAGGTGAGCTTGACCGCTACTCTCCGGGTGGAAAGCTGCCGTCCAGTCGGGCACTCGTCGAGCGGTTCAAGGTCAGTCCGGTCACCGTCTCCCGGGCCGTCGCCCAGCTCGCCGCCGAGGGGCTGGTCGTCACCCGCCCCGGCTCCGGAGCCTTCCGCGCCGAGGCCCGCGTCGCCGTGCCCGTTCCTGGCGACACCTCCTGGCAGGAGGTGTCGCTCAGCGGGGCCGGCGGGCCCGAGGTCGTGCCGCGTACCGTCGACGCCTCGGGTGTCCTCGTCACGCTCGCCGCACCTCCGTCCGGTGTCATCGAATTCAACGGCGGCTACCTTCATTCCGGCCTCCAGCCCGAGCGGGCCCTCGCCGCCGCACTGGCCCGGGCAGGCCGCAGGCCGGGCGCCTGGGGCAGGCCGCCCACCTGCGGGCTGGCCGACCTGCGGGCCTGGTTCGCCCGGGAGATCGGCGGCACGCTCACCGGGCCCGACGTCCTGGTCACGGCGGGCGGGCAGAGTGCCCTGGCCACCGCGTTGCGTGCCCTCGCCCCGCCCGGCGCCCCGGTCCTCGTCGAATCGCCCACCTACCCGGGCATGCTGGCGGCCGCCCGCGCCACCGGTCTGCGGCCGGTGCCTGTGCCGATGGACGCCGACGGGGTGCGGCCCGATCTGCTGGAAGCCGCGTTCCGTGCCACCGGGGCCAAGGTCTTCGTCTGTCAGCCGCTCTTCCACAACCCGACAGGTGTGGTCCTGGCCCCCGAACGGCGTGAGCGCGTCGTGCGGGCGGCCCGGCAGGCGGGTGCTTTCGTCGTCGAGGACGATTTCGCCCGCCACCTCGCCCACGACGACGCCGGCCCGCTGCCCGAGCCCCTGGCCGCCGACGACCCGGACGGCGTCGTGATCCATGTGCGCTCCCTCACCAAGATCACGTCACCCAGTCTCCGTGTCGGGGCGCTGGCCGCCCGTGGGCCCGTGAGGGAGCGACTGCGCGCGATCCAGGTCGTCGACAGCTTCTTCGTGCCGCGCCCGCTCCAGGAGGCCGCGCTCGAACTCGTCGGCTCCCCGGCCTGGGAGCGCCACCGGCGTACCGTGGCCGCCGAACTCGGCAGCCGCCGTACCGCGATGACGGCCGCCGTGCGCAGTCGGCTGCCCGGACTCGTCCTGGCGCACGTGCCGTCGGGCGGAGGCAGCATCTGGCTCCGGCTCCCGGGGCCGGGAGCCGAGGAGCCCGCCCTGGTCGCCGCCGCCCTGCGGGCCGGCGTCGCCGTCGCGCCCGGGCGCCCCTACCACTGCGCCGAACCGCCCGCCGGACACATCAGGCTGAGCTTCGCAGCGGTCTCGGGCTCCACCGAGATCGCCGAGGGGGTGGGAAGGCTGCGCACCGCCGTGGACGAGGTGGGAACGATGGGCGGGTAACCTCCCCGGATGAACGACCACGACACCTCCGCCGCACAGCGCTACGAGATCTCCGACGACCCCACGCGGCTGGATGCGGCCCGCATCCACCACTGGTTGTCCACGGACGCCTACTGGGCCCTGGGGCGCACCCGTGAACAGCAGGACCGGATGATCGCGGGATCGCTCAACTTCGGGGTCTACGACCTGTCTTCGGGCAGGCAGGACGCCTATGCGCGCGTGGTCACCGACCGCGCCTCATTCGCGTGGATATGCGATGTCTACGTCGATCGCGCGGCCCGAGGCCAGGGACTCGGCACCCGGCTCGTCACCACCGTCCGCGACGAGCTGGCCCCTTCGGGGGTGCGCAGGTTCCTGCTCGCCACCAAGGACGCCCACGGGGTGTACGCGAGACTCGGATTCGCCCCGCTCACCGAACCGGACATGTGGATGTGCCTCCAGGCGGGCTGAGCGAGGTGTACGCGTGCGGCTGTCATGCCTCTTGACCGGCAGGGCGCCCGGCCCCACGATCGCGCCCATGAGTGTTCGGGTGTCCCTGGTCGCCGCAGCACGCAGCTCCGCCCTTCTCGCCGAGCGTTTCGACGACGACCGGCCGCTCGACCACGACGGCTGGCGCGAGGTCGAGCTCGCCGCGCACGCACTGGTGCCGCTCGGCGCCGCCGAGCTGCGCTACTGCTCGCCCACGCCGCGCAGCCGTGCCACCGGTGACGCCCTCGGCTTCGCCCCTCTCGTCCAGCCCGCGCTGCGCGACTGCGACATGGGCCGCTGGCGGGGCCTGACCCTGTCCGAGGTGGCCGCCCACGAGCCGGCCGGTGTCGACGCCTGGCTCGCCGATCCGCGATCGGCCCCGCACGGCGGCGAATCCCTGCTCGCTTTCATATCCCGGGTAGGGGGCTGGCTCGACACCCGACCGGTCCGCGAGGGCGCCGTCGTCGCCGTCGCCGAACCCGCCGTCGTCCGCGCGGCGCTGGTGTACGCCCTCAAGGCGCCGCCGTCGACGTACTGGAACGTCGACGTCCGTCCACTGTCCACGGTGACGATCACCGGACTGCCCGGCCGCTGGAGCCTCAGCCTGGGAGCGCTTCCGCGCTGACCGGATCACCTGGTCGCAGTAACTGTGCGCACGGCGTCTTCACGCCAGTCCGACCAGTCGGTATGGTGCGTGGCACCGAGACGAGGAGAGACCTGTGCCGCAGATCCAAGGCCACTGTGACGACCGGTTCGCCGCGGTACGCGACGCGTTCGCGGCGAACTTCGCCGAGCGCGACGAACTGGGCGCGGCGGTCACCGTCCTGCTCGACGGCCACCCCGTGGTCGACCTCTGGGGCGGCTGGGCCGACGGGGAGCGGACCCGCCCGTGGGAGCGGGACACCGTGGTCAACGTCTGGTCCACGACGAAGGGCCCGACCGCGCTCTGCGCCCACATCCTGGTGGACCGCGGTCTTCTGGACCTGGACGCCCCGGTGGCGGCGTACTGGCCCGAATTCGCCGCCGCGGGCAAGGAAGCCGTCCGCGTACGCCACCTCCTCTCGCACCGCTCCGGGGTCGCGGGCCTGCGCGACCCGCACACGCTGGCCGAACTCTACGACTGGGAACTGACCACGGCCCGCCTCGCGGCCACCGAGCCCTGGTGGGAACCGGGCACCCGCTCCGGCTACCACGCGATCTCGTACGGCTTCCTCGTCGGTGAGGTCATCCGCAGGGTTACCGGCCTGCTGCCCGGGGAGTTCCTGCGGAAGGAGATCACCGGACCGCTCTCCATCGACTTCCATGTGGGCCTCCCGGAGAAGGACGCCGGCCGGGTGGCCGAACTGGTCCAGTCGAAGGCCGTCTCCCGTGAACAGGCCGCCCTGTTCGCCGCGATGGAGCCGGTGGCCATCGCCTCGCTGCTCAACCCCGGCACGGGCATCGCCGCCGCCAACACCCCTCAGTGGCGCGCCGCGGAGATTCCCGCCGCCAACGGCCACGGCACCGCCCGCGCGATCGCCTCCCTCTACGGCATCCTCGCCGGGCGGGGCACCCTCGACGGCCGGCGGATCCTGTCGGAGGAAGCGGCCGAGCGCGTCCGCGAGGGCCAGGGCAGCTGCCGCGACCTGGTGCTCGGAGCGGGCTTCGCCCACGAGACCGAGCTGGGCCTCGGCCTCTGGCTGAGCGGCCCCAACTCCTCCTACGGCCCCAACCCGCGTGCCGTGGGCCACGACGGGGCGGGCGGCTCCTGCGGTCTCGCCGACCCGGAGGCCGGGATCGCGCTCGGCTACGTGATGAACCGTATGGGCCCGCACATCGCCGACGACCCCCGCAAGATGGCGCTGATCGGCGCGGTGTACGGGGCCCTGTGAGCCGCGCTCAGTAGCCTGCCGGGCGCACCAGTCCCGACTCGTACGCGTACACCGCGGCCTGGGTCCGGTCGCGCAGGCCCAGCTTCACCAGGATCCGGCTCACATGGGTCTTCACGGTCTGCTCCGCCACCACCAGGCGCACCGCGATCTCGGCGTTCGACAGACCCTGTGCGACGAGGGACAGGACCTCCGTCTCGCGTTCGGTGAGAGCGCCGACACGCTCCCGGCTGGGAGCGCGGGGGCCGGTGCTCACCCGGGAGAACTCGGCGATCAGGCGCTTGGTGATGTTGGGGGCGAGCAGGGCGTCACCGGCCGCCACCACACGTACCGCCTGGGCGAGTTCGTCGGCCGAGGCGTCCTTCAGCAGGAAGCCGGAGGCCCCTGAGCGCAGCGCCTCGTACACGTACTCGTCGAGGTCGAAGGTGGTCAGGACGAGGACCCGGACGGTGGGGCCGGGCGCCTCGGTGAGGCGTCGCGTCGCGTCGATTCCGCCGAGGCGGGGCATCCGTATGTCCATCAGCACGACGTCCGGGGCGAGTCGGGCCGCCTTCTCCAGTGCGTCCAGGCCGTCCACCGCCTGTCCGACGACCTCGATGCCGGGCTCGGCGTTCAGCAGCACCGTGAAGCCCTGGCGGACCATCATCTGGTCGTCGGCGATCAGTACGCGGATGGTCATGCGGGGTCCTCCAGGGGGAGCGTCGCCACTACTTCGAAACCCCCGCCGGGGGTCCGGCCATGGGTGAGGTCGCCGCCCAGCATGGCGGCGCGTTCGCGCATGCCGAGCAGCCCGTGCCCGACGCCCCGGGCGGGTGTCGCGGGTGTGTCGGGGGCGGTGTTGGTGATCCGGACGAAGACGGCGGCGGAGTGGTAGCCGACCTCCACGCGGGCCCGCGCCCCCGGGGCGTGCCGCAGTACGTTGCTCAGCGCCTCCTGCACGATGCGGTAGGCCGTCAGTTCGACCCCTGGCGGCAGCGGGCGGCGGTTGCCGGTGCTCTCCGCCGTGACGGTGAGGCCCGCGCCCCTGACCTTGCCGATCAGTTCGTCCAAGCGGTCCAGGGTGGGCTGCGGGGCGTGCCGCAGCCCGTCCGCCACGGCGTCCTCCGAGCGCAGCACGCCGAGCACCCGGCGCAGCTCGGCCAGCGCCTCCACGGCGTTCTCCCGTATGCCGGCGAGGTTCTCCCGGAGTTCGTCCGACGGATCGTCGACCAGGTGCGGGGCGACCTGCGCCTGGATGGAGATCACCGACATGTGGTGGGCGACCACGTCGTGCAGCTCGCGCGCGATACGGTTGCGTTCCTCCAGGAGGGTGCGCCGGGACCGCTCCTCCTCGGTCAGCCCGGACTGTACGACGAGCTGGGTGCGGGCCACCCGCAGGGCGCGCAGCGCGGCCCCGATGACCACGGCCGCGAGCAGGACCGGCGCGGCGATGCCCAGCGAGTAGTGGTGGGGCCTGGTGGTGACGCCGGCCGCCAGCCCCGCCAGCAGGCTCAGCGCGAGCGCGAGTGCTGCCCGGCGCGGACGCACCCGAAGCGTCAGCAGGTACAGCGCCCCGCTCTGCAGCACCATCTCGGGGCCGGTCCAGGGGAACAGCTCGCCGGGCGTCATCACGGACGCCGTGATGCGCACGCTGACGACCATCAGGACCAGCGAGCCCCACCACGCGTACAGGGGCTGCCACAACCCGGCGAGCAGAGCCAGGGCCTGGCCCGTGACGAGCAGCACCGCGTACTCGGGGACGGCGGCGCCGTGCGGGACCAGATCGGGTACGTGCCACACGGCGACGACCGTCACCCCGAGCGTCAGCAGCATCCCGAACACCGGCTGCCAGACCGGCGATCCGGGCGCACCCATGGGCGGCACCGGATCGACGGGGGACGTCCACAGGTCCTCGCGCAACCTGTGCGGCAGCCCGCGCAGCGCCGCCGTGATCCGCCCCCCAGCCCCCGTCATGCCGCTCAGCTTAGACATGGCGCGACTCCGGGGCAGGGGGAGGGGAACCCGGCCGTACGACGGTCGAACGGCCGCCGCCCCGCTGCTCGTACGCCCCGAACGCGGCCCGGCACACCAGCAGCACCAGGGCGAACACCGGGAGCCAGGCCGGCCGGGCGAGCACCCAGCCGGGGCCGTCGGGGACCGTATGCAGCCCGGGAAGAGGGCCGCGCAGGAACAGGGCGGTCGACGTGACCACGATCATCGCGGTCTGGTGCCACAGGAAGACGGTCATCGCGGAGAGATTCAGCAGAGCCACCGCGGCCCACGGCGCGGGCCGCGCGAGCACCCGCCGCAGACGCCCGAGCAGCAGCAGGGCCGCACCGCACTGGGCGAGCCCGAACGTGACGACGGCGAGCGTCGGCGGGTCGAGGTTGGAGAGCGTGCCGCCCGGTACGCCGACCATGGCGGCGGGGTATCCGGCGAACAGCACCAGACCCGCCGTGGCCACCACGCCTCCGAGCAGCAGGACCCATCCGGTCCGGCGGTCGCTCAGCCCGCCCCGCGCCCAGGCCGCCCCCAGGCAGTAGGGGACCAGCCAGCCCGCGACGACGTTGATCCAGCCCAGGGCGGCCGGACCGTCGAACCCCAGCCGGAACAGGTCGACGTGCAGGACGACGGCGAGCGGCCACAGCGGGTGCAGCCGCGCCACCAGCGGGGTCGCCGCCGTCAGCGCCGCGAACACCAGCAGGAACCACAAAGGCGACCACACGAGCTTGCCCAGCGTGCGTACCGTCCCCTCGTCCACCCCCGAGGCCAGCATCACGCCGGCCGCCGCCGCCCACACGACGGTCACGACGGCGACCGGCCGGAACAGGCGGCCCAGCCGGGCCCCCAGCCACTGCCCGTAGGACTCGCCCCTGGCCCGGGCCGAGGCGTACCCCTTCGCGCCCACCTGGCCGCCCACCAGGAAGAAGACGGCGAGTGTCTGGAACAGCCAGGAGACGGGGGCGAGCCGGGGCATGTGCTGGAGCGGGCTCGCGCCGTGCAGGGTGCCGCTGTCCGCGACCAGCGCCGTCACCAACCAGTGGCCGCACACCACGCCGAGGATGGCGAAGGCGCGCAGCGCGTCGACGGCGCGGTCGCGCTCCCGGGGGGTCGCCGCGTCGATCCGCCGTACGAGGGCACGTGTGCCGGGGAGCCGCGCGTCACGCATGACGGCCCCCGGCCGTGCCCGCGACGATGGCGGCCAGGCTGCGCAGCGAGACGGAGCCGGGCCGCAGATAGTCGCTGTGGCCGGCGTCACCCGCGTCGAAGACCTCGGCGCCGAATTCCGGTGCCACCGGGTCCGTCCCGAACCCGACGGTGACGAACGGCAGCCGCAGCTCGAGATGTGGAACCCGGGCGATCCAGTCGTCACCGCCCCGGCCCGCCCGCACCGTGGCCCGGGTGCCCAGTGCGGCGGCGCTGTCTGCCCCGGTGCCGGGACTTCCGTACAGCACGAGGTCCGTGGCATCGAGCCCGGGTGCGGCCCGGGCACAGACCACCGAACCGTAGGAGTGGCAGAGGAGGGACACCCGGGCGGAGGGTGCGGCCTCGCCCAACTCCCGTACGAAGGCCCGCAGACGGGGGGCCGTCTCCTCGGCCAGGCCCGATGTGAGGGAGGAGGGGCCCATCGTGGCAGGCGTCCGGTAGCCGAGCCACGCGACGACGGCGGACCTGTCGCCCAGTTCGCCCAGGAGCGCCTCGGCACCACGCCGTAAGCGCCCGTAATGATCGAGGTCGACGCCCGCTCCCGGCACCAGCACGGCGATGCGTTCCGCCCCCGACAGGTCCCCGAAGACCTCCGCGCTCCGGCCGCCGTCCCGCCCGTCGAACATCAGGAAGGTGCGCCCCGGGGCCGCCATGCCTGTGAGCGTGGTGGCCCGTCGCCGGTCACCGTGACGGGCGGCCATGTCCCGTGCCGCCCGGATCTCCTCCCGCCCGGCCGCATACCTGGCCTCCAGCACCGAGGGCTCCGCGGTGCCCAGCGGGCGCGGCGCGGCGGGGGCGGGTGCCGGAACCGCGGCGGGGCGGGCCGCCCCCGACACCGGGAGCGCCACCGAGCGGTGACGAGTGCGGCGAGCAGGGCACGCCGCGTGCGGCTGCTCCGTGGGCGGGACGCCATGGGGAAGTCCTTCCGTACCGGATGGTTCTCGTTGAATCCGGTACCGAAGTTATGGAGCGACCCGTGTCGACGGCGTCACGCCTGGGAGCGCACCTGACGCGTAGCTCCGAAGTACTACGGGTAGGGGGCGCCCCACCCCCTACGGCCTGCGGCGGGGCTTTCCGCGCTTGACGCCGCCCTTGGACTGCTTGGCGCCCGAGCCGCCCCGGGAGGTCTTGTTGCCCGCCGCGGGTTTGTGCGGGGCGCCGTTCTTCCTGGCGGCGCGCGTGGCCTTGGGCTGCGGCGGCGTCGGCGGACGGCCGCGGGTGCTGTTGACGGTCCGCCCACGGACGATCCCGATGAACTCCTCCACCAGGTCGGTGGTCTTCTCCTCCGGCCACGACAGGGCGATCCGCGACTCGGGGACGCCGGTCAGCGGCCGGTAGGTGAGGTCCTTGCGGTGGTGCAGCCGGGCCAGCGACTGCGGAACGACGAGCAGCCCGACCCCCGCCGCCACCAGCTCGACGGCGTCCGCGGTCGTGGCGGGCCGCTCGAACGCGGGTCGGCCCGGCGGACGCTCCCAGTCGAGGGGGTCGTCGAGGGGATGCAGCACGATCTCCTCGGCGAGGTCCTCGGCCGCCATCTCCTCGACGGCGGTCGCCGCATGGTCCTTGGGGATGACGACCACGGTCGTCTCCGTGTAGAGGGGGATCGCGCTGAGGTCCGTACGGTCGACGGGCAGCCGCACGAAGCCGGCGTCCGCGCCGCCGTCGCGCAGCAGACCGGCTGCCTCGGCGGCGGGTACGCCGACGAGGGCCAGCGGGGTACCGGGCAGCCGCTCGTTCCAGATCCGCACCCACTTGGTCGGGGTCACGCCCGGGACGTAGGCGAGCCGGAACGCAGGGGGTACTTCCGAGCCTGTCACCCCGCCAGGTTACCGGCCGTGGTCGGAGGTGGCGCACATGCTCGATACCCTGGACACCATGACGTCGCACCAGACCACCCAGACGATGAAGCCCGCCACCGCGGCGAAGAAGCTGGGTGTGTACCTCGAAGCCACCCCCGCCGAGTTCCAGGAGGGCGTCGTCTCGCGCGCCGAGCTGAACGCGCTGCAGTCCGACCCGCCCCAGTGGCTGCAGGAGCTGCGCCGCAACGGTCCCCACCCCCGACCGGTCGTCGCCTCCAAGCTGGGGGTCTCCATCGCCGGCCTCGCGCGTGGCGGTGTCACGGAGCCCCTCACCACCGAGCAGATCGACGCCCTGAAGGAAGACGGCCCGGAGTGGCTGCAGAAGGAGCGCGCCACCCAGGCGGAGGTCCGTAAGGAAGCGGTGCGGATCAAGGAGCGCGACGCTGCCCGGGCCGCCGAGCGGGACGACCGCGACTGACGTGCCGTGCGGCGACGGCCGGCTCGTCGCCGCACGTGCGCGAGCGGGACGTCCAGGCGGTGGAGGAACTCCTCGCCGCCGGCGACCGGACGCGCGTACCTATTCGCCCGTGTAGAAGGCGACGGTCGCCACCGTCGTCGCGGTCACGGTCTCGGGGTCCGCGCCGGCGGCCGCGAACGCGCGTCCCCATGCTTCACCCGAGCGCCCCACGAAAGCCTTGGCCTCGGGTGAGGTCTGCCACTCCACGGCTTCCTCCGGACCGAGTCCGCCGCCCGTCAGGTGCCACCCGAGGCCCAGGAGAGCCAGGTCCCAGCCGATACCGACGGCCCCGGGCCCGTACTGGCTCCGGAACTCCTCCGGGATGACCGACACGTGCTCCAGCTCGAACACCGTCCGGTTGCCGTGTTCCGGTGCGAGCCTCACCTCGACCTCGCTGAAGCCGGGGTCGGGGCCGAACAGCCAGGACACCCGCAGCCGCTCCGGGGGTACGCACTCGAGGATCTCCCCGCCGGCGTTCCCCTCCAGCTGGTAGTTCCCGCCGGCCCGGAGGTCGCCGGTCACCGGGAGGAACCACCGGGCGATCCGCTCCTGCGAGGTCACCGCCTCCCAGACGTCGGCGGGCGCCGCGTCGAAGACGCGTCGCAACAGCACCGTGCCCGCCTCGTCCGACCCCACACGTCGTGTGCCGACCTCCCGGTGCACCCGACCGATCTCGTCGACGATCTCGTCCATGACCGCTCACTTCCCATCCGTGTGTCCGCGCTCGCGCCGTCCAGGCAGGTCCTCAGGCCATGTAACCGAAATTCCGCCGCGCTCGCCTCACCACGCGGGACGCCCGCCCGGGTCCGCCCGGGGCGTCGCAGGCGCGCCATGGTGCCGCCGTAGCCACGGTTCGATCGTGGGCACGTTCATGCCCTGAGGCTCCGGATCGTGAACGGCGGCGGAGGCGTCAGCGGGCTGGCGGAGTCGCAGCGGTGCTCTTTGCATAAACCTGCATTGCTGCGTATAGTCATGCCATCGATGAGGAGGATGTCCGATGGTGGTACGTGCGGCAGTGGCAGGAGCGAGTGGATACGCCGGCGGGGAGCTGCTCCGCCTGCTCCTCACCCACCCCCAGATCGAGATCGGGGCCCTCACCGGCCACTCCAACGCCGGTGAGCGGCTCGGCGCGCTGCAGCCGCACCTGAGGCCGCTCGCGGACCGCGTTCTCCAGCCGACCACGGCAGAGGGGCTCGCCGGGCACGACGTCGTCTTCCTCGCCCTGCCGCACGGACAGTCCGCCGCCGTGGCCGAGCAGCTCGGTGACGAGGTGCTCGTCGTCGACATGGGCGCCGACTTCCGGCTCGAGAGCCCTGCCGACTGGGAGAAATTCTACGGCTCGCCGCATGCCGGCACCTGGCCCTACGGGCTGCCCGAGCTGCCAGGGGCCCGCGCGGCACTCGAGGGAGCCAAGCGCATCGCCGTGCCCGGCTGCTACCCGACGGCCGTCTCCCTCGCACTCTTCCCGGCGTACGCGTCCGGTCTCGCCGAACCCGAGGCCGTCGTCGTCGCCGCGTCCGGCACCTCCGGCGCGGGCAAGGCGGCCAAGCCGCACCTGCTCGGCTCCGAAGTCATGGGCAACATGTCCCCGTACGGCGTCGGCGGGGTCCACCGGCACACCCCCGAGATGATCCAGAACCTCGGCGCCGCGGCCGGCGAGCCCGTGTCCGTGTCGTTCACGCCGACCCTCGCGCCCATGCCCCGTGGCATCCTCGCCACCTGCAGCGCGAAGGCGAAACCCGGGGTGAGCGCCGAGTCGCTCCGCGCGGCGTACGAGAAGGCCTTCGCCGACGAGCCGTTCGTCGACCTGCTGCCCGAGGGGCAGTGGCCCGCCACCGCGGCCGTGTACGGGTCCAACGCCGTGCAGATCCAGGTCGCCCACGATGTGGCGGCCGGGCGGATCATCGTGATCAGCGCCATCGACAACCTCGCCAAGGGCACCGCCGGAGGCGCCCTGCAGAGCATGAACATCGCCCTCGGACTTCCCGAGGACACAGGCCTTTCCACGATCGGAGTCGCACCGTGAGCGTCACGGCAGCACAGGGATTCTCGGCGGCGGGCATCGCCGCCGGAATCAAGGAGAGCGGTAGCTTGGACCTGGCCGTCGTGGTCAACCAGGGGCCGCGATGCGCCGCCGCGGGAGTCTTCACCTCCAACCGCGTCAAGGCCGCACCGGTCCTCTGGTCGGAGCAGGTCCTCAAGGGCGGCGAAGTGACCGCGGTCGTCCTCAACTCCGGTGGCGCCAACGCCTGTACGGGACCCCAGGGCTTCCAGGACACCCACGCCACCGCCGAGAAGACCGCCGAGTCCCTGAACAGCGCCGGGTACGACGGGACGGGCGGACACGGCGCCGGCACGGTTGCCGTCGCTTCCACCGGTCTGATCGGCCTGCTGCTGCCCATGGACAAGCTCCTCCCCGGCATCGACAAGGCGGTCGCCCACCTCACCCCGCACGGCGGTGAGAAGGCCGCCATCGCCATCAAGACCACGGACACCGTCCACAAGACCGCCGTCGCGAGCGGCGACGGCTGGACCGTCGGCGGCATGGCCAAGGGGGCGGGCATGCTCGCCCCCGGCCTCGCCACCATGCTGGTCGTCCTCACCACCGACGCCGACGTCGACGCATCCGTCCTCGACACCGCGCTGCGCGCCGCGACCCGCACCACCTTCGACCGGGTCGACTCCGACGGCTGCATGTCGACCAACGACACCGTGTTGCTGCTCGCCTCCGGCGCGAGCGGAGTCACCCCCGCGCAGGCCGAGTTCGACCAGGCCGTGCAGAGCGTCTGCGCCGACCTCGCCCGGCAGCTGATCGGCGATGCCGAGGGTGCCTCCAAGGACATCCGGATCGAGGTGGTCAACGCGGCCACCGAGGACGACGCCGTCGAGGTCGGCCGGAGCATCGCCCGTAACAACCTCCTCAAGTGCGCCATCCACGGCGAGGACCCCAACTGGGGCCGCGTCCTCTCCGCGATCGGCACCACGAAGGCCGCCTTCGAGCCCGACCGGCTGAACGTCGCCATCAACGACGTCTGGGTGTGCAGGAACGGCAGTGTCGGCGAGGACCGCGAGCTGGTCGACATGCGCTACCGGGAGGTCCGGATCACCGCTGACCTCGCGGCGGGGGACGCGTCCGCCGTCATCTGGGCCAACGACCTGACCGCCGAGTACGTCCACGAGAACAGCGCGTACAGCTCATGAGCGCCGCGAGGAAGCACACCGCGCTGCCCAAGGCGCAGATCCTCATCGAGGCGCTGCCCTGGCTCACCCGGCACAACGGCAAGACCGTCGTCATCAAGTTCGGCGGCAACGCCATGATCGACGAGGACCTCAAGGCAGCCTTCGCCCAGGACGTCGTCTTCCTGCGGCACGCCGGCCTCAAGCCCGTCGTCGTGCACGGCGGCGGCCCGCAGATCAGCGCCCAGCTCGACAAGCAGGGCCTGGTCAGCGAATTCAAGGCCGGGCTGCGCGTCACCACGCCCGAGGCCATGGACGTCGTGCGCATGGTGCTGGCCGGGCAGGTCCAGCGTGAGCTGGTCGGACTGCTCAACCAGCACGGCCCGTTCGCGGTCGGCATGACCGGTGAGGACGCCTGCACGATCACCGCCGTCCAGCACCGGCCCGTGATCGACGGCGAGCTCGTCGACATCGGCCGGGTCGGCGAGATCACCGAGATCGACACCGGGGCGATCCAGGCGCTGCTGGACGACGGCCGGATCCCGGTCGTCTCCTCCATCGCGCGCTCCGCCGAGGACAACCACGTCTACAACGTCAACGCCGACACCGCGGCCGCCGCACTCGCCGCCGCGCTGGACGCCGAGACGCTGATGGTCCTCACCGATGTCGAGGGCCTCTACGAGGACTGGCCGAGCAGCGACGACGTCATCAGCCGCCTCACCGCCACCGAGTTGGAGAAGCTGCTGCCCGACCTCTCGAGCGGCATGGTGCCGAAGATGCGGGGCTGTCTCCACGCCGTACGCAACGGCGTCGAGACCGCGCGTGTCATCGACGGCAGGGTCCAGCACTCGATCCTGCTGGAGATCTTCACCGACGAGGGCATCGGCACGATGGTCGTGCCGGACGCACCGGACGTACCGCAGGGGGAGTCATGAGCAACGAAGAGACCGCACAGCGGTGGCGGAACGCCCTGATGGACAACTACGGCACCCCGCAGCTGGCCCTGGCACGCGGCGCCGGGGCCAGGGTGTGGGACGCCGACGGCACCGAGTACCTCGACTTCGTCGGCGGCATCGCGGTCAACGCGCTCGGTCACGCCCACCCCGCGGTGGTCGAGGCCGTCTCCACGCAGATCGCCTCCCTCGGCCATGTCTCCAACCTCTACACCGCCGAGCCGCCCGTCGCGCTCGCCGAGCGGCTGCTCCAGCTCTCCGGGCGTACGGGCAAGGTCTTCTTCTGCAACTCCGGGGCCGAGGCCAACGAGGCGGCGTTCAAGATCGGCCGGCTGACCGGGCGCACGCACATGGTGGCCACCGACGGCGGCTTCCACGGCCGGACCATGGGCAGCCTCGCGCTGACCGGCCAGCCCGGCAAGCGCGAGCCGTTCCTGCCACTGCCCGGCGACGTCACGCACGTGCCCTACGGCGATGTCGAGGCGCTCCGGGCCGCGGTGACGACCGACACGGCCCTGCTGGTCATCGAGCCGATCCAGGGTGAGATCGGCGTCGCCGTCCCGCCCAAGGGCTATCTGGAGGCGGCCAGGGAGATCACGCGGGCCACCGGCACACTGCTCGTCCTGGACGAGGTGCAGACCGGGATCGGCCGCTGCGGTCACTGGTTCGAGTACCAGGCCCACCAAGGCGTGGAGCCCGACGTGGTCACCCTGGCCAAGGGGCTCGGCGGCGGACTGCCGATCGGCGCCACCGTCGCGTTCGGCGCCGCGGCCGACCTGCTGAAGCCCGGTCAGCACGGCACGACGTTCGGCGGCAACCCCGTCGCCTGCGCCGCCGGTCTCGCCGTGCTGGACACCCTGGCCGCCGACGCCACCCTGGACGAGGTGAAGCGGCTCGGCGAGCGGATCAGGGACGGCGTCGAGGGCCTCGGCCACCCGCTGGTCTCCCACGTCCGCGGCTCCGGACTGCTGCTGGGTATCGTGCTCACCGGGCCCCTCGCACCGAAGGTGCAGCAGGCGGCTCAGGGAGCCGGACTCCTGGTGAACGCGCCCGCCCCCGACGTCGTACGGCTCATGCCGCCGCTGATCATCGGTGACGCCGAGGTGGACGCGTTCCTGCGGATCCTGCCGGGAGCTCTCGACGCGGCTTACGGGGACGGACGATCCGGAGAGTGACGATCCGGAGAATGAGGCGACGACGATGACCGAGGCGCAGGAAACCGACCACGGCGGGCCGTCGGTACCGCAGACCCGCACGGCACGCCACCGCAGGATCGTGGACATCCTGAACCGCCGGCCGGTGCGCTCCCAGAGCCAGCTGGCCAGGCTCCTGTCCGACGACGGGCTGAGCGTCACCCAGGCGACGCTCTCCCGCGACCTGGACGAGCTCGGTGCGGTGAAGATCCGCAACACCGGCGGCGAGCTGATCTACGCGGTGCCGAGCGAGGGCGGTTTCCGCACCCCGCAGGCGCCGCTCGGAGGGTCGGCCAAGGAGGAGCGGATGCGCAGGCTCTCGGCCGAGCTGCTCATCTCCGCGGAGGCCTCGGCCAACCTGGTGGTGCTGCGCACGCCTCCGGGCGCCGCGCAGTTCCTCGCCTCGGCCATCGACCAGGCCGAACTCCAGGCGATCCTCGGCACGATCGCCGGGGACGACACGCTGATGCTGATCAGCCGCGACCCCAACGGCGGACAGGCGCTGGCCGACCACCTGCTGCGGCTGGCGCAGAACGACCGCTGACCCGGTCCTCAGTAGCGTGTGATCGCGGTCGGGCCGGATGCCGTCCCGACCGCGATGTGCGGACGGCGGGCCGGTTCTGCCCAGGCCAGGATCCGGTCCATGGCGGCCGCCGGTACGGACACACAGCCGGCGGTCGCGCCCTTCCCGTCGACGTGCAGGAAGATTCCGGCGCCCCTGCCGCGTACCGGCCGGTGGTAGTTGAAGCCGATGACGAGCGCACGGGCGTACTGGGTGGCATAGCTGACCAGGTGTTCGGCCTCGGCTGCGCGGCAGTCGGCGGGCCGCGGCTCCACCCAGCGGTTGTACGCACGGGACGCGTTGTCCTGGCACCACCACGAGTCCTCGACGACCCGACGGTAGGGGTGGCGGGTCCCTGGCGGGGCGGCCCCGATCCCGAAGGCGTACGGCAGGTCGTACAGCCCGGTGGGCGTGGTGTTCGTGCCCTGGGCGCGGGTGGCGCCCTCGGTCAGGCCGTTCGCCCCGAAGCGGGCCGGTGCCGAACCCGCCGCCACCCATCCACCACCGCGCAGGTCCCACCAGGTGACCGTGCCCGTGGTGGAGGCCGTTCCGGGTGCCTCGGCGGTGATCAGCTGCGTACCGCCGCCCGTGTCGGCCAGCCGGTGCGGAAGGGGCGGCGGTCCGGCGGGCCGCGCCGCGAGTGAGCCGGCCAGCGCCAGCAGGACCGACGCGGTCACCAGGAATCTGCGCATGCCCCGGACCGTACGGGGCGCGGCGGCCCGCCCCCACCGCGCCTGCTCCGTACGGCCCAGTGGCTCACCCCGCAGCCGGCGTGGGCATCGCGGGCAGCGGCAGAGGGAGTCCCGGCAGTCCGTCGATGCTGGTGGCGATGTCGGGCTTCTTCTCGAAATACCTGTTCAGGCTGGCGTCGTCCTCGCGCCGGAAGCGGTCGGAGTGCAGGGAGCGGTCCTCGTCGTACGACATGAAGGGCACCCCGTAACCACAGGAGTCCCGGATCAGGTCGGCCGTCACCACGATGATGGCGCGCAGCCCGTGCGGGGTGGGGTCGATGTCCGGGAAGTGGCCGAGCAGCCCGGGGAAGCGCGGGTCGTCACGGAAGACCGGCTCACCGCGGCCGTGCACGCGGACGATGTCGGGAGGGCCCTGGAAGGCGCACCACATCAGAGTGATGCGCCCGTTCTCCCGCAGGTGGGCGACGGTCTCGGCGGTGCTGCCGGCGAAGTCGAGGTAGGCCACGGTCTGTTCGTCGACGACGGCGAACGAGCCGCTGATCCCCTTGGGCGAGAGATTGACCGTGCCGTCACCGTCCAGGGGCGCCGTGGCGGTGAAGAAGAGCGGCTGTGCCTCGATGAAGGTCCTGAGCCGTCCGTCTATGCGGTCGTATGTTTTTCCCATGGGGGCATTGTCGCGTGCAGCACCCCTGTCGGCGGGACATTTCGCGGTCCGGGTCAGGTGCACGGATACCGAGGGTGAACGGCCCTCGGCGCCCGAGGAGGCGTGAATCCGCCGCCCTGACCGGCGACTTTGACAATACATACGGTGCATTGCATAGTTATGCTATTCGTGATCGCGCCGTGAGGCGGACGCACACCCCTTGTACTCCCGAGGAGCACGCAGTGAGCAACGGCACCGGCAACAGCGACGTACGCCTCTGGGGCGGCCGTTTCGCCGACGGCCCGGCCGAGGCGCTGGCCAAGCTGTCCGCCTCCGTCCACTTCGACTGGCGGCTCGCGCCGTACGACATCGCGGGCTCCCGTGCCCACGCGCGCGTGCTCAACAAGGCGGGGCTGCTGACCGCCGACGAGCTGGCCCGCATGATCGAGGGCCTGGACGCCCTCGAAACCGCCGTCGCCGACGGGTCGTTCACCGGCACCATCGCGGACGAAGACGTCCACACCGCACTGGAGCGCGGCCTCCTGGAGCGCCTCGGCCCCGACCTCGGCGGCAAGCTGCGAGCCGGCCGGTCCCGCAACGACCAGGTCGCCACGCTCTTCCGGATGTATCTGCGCGACCACGCCCGGATCATCGGCGGGCTGATCGCCGAGCTCCAGGACGCGCTGGTCGGCCTGGCGGAGGCGCACTCCGACGTGGCCATGCCCGGCCGTACGCACCTCCAGCACGCCCAGCCCGTCCTCTTCGCCCACCACGTCCTGGCCCATGTGCAGCCCCTGTCCCGGGACGCCGAGCGGCTTCGCCAGTGGGACGAGCGGACCGCCGTGTCCCCCTACGGCTCCGGCGCGCTGGCCGGGTCGTCCCTCGGGCTGGACCCGGAGGCGGTCGCCGCGGACCTCGGCTTCGAGCGCGGCTCCGTGGCCAACTCGATCGACGGCACCGCGTCCCGCGACTTCGTCGCCGAGTTCGCCTTCATCACCGCGATGATCGGTGTGAACCTCTCCCGCATCGCGGAGGAGATCATCATCTGGAACACGAAGGAGTTCTCCTTCGTCACCCTCCACGACGCCTTCTCCACCGGCTCCTCGATCATGCCGCAGAAGAAGAACCCGGACGTCGCCGAGCTGGCCCGAGGCAAGTCCGGCCGCCTCGTCGGCAACCTGACCGGCCTGATGGCGACCCTGAAGGCCCTCCCGCTCGCGTACAACCGCGACCTCCAGGAGGACAAGGAGCCGGTCTTCGACTCCTGCGACCAGCTGGAGGTCCTGCTGCCCGCCTTCACCGGCATGATGGCCACGCTCACCGTCAACCGGGAGCGCATGGAAGAGCTGGCCCCGGCCGGCTTCTCGCTCGCCACGGACATCGCCGAGTGGCTGGTCAAGCAGGGTGTCCCCTTCCGGGTGGCGCACGAGGTCGCGGGCGAGTGCGTGAAGGTGTGCGAACACGAGGGCATCGAGCTCGACGAGCTGACGGACGAGCAGTTCGCGAAGATCTCCGAGCACCTCACCCCGGAGGTGCGTACCGTCCTGAACGTGCCCGGCGCGCTCGCCTCCCGCGACGGGCGTGGCGGTACGGCCCCCTCGGCCGTCGCCGTCCAGCTGGCCGAGGTGAAGGCCGACCTGGTGACGCAGCACGCCTGGGCGACCGCGCGCGGCTGATGCACAGGCATCGCGGGCTACGTTGACGGGAAGGCGTTCGGAACCGACCCAGAGGAGCCCGCGATGCCCTTCGCCCGCCTGAACCGAGCGACCACCCCGACCCACCGCATCGGGCTCGGCCTGGCAGCCGTCGGCAGGCCCGGCTACATCACCCCGCACCGTGACCGCGATCTGCCCGGTGACCGCGGCGTGGACGCTCTGCGTGCCCGCACCCATGAACTCCTGGACGCGGCTTACGCCCAGGGCGTGCGCTATTTCGACGCGGCCCGCTCCTACGGCCGTGCCGAGGAGTTCCTCGCCGAGTGGCTGACCGTCCGGCCCGAGGCGACCGACGTGGTCATCGGCAGCAAATGGGGTTACACCTACACCGCCGACTGGCGCGTCGACGCCGAGGTGCACGAGGTGAAGGACCACGGACTCGCCACCTTCGAACGCCAGTACGCCGAGACGTCCGGACTGCTCGGTGACCGGCTCGACCTCTATCAGATCCACTCCGTGACCGTCGACAGTCCGGTGCTGGGCGACAAGGACCTGCACGCGCGCCTCGCCGGGCTGGCCGCCGGCGGCACCACGGTCGGCTTCTCCACGAGTGGACCCGGCCAGGCCGACGCCATCCGGGGCGCCCTCGCCGTCACCGTGGAGGGCGAACCCCTCTTCCGTACCGTCCAGGCCACCTACAACGCCCTGGAGAACTCCGCCGGAGCGGCCCTCGCCGAGGCGCACGACGCGGGACTCACCGTGATCGTCAAGGAGGCCATGGCCAACGGCCGGCTCGCCGGGACCGAAGCGCCCGCCGTCCTCCAGGAGATCGGCGCCGAAGCCGGACTGGCCGCGGACGCCGTCGCGCTGGCGCTGGTGCTCCACCAGCCGTGGGCCGGACTCGTCCTGTCCGGTGCGGCCACCGCCACCCAGCTCGCGGCCAATCTGCACGCGCCGCTGCTCGACCTCGACCCGGGCCGGCTGGACCGGCTGGCGGCCCTGGTGGAGGAGCCGGAGGCGTACTGGCGCCATCGGGCGTCACTGCCCTGGAGCTGAGCCGGTACGCGGCCACTCGGCGAGCGCGTCGAAGTCCGCCCGCACCAGCCCCACCCAGGGGTCGATCCGCCGTAGCAGGGCCCGACCGGGGTGGTGCGCGGCGGCCCAGGCCCTGTCGCGCTCGGAGATCTCGTCGTCGACCCATGCGAACGGCCTGCCGTCGGCGTAGTCGACGACGTGACGCGTCTTCCAGTAGGTCCCGCTGCCGGTGAGCCCGTGCATGTCCGGCCAGTCGATGTACGGCAGGGGCGGCAGCCCGAGACGCGGGGCGATCCACTCGTTCGCCTCGTTCTTCCAGGTGCTGGCCCAGACGAGCTCGTACCGGTCCGTGAGTGACAGCAGCTCGTCACCGTGGTCCGGACTGAGCAGGACGGGCAGCGCCGGTCCCACCGTCCACCCGGTCGGCCGCATCAGGTGCCGCTGATAACCCTGGGGGACCTCGCGGCGGGACAGAGCCGCGTACGGGTTGAGCGGACCGTCGATGTCGATCAGCAGGAGCGGCTTCATCTCGTCATGGTGCCCGGCGGACACGGCCCGGGGCGACGCGATCCCCGCATGAGACGACAGTGTCTCATGTGACCTATTCTCGTCTCATGACTCTTGATCGTGAGCAGGTACTGCGGAGCGCCGCCGCCCTGCTGTCCCACAGATCCACCGCGACCATGGACGAGGTCGCCCGGGCTGCCGGGATCGGCCGCGCCACCCTGCACCGGCACTTCGCCGGGCGGGACGCCCTGGTCGGCGCGCTGGAGGACCTCGGTATCCAGGAATTCGAAGCCGCCCTGGACGCCGCCGGGCTCGACGAGGGCAGCGCCGAGGACGGGCTGCGGCGGCTGATCACGGCCGTTCAGCCCAGTGCGGGGCTGCTGTCCTTCCTCGTCACCGAGAACCAGCTCTTCGAGGGCGACGACGTCAACGAGGGATGGAGCCGCCTGGACGCCCGGGTCTCCGCCTTCTTCCGACGGGGCCAGGAGCGCGGCGAATTCCGGATCGACCTCACCCCGGCCTGGCTGACCGAGGCCCTGTACGGCCTGATCGGGAGTGGCGCGTGGTCCGTGCAGGCCGGCCGGGTCGCCGCGAAGGACTTCACCCACATGATCGTCGAGTTGCTCCTGGGCGGAGCACGCCGGAGCGTGGAGAAATGAGCAGCACCTTTTCGAGGGCGGGCGTCACGGGCGACCTGCGCCATCCGGGCCGGTGGGTCGCCCTCACCGTCCTCGTCCTGGCCGTGCTGCTGGTCGCCGTCGACGCCACCGTGCTCGGCCTGGCCACCCCGTTCCTCAGCGAGGACCTCGAACCGACCGGCACCCAACTGCTCTGGATCGGCGACGTCTACTCCTTCGTGATCGCCGGACTCCTGGTCTCCATGGGCAGCCTCGGTGACCGCATCGGCCGGAAGAAGCTGCTGCTGACAGGCGCCGCCGCCTTCGGTGCGGTCTCCCTGCTCAACGCCTACGCGACGAGCCCCGAGATGATGATCCTGGCCCGGGCGCTGCTCGGCGTCGCGGGCGCCACCCTGATGCCGTCCACGCTCGCCCTGATCCGCAATCTCTTCCACGACCCACGCGAACGCAGTCTCGCCGTCGGTATCTGGGGCGCGATGGCATCGGCCGGCGCCGCCGTCGGACCGGTCGTGGGCGGGCTCCTGCTGGAGCACTTCTGGTGGGGATCGGTCTTCCTGATCAACCTGCCCGTGATGGCGGTCCTCGTCGCCGTGGGCATGAGGATGATCCCCGAGTCGAAGAACCCGGCGCCGGGCCCCTGGGACCTGCCCAGTGTGGGGCTCTCCCTGGTCGGCATGATCGGTGTCGTGTACGCCATCAAGGAGGCCGCCGCACACGGCCTGAGCTGGGAGGTGTGTGCCGCGGCCGTCGGCGGGGCACTGGCACTCGCCTGGTTCGTACGCCGGCAGCTGAAGCTGCCCGCCCCGCTGCTGGACATGCGGCTCTTCCACCACCGGGGGTTCTCCGGCGCGGTCCTCGCGGACCTGCTGACCATCCTCGGCCTGTCCGGGATCGTCTTCTTCCTCTCCCAGTTCCTGCAGCTGGTCCAGGGCAGGGGCCCGCTCGAGGCCGGGCTCGCCGAACTGCCCGCCGCCGTCGGCGCGGTGACCGCCGGGCTGCTCGCGGGAAGGGTCGCACGCCGCTATTCCGTGCGCTCCGTGGTCGGCCTCGGGCTCGGGGCCATCGGCGTGTCGCTCGCGGTGGTCACGGTGATCCACAAGGAGACCGGCTATCCGCTGATCGGGGTTCTGCTCCTGGTGGTGGGCATCGGCGCGGGCTTCGCCTTCACCGTCACGTCCGACGTCATCCTCTCCAGCGTCCCGAAGGAACAGGCGGGCTCGGCCTCCGCGGTGTCCGAGACCGCGTACGAACTCGGTGCCGCCCTCGGTATCGCGCTGCTCGGATCCATCGTCACGGGTGTCTACCAGGGCTTCGGTACGCCCGAAGGAGTCCCGGCCGCCGCCGCGTCCGCGGCCCACGAGTCGCTGGGGGGTGCCGTGGAGACGGCGGAGCATCTCCCGGCCCAGCTGGGGAGTGATCTCGTCGTCGCGGCCCAGGAGGCCTTCGTCAACGGGCTGCGGGTATCAGCCGCGGTCGGTGCCGTCGTGCTGCTCGCGACCGCTGTCGCCGCGTGGTTCCTGCTGCGTGACCAGAAGCTGGAAGACGGCATCATCCCCGACGAGTGAGTGGCCCGGCGCAGGCGCGCCGGGCCACTCGAACGCACGCGTCCGGCTCAGGCGGCCTTCGCCTTGGTGGCGTACATGTCGACGTACTCCTGACCGGACAGCCTCATCACCTCGGTCATCACGGAGTCCGTCACCGCCCGCAGGACGTAGCGGTCGCGGTCCATGCCCTCGTAGCGGGAGAACTCCATCGGCTCACCGAAGCGCACCGTGACCTTGCCCGGGCGGGGCAGACCGGCGCCGCCGGGCTGCAGCTTGTCCGTGCCGATCATCGCGAACGGCACGACCGGCGCACCGGTCATCAAGGTGAGTCGCGCGATACCGGTACGGCCTCGGTAGAGCCGGCCGTCGGGGGAGCGGGTGCCCTCGGGGTAGATGGCGAAGGCATGGCCCTCCTCCAGCACCCGGCGGCCCGTCATCAGCGCCGCGACACCGCCGCGGCCGCCGTCCCGGTCCACCGGGATCATGCCGCAACCCGTGAAGAACCAGGCCATCAGCCGGCCCTTGAGGCCCTTGCCGGTGACGTACTCGTCCTTGCCGATGTAGAACACCGGGCGGTCGCAGCAGATCGGCATGATCATCGAGTCGATGAACGTCAGGTGGTTCCCCGCGAGGATCACCGGTCCGTCACCAGGGATGTTCTCGACGCCTTCCACCTGGGGCCGGAAGAGCAGGCGCAGGATCGGTCCGAGCACTGCCTTGATGACCGTGAGTCGGGACAACGCATCCTCCGGTGACGTGGCCGGGCGGCCGGGGCGGGTATTCGCGAGGGTCTGTGCAGGTGAGGACGATACTCGCGGGTACCGCCTTTCCGCACATCGGGTTCATCGAGCCGATACACAGTGTTGACGTGTGTTTCCGCCATGTTCGTCCACGGGCCGCCCCACCGATGGCGTAGCTGCCTACGATCAAGCCTTCCCCGAAGGTGCCGGACATCACATGCGAGGAGCATTCATGACAGAGCGTACGCAGGCAGCACCCGGCCGGCGGAGTCTCCTGGGGGCGGCCGTCCTCAGCACGGCCGCCCTCGGCCTGTCCGGCACCGCGTACGCCGCCGGGCAGGGCGCCCCGGACGCACAGGGCAAGGGGAACGCCTCCTACCGGGACCTTCCCGTGCCCACCGTCATCGGCCACCGCGGGGCCAGCGGCTACCGGCCCGAGCACACCCTCGGTGCCTACCAGCTGGCCCTGGACATGGGTGCGCACATCGTCGAGCAGGACCTCGTGCCGACCAAGGACGGCCACCTGGTCTGCCGGCACGAGAACGACATCACCGGCACCACGGACGTCGCCGAGCACCCCGAGTTCGCGAGCCGCAAGGCCACCAAGCAGGTCGACGGGGTGTCGCTCACCGGATGGTTCACGGAGGACTTCACTCTCGCCGAGCTGAAGACCCTCCGGGCCAAGGAGCGCATCCCCAACAACCGTCAGGAGAACACGCTCTACGACGGACGCTGGGAGATCCCGGCCTTCGAAGAAGTCCTGCGCTGGGCGGACAAGGAGGGCCGCAGGCGCGGCACACCCGTCTGGCTCTATGTGGAGACCAAGCACCCTTCCTACTTCCGGGGCCTCGGGCTCGGCCTGGAGGAGCCGCTCGCCAGGCTGCTGCGCCGCCACGGCCGGCACAAGGCGAACTCCGCACTGATTCTCCAGTCCTTCGAGCCGAGCTCGATGCAGCGGCTGTCGAAGCTCGTCTCCACCCCGCGTGTCGTCCTGCTGTCCGGGCCGAAGGAGCGGCCCTGGGACTTCGTGGAGGCCGGTGACCCCCGCACGGTGGCCGATCTGGTGAAGCCCGCGGGTCTGAAGTGGATCGCGTCCTTCGCCCAGGGCATCGGGCCCACACTGGACCTGGTCATCCCCAGGGACGGCGCCGGACGGCTCACCACCCCCACCGCGCTGGTCGAGGACGCGCACGCGCGGGGCCTGATCCTGCACCCGTACACGATGCGCAACGAGAACACGTTCCTGCCCGCGGACTTCCGGCGCGGCACGGACCCGAACGCGTACGGCGACGTGTTCGGCGCTCTGCGCGCGTACTTCGAGGCGGGTATCGACGGCATCTTCTCCGACAACCCCGACACCGCCCTGCTCGCGGCCGCCGACTTCGCGCGGGACTGAGGTCCACAACCCCCAGGACGGGGACGCGTCAGCCGCCGGGCGCGCATGCCCCGGTCGGGTGGAGCTCCTCGTATGCGGCAACTCGCCGCGCACGAGGAGCGTTGAGGGGGCATGACTCTCCTTGATCATGTTCCCGTGACCCCCTCCGAGGGGGCGGGCGACCGTGGGCGTGCCGTCGTGCGCGCCCTGCACGCGCTGGTGCGTGCGGAGGCGGGCGCCGAGGCCCAGGGCGCCGGGATCGAGGCCGCGGACCTGGAACAGACGGTGTGGCTGCGGCTGCTGGAGCGGTGGCCCGGCTCGGAAGGACCCGCCGACCCCGCCCGCTGGGTCCGCACCGTCATGCGGGCGGAGACACGGGTGGCCCGCCGCAGGGCGCGGCGTGAGCGGGTCTACACCGCCGGCGGGCCACCGGACCCAGCAACCGGCTGCCCCGAGCGGATCGTGGTGGGAGCGGACGAACGCCGTACGCTGCGTGCCGCGGTGGGTCGGCTGCCGGGAAGATGCCCACGCCTGCTCGAGGCGATGCTGGCTCCTCACGATCCGACCTACCGGGAGATCGCGGGGGAGTTGGGTATGTCACAGGGCAGTTTGGGCCCTATGCGTTCCCGATGCCTCGGATGTCTGCGCAGAATGCTCGCGGCGGAGGTTGTAGCTCCTGAACTGCGGGGAAGGGAGCGGTAGACAACCGGCGGATCAGGTGAGCGGGAGGCATGCACACATGGGCATGAGTGTGACCATCTCGGCGGCGACGGCACAGGACGTCGAGCAGATCTTCAGACTCCAGTACCTCTGTTTCCAGAGCGAGGCGGAGCTCTACGGCAACTACCGGATCGAACCACTCGTCCAGACCTTCGACTCCGTCCGGGAGGAAGTCGCCGCGGACCTGGTGTTCGTGGCCCGGCTCGGCGACGAAGTCGTCGGCTCGGTACGCGGTTTCACCGACGCGGACGGCACCGGCGGGATCGGCAAGCTCTGCGTCCATCCCCGGCTCCGTCACCACGGCCTCGGCACCCGTCTTCTGCGCGCCGCGGAATCCGCCCTGGCGGACGGGCGTTCGGCCACTCGCTTCCGCCTGCACACGGGGGAGCGCAGTGAAGGAAATCTGCGGCTCTACCGCAAGGCGGGCTACGCCCAGGTGGGTAACACCACCGGGGGCGACGGCGTCCGGATGGTCCTGCTGGAGAAGGACGCCACTGCGGCGGCCTACGCGACCAGCGCCTGAACGACTCCCCTGACGCCCGGTGTTCAGACGTTCCGTGCGTGGCGCAGCCAGATCATCCCGGTGACCGGCAGGATCACCGGGATGAACAGGTAGCCCATGCCGAATTCCGACCACACCGTGCTGTCCGGGAAGGCGGACGGCTCCAACCGCGTCCAGGTGCCGACGATCAGTACGCCCGCGAGCTCGGCGGCGCAGCACACCAGCGCCGCCCTGCGCGCTGTCTCCCCGCCCCGCACCAGCGAGTACGTGATGAACCCGTACACGACGGCGGCGACGGCCGAGAGGACGTACGCGAGCGGCGCCTTGCCGAAGTCCAGGATCATCTCGACGATCGAGCGCGACGCGGCGGCCACGGTGAACACCCCGTAGAACCAGACCAGGACCCGCCCGGGTCCGGTGCCGAGCTCGAACCGCTGCTTCTGCCGTGGGGCGTCCGGCTGCGGGGCCGGGGAGGCGGGCGCGCCGGTGCGGTCGGTGTCGCGCATGGTCAGTCTCCCCAGATGTCGTAGAGCCGTACTTCGAGGACGGCGAGAACGACCGCGCCGGCCGCCACCGTCACCGAGCCCCAGCGGGTCCGCTCCGACAGCGACAGGAAACCCGCCGCGGGCACAGCCGAGAAGGCGCCGATCAGATAGGCGATGAAGATCGTCATGCCCTGGTCGGGCCGCTCGCCGCGTGCCAGCTGCACGATTCCCACGATCAGCTGCGCCAGCGCCAGCACGGAGACGACCGCCATGCCGATGAAGTGCCAGTCCTTCGTGGGCTGGTCCCGGTAGGCGGCGAATCCGCACCAGGCGGCGAGGGCGAGCGCGGTCACGGCGACCGCGACCGTCAGGGCGTCGAGCATGAGGCGAGGGTATTACGGACCGGGGAGCCGGCCGCGTGCGGCCCCGGGCCGACGGATGGCGCGGGTGGTGTCCAGGAATCGTGGCCTTTGCCACAGCGCGCCCCCGCAAGACCGCTTCACTGCCGTCGCGACGGTCGGCACTGCTCACGTTTGCGCAGGTCGCGGCGGTGTGCACAGCGCCCTCGGTGCGAAGGGCGTGTGTCCACGGCCGTCCGCTATACGGACGCGGTGGGTCGCCGGAACGTTACGTCTGTTTTACTTGGGCCATGACCACGACGAGCTACCGCAGCCCTGCGACCGAGGCGTACCCGACGCCCGGTGCTCGTTGTATGTGTCGAATGCGCGCCTTCTGAGGGCCCCCGCCTGAGCCTCGCGCCCCGAAGCGAGACCGGGTCCGTGCAGTCCGTACCCAACGGACCGAGCCGGCCCGGGTACGCCCGCGCCCGGCCGCCCCGTCGAGCCCGGCCGTGCCGGGACTCCCACCGGTCGACCACCGAGAACAGTCTCACCAGACGAATGCCCCGTGCCCGGCGGACACCGCGCCGCGCACTCGACAGTGACGGAAACCCTGTGATCACCACTTCGGGCCTCACGAAGGTCTACCAGTCACGCGGCCGTGAGGTCACCGCCCTGGACGGCGTGGACCTGCACGTCCGCGAGGGCGAGGTCTACGGCGTCATCGGACAGAGCGGCGCCGGCAAGTCCTCCCTCATCCGCTGCGTCAATCTCCTCGAACGCCCCACCTCGGGCACCGTGACGGTCGCCGGGCAGGACCTCACGGCCCTCGCGGGCCGCGGCCGCCGTGCCGGCAAGGAGCTGCGCCGGGCGCGCAGCCGCATCGGCATGGTCTTCCAGCACTTCAACCTGCTGGACTCGCGCACCGTCCGGGACAACGTCGAGCTCCCCCTGGAGATCCTCGGGCTCTCCGGACAGGCACGTACCCGCAAGGCGCTCGAACTCCTCGACCTCGTCGGTCTCGCCGACAAGGCGAAGGCCTATCCGGGCCAGCTGTCCGGAGGCCAGAAGCAGCGCGTCGGCATCGCCCGCGCCCTCGCGGGGGACCCGAAGGTGCTCCTCTCCGACGAGGCGACCTCCGCGCTGGACCCCGAGACCACCCGCTCCGTCCTCCAGCTGCTGCGCGACCTGAACCAGGAGCTCGGCCTCACCGTCCTGCTCATCACGCACGAGATGGACGTGGTCAAGACGGTCTGCGACTCCGCCGCGCTGATGAAGAAGGGCCGCATCGTCGAGTCGGGCACCGTCGGCTCCCTGCTGGCCACCCCCGGCTCCGAACTGGCCCACGAGCTGTTCCCCGTCGGCGGCACCCCCGCCGGCCCCGGCTCCACCGTCGTCGACGTCACCTTCCACGGTGAGGCCGCGGCCCAGCCGGTGATCTCCCAGCTCTCCCGTACGTACAACATCGACATCTCGATCCTCGGCGCCGCCATGGACACCGTCGGCGGCAAGCAGATCGGCCGCATGCGGATCGAGCTGCCCGGCCGCTTCGAGGAGAACGTCGTACCCATCGGCTTCCTGCGCGAGCAGGGCCTCCAGGCCGAGGTCGTCGACGGCGGCCCCGCCGGCAGCACGGACATCCCCGCCCAGACCCCCGCACCGCTCACCAAGGAGGTGGCGAAGTGACCTGGTCCGAAATGCAGCCACTGCTCACGCAGGGAACCATCGACACCCTCTACATGGTGCTCTGGTCCACCCTCGTCACCGTCGTCGGCGGGCTGCCGCTCGGCATCCTGCTCGTCCTCACCGACAAGGGCGGACTGCTGCAGAACACCGTGGTGAACAAGGTCATCGGCGTGATCGTGAACATCGGCCGCTCCCTGCCGTTCATCATCCTGCTGATCGCCCTGATCCCCTTCACCACCTGGATCGTCGGCACCTTCATCGGCCCGTCCGCCATGATCGTGCCGCTCGCCATCGGCGCCATCCCGTTCTTCGCGCGGCTCGTCGAGACAGCGGTGCGTGAGGTCGACCACGGGCTCGTCGAGGCCGTCCAGTCGATGGGCGGGTCCGTCCCGACGATCGTCCGCAAGGTCCTGCTGCCTCAGGCGCTTCCCTCGCTCGTCTCCGGCGTCACCACCACCGTCATCGTGCTCATCGGCTACTCCGCCATGGCCGGAGCGGTCGGCGGCGAAGGGCTCGGCTCCAAGGCCATCACGTACGGATTCCAGCGCTTCGACGACCAGTTCATGCTCATCACCGTCGCGCTGCTCATCGTCATCGTGACCGTGGTCCAGCTGATCGGCGACGGAGCCGGGCGCCTGCTGGCACGCCGGGGCCGCACCACCTCCTGAACCTCACCTCCCCCCGAAGCCCGAACTCCTTGTCCGGGCGCACCACCTTCACCACCGGAAAGAGGCACTCTTCGTGCGTAAGAACATCAAGATCACCGCTGCCGCGGCCGCCACCGCCGCCCTGGCCCTCGGGCTCAGCGCCTGCGGTACGGACTCCGACCCGGCCGCCAAGGGTGAGACCGGGGCCGGCGCGGACACCTCCAAGGCCCTCGTCGTCGCCGCGTCCCCCACGCCGCACGCCGACATCCTGAACTACGTCAAGAAGAACCTGGCGGACAAGGCCGGCCTCGAGCTGGAGGTCAAGGAGTTCACGGACTACGTCCTGCCGAACACCGCCACCGAGAACGGCCAGGTCGACGCCAACTTCTTCCAGCACAAGCCCTACCTGGACGACTTCAACCAGAAGAACAAGACCCACATCGTCCCGGTCGTCGACGTCCACCTCGAGCCCCTCGGCCTCTACTCCAAGAAGGTCAAGGACATCAAGGACATCAAGGCCGGCCAGACCGTCGCCGTCCCGAACGACACCACCAACGAGGGCCGCGCGCTCCAGCTGCTCGCGGAGAACGGCCTGATCACCGTCAAGGACGGCGTCGGCACCAACGCCAAGCTCAGCGACATCACGGACAAGAAGGGCCTGGAGTTCAAGGAGATCGAGGCCGCCACCGTGCCCCGCGCCCTGGACGACGTCGACGCCGCCGTCATCAACGGCAACTACGCCATCGAGGCCGGCCTGAAGCCGGGTCAGGACTCCCTGGCACTGGAGAAGGCCGACGGCAACCCCTACGCCAACTTCCTGGCCGTCAAGGAAGGCAACGAGGAGGACCCCCGGGTCCAGAAGCTCGCGAAGCTCCTCAACTCCGACGAGGTCGAGAAGTTCATCGAGGACACCTACAAGGGCTCGATCATCCCCGCCTTCGGCGAGCCCGCCAAGTCCTGACATCCCGGCATCACTTGCCCACGAGCCCCGCACACCCGTCCCAGGGTGTGCGGGGTTCCGCCGTGCGGACCCGCCCATGCGCATCCATGGCCCGATGCTGCATGCTGGTGCCTCTACACGGTCTTCGGCATGGAGCTGCGCATGACTACCACCTTCCCGTCCATCTCCATCAGCACGGACAGGTTGGTGCTGCGCCCCTTCGACATGGCGGACGTTCCGGCGTACATCGAGATGATGAACGACGAGCTGGTCACCGCCTGGACCGACGCACCACACCCCTACACCCAGGTCGACGCCGAACGGTGGGTCCGCAGGATCGCGCCCGCCGAACGAACCCAGGGCAACGGCATCGTCTTCGCCGTCACCGAATTCCTCACCCAGCGCCTCGTCGGCTCCGTGCGACTCCTGAACACCGACCGGCGCACCCTGGCCACCGAGGTCCGCTACATCACCGCCCCCTGGGCGCGCGGAGAGGGATACGCCACCGAGTCCGTGCTGGCCCTCGCCGAGTGGCTCTTCCGCGACCAGGGCTTCGAGCGGATCGAGCTGCGCACCCCCGCCGGGAACACCGCCTCCCAGCAGGTCGCCCAGAAGCTGGGCTGCATCAGCGAAGGTGTTCTGCGCAACGCCCGCATAGCCAGGACCGCGACCGAGGACGGGGGCTGGACCGACATCAGGACCGACCTCATCGTGTGGGGACTCCTGCCGGAGGACCTGGAGGGGGTCGCCGAGCAGCTGGCCGACGCGGGCGGCTACGGCGCGTACAACGACTGGGACTGACGGCCTCCCGCGGCTTCGGGAGCCCCCGGACAGGGCGTTGGTACGGACCGGATACGCTCACCCTTGCTCCGCCCATCCCGCGGAGAGTTCCCGCCTGCTCGCACCCCAGGAGATGGACCACGATGGCCGACCGGGTCACGGTGATCGGCTGGGACGGCTCGCCACTGACCAGGGCGGCCACCGCCGCGCTCTCGGCCGCCACGCTCGTCGCCGGTGCGGCCCACCATCTCGCGCTCCCCGAAGTCCCGGGGTCCGCGGAACGCATCCGCCTCGGCAGCGTCGATCTGGCCGCCCGCAGGATCGCCGGCCACCGCGGGAGCGCCGTGGTCCTCGCCGACGGCGACCCCGGTTTCTTCGGCGTCGTACGAACCCTGCGCAAGCCCGAACACGGCCTCGAGGTCGAGGTCGTCCCCGCCGTCTCGTCCGTCGCCACCGCCTTCGCACGCGCCGGAATGCCCTGGGACGACGCGCAGATCGTCGTCGCCCACCCGCGCACCCTGCGCCGTGCGGTCAACATCATCCGCGCCCACCACAAGGTGGCCGTGCTCACCTCGCCCGGCGCGGGCCCCGCCGAGCTCGCCCTCCTGCTCGAAGGCGTCCACCGCACCTTCGTGATCTGCGAGGAGCTCGGCACCGAACGCGAACGGGTCACCGTCCTCACCTCCGACAAGACGGCCGACCACACCTGGCGCGACCCCAACGTGGTCATCGTCATCGGAGGCGGCCCCGAGACCACCGCCAACGGCGCCTGGATCGCGGGCCGCCGGCCCGACCACCCCGAGGGCGTCCGCGGCTGGGCCCTGCCCGCCGCGTCGTACGGTGCGGGGGAGGGGGGCGAAGGGGAATCGCCCGGTCTGCGCGCGGCGCAGTTGGCCCGCCTCGGACCGCGTACCGGCGATCTGGTCTGGGACATCGGCTCCGGCAGCGGTGCCCTCGCGGTGGAGGCGGCCCGCTTCGGCGCCGCGGTGCTCGCCGTCGACAGTGACCCCGACGCCTGCGCGCGTACCGCCACGGCCGCCCGCACCTTCAAGGTGAGCGTCCAGGTCGTCCGGGGCACCGCCCCGCACGTCCTGGAACGCCTGCCCGAACCCGATGTCGTACGGATCGGCGGCGGCGGCGTACCCGTGGTCACGGCGGTGGCCGACCGGCGGCCCGAACGCATCGTCACCCATGCCTCGAACCGGGACGAGGCGGAGGCCCTGGGCGCGGCCCTCACGGAGAACGGGTACACGGTCGAGTGCGCGCTGCTCCAGTCCGTCGAACTGGACACCTCCGATTGGGCGGAGCGGGAACGTTCCGTCGTGTTCCTGCTCTCCGCGGTGCGTTCCGACCTCGCCCCCTGAGCCGCCCGCGCCGAGGCGCGAGGTAGGCTGACCGATTGTTGTACCGCGCCCGGCCGTTCGACGGTTCGTTCGTCAATGTCCGGAAAAGTGGACCGTTTTGGTCCGCGATGTGGTACGGCATCACCGGGGGACGCGCAACGTGGCGCAGTCCACAGCGAGCCGAGGCAGAACTGTCTGTCGCGGCGGCGAACGGCCGCGAGAATGTATACCTCCGCGCGCGTTTCGTGCCGCGCGGGGAGCCCGCTCGTTCTTGTTGACGAGCACCGGCGTGCCGTGGTTCGGGCATCCCGGGCGAAGGGCGAAGGAGCACTGACGATGGGCGAGGGGTACGCATGACTGACACCGGCCAGATCCCGGGCGAGGGACTGCCGGAGAACGCAGGCATGGTGGAGCAGCCGGGCATCCCCGCCCCGGACGCCTACACCTACCTCGAGCCCTCCGAGCACACAGCCGAGGACGACGATCTCCTTCTGATGCCCGCATCCCAGGGCGCGTGGAGCGACGCTCCCGCCGCACCCGAGCAGCTCCCGGCGCACACGCCCGCGCCGGTCCCGGCCGCCGCGGCGCCCGCCCGGCGCCCGTTGCACCGAGGTCCCGCGTCCCCCGAGGCGCCCTCCTACGGCGGAACGCCGACCGGGGGAGTGGTCCGCTCGCTCGCGGACCGGGGGCCTGCCGGCCCGCAGAACCCGATGCCCGTACGGCACGCCGGACCCCCGGCCACGAGCCCTGAGCACTTCGGCGTCCCGGCGGACGACGCGGCCGCTCTGCCGGGCCCGCAGTTGGGCGAGATCCCGCCGCAGGGTGCGCCCGCGTGGGGTCCGCCGTCCGAGCCGGCCGCGGAGCCGGAGCAGGCCGTCGCCTCCGAGCCGGCCACGGCGCCCGAGACGGTCGTCGCGCCCGCCGAGGCTTCCGCGCCGCCCCTCGAACCGGCTGAGCCCGTCGAGTCCTTCGCGCCCGCCGCGCCCGCGGACGTCGCGCCCCTTGCGCCTGATGTGGCCGCCGCGTCCGCAGAAACGGTCGCCCTGGAGCCGGTGGCCGCCGTGCTGCCGGAGGCTCCCGCGGAGCCCGCGTCGGAGACGGCCGAGGAGCCTCCTGTGGAGGCCCTGGCCGAGGTCCCTGAGACCGTACCGGTCGATGCGCCGGCCGAACTCCCCGCCGAGGCGGCGCCCGTAGAGACCCCGCCCGTAGAGACCCCGCCCGTAGAGACCCCGCCCGTAGAGACCCCAGCCGTCGAGACCCCGACCGCCGAGGCCGCGGCCCCGACGGAGCCGGTGGAACAGTTCGAGCTCGTGGCAGATCCCGTACCGACGGCTTCGCAGCTCGCGCCGATTCCCGTGGTGGAGCAGGCCGCCGACCCCGAGCCGCAGCCCGTGCCCCCCGTGGAGGAGTCCCTGCCGGCCGGGCCCGAGGCTTCGGGAGCACCGGAGGCGGTCACCGTCGAGCAGCCGGAGGCGCAGCCTGAGGACGTGCCCGAGGCCCGGCCCGAGCTCCCCGCGGAACCCGACCCGGCTCCCGAGCCCGTTGCCGTGCCGCCGTCCGGGGCGCAGACCCTTACCGGTGCGGAGCCCGGCGCCGGACCGGAGGTGACCGGGACGCCGGAAACCGGGATTCCGGAATCCGCAGTCTCTGAAATCGAGGCCTCTGTATTCGAAGCCCCTGAGGTCGAGGCCCCCGAAGCCGTAAGTCCGGAGTCTGTTGTTCCGGAGGCACAGCCCCTGACGGCGGAAACACCCGCCGCCGCGGCCCCCGCTCCCGCAGCCGAGGCCCAGGCCCCCGTCCAGGAGGCTCCCGAGGAAGGCCCGCTCGTGGAGGTGGCGGGAGGGACCGAAGCCACCGAGGCGACGGCCCCGGCCGAAGCCGAAGCGGAGCCCGAGGAGGCCCCCGCCTCCCCTCCAGCCCCGGGTTACGACGACGCCGAGCGCGAGGCCGTCCTGCGCGTGATGCGTGAACGCCGCGACATCCGCAACGGCTTCCGTGGCGACCCCATCCCGAACGAGGTCCTCCTCCGCGTCCTGGAGGCCGCACACACCGCGCCGAGCGTCGGCCATTCGCAGCCCTGGGACTTCGTCGTCATCCGTTCCGCGGAGACGCGTCGTTCCATGCACGAACTGGCACAGCGTCAGCGTGAGGCCTACGCCCAGTCGCTGCCCAAGGCCCGGGCCAAGCAGTTCAAGGAACTGAAGATCGAGGCCATCCTCGACACCCCGGTGAACATCGTCGTCACCGCCGATCCCACCCGTGGCGGCCGCCACACCCTTGGCCGGCACACCCAGCCGCAGATGGCCCCCTACTCCTCGGCGCTCGCCGTGGAGAACCTGTGGCTCGCCGCCCGCGCCGAAGGCCTCGGCGTCGGCTGGGTCAGCTTCTTCGACGAGCGCGAGATGGTCCGTGCGCTGGGCCTGCCCGAGCACCTCGAGGTCGTCGCCTACCTCTGTGTCGGTTACGTCGACGAGTTCCCCGAGGAGCCCGAGCTCATGCAGGCGGGATGGTCCAAGCGCCGTCCGCTGTCCTGGGTCGTCCACGAGGAGACGTACGGCCGCCGGGCCCTGCCCGGTGAAGAGCCGCACAACCTCCTCCAGGAGACGATCTCCAGCATCCGGCCTCTGGACGCCAAGGCCCTCGGACAGGCCTGGGAACGCCAGAAGCGGATGACGAAGCCCGCCGGTGCGCTCGGCATGCTGGAGATCATCTCCGCTCAGCTCTCCGGGCTCTCACGGATGTGTCCGCCGCCGATCCCGGAGCCCGCAGCCGTCGGGATCTTCGCAGGTGACCACGGGGTGCACGCCCAGGGCGTCACGGCGTGGCCGCAGGAGGTCACCGGCCAGATGGTCGCCAACTTCCTCGGCGGCGGCGCCGTCTGCAACGCCTTCGCCGTCCAGGTCGGCGCCGAGGTCTGCGTCGTCGACGTCGGCGTCGCGGCCGATCTGCCGACCGCCCCGGGGCTGCTGCCCCGCAAGGTCCGCCCGGGCACGGCCGACTTCACGACCGGACCGGCCATGACCCGCGAGGACGTGCTCGCCGCGATCGAGGTCGGCATCGAGACCGCCCGCGACCTGGTCGCTGCCGGCAACAAGGCGCTTCTCACCGGTGAGATGGGCATCGCCAACACCACCGCGTCGGCCGCGCTGATCTGTGTCTACACCGGCATGGACCCGGCGGAGGTGACCGGCCGCGGCACCGGGATCAACGACGAGATGCACGCCCGCAAGGTTGATGTGGTCCGCCGTGCCCTGGGCCTGCACCAGCCCGACCCCGCCGACCCGATCGGGGTCCTGGCAGCGGTCGGCGGCCTGGAGCACGCCGCCATGGCGGGCTTCCTGCTGGGCGGCGCCTCACTCCGTACACCGGTGATCCTGGACGGCGTCAGCGCCGGCGCCGCCGCACTGGTCGCCAGGGCGATCGCCCCCGAGGCGCTCGCCGCGTGCATCGCGGGCCACCGCAGTGCGGAACCCGGCCATGTCGCCGCCCTCAACAAGCTGGGTCTGCGCCCGCTGGTCGACCTGGACCTCCGTCTCGGCGAGGGAACGGGTGCGCTGCTCGCGCTCCCCATCGTGCAGAGCGCGGCCCGCGCGATGCACGAGGTGGCGACGTTCGACTCCGCGGGTGTCACGGAGAAGTAGCCGCCGGGCGGTGCCCGGACGCGCCAGGCCGGCCCGTCCGGGCACCGCCCGGCCTCCTGGGGGCGGGCCGGGGCCTGCCCTGGGGAAAACGGAGCGGTGACCCTCCCCCAGGGCGACGAGAGTCGCCACGGGCGTCGACGCGAGCCCGCGGCCACCGCCCCGGCCCCCGCTCCCACCACCCCGTATCGTGGTCCCACGCGTCACCGCCTCACCCAGCCCACGTCACCGCCGCTCCACCGCCGCAGCGGCCCGCAGCACACCGCACCCTGCACGAGGAGCCCGCACGACCATGGCCGAGCATGACGATCACCCTGCCTACCCCGTCGGACTGCGCCTGAACGGGCGCCGCGTCGTCGTCGTCGGTGGTGGCCAGGTCGCGCAGCGTCGGCTGCCCGCCCTCATCGCTGCCGGGGCCGACATCACCCTGGTCTCCCCGTCTGCGACCGCGTCCGTCGAGGCGATGGCCGACACCGGTGAGATCCGCTGGGAGCGCCGGAGGTACCAGGAAGGGGACCTCGCGGACGCCTGGTACGTCCTCGTCGCGTCGTCCGACGCCGCCGCCAACGACGCCGCGTCCGCCGAAGCCGAGCGCAGCCGCACCTGGTGCGTCCGGAGCGACGACGCGGAGGCGGCCACCGCCTGGACGCCGGCCACCGGCCGTAGCGAAGGCATCACGGTCGCCGTCCTCACCACCACCTCGCAGGGCCGCGACCCCCGGCACTCCGCCGCCGTCCGGGACGCGATCGTGGAGGGGCTGCGCGACGGCACTGTCGCCGCCCCGCACCACCGCACCCGCGCCCCCGGCGTCGCTCTGGTGGGCGGCGGCCCCGGCGACCCCGACCTGATCACGGTTCGCGGCCGCCGTCTCCTCGCGGAGGCCGACGTGGTCATCGCCGACCGGCTCGGCCCGCGCGACCTCCTCGACGAGCTCCCGCCGCACGTCGAGGTGATCGACGCCGCGAAGATCCCGTACGGCAGGTACATGGCGCAGGAGGCGATCAACCAGGCGCTGATCGACCACGCCAAGGCAGGGAGGTCCGTGGTCCGCCTGAAGGGCGGCGACCCGTTCGTCTTCGGCCGAGGCATGGAGGAGGCACAGGCGCTGGCCGCCGAAGGCATCGCCTGTACGGTCGTCCCAGGGATCTCCAGCTCGATCTCCGTGCCGGGAGCAGCCGGGATCCCCGTCACCCACCGGGGTGTCGCCCATGAGTTCACGGTGGTCAGCGGCCATGTGGCGCCCGACGACCCTCGTTCCCTGGTCGACTGGAAGGCCCTTGCGCAGCTGCGCGGCACTCTGGTCCTTCTGATGGCCGTCGACAAGATCGGCGCCATCTCCCAGGCCCTCATCGCCCACGGCAAGTCCCCCGACACCCCGGTGGCCCTGGTCCAGGAAGGCACCACGGCCGCCCAGCGCAGGGTCGACGCGACCCTGGGGAACGTCGGGGAGCGGGTCGTCGCGGAAGAGGTACGGCCTCCGGCGGTCATCGTGATCGGCGCGGTCGTCGCCGTCGGCACGGAACCGACCGGCCGAAACGGAGGCTGAGCGGCCGGACACCCGGCCGCCCCGCACCTCCGCATCCCCATACCCCCGACAAGGCAGTAGCACCCGTGGCTGAACTCATCACCGTCGACGACCCGGACGACCCGCGTCTGGCCGACTACACCGGTCTCACCGACGTCGAGCTCCGGCGTCGGCGAGAACCCGCCGAAGGCCTGTTCATCGCCGAGGGCGAGAAAGTGATCCGGCGCGCCACGAACGCCGGGTACGAGATGCGGTCCATGCTGCTCTCCGCCAAGTGGACCGAAGTCATGCGCGATGTGATCGACGAGGCCACGGCACCGGTCTACGCGGTGACGCCTGCCCTCGCCGAGCGGGTCACCGGCTATCACGTGCACCGCGGGGCCCTCGCCTCCATGCAGCGCGAGCCACTCCCCGACCCGGCCGCACTGCTGGCCCCGGGGCGAGGGAGCGTACGGCGGGTCGCCGTCTTCGAGGACATCGTCGACCACGCCAACCTCGGCGCGGCCTTCCGTAACGCGGCCGCACTCGGCGTCGACGCCGTCCTGCTCACCCCGCGCTGCGCCGACCCGCTCTACCGGCGGGCCGTCAAGGTCTCGATGGGGTCCGTCTTCCACGTCCCGTGGACCCGCATGACGTCCTGGCCCGAGGACGTCCGCCTGCTGCGCGAGGCCGGCTTCACCACCGCAGCCCTCTGCCTCAGCGACAGGTCGATCACCCTGGACGAACTCGTCGCCCGACGGCACGAGAAGCTCGCGCTCGTCTTCGGCACGGAGGGCGACGGCCTCACTCCCGAGGCACTCGCCGAGGCCGACACCCATGTACGCATCCCGATGGACGCCGGGGTCGACTCGCTCAACGTAGCCGCGGCCTCCGCCGTCGCCTTCTACGCGACCCGGGCCACATCCGCCTGACGCACCGAGTTCCCGGCCGGGCTCCCGGCGCGGAACTCGACCCAGGCCCTCAACGCTTGTCCTCCTGCGCCGGGTGGACCCCGGCCCCGTCGTACGTCTGTGACGGTGCGCCGCCCATTCCCTGTGCCGGGCCCTGGCAGCCCTGAGCGGCCGCGATGCCCAGCGCGACCAGCAGCGTCACCACGACGAAGACGACGAGCCGCTGGCGCAACAGCCGGGGATTGGCCGGCCTGCGCTTCCCGCCCTTGCCTGCAGAGGTCGTCCGGACGCCGGCCCGGGAGGGCTGCCTGCCGTTGGTGCCCCTCGGCCCCAGCGGCTGCTGACCCGAGCGCGGGCCGCCCCGTACCGGCCGTGCCTGCGACCCGCCGGTGCGAGGTGCCTGGCGTGAGGTCGCGGGACGCCGTCCCGGGGAGCGCGGCGCCTGAGCGGGTCCTCCGACCGCACGCCGGATCGACTGTTCGGTGTAGGGCCCCTCCAGCCGACCGGTCGGCCGGTCCAGCTCGTGTTCGCTCCGCTGCGCGGGCGGCCGACGCTCCTGCAGTCCCTGCGCCTCGCGCGCGGCGATCTCCTTGAGCCGCATGGAGAGCTGCAGGGTACTGGGCCGCTCCTCCGGGTCCTTGGCCAGACACGCCCGTACGAGTGGCGCGAGCGCGTCGTGCACATCGAACAGATGCGGTTCCTCGTGGACCACGCGGTAGAGCATCACCTCGGAACTACCGTGCCCGAAGGGTGAGTCGGCCATCGCCGCGTACGCCAGGGTGGCGCCCAGCGAGAAGACGTCCGTCGCGGGCGTCACCGCCGCACCGCGCACCTGTTCGGGCGCCAGGAAGCCGGGGGAGCCGACGGCCGTCCCGACATGCGTGAGCGTGCTGGCCCCGGTGGCCCATGCGATACCGAAGTCGATGATCCGGGGGCCCTTGGGGGAGAGGAGGATGTTGGACGGCTTGAGGTCCCGGTGGACGACACCGGCCTCGTGCACCGCCACCAGACCCTCCGACAGTGCCGCCCCGATCGAGGCCACCTCCGCGGCCGGCAGAGGACCTTCCTCCATGACCTTGTCGTGCAGCGACGGGCCCGGCACGTACTGCGTCGCGAACCACGGGCGGTCCGCCTCCAGATCGGCGGCCACCAGGCGCGCCGTGCAGCCGCCGCGGATCCTCCGGGCTGCGGACACCTCGCGCGCGAAGCGCGAGCGGAACTCCTGATCCTCCGCCAGGTCCGGCCGGATGACCTTGAGCGCCACGCGCTGGCCCCGGCGGTCGGAACCCAGGTAGACGACGCCCATGCCGCCCGCGCCGAGCCGCCGGTGCAGCCTGAACGAGCCGACGACACGCGGGTCCTCGCGCCGGAGCCGCATCATCGCCATCGTCTGCCCATCCCCGCTGCCGGTCCGCCTGACGAGGCACAGCTTACGTACCCGTGGCGCGGCGCGCTCAGAGGCCGCGCCCTCGCCGGCCCAACGATTGTCAGTGCCCGGTGCGAGAATCGAAGCGTGGTCAAGGAGCCCGGGATCCAGGCGCCGTGGCCCGTGCGAGATCTCAAAAGACCGTCGCAGAAGGGGGATTGGATCAATGAAGGGCGATCGTGTGGAAATAGTCGTGGACGCGGGTGACACGACCAGGACGTACGAAGTGGTGGCCTCCAGAGCAGGCCGACGGGTGGAGACAGCGGTCCGCAGAGGGGTGGTGGAAGTGAGTGAAGTCACCCGAAGTGGATCAGTTGTCCGTACTGCCCGCTTCATGGCCACCAGGGTGCTCGCCCTGGTCGAACAGCCGGTCCCCCGGGAGGACTCCTCCGAGCGCTCCCACGCGGGTGACGTCGGCGTCGGGGACGCCCCCTAAGGGCTCGGGTGCCGCAACCAGCACACCTTCTCCACCCAGGGGAGTACGCCGGAGGTGGTCGGCTCATCCTCCGGGAGGCCAGGCATTCGGTACGCGGGCATGACGCCGGACGGCTTCCGTCTCCGTAATGTTGCAGTCAAGCGGCGGGCGTGGAACTCGTCCCCCGAGGCCAGACGCCTGCCGCTCCGGAACAGGTCAGGAGAGGAACCATGGCGGACACGGCGACGCGGACGATGATCCGCACGCGAGGACGCAAGGCGTACGCCTCGTTCGGCGTACGCCGGTCGGGCACGCGCCACCCACTGGTGGCGACCGCCATGGTTCTTCCTCTGGCGGCCCTGCTGGTCGTCGTCTTCGGCGGCTGGGACGCAGTGGTCACACAGGCGTCGTCCGTGGGCGTGATGCTGGGGCGCTGAGCGGCGCCCCGGGTCCGGAAGAGCGGTCCGGACCGGGACATCCGGCCAACAGCCCCGTGGGGACGGGGGTGCGGCGGACGGCAGCGTTTGTCCGGCCAGCTGGGGAGCTGGCCGGACATCGCGCTGTCCGGCCCCCTGCGGGAGTGGCCGCGTACGATCACCGCCGTGGCCGGCCGCGGAGCCGGCCGATCGCCTCACGGGAGCAGAACCCATGACCATCACCCGTGTCGTACGCGCGCTGGGTGACCTCGCGCACGCCGGCGCCCACGCCGGTGCGGTTGCGTGCGCATGCGCCCCGCCCCGAGTACTCGCCGACCGGCCCGACGGCACGGTGGTCCGCAGCGGTCCGGTCGTCGCGAAGGCCCATGCCCCCGACTCGGAGGCCACCGCCCTGGCGGTCAGGCTGTCCCTGGCCGCCTCTCCCCGGCTGGCGGGCATCCTGCTTCCGCCGCTCGCCGCACCGGAGGGGCTGGACGGGCCGGGCAGCGCCGAGGGGCGCACCGTGAGCCTCTGGCCGTACGGCGCGCCCGTCGACCCCTCGGATCCCGACGCCGCGCCCTGGGAGGAGGCCGCCGTCCTCCTGGCCCGGCTGCACCGCACCCCGCCTCCCCGGCCGTTCCCGCCGATGCGCGGGCCCGTCAAGGCGGCCCGGGCCGTGGCGCGCCTGTGGGCGGCCCGCCCGGGCGACCCCGCGGCAGCCCCCGTGCTGGCCGCCTGGCGCCGACTGCCCGGCTGGGCCCGTGCCGAGTCCCCGACGCCCGAGCACCGGGACGGCTTCCTCTGCCACGGCGATCTGCACCTGGGTCAGCTCGTGCGGCACCCTGCGGAGGGCGGCCCCTGGCTGCTGATCGACATCGACGACGCGGGCCTGGGCGATCCTGCGTGGGACCTGGCGCGGCCCGCCGCCTGGTTCGCGGCCGGGCTGCTGCCGCCGGAGACCTGGCAGCGCTTCCTCGGCGCCTACCGGGCGGCCGGCGGCCCGGCCGTGCGGACCGAAGGGGACCCGTGGCCCGAGCTGGACGTCCCGGCGCGGGCGATCACGGTGCAGGCGGCGGCCCTGGCGCTGACCAAGTCCGCAGCGGAGGACCGCAGTCCGGATGAAGTGGAACAGTTGATGATCGACGCATGTGTCCGCATCGCCTCCCTCCCACCCGAGTTGGTGTCCGAACGAGCGTCGTAGGGTGAAGCGAGCGCCGCCGGGCATGGATGTCCGGTGACGTCGCCACGACGTGAGGAGTTCACCCGATGTTCCAGTGCCCCAAGTGTCACGCACAGATGAACACGTACAACCGCAACGGTGTCCAGATCGAACAGTGCAGCGGCTGCCGGGGGATATTCCTGGACTACGGCGAGCTGGAGTCCCTGACCCGCCTGGAGGCGCAGTGGGCACAGCAGGCCCCGCCCGCGCCGCCCGCCCCCCAGGCCTACCCCGCCCAGCAGGCCTATCCCGCCGCGCAGGCCCCGGCCTGGGGAGCACCGCACCAGGGCGGTCACCACGGCGGCCACCACCGCCAGAAGGGCTTCGGCCGGATGCTGTTCAGCTCCTGAACCGGTTCTCCGAACGGGCAGTGCACGCAGGGCGGGTCCGGGCCGAGGCCCGGACCCGCCCTGCGTGCGGTCGACGCACTTTCTGCATGATCTAGTCATGGCCATGGCTGATGCCTAGAGTGCGGAATCATGAACTTCCTCGACAGGTCCCGAACTGTCGCGCCCCCGGGGTGGAGCCGCTGGCTCGTACCGCCCGCCGCGCTCGCCGTACACCTCTCCATCGGACAGGCCTACGCCTGGAGCGTGTTCAAGCCCTCGCTCGAATCAGCCCTCGATCTCTCGGGCACCGCAAGTGCTCTCCCGTTCCAGCTGGGCATCGTCATGCTCGGCCTCTCCGCCGCGTTCGGCGGCACCCTCGTCGAACGTAACGGCCCACGCTGGGCGATGTTCGTCTCGCTCGTCTGCTTCTCCTCCGGCTTCCTCGTCGCCGCGCTCGGCGCCGCCACCGGTCAGTACTGGCTCGTCGTCCTCGGTTACGGCTTCATCGGCGGCATAGGTCTCGGCATCGGTTACATCTCTCCGGTGTCCACCCTCATCAAGTGGTTCCCCGACCGCCCCGGCATGGCGACCGGCATCGCCATCATGGGGTTCGGCGGCGGCGCCCTCATCGCCTCGCCCTGGTCCAGCGGAATGCTGGAGAACTTCGGCGCGGACCGTTCCGGCATCGCGACTGCCTTCCTCGTCCACGGAGTCGTCTACGCCGCCTTCATGGCACTCGGAGTCCTCCTCGTGCGGGTGCCGCCCGAAGGCTGGCTCCCCGACGGCTGGCAGCCCAAGCAGGAGACCCGCAGGCTTGTCACCAACGCCCAGGTCTCCGCCCGCAACGCCCTGCGCACACCGCAGTTCTGGTGCCTGTGGGTCGTCCTGTGCATGAACGTCACCGCGGGCATCGGCATCCTCGAGAAGGCCGTTCCCATGATCCAGGACTTCTTCGCGGACACCTCCACCCCGGTCTCGGTCTCCGCGGCGGCGGGCTTCGTCGCCCTGCTCTCGCTGGCCAACATGGGAGGCCGCCTCCTGTGGTCCTCCACCTCGGACCTGATCGGCCGTAAGAACATGTACCGGGTCTACCTCGGCGTCGGCGCGCTCATGTACGTGATCATCGCCCAGCTGGGCAACGACTCCAAGCCGCTCTTCATCTGCTGCGCGCTCGTGATCCTGTCCTTCTACGGCGGAGGGTTCGCGACCGCGCCGGCCTACCTGAAGGATCTCTTCGGCACGTACCAGGTGGGAGCCATCCATGGCCGTCTGCTGACCGCCTGGTCCACGGCCGGTGTGCTCGGCCCGCTGATCGTCAACCGGGTCGCGGACGCGGGGGAGCGCGCCGGACACAGCGGCCCCAGCCTCTACTCGACCTCCCTGACCATCATGATCGGGCTGCTGATCGTCGGTTTCGTCGCCAACGAGTGCATCCGCCCGGTCCACGCACGCTTCCACGAGGCACCGGAAGGGAGCCCCCGTGTCCACCAGCAGTCGTAAGCCGCTCATGGTGTTCGTCTGGCTCTGGGTCGCCGTACCGTTCACCTACGGCCTGTACGAGCTCGTCCGCAAGGCCACCCAGCTCTTCACCGGCTGACCCGCACCGCACACGACGAAACCCCCGGTCGTGGAGACGACCGGGGGTTTCGGCTGGTGCGCGATACTGGGATTGAACCAGTGACCTCTTCCGTGTCAGGGAAGCGCTCTCCCGCTGAGCTAATCGCGCAGGGTGACCTGCGTGTACTGCGTGCGCGATACTGGGATTGAACCAGTGACCTCTTCCGTGTCAGGGAAGCGCTCTCCCGCTGAGCTAATCGCGCGGGGGTCCTTGCGGACCGGTGGACGATACTGGGATTGAACCAGTGACCCCTTCCGTGTCAGGGAAGTGCTCTCCCGCTGAGCTAATCGTCCTTGGAGGTGGAGACGGGATTTGAACCCGTGTAGACGGCTTTGCAGGCCGTTGCCTCGCCTCTCGGCCACTCCACCAGGGGCGGGGGTTCGGGAAGATCCCCCACCTTCTGCGAGCGGACGACCAGGTTCGAACTGGCGACCTCAACCTTGGCAAGGTTGCGCTCTACCAACTGAGCTACGTCCGCTTGTCTTTCCCGGTCCGCTTGCGCGACCCGGCGACGTGTTGAACTCTAGCGGATTCCCGGGCCAGCACAAAAACGCGTTTGCGCAGCGTGCTGCTGCCACTGCCGTCCGCAGCAGGTCACCGCCTGCCGCTCTAGACTCGGTCACGTGCACGATCTCACCCCACTCGCCCGTTTCGGCGGCCTCGTCGCATCCGGCCTGCGGGACGTCACCAGCGATCCCGCGGCTCTTGAATCATCCGGCTTCTGGGCGGTATGTGCCGACTTCGAAGGCGGCCTGGTCTGTGCCCGCTTCGACACCGTACGGTCCGAAGAGGTCCCCCTCCCCGTGCCCGGGGCGTGGCGGGGCCCCGGCCCGGACGACTGGGCGTCCTCACTCGACGAGGACGCCTACATGGCCGGCGTGCGACGGATCCGTGAACACATCGCGGCGGGTGAGGTCTACCAGGCCAACCTCTGCCGGGTCCTGTCCGCGCCGCTGCCCGGCCCGCAGGCCGAAGCAGCCGATGTGGACGCCCTCACCGCCCTGCTCGCCCGGGGCAACCCGGCCCCGTACGCCGGAACGATCCGGCTCCCGGCGCACGGCGTGGAGATCGCCACCGCCTCCCCCGAACTCTTTCTGGCACGCGACGGCCGGACCGTCGAGTCCGGGCCGATCAAGGGCACCGGCCGCACCGAGGCCGATCTGCTGGAGAAGGACCACGCCGAGAACGTGATGATCGTCGACCTGGTCCGCAACGACCTGGGACGCGTCTGCGCGCCCGGCAGCGTGAGCGTCCCGGACCTCTGCGCCGTGGAGAAGCACCCGGGCCTCGTCCACCTCGTCTCCACCGTGCGCGGACGCCTAGCGGACGGTGCGGGATGGCCCGAGCTGCTCAACGCGGCGTTTCCGCCCGGCTCCGTCACCGGGGCGCCCAAGTCGAGCGCGCTGCGGATCATCGACGCCCTGGAGACGGCGCCCCGTGGCCCGTACTGCGGAGCGGTCGGATGGGTGGACGCCGACCGGGGCACCGCGGACATGGCCGTCGGCATACGTACCTTCTGGATCGACCGCACCGGATCCACCCCGCTCCTCCGCTTCGGCACCGGGGCCGGCATCACCTGGGGGTCCGACCCGGCGCGCGAATGGGCGGAGACCGAGCTCAAGGCCTCCCGGCTGCTCGCTGTAGCGTCGGGCGCCTACGAGGAGACAGGAAGGACCACGTCATGAGGATCTGGGTCAACGGCGAGCTGCACGATGCCGATGACGCGCGGCTGTCCGTGCTCGACCACGGACTGACCGTGGGGGACGGCGTCTTCGAGACGGTCCGGGTCGCCGGGGGCCGCCCCTTCGCCCTGACCCGGCACCTCGACCGGCTGACGCGCTCGGCCAGGGGTCTGGGCCTGGCCGACCCCGATCACGACGAGGTCCGCCGCGCCGTGGCGGCCGTCATCGAGGCGGGTCCCATGGAGCTCGGCCGGCTCCGGATCACCTTCACCGGTGGTCTCTCCCCGCTCGGCTCCGACCGCGGCGACGCCGGACCCAGCCTGGTCGTCGCCCTGGGCGAGGCGACCCGCCGCCCCGACAGCACGGCCGTCGTCACCGTTCCCTGGACGCGCAACGAACGCGGCGCGGTGACCGGACTCAAGACCACCTCGTACGCCGAGAACGTCGTCGCTCTCGCGCGCGCCCATGAGCGGGGCGCCTCGGAGGCGCTCTTCCCCAACACGGTGGGACAGCTCTGCGAGGGCACCGGATCCAACGTCTTCGTCGTCCTCGACGGGCAGATCCACACGCCGCCCGTCACCTCGGGATGCCTCGCGGGAATCACTCGCGCCCTGGCCGTGGAGTGGACGGGCGCGCTGGAGACCGACCTCCCGCTGGACGTGCTCGAGCGAGCCGACGAGATCTTCCTGACCTCCACGCTCCGCGACATCCAGGCCGTCCACCGGGTCGACGGGCGGGTACTGCCCGGAGCACCCGGACCCGTGACGGCGAAGGCCATGCGGGTCTTCGACGAGCGCGCGGCGGACGATCTCGATCCGTGAGACCGGTCCTAGGTGTATTGATCACGAGCGTTGTTGACAGTCTCGGGTCTTGAACATGGCGAAGACCTCCGATGTGGTGGAGCTGTCTAGGAACACACCACA